>NZ_JBAFVB010000004.1:0-343157 GCF_043193975.1 Xanthobacter versatilis | reverse complement strand
GGGAACCGACGCCTCATCCTCCGGCTTGTAAACCGGCGGCTTCACAACAATCTGTCGTGAGGAGCGTCGGAGACGCGCCGTCCTCCGTCCAGTGGGCGGCGGCAGCGCGTCGTCGATGGCCGTGTTATAAGGAGGCCCCCCCGACGTGTCAACAGGGTGCCTCCAGCAGATAATTGCACCGGTGTGACGCTGTGGAAATGTTGGCCGGCTATTCGGCTGGAAATGTTGCACTGCAATGGTTTTATGCCTGTGCATAACTTGCAGTGCGGTGAACGGCCGGGCGCCCTCCCCTGCCCCGGCGGCGCAAAAAAGAGATTCGGAATTCTCGCGAGTCAGCCGATTTCGCGCGTCAGCGCCGAAAACGCGAAAGCCCATCCGCCCGGCTCGCCCCCGCCGCCGCATGGAAGCCCACCGGTCGGGCGCGACCCGTGTCCTCTACATGTATTAGTACGCGCGCGCGAGGCGCGAGCCCGGTAGGAGTGGCCCTGCCATGCTTTCGCCGCGACCTGCCCCTCACATGCGGCCCGACATTGACGGGTCGCAAGGCGAAAGGCATGGTCCGCTTTACGTCTTGGTGAAAGTTAAGCCTTTGCGCTGCCGGCGCGCGCTCAGCTGAAGGGACGGATTTTGCAGCATCGACGATCTGCCGGAGCCTGGCGCGATGCCACAAGCGCAGCCGGGCTCGGCGAGGACCCCCCGCTCGGGGTGGACGGAGACGAGGAAGACATCGACCGTCGCCGGGTTTCCGTGCGCTGGTTCGCGGCCACGCTTCTGACGGCCCTGTGCGGCTCCTTCCTCATGGGCGGCGCGGTCTATGCCGCGCTCGACGGCGAACACCGCTTCGCCCTGATGCCCGAAAAGGTACGCAATACCATCCGCGGCGCCCTCGCTTTGGGCGAGCGCCCGGTCAATGCCGCCCGCAAGGGCGATCGCATGTCCCTGCTCGGCGACAGCGCATCGGCACGCCAGACCTTCCGCGTCTCCACCGCCACCAAGGTGGGCGACCGCGAGATCATCAAGGTGCGCCCCTTCACCCGCGTCGCGGCGAACCTCGCCATGAGCACCACCTCGGTCTCGGCCAATATCCCGCGCTTCAACCCGGCCCAGGTGGTGGCTGAATCGGTCTCCAAGGAAGAGGCGGCGCCGCAGGCCGAGCCGACCGGGGAAGTCACCCTGGTGATGCGCGACCTGTCGAGCCTGCCGCAGAGCACCAAGCTGGGCGCAGCGACTCCCATGGAGAACGTGCTGGTCAAGGTGCGCGAAGTGGCCGAGCTGAGCCGCCCCGGGCCAGGCAATCCGGGTGCCCTGCCCCCCGCCATCGTCGGCGGCCCCGGCTTTGCCCCTCCGGCCTCCCCCACGCCCTATCTGTCGTACGCCAGCGTCGGCGACGCCCTGGGCAACGGTGCCGGACTGCCGGGAAGCGCGGTGCCCGGCGCCCATGCCCCCGGCCTGCCGGCCCAGCAGGCCATGCCCGGCAACATCAGCTTCGTGCCCAAGACCTCGGACGAGACCTCCGGCGGCAACGATTGGTCCGATACGGCCGTGGTGGTGAAGAAGGGCGATACCATCGCCTCCATCCTCATCGACAACGGCGTCTCCAAGGAGGACGCGCGCGCCGCCGCCGCCGCCTTCGGCCGGGGCCGCGACGGCCAGGTGAAGGACGGCCTGCGCATGCGCATGCTGCTCCAGGAAGAGAACAAGCGGGTCCGCCCGCTGCGGGTGTCGATCTTCAGCGACCTTGGCCACGAAGGCACCGTCGCCTTGTCCGACAAGGACGAGTTCGTGAACGTACCCGAGCCGTCGGAAACCGAGATCGCAGGCATCTCCGAGGATACGGACGACGACGACAGCGGGCCCGGCATCCGCCTCTATGAGAGCGTCTACGAGACCTGCCTGCGCAACGAAGTGCCGCGCGCCGTCATCGCCGACATCATCCGCGTCTATTCCTTCGACGTGGATTTCCAGCGCCGGGTGCGTCCGGGTGACAATTTCGAGATCCTGTACTCAGACGATCCCGGTGCGTCGAACGACGTGCTCTACGCCGCGCTCACGGTGAACAAGGAAACCCGGCGCTACTACCGCTTCCAGACCGCCGACGACGGCGTGGTCGATTATTACGACGACGACGGCAAGAGCGCGAAGAAGTTCCTGGTCAGAAAGCCGCTTGCCGGCGGCATCATGCGCTCGCCGTTCGGCTATCGCCGCCATCCGATCCTCGGCTATTCCAAGCTGCACACTGGCGTGGACTGGGCCGACGCCATCGGCACCCCCATCTATGCGGCCGGCAACGGCACCATCATCTATGCCAACTGGAAATCGGGCTACGGCAAGCACACCGAGATCCAGCACGCCAACGGCTATGTCAGCACCTATTCCCACCAATCGGGATTTGCCCGCGGCATCCGCGAGGGCATGACGGTGCGCCAGGGCCAGCTCATCGGCTATATCGGCACCACCGGCCTCTCGACCGGCCCGCACCTCCATTACGAGGTGAAGATCAACGGCAATTTCGTGGATCCCATGCGCATCAAGCTGCCGCGCGGCCGGGCGCTGGACGGGCGCTTCCTCGCCGAGTTCAAGCGCGAGCGTGAGCGTATCGAGGCGCTGCTGAGCCATGCGCCGGTGCCGCCCCGCGTCGCGGCCGCCAGTGCCGGCGCCAAGAAGGCCGCCAGCAACTGAGGGCCAGTCCCGAGCGCCTTCAGGCCAGGCCGGCCTGAAGGCGGATCCCTGCGCCATCCGGCCGGCCTGCGATGCCGCCAGGCCGGCACGTAATCCGCCCCGCCTGCGACAGCGGCGGATGTTCCGGTCCCGTCGGGACCGCGCCAGTATGCGCCGCCTGTTTTCGACCACTGCGAGCACCGCTCATGATCCGCTTCGCCCGCCGCCTTGCCCTGCAGACTGCCGGCGTCGTGCTTCTCGCCGCCAGCGTGCCCCTTGCCGCGGTGGCGGGACAAGCGGACGACGACTATATCGCCGCCCGCGACAAGGCCGTGGCGGCGCTCGCGGCTGCGGAGAAGGCCGGGGCGAATCCGGACGATCTGTACAAGCGCGACGAGGCGGCCCTCGCGACACTGCAGAAGCGCATGGCCGCACTCCTTGGCCCGCTTACGTTCAAGGGTCTCAACGCCCCGCCCACCTTTTCGCCGGGCACGCTGCTGGACGGCCAGATCGAATCGGGCGAGCCCGATGGCCTGCGGTTTTCCGACGCCGACTTCACCACACGCCTGCTGGTCTCGCCCGAGCCGGTGTTCGCCGCGTGGCTCGCCGCACGCGCGAAGGAAGAGAACGCGCCGCCGGAGCTGGCGGGCGGCATCAAGGCCGCCATGGCGACAGACCTCTTCTACACCTACGCCATCAGCAGCGACGCCGCCTTCGCCATCTATACGCAATTGCCGGTGGCGGCCACCGAAGGCGAGACAACCTACGCGGCCCTCGGCCTCTTCAGCCAGGACGTGGCGGCGAACCAGGTGCCCGACAGCATCGTCATCACCCGCATCGCGAACGGGCGCGTGATCATCGGCACCAGCGAGGCGAAGGTGACCATCAAGTCCATTCCCGCCTGCGACCAGGTCTGGAAGACCTATGCCGCCAAGGCCAAGACGCTGCGCGCCGCCGCGCAGAAGTCGAAGAAGGATGACGATCCGCGCTGGGACGACGCCTCCCGGGCCGAGGACGAAGGCTCCGCCGCCTATCGCACCTGCTTCGCCAAGGAAGCCAAGAACCAGCCTTTCTTCACCGCCGCCGTGGCGCGTGCCGAAGCCCTGCTCCAGACCGCGCGCGGCAACTGATCGATCGGCCGCGATCCCCGCGCGGCCCGCGCCTTCAGCCTGCGACGCCCATCACACCGCCCAGAAACCGGCCGCGCCCTCGGGTAAAATAGCAAGAACGCGGTCGAGCTTTTCCGCCTCCATGTTCCGCCGCAAGGCCGCAGCCACGTCGGCGATGGCGGAGGCCGGCGCGAAATTGTGGTGCCGGCGCAAATCCTGCACCTCGGCCGTCAGCGCCGCCCGGTCCGTGAATGTCCGCCGCGGCTCCGCTGGATCCCAATCCGCGACGAAGATCGCCCGGAGCACGGGCGGCAGCACCCCGGCAAAGCGGATGGCGTCTTCCAGCGACAGGCGCCGCCGGAACACCCGCAACACCCCGTCCACCATGGTGTAGGCCTGATTGCGCGTGCCAAGGCTCGCCGTATCCCGCGCGTCGGCGAGGAAGCGCTCGAAATCCTCGGTGGCGTGCTGGAGATCCATCGGTATCGGCATCGTTCGCTCCCCGGTCCGGCGCGGACGCCATAGACCTTGCGGGAGGAATGAAAAAGGCCCTCCCGATGGGGAGGGCCTTTCTGTTCTCAGCCGCTCGGGACCGGACCGTCCTCAGGCGGCCTGGTCCACCGGCGCCGCCTCTCCCGCGAAGGTAAGCTGGCCGTTGTCCAGGCCCACCTTCACCGTTGCGCCGTCCAGGACGGTGCCGGCGAGGATCTTCTCGGCCAGCGGGTCCTGCACCAGCTTCTGGATGGTGCGCTTCAGGGGACGCGCGCCATAGGCCGGGTCGTAACCCTTCTCGGCGAGGAAGGCCCGCGCCTCGGGGGACAGCTCGATGGTGATCTTGCGATCCTCCAGCAGCTTGCGCAGCCGGCCCATCTGGATGTCCACGATGGAGTCCATCTGCTCCCGCTTCAGGCGGTGGAACATGACGATCTCGTCGATGCGGTTGATGAATTCAGGGCGGAAATGACGCCGCACCGCCCCCATCACCATATCGTAGGCCTCCTCGTCCGACACCACGGTCTCTCCCTCGTGGCCCGGCACCTTGAAGCCCATGGGCTGGCGCGGGTCGGCGAGGAATTCGGCGCCGAGGTTGGAGGTCATGACGATAAGCACGTTGCGGAAGTCCACCGTGCGCCCCTGCCCGTCCGTGAGGCACCCGTCGTCGAGCACCTGCAGGAGGACATTGAACACGTCCGGATGGGCCTTCTCCACCTCGTCGAACAGCACCACCTGGTAGGGCCGGCGGCGGACCGCCTCGGTGAGGGCACCGCCCTCGTCATAGCCCACATAGCCGGGAGGCGCGCCGATGAGGCGGCTCACGGAGTGCTTCTCCATGTATTCCGACATGTCGATGCGGACCATGGCGGTCTCGTCGTCGAACAGGAATTCGGCGAGCGCCTTGGTCAGCTCGGTCTTGCCGACGCCGGTGGGGCCGAGGAACAGGAACGAGCCGATGGGCCGGTTCGGGTCCTGGAGGCCGGCGCGGGCGCGACGCACGGCGGTGGAGACGGCGGCCACGGCCTCCGACTGGCCCACCACGCGCTTGGCCAGCTCCAGCTCCATGCGCAGGAGCTTCTCGCGCTCGCCTTCCAGCATCTTGTCCACCGGCACGCCGGTCCAGCGCGAGACGACGCCGGCGATGTGGTTCGGCGTCACTGCCTCTTCCACCATCTGCCCGGCTGCGCCCGCCTTCTCGACCTCGGCGAGCTTCTTCTCAAGCTCGGGGATGACCGAATAGGTCAGCTCGCCAGCCTTCTGGTATTCGCCCTGCCGCTGCGCGGTGGCCAGATCCGCCCGCGCCTGATCGAGCTTCGACTTCAGCGTGGTCGCGGCGCCCAGCTTCTCCTTCTCCGCCTTCCACTTGGAGGTGAGGACGGAAGCCTTCTCCTCAAGGTCGGCCAATTCCTTCTCGGAGCGCTTCAGGCGGTCCTTGGAGGCGGTGTCGGTCTCCTTCTTGAGGGCCTCCTGCTCGATCTTGCGGCGCATGATCTCGCGATCGAGGCTGTCCAGCTCCTCGGGCTTCGAATCCACCTGCATGCGCAGGCGGGAAGCCGCCTCGTCCATCAGGTCGATGGCCTTGTCGGGCAGGAAGCGGTCGGTGATGTAGCGGTTGGACAGGACCGCCGCCGACACCAGCGCCGAATCGGTGATGCGCACGCCGTGGTGAAGCTCGTACTTCTCCTTCAGCCCGCGCAGGATGGAGACGGTATCCTCCACCGTGGGCTCGGAGACGAAGACGGGCTGGAAGCGACGGGCCAGGGCCGCGTCCTTCTCCACGTGCTTGCGATATTCATCCAGCGTGGTGGCGCCGACGCAGTGCAGCTCGCCGCGGGCCAGCGCCGGCTTCAAGAGGTTGGAGGCATCCATGGCGCCGTCGGTCTTGCCGGCGCCGACCAGGGTGTGCATCTCGTCGATGAACAGGATGATGCCGCCTTCCGCGCTCTCCACCTCGGAGAGCACGCTCTTCAGGCGCTCCTCGAACTCGCCGCGATATTTCGCGCCGGCGATGAGGGAGCCCATGTCGAGGGCCAGCAGGCTCTTGTTCTTCAGGCTCTCCGGCACGTCGCCGTCCACGATGCGGCGGGCGAGGCCCTCCACGATGGCGGTCTTGCCGACGCCGGGCTCGCCGATGAGCACGGGATTGTTCTTGGTGCGGCGCGCCAGCACCTGGATGGTGCGGCGGATCTCCTCGTCGCGGCCGATAACCGGGTCGAGCTTGCCGTCCCGCACGGCCTGGGTGAGGTCGCGGGCGTATTTCTTCAGGGCGTCATAGGCATTCTCGGCGGTGGCGCTGTCCGCGGTGCGGCCCTTGCGCAGGGCCTCGATGGCCGCGTTCAGGGTCTGCGGCGTCACGCCGGCCTTCACCAGGATACGGCCCGCCTCGGTGTCCTTCTCGATGGTCAGGGCGAGCAGCATGCGCTCGACGGTGACATAGCCGTCGCCCGCCTTCTTGGCTGCCTGCTCGGCGGTCTCGAACACCTTGGCCAGCTGCTGGCTGAGATAGACCTGGCCGGAGCCGCCTTCCACCTTCGGCAGCTTCTTCAGCGCCGCTTCCACCTCGGCCCGCACCAGCACGGGATTGCCGCCCGCGCGCTGGATCAGGCCCGAGCACAGGCCTTCGGGATCGTCCATCAGCACCTTGAGCAGGTGCTCGGGCGTGAACTGCTGGTTACCCTCCCGGGTCGCCAGCGACTGGGCCGACTGGACGAAGCCGCGCGCGCGCTCGGTATAGATCTCAAAATTCATGTCTCTCCTCCTTCTCGCGCCCGGTACCTTCTCAGGAAGCATAGGGGGCACGGTGGGACACGGTCCCGGCATCCCCGGCTACCGCTGCACAGATGGAACGAACCTGTGCCGTGCCTCATGTGGGTGTGGCCCGGCGGCAACGGAAGGGGTCTGCGGCTGATTTCGCACGGATCCTGCGTGGACAAGGCTCAGCCCCCTTTCGTGCTGTCCGGCAGCTTGGACCGATCTCCACCGGCCGCCTTGATCCAGGCGAAATTTCCATGGCCTTGACCATGGCTGCCCGGCATGGGAGGGGCGGCGCTGAACCGGAGAGATCGCCATGCCCGCGCCTGTGCCCCCAGCGCCCGTCTCGCCCGCCGCCGATGCCGCGTCACCACAGGCCCTGCCCACCGCCACCCTCAAGGCCATCTACCGTCATCCGGTGAAGGGGCTGTCGCCGGAAGCCCTTGAGGCGGTGACGCTGGAGGCCGGCGCCTTCTTCCCGCACGACCGGCTCTATGCGGTGGAGAACGGCGCCAGTGGGTTCGACCCCGACGCCCCCGCCTACCGGCCCAAGACCGCATTCCTCATGCTGATGCGCGACGCCCGCCTTGCCGGCCTCGCCTCCCGCTACGAGCCAGAAACAGCGACGCTCACGCTCGCCCTCGACGGCCACGAGGCGGTCCGCGCCGACCTCTCCACGGCGGACGGCCGGGCGGAGGTGGAAGCCTTCCTCACCTTCTACATGGGCGAGGAGGCGCGCGGGCCGCTGAGGCTGCTCACCGCGCCGGACGGCTTCCGCTTCACCGATTCCCTGCGCTCGGGCTTCCTGTCCCTGCTCAACCTCGACAGTGTGCGCGATCTGGAAGCCCGCATGGGCGCAACGCTCGATCCCCGCCGTTTCCGTATGAACCTGCATCTGGAGGGTTGGCCCACCGGTGCGGAGCTGACGCTCGCGGGCCAGCGCCTGAAGGTGGGCGCGGCCGAGATCGCCGTGCTCAAGCGCACCGAGCGCTGCGCCGCGGTGAACGTGAACCCTGAGACCGCCACCCGCGACCTCAACGTGGTGAAGGGGCTGATGGCCGCCTACGGCCACACGGATTGCGGCATCTATGCCAAGGTGGTGCGCTCCGGGCGGGTGGCCGTGGGTGACACGGTAGCCCTCGCCTGACCCAGGTTCATGCACCGCAAGAATTGTCCAAGGCGCCCCCTCCAAGGAGAGGTAACATCATGTCACTGCTGCCCGTCCGCCTGTCCTCCACCCTCGCCGTCGCCCCCGCAGTGCTTGCCGCCACATTCCTCGCGCTCGCCCCGGCCGGGGCGGCAAGCTTCGACTGCGCCACCGCCCGCGCGGCCGACGAAAAGGCGGTCTGCGACAGCTGCGACCTCGCCCAACTCGATGTGAAGATGTCCACCCTCTACGGCGTCCTCACGAAGCTGGTCGCCATGGGCCAGCGCGGCATGATCCAGGACGCGCAGCGGGCCTGGCTGGCCCAGCGCTCCACCTGCGGCGGCGATAGCTCCTGCCTCTCCGGTGCCTACAGGAGCCGGATCGCCCAGTTGGAAGCCGCGCTGGGCGAGATCTATTCCCGCGGCCCCTTCTGAGGCATTCTGTGGCCCGCCGAGCGGGTGCGGCGATCCGTCCACGAGGGTGTTTCGCGCGGTCGCGGGGCGCCTCGTCCGTTTCAACGCGTCTTCTGCCCGCGCGTGTATCCGCGCAGCTCGAAGACGATCAAGTCGCGGCACCCCATGACAATTCCTCTCCTGAGCCCTTTTCCCGGCAAGCCTTCCGTAGCCTTCGACGCGGTGGACACCTGGGTGTTCGACCTCGACAACACCCTCTACCCCGCCCACCACGATTTGTGGTTCCAGATCGACGCCCGCATGAAGGGCTACATCTCGGACCTCTTGGGCATTCCGCCGGACGACGCCTTCCGCATCCAGAAGGAGTATTACCGCCGCTACGGCACCTCCCTGCGCGGCCTGATGATCGAGCACGGGGTGGAGCCGGACGCCTTCCTCGCCCACGTGCATGACGTGGACCTGTCGGGGCTGGACGCCTCGCCGCGCCTTGCCGCCGCCATCGAGGCGCTGCCGGGGGCGAAGATCGTCTACACCAACGGCTCGGAGCGCCACGCCCGCAACGTGCTGGAAAAGCTAGGCATCGATGCCCATTTCGCCGCCGTGCACGACATCGTGGCCGCCGAATTCCACCCCAAGCCCACCGAGGAAGCCTATCTGCGCTTCCTGAGGGCCCATGGCGTGGACCCGACCCGCTCGGCCATGTTCGAGGACCTCGCCCGCAACCTGGAGGTGCCGCACCGGCTGGGCATGGTCACCGTGCTGGTGGTACCGCCGGACGAGACCATCGCCGCCCGCGAGAGCTGGGAGTTCGAGGGCCGCGAGGACGCCTATGTGGACCACATCACCGAGGACCTCGCCGGCTTCCTCGAAACCGTTGCGCGGACGGCCCCGCCGCCGGTGAGCGAGCAGGATTAGGAGCAAGGACACGGCACCTTGAAGGCAGAGGGGAAGCCATGACCACCACCATCCGCACCCTCGATCCCGCCGAGGTGGAAACCGTCGTGGACTGGGCCGCCCGGGAGGGCTGGAACCCCGGCCTTGCCGATGCGAACGCCTTCCTCGCCCAGGACAAAGCCGCCTTCCGCGGCCTGTTCCGCGACGGCGCGCTGGCGACGGTCATCTCCGCCACGACCTATCAAGAGCTCTTCACCTTCGTGGGGTTCTACATCTGCCGGCCGGACCTGCGCGGCCGGGGGCTCGGCTATGCCCTGTGGCAGGACACCTTCACCTCCCTTCGGGGCACGGTGGGCCTCGACGGCGTGCTGGCGCAGCAGGACAATTATGCCCGTTCCGGCTTCGTCCTCGCCCATCGCAACATCCGCTATGGCGGAACGGCGAAGGCCGGCGCGAGCGATCCCCGCGTGGTGGACATCGCCCCGGCCCATCGCGACGGCGTGGCGGCGCTGGATGCCGCCTGCTTCGGCTTTGCCCGCCCCGACTTCCTAAAGGCTTGGCTCGCCCCACCCTTCGGCCGCGCCTGCGCGTTCGTCGCGGAGGGCGCGGTTAAGGGCTACGGCGTCATCCGCCGCTGCCGCGAGGGCCACAAGATCGGCCCCCTGTTCGCCGACGACGCAGAGGCGGCCGCCGCCCTGTTCGGCACGCTGGTGGCCACCGCACAGGGCGGGCCGGTGTTCCTCGACGTGCCCGAGCCGAATGCCGCCGCCCGCGCCCTCGCCGAGGCGGCGGGGCTTGCCCCGGTGTTCGAGACCGCGCGCATGTATCGCGGCCCGGCCCCGGACCTGCCGCTCGCGCGGATTTTCGGCATCACCAGCTTCGAATTGGGCTGATCCGCCTTGAGAGCGCCGCGCCGCCCCGTTAGCTGCAACGCGGCAACGGCGGAGGGACGCGTGGCTTACGGTCTGATCGGGGGAGCGGGTGTGGGATTTGCGCTGGGTGGGCCGCTCGGCGCCTTGCTCGGCGCGCTGGCGGGGCACGCCCTTGACCGGCTGCTGCTCGCGCCGGCGGAAAAGCCCGCCGCCTTCTCGGTGGCGCTCATCGCGCTCTCCGCCAAGATGGCCAAGGCCGACGGGGTGGTGGTGCCGGCGGAGGTTGAGGCCTTCCGCGAGGTGTTCGACATCCCGCCCGAGGACCTCGACGCCGTGGCCCGCCTGTTCAATCTCGCCAAGCAGGACACTGCCGGCTTCGACTCCTACGCCCGGCAGGTGGCGCAGATGTTCGCCGACGATCCCGACACCCGCGAGGACCTGCTGGACGCCCTGTTCCACGTGGCCAAGGCCGATCATGCCCTGCACGAGAAGGAACTGATGTTCCTGGAGGAGGTCGCCCGCATCCTCGGCTTCACCGGTGCCGCCTATGCCCGCATCGAGGCGCGGCACGTGCGCCGGCCCGGCGACCCCTATGCCGTGCTCGACCTCGACCCGGGCGCCTCGGACGAGGAGGTGAAGGCGCGCTGGCGGGCGCTGGTGGCCAGCCACCACCCCGACAAGATCGCCGGGCGCGGCCTGCCACCCGCCGCCATCAAGCTCGCCAACGACCGGGTGGCGGCGCTGAACGCCGCCTATTCCCTCATCACCCGGCAGCGGAGGCTGGCATGAGCATGCCTGAAACGCCCATGCCCGAGCTTCTCTCCGCCCCCGACAGCCCGTGCGTGGAGAGTCTTGCGCCCTCGCCCAATTTCGGGCCGCGCCGGGCGAAGCTGGACATGCTGCTGCTGCACTATACCGGCATGGCGAGTGCGGATGCCGCCATCGAGCTGCTGCGCACCCCCGCCTCGGAGGTGTCCTGCCACTATGTCGTGCGCGAGGACGGGAGCGTGGTGCAGATGGTGGCCGAGGCGGCGCGGGCGTGGCACGCGGGCCGCTCGTCCTGGGAGGGCGTCACCGACACCAATTCCCGTTCCATCGGCATCGAGATCGTCAATGGCGGCCATGATTACGGCCTGCCGGACTTTCCCGCCGTGCAGATCGCGGCGGTGATCGCCCTATCGGCCGACATCGTCGCCCGCCACGCCATCCGCGCCGACCGGGTGCTCGCCCATTCGGACGTGGCCCCGGGGCGCAAGCGCGATCCTGGGGAGAATTTTCCCTGGGGCGCCCTGCATGCTGCCGGCATCGGCCATCTGGTGCCGCCGTCGCGGGTCGAGGGCGGGCGCTTCTTCATGTTGGGGGATGCGGGGGAGCCGGTGGCGGCGCTCAAGGCCATGCTCGCGCTCTACGGCTACGGCATCGAGCTGACCGACGCTTACGATGCCGAAACCGCCGATGTGGTCGCCGCCTTCCAGCGCCATTTCCGCCCCGCCAAGGTGGACGGGGTGGCGGACGCCGCCACCATCCTCACCCTGCGCGACCTGATCGCCACGCGGCCGGGGGATGCGCCGCAGGTGGCCTGAGCCCGAGCCTCAGGCGATGCCGGTCAGCAGCAGGTCGTGGATGTGCAGCACGCCCACGGGCGCCTTGCCCTCCACCACCATCAGGGCCGTGATCTTGCGGCTGTTGAGGATGTTGAGGGCCTCGGAGGCGAGCTGGTCCGGCCGCACCGTCTTGGGCGCGGCGGTCATGATCTCGTCCACCGTGCGGGTCGGCAGGTCGTTGGCCATGTGGCGGCGCAGGTCGCCGTCGGTGACGATGCCGGTCAGCGCGCCGTCCGGCCCCACGACGCCCACGCAGCCAAGGCCCTTGGTGCTCATCTCCACCAGCGCGGCGCCCATGAGGGTGCCGGCCGCCACCACCGGCACCGCATCGCCCTGGCGCATCACGTCGCGCACGAACTTCAGGCTCGCGCCCAGCTTGCCGCCGGGATGGAACTGGCGGAAATCGAGGGCGGTGAAGCCCCGGCTCTGCAGCAGCGCCACCGCCAGCGCGTCGCCCAGCGCCAGCTGCATGAGGGTGGAGGTGGTGGGGGCGAGCCCGTGGGGGCAGGCCTCCTGCGCCACCGGCAGGCTCAGCACCACGCTGGCGCTGGAAGCCAGCGCACTCTGGGTGTTGGAGGTGAAGGCGATGAGCGGCACGTCGAAGCGGCGCGAATAGTCCACGATATCGTGGAGTTCCACCGTCTCGCCGGACCAGGAGAGGGCCACGATCACGTCGTCGGTGGTGATCATGCCGAGGTCGCCGTGGCTGGCCTCGGCGGGGTGGACATAATGGGCCGGCGTGCCGGTGGAGGCCAGCGTCGCGGCGATCTTGCGCGCCACGTGCCCGCTCTTGCCCATGCCGGTGACGATGACCCGGCCGTGGGAATTCTGGATGGTGGCCACCGCCACGTCGAAGGCCGCGCCCAAAGGGCCTGCCATGGCTTCCGCCAGGGCCGCGAGGCCCGCCTTTTCCGCATCGAGGGTTGCAAGCGCGGAGACCACCGAGGCGGGATGCACGTGCGGCCCGTCGTCGGCCGGGACTTTATTTGCCGGAGAACGCATCATCGCGACTGGATAGCACCGATCGCCGCCAAAGGGGAGAGACGCCCCGCCACGGGGCGAGCGCCCGGTTGCGGAGAGAGCCGGCCAAGCTCCCTCTCCCGCGTGCGGTCAACCGGCCTCCATTTGGGGTTTGCGCCCAGCCGAGCACCGAGGATGGGGCGGGGCGGCGCCTTAGGACGAGAGAGCACCGTCGCCGTCCGGCTTGACCGGACGACCCACGGAACGGCGGGGGCAACGCGGCGAGGTTTGGAAAAGCGGCGAGATGGACCCTCCGGTCAAGCCGGAGGGCGACGGGGTGGAGAAGCGCCGGCTCTCTCCCACGCGGGAGGGGAGGAGACAAGGCGCCAGGATCGCGGCGAGCCTTGGGAACGAACCGCGAAAACCTGGCCGCGACCGATTCGGTCATGCTGTGTTCCCGCTGCGTGCAGGCCTTGGGCCAGCGGGTGTTCTGGAATGGGACACGGCCTTGTCCCGCTGAGCCGGATCTGAGAAGCCCGCTTCCCCCTCCCAACTCTGCCTGCACGCGGGAGAGGGCTCCCGGCCCGGCTCCACACCCCGCCCCCGATTCCGATCGCCGCCGATTTGCTCTAGGGTTGCGCCGTTCGATCCACCCGTTCGATCCAGCGAAAGCGCGCCGGCCGCATGTGGTCCCGCCTCTATTGGCTCGCCGTGGGCGGCCCCCTCGCCGCCGGCCTCCTGGTCATGGGCGCCGATCCCGGCCCGCTGGCGGACGCGCGCAACGGCCTGTTCGACCTCTACCAGCGCGCCGCTCCCCGTGCCTACGACCCGGACCTGCCGGTGCGCGTGGTGGATGTGGACGAGGCCTCGCTTGCCCGCATCGGCCAATGGCCCTGGCCCCGCGCCACAGTGGCCCGGCTGGTGGACAAGCTTGCCGCATCGGGCGCCGGCGCCATCGCCTTCGACATGGTGTTCTCCGAACCGGACCGGCTCGACCCCGCCGCCGTGGTGGGCCTGCTGCCCGAGGATGTGCGCGCACCGGTCCAGACCGCTTTGGCCGGCCGCGCGAGCAATGATGAGATCCTCGCCCGCGCGCTTGCGGAAAGCCCGTCCGTGCTGGGCGCGGTGCTCACGGGAACGCGTACCGGCACCACCTATCCGGCGAAATGGGGCATTGCCGCCGCCGGTGATGATCCGCTCGCTTTCGTGCCGCGCTTCGCCGGCGCGGTGGCGCCCCTGCCCGGCCTTGCGGCGGCGGCAAAAGGCATCGGCGCGCTGAACTGGCTGCCCGACCGCGACCAGGTGGTGCGCCGCGTGCCCCTGCTGCTCGCGTTCGACGGCAAGCTGGTGCCCGGCCTCGGCGCCGAGGCGCTCAGGGTGGCGCAGGGGGCGACCACCTATGTGGTGCGCGCCTCCAACGCCAGCGGCGACGAGGGCTTCGGCACCAAGTCCGGCATCACCGCAGTGAAGATCGGTGCCCTCGACGTGCCCACCGACGCCCAGGGGGAAGTGCGGGTGCGCTTTACCCCCACCGACCCGCGCCGCTTCCTCTCCGCCGCCGCCGTGCTGGATGGCACCGTGCCGCAGGAGGAGCTGGAGGGGCGGATCGTGCTGGTGGGCACCAGCGCCGCCGGCCTCATGGACACCCGCGCCACCCCCATCGACGCGGCGGTGGCGGGGGTGGAAATCCAGGCCCAGCTCATCGAGCACATGGTGACCGGGGCCAACCTGGTGCGGCCGGACTGGGCGCGCGGGGCGGAAATGGTGCTCACCGCAGTGCTGGGCCTGCTGCTGGCCCTGATCCTGCCCCGCGTCCCGGCGCTGGCGGCGGGGGTGGCCGGGCTGGGGGTGCTGGCGGCGCTGGCGGCGGGGGCATGGTTCGCCTTCACCCGGCTCGACCTGCTGCTCGATCCCATGGGGCCGGGGTGGGCGGTGCTCGGCGTCTATCTCATGGGAGTGCTGGCGCTCTATCGCGACGAGCAGCAGCAGAAGAAATGGGTGCGCTCGGTGTTCGGCCGCTTCGTCTCGCCCCAGGTGGTGGAGAAGCTGGCGGAAAATCCCGAGCGCCTGGTGCTCGGCGGCGAGACGCGGGAGATCACCATCCTGTTCTGCGACCTGCGCGATTTCACATCGCTGTCGGAGACCATGGACGCGCAGGCGCTCACCCGCTTCATGAATGCCTATCTCACCCCCATGACGCAGGTGGTGCTGGCCCATGGCGGCACCATCGACAAATATATCGGCGACGCCATCATGGCGTTCTGGAACGCGCCCGTGGACGATCCGGCCCACGCCCGCAACGCGGCGCTGTGCGCGCTGGCCATGTCGGCCCGGCTCGATGCCCTGAACGTGGAATGGCGCCGGCAGGCGGAGGCGGCGGGCCGGCCGTTCTCACCGGTGCGCTGCGGCATCGGGCTCGCCACCGGGCCGTGCTGCGTGGGCAACCTCGGCTCCGACCAGCGGCTGGAATATTCCTGCCTCGGCGATGACGTGAACCTCGCCTCGCGCATCGAGGGGGCGACCAAGTCCATGCGCGTGGACATCCTGGTCTCCGAGGCGACGCGCGCCGCCGTGGCCGACCTGCCGTTCCTGGAAGCCGACCTACTGATGCTGAAGGGCAAGTCGCGGGCAAGCCAGCTCTATCTGCTGGCAGGAGACGCCGCCTTCGCCAGCTCCGATGGCTTCGGCGCACTGGCGCGGCGCCACGCGGCGCTCATGTCGGCCTATGGTGCCGGCCGGCTCGACGAGGCCCGGCCCATGGCCGAGGCCCTCGCCAGCGAAGGCCCGGAGCGGCTGTCGCGCTTCTACACGCTCTATGCCGAGAGGTGCGCGAATGCCTCCACCACCCCGACGCCTGCCGGAAGCATCAGCTAGAGCGTATCCTTGGGCCGCTTCGCGCTTGCAAAGCGGCCGTTGCGTCAGCAAAACGGTTACATGAGCGGCGTGCCTTCCACCCCTCCTGACAGCAAGACACACGCTCCGGCCCGGCAGGGCGCGGCATCCAATGGCGCCCTGCCCCGCGACGTGCTCAGCTACCTCTGGAGAGTGGCTCCGGCGAGCCATATCAAGCTGTTCGCCCTCGTCCTGCTGCTGCTGCCCTTCAACTATGCCTCGCTGGAACTGCCGCGCCTCATCGTCAACGGCGTGACCGACGCCATCGGCGGCACGGTTCCGCGCCTGCTCGAGCTCGACATCGGCCTGCCCGACGCACTGGGCGGCTTCGTGCTGTTCCGCTCGAAGGGCTTCGAGGTGAGCGCCTTCGGTCTGCTCGCCGGGCTCGCGCTGGTGCTGTTCGCGCTCCAGCTGATCCAGCAGCACATCACCCGCCTGATCGAGATGGCGAAGGCGCGGCTTGGCGAGCGCATCATCGTCGGCCTCAGGCGGCAGCTGTTCGACGTGATCCAGCGGCTGCGGCCCGAAGCGCCCATGAAGAGCAAGGCGCTGGAAGTGGGCAACATGATGCGGTTCGAGGTGGGGCCCATCTCCCCCTTCGCCGGCATGGCCTTCGCGCAGCCGCTGAAGTCCGCCGGCCTGATCGGCTCGGCGACGCTGCTCATCTTCACCCAGAACGCCGTGCTGGGCGGCTTCGCCATCGGCATCCTGGCGCTCAACTACGTGCTCTTGGGCATCCAGCGGGCGGACAATGCCCGCAAGCTGCAGGTCTACCAGCGCGAGGCGGTGGCGCTGGGCAAACGGGTGATGGCGGGCATCGACCGCCTGCCCCTCGTCCACGGCTTCGCCACCAGCCCGTTCGAGCGCGGCGCGGTGGACCACCGCCTTGGCGTCGTCTCCGAGGCCAGCCTCGACCTCAAACGGCAGAATTTCACCGACCGGGTGCTGAACCTGCTGATGTCGGACGTGCCGACCCTGGTGTTCTACTCCGTCGGCGGCTGGCTGGCCCTGTCGGGGGCCATCAACATCGGCCAGCTGGTGGCGGTGGTGGCGGCCTATGGCCAGATCCCCGAGCCCCTGAAGGAGCTGATCGACTGGGACGAGAAGCGCCTGATCGCCCAGGTGCGCTACGATTTCGCCCGCTATTACCTTGAAACCCGGGAGGTCTGGCCGCAGGGCTCGCAGGAGCTGCCGCCCGGTCCGGAACCGGCCTTCGACGGCAGCCTCAAGGTGGCGGACCTCGGCGTGGTGGACCCGGCCGGCAGCCTGTTGCTGGAAGGCGTGAGTTTCGAGGTGCCCCCCGGCACGGCGGTGGCGCTGAAGGGACCCGATGCCGGCGGCAAGCATGCGGTGGCGCGTGTCTGCGGCCGCGCCATCTCGCTCTACAGCGGCACCGTGCGCATGGGCGGGCATGATCTCGCCCATGTCCCGGAGGCCGTCGTCGGGCGGCACGTGGCCTATGCGGGTGGCGACCCCATCGTCATCACCGGCACGCTGCGCACCAACCTTCTGTTCGCGCTGGAGCGCCGGCCGGGCCGCGCCCTGACGGAGGCCGTGGACCTCGCCGCCCTCGGCCTTGCCGACGAGGCGGCGCTCGACCGCAAGGCGCTTGCCGCCCTCGCCGGGGCCGGGCTGGGGGATCTCGTGGTGCGGCTCGGCCTGGAGCGGCGGCTTGATCCGGACCAGGCCCCGGCGCTCGCGGAGCGCATCGTGTCCCTGCGCGCGGCGGTCACCGATGCCGTCGCCCAGCGGCAGGCGCAGAGCGGGCGGATGCTGATCGAGCCGTTCCGCTTCGCCGCATTCAACCGCTGGATGACGCTGGCCGAGAACATCCTGTTCGCCACCCCGCTGAACGACACCCGTGGCGCCGCTTCCCTGCTGGCCGAGCCCGCGCTGTTGCCGCTGCTGGAGAAGGCCGGGCTCGCGGCTGACTTGATCGCGCTGGGCCGTTCCGCCCTGCGCATCCTGTCCGAGCTGGCCGGCGGTCCCGAGGACCTCGCCGGGATCGACACCAAGGGCCTGCTGCGCGCGGAGGAGATGGGCGAGGCCCGCGCGCTCGCCACCCGGATCGAGGATGACCCCTCGGCGGACGAGCGGGGGCTGCTGCTGCGCATCGCCGGCCGCTATTGCGAGCCGCGCCACCGCTTCGGCCTCATCGACGAGGACTGGCAGGACCGGGCGCTGGCCGGCCGCGCCCAGCTTGCGCACCTGAAGGACGTGTCGGGCATCGCCCTCGCCCGCTACCAGCCCGACAGCTATTGCCGGGCACTGACGGTGCGCGACAATCTGCTGTTCGGCCGCATCGCCGCCGACCGCGCCGGCGCCGCGGCGGTGGTGGACGAGATCGTCCGCGAATGCCTGGCGCAGGATGCCCTGATCGGCCAGGTGGAGCGCCTCAGCCTCGACGTGGCGGTGGGTGAAGGCGGCCTGCCCCTGTCGGCGGCGGAGCGCGGCAAGCTCACGCTGGCGCGCTGCCTTCTGGCCGACCCCGCCATCCTTGTTATCGACGATGCGCTGGTGCCCCTGTCGCCGGCCGAGCAGAGCCAGCTCATCGGCTCGGTGCTGGCGGGGCGGACGGGGCGCACCACCCTGGTGGTGCTGGATGCCGGCGAGCCGCTCGACCTGTTCGCGCAGGTGATCGTGCTTGCCCACGGACAGGTGGAGCGGGTGGAGGCCGGGGTGGGGCTGGCCGCCGTGGGCGCATGAGCCTGAAAAGAAGAGAGTTTCACGTAACGAAAACGCGCTAAAATGCCCGCCCGGAGGTTTCCACGTTTCATCAGGACGTGTGGACATCCGGGGCGCCCCACAGGGGGCGAGATCCCGTTGCAGGAGGGATGCCGCAAGTGCCCGCAAGGCACGGGGGCATCATAGACCCATGAGTATCGAAGACGAGGCCCGCACGCTCGCCCGCATCCCCATGTTCCGCGACCTGGAACCGAGCCAGCTGCGGCTGCTCGCCTTCTCGGCGGCGCGGCTCGATGTGGCGCCGGGCGACGTTCTGTTCACCCAGGGCGAGGCGCCAGACGCCGCCTATGTGGTGCTTGAGGGCACCGCGGTGATCGAGGTGGCAGCGGGCGGCGCGGCGCATGAGGTGGCGCGGCTCGGCCGCGACACGGTGGTGGGCGAGATGGGCGTGCTCACCGGCGAGCCGCGCACCGCCACGGTGCGCGCCGGCGAGCCCATGAGCGTGCTGCGCATGGAGACCGACCTGTTCCTGAACCTTTTGGACAAGACTCCGTCGCTGGCCCGCTCGGTGCTGCGCGACCTCGCCTTTCGCCTGCAGGAGACCACGCAGGCCCTGGTAAAGGCGAGAGGGTAAGGGGGCTCGGATTCAGCCGCGCCGGCGCAGGATCTTGAGGCGCCCCAGCAGTTCGGCCACCGCCTCCGGCGGCAGGTGGCTGATCTCGCGGGCCAGCAAGTTGGCAAGTTCAGTGGCCTGCGGGCTCAGGTCCGCTGTGTCCACCACCACCCGGGGCTGGGACAGTTCGGCGAGGCGCTGAAGATCCTCCGCCTCGTCCCAGATCACGTTGAAATAAGCGATGATCCGCTGCACCAGCGCCCAGGTGGGCTTGCCCCTCTTGCCGGTTTCCAACGCCGACAGATAGGTGGGCGAGACCCCGATGGCGCGGGCCATTTCGGTGAGTGTCACGTCGCGGGCGGCGCGCAGGTCGCGCACCCGCCTTCCGAACGGCGTCATCGTCTGTCCCTGCCGCCCCCGCGCATCGGGGCATTGGCGCAGAAGCTAGAATGTCGGGGCGGGAAACGAAAGCCGGCTGATCATGAGACGCCGGACACGCAGGCCGCCAAACGAAAACGGCGGTGCCGGGCACCGCCGTTCGAAACCTTGATCAAGTGGGGCCGGAGCCAGTCCCTCAGGTCCAGGAGCCGTCGTCCGAGCTGTCGTCGCTGCCCCAGTCGCCACCGTCGTCGAAGTTGACATCCTGGGGGTCGGCATTCCAGCCGTCGTCCTGTCCCGCACCCTGGCTCGGATCCTGTCCACCCAGCGCGGTCTGGGCGTCGTGGCCGAGATTACCGCTGCCGGGCTCGACCGCCGGCTTGCCGAACTCGGCCGCCGCCGCAGTGGCCACGGGGCCGGAGCCGCCGGACATCATGCCCTTGATGCCGTCGAACAGCAGCGCACCACCGGCCACGCCGGCCGCCGTCGCCAGCGCTCCCTGAAGGAAGCCACCACCGCCGCCACCAAAGCCGCCGCGCTGCTGCGGGGGCTGCTGCCCCCACGGGCCGCCCTGCTGCGGCTGGGGATAGCCCTGCTGGGGATAACCGCCCTGCTGGGGATAGCCCTGCTGCGGGTAACCCTGTTGCTGATAACCACCGCCCTGTTGGGGATAGCCTTGCTGCCCGTAGCCCTGCTGGGCGTATCCGGGCGGAACCCCCATGGGGGCATCGGCCGTGCGCGTGCCGGCCGAGGGCACGGAACTGCGGGAGCCGCCGCCGAACAGGCCGCCGAGAAAGCCGCCGCCGGACGGACGCGACTGCGCCTCCGCGGCGCGGGCCTGGGCGTCCTGAAGCTGGGCTTCCAGATCCTGGATGTGAGCATAGGACTGCTGGAGCGCATGCTCCTGCACCAGCACGCTCTGCGCGAGGGCGTAGGTGGCATGGGGTGCCTCAGCGACGCGGCGCGCGATCAGCGCCTCGGCTTCCGCGTCACGCGGCTGGTTCGCGACACCGCGCATGCGGTCGAACAGGCCGTCGATCAGGGCACGTTCCTCGGGAGTCATATCCGTCTCCACTGGGTTGGACGAGACGCATATGAGCAGCCGGCCATGGCGCAGGAAGGGCGGAACTCCATGAAATTTTGGTAACGGCAGAGGTAGCGGAAGCGCCTTGTACCATCGGCCCCGGTCTTCGACCGGCGCCAGGTGGGTCACGCTCAGGCGCCGCGCGGGCTTGGCCGAAGGCCCATGGGCCGGCTCACGGCTTCCTTCGCCCTACTCCGCCGCGTCCGCCGGGGATGCCCCTGCCGACGCCGTGCCGCCGACGCCGAAGCGCTGCTCCACATAGGCCTCCACCATCTGGCGGAACTCGTCCTGGATGTTGGCGCCGCGCAGGGTCGCCACCTTCTTGCCGTCGATGAAGACCGGGGCGGACGGGGTCTCCCCGGTGCCGGGCAGGGAGATGCCGATGTCGGCATGCTTGCTCTCTCCCGGGCCGTTCACGATGCAGCCCATCACCGCCACGTTCAGGGTCTCGACGCCGGGAAATTTCGCCTTCCAGACCGGCATGCGGGTGCGGATCATCTCCTGCACGCTCTGCGCCAGCTCCTGGAACACGGTGGAGGTGGTGCGCCCGCAGCCGGGGCAGGCGGCCACCAGCGGCACGAAGGTGCGCAGGCCCATGGTCTGCAGGATTTCCTGCGCCACCTGGACCTCGCGGGTGCGGTCGCCATTGGGCTCCGGGGTCAGGGAGACGCGGATGGTGTCGCCGATGCCGGCCTGCAGCACCACCCCCATGGCCGCCGTGGAAGCGACGATGCCCTTCGAGCCCATGCCCGCCTCGGTCAGGCCGAGATGGAGCGCGTAGTCGGCGCGGCGGGACAGCTCGCCATAGACGGCGATGAGGTCCTGCACCGCCGAGACCTTGGCCGAGAGGATGATGCGGTTGCGGGGAAGGCCGATCTCCTCCGCCAGTGCCGCCGACAAAAGGGCCGAGCGCACCAGCGCCTCGCGGGTCACGGCGCGGGCTTCCGCCGGCTGCGGCAGCAAGGCGTTCTCGTCCATCAGGCGGGTCAGCAGCTCACCATCGAGGGAGCCCCAGTTGGCGCCGATGCGCACCGGCTTGTCATGGCGGATGGCGGTCTCGACGATGGCGGCGAACTGCCGGTCCTTCTTGTCGCCGAAGCCCACGTTGCCGGGATTGATGCGGTATTTGTCGAGCGCCTCGGCGCAGGCCGGATAATCGGCCAGCAGCTTGTGGCCGATGTAATGGAAATCGCCCACCAGCGGCACGTCGATGCCCTGCGCCAGCAGCTTTTCCTTGATGTGCGGCACGGCGGCGGCGGCCTCGTTGCGGTCCACCGTGATGCGCACGATTTCCGAGCCGGCGCGGGCCAGCGCGGCCACCTGGCGCACGGTGCCCTCGATGTCGGCGGTGTCGGTGTTGGTCATGGACTGCACCACCACCGGCGCGCCGCCGCCCACCATCACCCGGCCCACCGGAACGCCCACCGTCGGACGCCGCGCGGCGGGACCCGCCTCAAGCAGCTCGGCGGGGACCACTGGGGTGGTCGCGGCGGACTGGAGATCGGGGGACTTCGGGGACTGAAGGGTGGTCATGGGCATTCCATCCTCGGCAGATCGTCCGCGCGGCAACACGTCAAGGGGCGTGTCCAGCCCTGATACGGGGCCGGACAGGGCGCGGACGGGTTTCGAGTAGGCCCGGCGGCGACGAGCGTCAACCAGCGCCGGCCGTCTCGGCCGCTCCCGGCGCGGCTGCGGACGCCGCTTCCCGGCAGCTGGCGCAGGTGCCGGCCACCTCCAGCACCCGCTGGCGCGGCTCGAAGCCGGCGGCCCGCGCCGCCCAGGCAAGGTCGCGCCCCACCGCGTGGGAGGCCACTTCCTTGGTCAGGCCGCAGCGTTCGCAGATGAGGAACACCACCACCTCTTCGGCATCATGGGGATGGCCGCAGGCCAGGAACGCGTTGCGGCTCTCGATGCGGTGGGCGAGCCCCTCGGCCACCAGGAAATCCAGCACCCGGTAGACCGACATGGGCGGCGTCGGCTCGCCGCCGGCGGCCAGGCGCTCCACGATCTCGTAGGCGCCGAGCGGCACGTGGGTCTCGGCCAGCGCCTTCATGACGCTACGGCGCAGCGGCGTCAGGCGCAGGCCTTTCTCCGCGCAGCACTTCTCCATGCGCGCCAGGGCGCCGGCCACGCATTGGCCGTGATCATGATCACTAGGATGGTCGCCAGAATGGGTCACGCTTCCTATTTAGTACATCGCCGCACGTCCTGCCATCCGCGGGTATGCAACATCCAATCCAACGTCGCGTTGCGCCACGGGGAGGAGCGTTGCAATCTGCCGGCCACAGGTTCGCCTGTGCGCGTGACGGCACCGTCACACCGCTTCGCTAAACCGTGAGCCTCGGCCGCAGGCCGGGCCACGTTGCGCCTTGTTGGGGAACAGCCATGCTCAAGGGTAAAGTCGCCGTCGTCACCGGATCCACCAGCGGAATCGGGCTCGCCTATGCCCGGGCCTTCGCCAAGGAAGGCGCGAACATCGTGATCAACGGTCTCGGTGACGCCGCCGCCATCGAGAAGGAGCGCGCCGCGATCGAGAGCGAATTCGGCGTGAAGTGCCTCTATTCGCCCGCCAACATGCTGAAGCCCGATGAAATCGCCGGCATGGTGCAGCTGGCCGAGACCGAGCTGGGCGCCTGCGACATCCTCGTGAACAATGCGGGCATCCAGCATGTGGCGCCCATCGAGGAGTTCCCGATCGACACCTGGAACACCATCATCGCCATCAACCTGTCGGCGGCCTTCTTCGCCATGCGCGCGGCCATTCCCGGCATGAAGGCGCGCAAGTGGGGCCGCATCATCAACACTGCCTCCGCCCATGCGCTGGTGGCCTCGCCCTTCAAGTCGGCCTACGTCTCGGCCAAGCACGGCATCGCCGGCCTGACCAAGACCGCGGCGCTGGAGACGGCGGAATTCGGCATCACCGTCAACGCCATCTGCCCCGGCTACGTGTGGACGCCCCTCGTCGAGAAGCAGATCCCCGACACCGCCAAGGCCCGTGGCATGACCGAGGAGCAGGTGAAGAAGGAGGTGATTCTCGCCGCCCAGCCCACGAAGGAATTCGTGACGGTGGAAGAGGTCGCGGCCTACGCGGTGTTCCTTGCCTCCGACAACGCCCGCTCCATCACCGGCGCCATGCAGGTGATCGACGGCGGCTGGACCGCTGCGTGAGCGCGGCCCGACCCGGAGACACACCGTGAGTCGCCGCGACGGCGCCAAGCCGGTGAGCCTCGCGCTCCAGGGGGGAGGCGCCCATGGCGCCTTCACCTGGGGCGTGCTGGACCGGCTGCTTCAGGACGACCGGCTGGAGGTCTCCGGCATCACCGGCACCAGCGCCGGCGCCATGAACGCGGTGGTGCTGGCCTCGGGCCTCGCCAAGGGCGACCCGGAGGAGGCCCGCCACGCCCTGAGCCAGTTCTGGCGCGACGTGTCCCGTGACGGGCGCATGTCGCCGCTCCAGCGCACGGCGTTCGACCGGGTGATGGGCAACTGGTCGCTGGCGCGCAACCCGGCCTATCTCGCCTTCGAGGTGGCCTCGCGCTTCTTCTCGCCATACGACTTCAACCCGCTGAACATCAATCCGCTGCGCGAGATCCTGGAAGCGCACGTGGATTTCGAGGCCCTGCGCCGCTCGCAGGTGAAGATCTTCATCTCCGCCACCAACGTGCACACCGGCCGCGCCCGCATCTTCGGCCACGACGAGATGAGCGCGGACGCGGTGATGGCCTCGGCCTGCCTGCCGTTCCTGTTCCAGGCGGTGGAGATCGACGGCGTGCCCTATTGGGACGGCGGCTACATGGGCAACCCGCCGCTGTTCCCGCTCTACGAGAAGGCGGACGCGGACGATATCATCCTGGTCCAGATCAACCCGGTGATGCGCGAGACCACGCCCCGCACCGCGGCTGAAATCCAGAACCGCATCAACGAGATCACCTTCAACGCCTCGCTGCTGGCCCAGCTGCGCGCCATCGACCATGCGGCCAAGCTCATCGACCAGGGCCTGCTCAGCCGCTGGACCCTGGGCGGATCGAGCTTCCGGCGGGTGCGGCTGCACCGCATCGGCGGCGAGGACCAAATGATGACGCTGGACGCCACCTCGAAGATGAATGCGGAATGGACCTTCCTCCAGCACCTGCGCGACCTTGGCCGTGAGGCCGCCGAGGTTTTCCTGGAGGCCCATTTCGACGATCTCGGCCGCCGCTCCACCCTCGACCTCAAGCTGGAGCTGGCGGACTGACCGGGACCATCTGACACAAACCTGAAAGGGCAGGCCGATGGCCTGCCCCCACTCAAGACCTGGTTTTCCGCAAAGCTCAGCCGCGCGAATCCTTCTTGGCCTGCGCCACCGCCACGAACTTGGTGACCCGGCCGGCCTCGCCCACAGAGCCGATGGGATCGACGCGGGTCCGGGCCTTGGCGCGCATGCCCTGGTTGGGACGGGGCAGGTTGGCCGGGCGCTTGGCGCGCTTGGAATCGCGCTTCAGCTCCAGAGCGCGCTGGGCATTGGCCATCAGCTCGTCGCGCGCCACCTCGGTGGCCCGGCGGTTCGCCTCGCGCCGGGCGCGGGTGAGGGCGTCGGTGAGCACGGCGGCCTTCTGACGGTTGCCGGAATCCGCCTTCTCGAACGTCACCTCGCCCCTGCCGCCCTTGCCGCGCAACGCCCGTCGCTGGTTGTTGGCGATGGTGAGCGCCCGCGCACGGCGATCGCTGAGATAGCCGACGAGGTGGCGCAGATCGTCATCGGAAAGCGCACCCAGCACCGGGTGACGGGCCTTCTCAACGAACTCCATTTCGTCGCCAGTCAGGAGCCGCCGTTCGTTCTTGCGCGTATGTGCCATGATGCTGGTCCTTCTGTACGGGACCGCCGGCATATTCAGAAAACGTGGAGATACGACGATGTTGACGCCCATGTGATCGCGGACCTGTAATGCCGGAACAGCCCGCCCCGGAGGGACCTTGCCATGGCCCAGCCCCCCGAATTCCGCATCGCGTCCGGTGCGGTTGCCGGCCCCCGGCAGGCGCGGCTCGACATCGTGGTGGGCGACATCACCCGCCTCGCCCTCGATGCCATCGTCAACGCGGCCAATTCCAGCCTGCTCGGCGGTGGCGGGGTGGATGGAGCGATCCACCGGGCGGCGGGGCCTGAGCTTCTCGCCTATTGCCGTACCCTCGGCGGCTGCCCCACGGGCGAGGCACGCCTGACGCCGGGCTTTCGCCTGCCGGCGGCCCATGTGATCCACACCGTAGGTCCGGTATGGCACGGCGGCGGCGCGGGCGAGGAGGGGCTTCTAGGCTCCTGCTACCGCGAGAGCCTGAAGCTCGCGGATGGGGCGGGGCTTGCCTCCATCGCCTTCCCTGCGATCTCCACCGGCATCTATGGATTTCCAGCCGATCTCGCGGCGCCGCTGGCGGTCGGCGCCGTGCTGGCCCATCTTGGGGCACCCGGCAGTGTCACCCGCGTGGTGTTCTGCTGCTTTTCGCAAGAGGCCGCCGACCTTCATCATGACGCCTTCCGCGCCCACGGCATCACCCCGTCCGCCTGAGCCCGCCCCCGACCTGCCGGTGCTTTACCGCGACGGCATGATGCTGATCATCGACAAGCCCCACGGCCTGCCGGTTCATGCCGGCCCCAAGGGCGGGGAGACGCTGGCCGACCATCTCGACGCCCTGCGCTTCGGCCTGCCCCGCGCGCCGGAGCTGGCCCACCGGCTCGACAAGGACACCTCCGGCTGCCTGGTGCTGGGACGCCACGCCAAGGCTCTGGCATTGCTGGGGAAGCTGTTTGCCAACGGGAGCGTGGGCAAGACTTATGTGGCGGTGACCCAGGGTGCGCCGGCGGAGGATGCCGGCCGCATCGACCAGCCTCTGGCCAAGCGATCGCCCCATCGCGGCTGGTGGATGCAGGCGGTGCCCAAGGGCACACCCGGCGCGCAGGAGGCGATCACCGACTACCGCGTGCTCCACCGCGCCGGCGGCTTCGCCGTGATGGCCCTCAGCCCGGTCACCGGCCGCACCCACCAGCTGCGGGCGCATCTGTCCAACCTCGGCCACCCCATCTTCGGCGATGCCATCTATGGCGGCGCCTCCCGCCTGCCGGGCGGGCCGACGCTGCACCTGCATTCCCGCCGCATCGTGGTGCCGCTGAAGGCGAACGGCCCGGCAGTTGCGGCCAGCGCCCCTTTGCCGCCGCATATCTGCGAGACGCTTTCGTCGCTGGGCCTTTCACCGGACGAGATCGGCCGCGCGGCGGATGCGGTGGAATGGGACGCCAAAATACCTGGCGCGAAGCGTCCATAGCGCCATGTTGCAGCGCATGACCCAGTTGTGAAGCCGACGCGAAGGGCGTGCGCTGGCCCGCTCCTTGCGCCATGCTAGGCTGCTTTTAAGCTGGCTTTGCGTGTGCCGCGTCCGGCCGCCGGCGGGAAGAAGGGAGAGAGTGTGAGCGCACCTCGCGACGGAAAGCTCCCGCGCACGCCGGAAGGTGACGCGCGCTTCCTTCTGGCCCGCGCCGTCAGCCGCGCTCGCCTTGCCCTGTTCTGGGAACGCGCCTGGCCGGGCCTCGCGCGCGTGGGCATCGTGATCAGCGCCTTCCTGGCCCTGTCTTTCGCCGGCCTGTGGCTGTCGGTTCCGGTGGCGGTGCGCATTGCCGGCGTGGTCGCCTTCGCCATCCTGCTGGTGCTCGCCGCCCGCCCGCTCCTGACCCTGCGCTGGCCCAGCGAGGAGGACGGTGTCGCCCGCCTCGACCGCAGGAGCGCGCTGGCCCACCGGCCCGCCACCGCCATTTCCGACAGTCTCGCCACCAAGCCCGACGATCCCGTCGGCGCCGCCTTGTGGCGCGCCCATCTCGCCCGGGCGCTGGCCGCCGCCCGCACCCTGCGCGCCGGCCCGCCGGAACCCGGCCTTGCCCGGCTCGATCCCCGCGCGGTGCGGGCGCTGGCAGTGCTGGGCCTCTTCGCGACCTTCTTCATGGCGCCCGGCGCGCACCTGTCGCGCATCGGCGCCGCCTTCGACTGGAAGGCCGTGATCCCGCCCACGCCCTATCGCCTGGATGCCTGGGTCGATCCGCCCGGCTATACCGGCCGCCCGCCCGTGGTGCTGCCGGGCCTGCGCTCGGATGATCCCTCCTCCCTGAACGCCGCGGCGCTGCAGGTGCCCACGGGCAGCGTGCTGGTGGTGCGCGGCGCCGGCATCGATGCCGCCTCCCTCAAGCTGGAAGGCGGCGTCTCGGAAGTGAAGCCCGAGGGCGATGCCCCCGCCGCCAGCGGCGAGCGGCGCTATGTGATCAAGACCGATGCGGACGTGACCTTCCTCGGTCCCGACCAACGCCGCCTCATGTGGCATTTCAAGGCATTGCCGGACCTCGCCCCCTCCATCGCCTTCGCCAAGGACCCTCAGGCCGGGCCGCGCAACGCCCTCGTGCTGGCCTACCGCATGGAGGACGACTACGGGGTGAAAGAGGCCGAAGCGGTATTTACCCCGCTGCCGCCCGAGCCGCCCTTGTTCCCGCGGCCCGGCGCGACACCTCCCAAGCTGGCGCAGCCGCTGGTGCCGGCGCCCAACTTCAAGCTGTCCCTGCCCGCGGGCGGCAAGAGCGGCGCGGCGCAGACCTCCAAGGACCTCGTCGCCCATCCCTGGGCCGGCGCCCGGGTGAGCGTGACCCTCAAGGCCCGCGACGAGGCGGGCAACGAAGGGGTGAGCGAGACCAAGACCGTGCGCCTGCCCGCGCGCAGCTTCTCCAAGCCGCTCGCCCGCGCCCTCATCGACGAGCGGCGGCGCCTTGCCTTCGATCCCGCCAACCGGCGACGGCTGGTGGCGGTGCTCAATGCCCTCACCACCGCCCCCGAGCAGTTCACCCCGGCGGCAGGCGAATATCTCGGCCTCACCACCGCCCTCGCCCGGGCCAAGGCCGCCCGCAACGACGACGATCTGCGCGCGCTTGTGGACTATCTGTGGGAAGTGGCAGTGCTGATCGAGGACGGCACCCTCTCCGAGGCCGAGCGCGAGCTGAAAGCCGCGCAGGAGGCCCTGCGGGAGGCGCTGGAGCGTGGCGCCAGCGAGGAGGAGATCAAGCGCCTCACCCAGGACCTGCGCGCCGCCATGGACAAGATGATGCGCCAGCTCGCCGAGCAGGCGCAGCGCGACGGCAACACCGATGCCCGCCCGCTCGATCCCAACACCCGGATCGTGCGCCCGCAGGACCTCCAGCGCATGCTGGACCGCATCGAGAACCTCGCCCGCTCCGGCAATCGCGACGCGGCCAAGGCCCTGCTCGACGAGATGCAGGCCATGATGGAGAACATGAAGCCCGGCGGCCGCCAGCAGGCCGGGCGCCAGAACCAGCAGCAGAACGAGCTGGGCAAGATGATCCAGGAGCAGCAGCGCCTGCGCGACCGCACCTGGCGCCAGAACCGGCAGGGCCAGCAGAACGGACAGCAGGGGCAACAGGGACAGCGCGGCCAGCAGGGGCAGCAAGGTCAGCAAGGTCAGCAGGGGGAGAACGACTTCGGCGACCTCCAGCAGAACCAGCAGGAGCTGCGCCGCCGCCTCGGCCGCATGCTGGACGAGATGCGCCGCATGCAGCAGGGCCAGCAAGGCCAGCAAGGCGGCCCCGGCCAGCAGGGCCAGAACGGCGAGGGCAACGAGGCCATGGACCGGGCCGGCGATGCTTTGGGCCGCGCGGGCGACGCCATGCGCGAGGCCGAGGAGGCTCTGGGCCGTGGCGAAGGCCAGGGCGCCCTCGATGCCGAGGGCCGGGCGCTCCAGGCCCTGCGCCAGGGCGCGCAGGCCATGGCCGAGGGCCAGCGCGGCAACCAGGACGGCCAGGGTCCCGGCGGCCCCGGCGAGGAAGCCGCCCAGCGCACCGACCCCATGGGCCGGCCGCTACGCAGTCAGGATTATGGCGACGACTTCTCGGTGAAGGTGCCGGACGAGGTGGATGCCCAGCGCGCCCGCCGCGTGCTGGAGGAACTGCGCCGGCGCCTTGAGGAGCCGACCCGCCCGCAGCTCGAACTCGACTATCTCGATCGCCTGCTGCGCGGGCTGAACTGAGGCTGCTGGGGCTGGCCGGCGCGGCCGGGCAGGAGTTTCGTCCGGCGTCGCAAGCGGTTCGGCCATGACGGGGTCAGCGCGGCAGCGCCGCTTTGACGTTCCACAAGGCCGCTCAGCCCTCCACCGCTTCCACCTTCAGGGTGGCGCCATCGGCCGCGATCACCTTCACGTCCCGGCCGGCGGCAAGGTCCGGGCCTTCGATGCGCCAGACCGTGTCGTCGATCCGCACCCGGCCGACGCCGCCGAGGATGGGCTCGTCCAGCGTGAACACCCGCCCGACGAAGCCTTCCGACCGCCGGTTGAGGAACGGCCTGTCCGAGGCGCGCCCCGGCGCCGGGCTGATCCTGCGGCCGATAAGCACCGCGATCACCGCCAGCGCCGCGAAGGCCAGCACTTCGCTCTGCCAGGTGAGGCCCACCACATAGGACAGGGCGCCGGTGACGAGCGCCGCGAGGCCCAGCCAGAGCAGGAAGGCGCCCGGCGCGGCGATCTCCGCCACCAGCAGCACCCCGCCCAGGATGAACCAGGCCCAGGGTCCCAGAAGAGGTCCGAGATCGGCGAGCATGGCGCGCCTCAGCCGTGGCTCGGGGGCGGCACCGTCGCGGGCCCGGTGGGCCGCCGGCTGCCGGGAACGGGCGGACGGGGACTCGCCGGCCCCTCGCCGCCGAACGCCGCGCGGGCGATCTCGCCTATGCCGGTGAGCGAGCCCAGGAGCGCCGTGCCCTCATAGGGCACCAGCACCACCTTCTGGTTGGGCGCGGTGCCCATGGCCTCGAACGCCTTCACGTATTTTTCGGCGATGTAATAGTTCAGCGCCGCCGGATCGCCGCTCTCCACCGCGGCGGAGAGCATCTGGGTGGCCTTGGCGTCGGCCTCGGCCAGGCGCTCGCGCGCCTCGGCGTCGCGGAAGGCGGCCTCGCGCCGGCCCTCGGCCTGGAGGATCTGGCCCTGCTTCTGGCCTTCCGCCTTCAGGATCTCGGACTGGCGCTGGCCCTCGGCCTCCAGGATGATGGCGCGTTTCTCGCGCTCCGCTTTCATCTGCCGACCCATGGCTTTGACGAGGTCCGCCGGCGGCACGATGTCCTTGATCTCCACGCGGGTGATCTTGATGCCCCAGGGCGAGGCGGCGGCATCCACCACCCGCAGCAGGCGCACGTTGATCTCGTCGCGGTGGGAGAGCAGCTGGTCGAGGTCCATGGAGCCCATGACGGTGCGGATGTTGGTCATGGTCAGGGCCAGGATGGCGGTGTCGAGCCGGGCCACCTCGTAGGACGCGCGCGCCGCGTCGAACACCTGGTAGAAGGCGACCCCGTCCACCGCCACGGTGGCGTTGTCCTTGGTGATGACCTCCTGGGTCGGCACCGGGAGCACCTGCTCCATCACGTTCACCTTGTTGCCGATGCGGTCGATGAACGGGACGATGAGGTTGAGGCCCGGCTGCAGCGTCTTGGTGTACCGGCGGAAGCGCTCCACCGTGTACTGGTAGCCCTGCGGCACCGTCTTCACCCCGGAGAACACCACCGCCACTGCGAGCACGAGCAGGACGAGCACGAACACGTTCGGTCCGGTCAGCAGCATGGAACGCCCTTTCGTTCGGCCCTTGGGGCCGGGCACATATGGGCATGGGGCGCCCGGCCCGGCAAGGGAACCGGGACCGCAGGCGGGAACAGACGGGCCGCCACGGAACCGAACGAGATCTGCTGGCCGCAGCCGATTCGGTCCGGCTCCGTTCCCCATGTGTTCCGCCGTTGGACGGCAAGGTCGCGAAAGCCGTGCCGGAACGGGACCGGAGGAACAAAGGCGGTTTGCGCACCGCGCCGCGATTCGCACGCCTTTCGTTCCCGGCTGGTTCCGCCCCCGCAGTGCCACCGTCCCGTTTCGGGACGCGAGGCCGCCTTAGTCCCGGACCACGGCGAAACGCAGCAGGATGGTGCGCTGGAGCATGCTGAAATTGTCGTCGGACACCAAGGTCAGCAGGGTCTCGCCGGCGGCGTTGCGGGTCACCGCGAGGCCTTCCATGTTGTCGATATCGAAGCTCATGTCGAAGGTGCCCAGCACCTCGCCCTCCAGCCGCGCGCCCGGCTGCACGTCGGCGAGGGCAAAGCGGCGGATCTGCATCTTCACGCCCGTGAGGGGCGAGAAATGGCGCTCCAGCAGATACATCTCGCCCTCGGAGCCGAGCGCGAGATCGGTGGCGCTGAAGGGACCGCTCTTCGCCACGATGAAGGTGCCGGGCTTCGGTCCGCCGATGAGGAAGCCGGGAAGGTCCGCGGCCTTGTCGGCGCCCTGCTCGCCGATGGCGATCAGCGTGCCCTTCAGCGCCCCGGTCGGAACATAGGCGAGGCTTTCCACGCCGAGATTCATGCGCAGGCCGCGAATGGCGGGAGCCGGCACCTGCGTGCCCTTCTGGCCCAGGGGATCGCGCGGATAGCGCCAGATCTCGTTGATGGTCTCCATGGCCACATAGACGGCGTCGGGCGCCACCGTCACCGCCTCCACGTCGCCGCGTCCACGGCTGGCCTGCACCCGGCCCTGCCCGTCCAGCAGCGCGGCGGCCTGAACGTCGGACAGGCCGGTGGGGCGGTCACCGTCGGTGTCGAGCCGGCCGGAGAGGAACAGGCCGGCGTCGGTGACGGCGATGAAGCGATCGTCGGGCCCCAGCGAAAAGCCGGAAATGCCGCCAAACCCGGCAAAATCGGACGACAGCACCAGCCCGCCGCGGAAATCGAGGGCGCCGAACCGACTCTTGTCCTCGCCCGAGCGGAAGCTGGCGATGGGCCGGGCGGCGACCGTGATCGCCTCCGGCGTCACCGGCAGCGCCAGCGGCTTGGCCAGGAGCGCGGACGTAGCCACCGCGATCACGGCGGCGAGGCCCAGCCCCGCCGCCGCGAAACCGAAAGCGAAGCGGGTGCGCCGCCTCAATGAAGCCGACCGCGCGCCGCGGCCTTGGGGGCGGCCCTCGGTTCGTCCTCGAACAGCTCGGCCAGCTTCTCGGTCATCACCCCGCCCAGTTCCTCGGCATCCACGATGGTGACGGCGCGGCGATAATAGCGCGTCACGTCATGGCCGATGCCGATGGCGATCAGCTCCACCGGCGAGCGGGTCTCGATCTCGGAGATGATGTGCCGCAGGTGGCGCTCCAGATAGTTGCCGGCATTCACGGAGAGGGTGCTGTCGTCCACCGGAGCGCCGTCGGAGATCATCATCAGGATGCGGCGGGATTCGGTGCGGGCCAGCAGGCGCTTGTGCGCCCAGTCCAGCGCCTCGCCGTCGATATTCTCCTTCAGCAGGCCCTCGCGCATCATCAGGCCGAGGTTGCGCCGGGCCCGCCGCCATGGGGCGTCGGCCGCCTTGTAGATGATATGGCGCAGGTCGTTCAGCCGGCCGGGACCCACCGGCTTGCCGGCGGCTAGCCACCCCTCGCGGGATTGGCCGCCCTTCCACGCCTTGGTGGTGAAGCCCAGCACCTCCACCTTCACGCCGCAGCGCTCCAGCGTGCGGGCGAGGATGTCGGCGCAGGTGGCGGCCACCGTGATGGGCCGGCCGCGCATGGAGCCGGAATTGTCGATGAGCAGCGTCACCACCGTGTCGCGGAAGTCAGTGTCGCGCTCGCGCTTGAAGGACAGGGCGGCGGTGGGATCCATGATGACGCGGGCAAGCCGCGCCGGATCGAGCACGCCCTCTTCCAGGTCGAACTCCCAGGCTCGGTTCTGCTGCGCCATCAGGCGCCGCTGCAAGCGGTTGGCGAGGCGCGCCACCACCCCCTGGAGATGGGCGAGCTGCTTGTCCAGATAGGACCGCAGCCGCGTCAGCTCCTCGGGGTCGCACAGGTCCTCCGCCGTGGTCTCCTCATCGAACTTGGTGGTGAAGGCGTGGTATTCCGGCCCGCGATTGTCGTGGGTGACGGGCGGGCGCGGCTGCCAGGGCTCGGCCGGCTCCTCGCTGTCGCCCAATTCGGTGCCGTCCGGCGCCTCGGCGGGCGGGGCGGCATCGCTTTCGGCGGCGCTGTCGGGCATGTCCTCCTCGGACAGTTCGGCCTCGACTTCGGTAGCGCCCTGCTGGCTCTCGTCCTCCTTGGCGTCGCCGCTCTCGCCGCCCTCCTCCTGCGTGCCGCCCTCGGCGTCGGAATCGTCGGGCTCCTGCTCGGTGTCGAGGCCGCTCTCCTCGCCCATGTCCAGGGAGGCGAGCAGGTCGCGGGCGATTTCGCCGAAGCGCTTCTGGTTCTCGATGCTGTCGGACAGGCGGGCGAGATCGGCGGAGCCGCGGTCCTCGATATAGGAGCGCCAAAGCTCCACGATCTTGCGCGCGTCCGGCGGCGGCGGCTCGCCGGTGAGGCGCTCGCGCACCAGGAGGGCGATGGCGTCCTCGATGGGCGCTTCCGAGCGCTCGGTGATGTCGGCGAAGCTGCCGCGGTGGTAGCGGTCCTGCAGCATGGCCGCGAGGTTGCGCTTCACCCCCGGCATGCGGATGCCGCCGATGGCCTCCACCCGGGCCTGCTCCACCGCCTCGAACACGGCGCGGGCGACCTCGCCCTGGGGCAGCATCTTGCGATGGACCTTGGGGTCGTGGCACGCCCGGCGCAGGGCGAGGCTGTCCGCATGGCCGCGCACGATGGCCGCGTCCTGCAGGGTGAAGCGGCGGGGCGGTTCGGGCAGGCGGACCCGGTCGGGCGCCAGCGCCGGCCGCTCCGAGGCGAAGGTCACCTCGAACTCGGAGACGCCGGCGATGGCCTTGAAGCAACCCGCCACCGCCCGCTTGAAGGGCTCGGCGGGGGCTTCCTTCGGCGCCTTTCCGGGAGTGCGGTTGGTCGGGGCCATGGCGGCGTCTCGCAAGTCAGGAGAAGGGAGCCGGGAGATCCCGGCTCAGGACAAGGCGACGTTCACGGTGCTCTCGGTCAGCTCCTGGCCGAAGCAGCGCTGGAAGAACTCGGCCACCAGCGGCCGCTCCAGCTCGTCGCACTTGTTGAGGAAGGTGACCCGGAGCGCGAACGCGATATCGCGGAAGATGTCCGCATTCTCCGCCCAGGTGATCACCGTGCGCGGGCTCATGACGGTGGAGAGGTCGCCGTTCATGAAGGCCTGCCGGGTGAGGTCGGCGAGGCGCACCATGCGGTTCACCGTGTCGCGCCCCTCGGCGTTCTGGAAGTGCTTCGCCTTGGCGAGCACGATGTCCACTTCCTTGTCGTGGGCGAGATAGTTCAGCGAGGTGACGATGGACCAGCGGTCCATCTGCGCCTGGTTGATCTGCTGGGTGCCGTGATACAGGCCGGTGGTGTCGCCGAGGCCGATGGTGTTGGCGGTGGCGAACAGCCGGAACGCGGGATGGGGGCGGATCACCCGGCTCTGGTCGAGCAGGGTCAGGCGGCCGGAGGATTCCAGCACGCGCTGGATCACGAACATCACGTCCGGGCGGCCGGCGTCATATTCGTCGAACACCAGGGCGACATTGTTCTGGTAGGCCCAGGGCAGGATGCCGTCGCGGAATTCAGTGACCTGCAGGCCGTCCTTCACCACGATCGCATCCTTGCCGATGAGGTCGATGCGCGAGATGTGGCTGTCGAGGTTGATACGCACGCACGGCCAGTTCAGCCGCGCCGCCACCTGCTCGATATGGGTGGACTTGCCCGTACCATGGTATCCAGTAACCATCACACGACGGTTGCGGGCAAAACCGGCAAGGATGGCAAGGGTGGTGGGCCGATCGAACAGATAGTCGGGGTCGAGCTCCGGCACGTGGGGGTCCGCCTCGGAGAAGGCCGGAACTTCCATGTCGATGTCGATGCCGAACGTCTGGCGAACCGACACCTTCATGTCCGGGGTCGGGGCAATGGTCTCCGTGACGCTCATAACTCCTCCGTCGACGCGCGGGGCGCGCCTCTTCCCTGTGTTCGTTCCGGTGCGGGGCCGTTTCGGTCCGCAGCCGCGTGAAGCCGGCCATCCTTCGGATCGGTCAGCAGAAACCTGCCTGCTTGAGGCTGTTATAAGCCTGAATGACGCTGCGCAGCCGGTCCTCGGACGAGCGATCGCCGCCATTGGCGTCCGGGTGGTGCAGCTTCACCAGCGCCTTGTATCGGGCCTTGATCTCCGCCGGCTCGGCGGACATCTCCAGCCCCATCAGCTCCAGCGCCCGGCGCTCGGTGGTGCGCACGATGCGCCCGTCGGGCTCCGGCCGGTCGGCGCGGAAGGCGCCGCCCATTTCGGCGGTGAAGCCGAAGGGGTCGCGCATGCCGTCCGGATCGGGGGCGCCATGGGCGGAGGCGCCGGGCTGGCCGTCGCCCTTCGCACCCATCTTCCAGGTGGGGCGATGGCCGGTCAGCGCGTCCTTCTGGTAGGCGTAGACGGCGTCGTCGGACATGCCGGCGAAATAATTGTACGACTGGTTGTAGGCCTTCACGTGGTCGATGCAGTAGTGCCAGTACTGGCCCTCCTGGTGCCGACCCTTGGGCGCCTTGTGGGTCCCCTCCGCCGTACAGCCGGGCCATTGGCAGCCCTGGAGGAACCGGCGGGTGCGCCGGTCCTCCGCGGGTTTCACCCGGATTCGGTCGAAGAGGGGGGAATTCAATTTCATGGCGCAGCGATTATGAGCGCCGTCCCGCGGCGCGGCAAGAAACGTGGTGGAGATGACCCAGGGAAGGGGTGGTAACAGGTGCATCGTCGCGGGCATCGGCTGAGCCTTGACCCCCTGCCCGCGTGTGGATTAGGCGGGCCGCGACAATCCCCATATAATGTGCGCTCCGGCGAAGCGCCACTTGGGCGCCCCGCCTTTCACCGGTTCCATTTCAGCCATTGGATTTTCCATGTCGCAGACCTCCCTTTCCGCCATCCGCCAGACCCTCGAACAGGGCCTGACGCCTGTGTTTCTCGAGCTCGAGGACGAGAGCCACAAGCATGCCGGCCATGCCGGCGTGAGCCACCAGCTCAAGGGCGCCGAGCACCGCGAGGATGGCGGAGTGACGCACCTGCGCGTGCGGGTCGTCGCCACCGACTTCACCGGCAAGAGCCGCATCGAGCGCCACCGCATCGTCAACGGCCTGCTCCAGGGCGAGATCGCCAAGGGCCTGCACGCCATCGCCATCGAGGCCAAGGCCCCGGGTGAATGAGCCAGGCGAATGCGTGCGGGCGCAGCATCGGGGACCCTTCCTGAATGACTGAGGCACAGGCCCATGCGGAGGAGGGCGCGCTGGTGCTCTTCTCCGGCGGGCAGGATTCGGCCACCTGCCTTGCCTATGCGCTGGAGCGCTTCGGGCGGGTGGAGACCCTCGGCTTCCATTACGGCCAGCGCCATGCGGTGGAGCTGGAGCGCCGCCCGGTGCTGCGCGATGCCTTCGCCACCCTGAAGCCCGCGTGGGCCTCACGACTCGGTGCCGACCACATGCTGGACATGCCGGTGCTGGGCCAGATCTCCGAGACCGCCCTCACCCGCGACGTGGCAGTGGAAATGGCGGAAGGCGGCCTGCCCAACACCTTCGTGCCCGGCCGCAACCTGGTGTTCCTCACCTTCGCGGCGGCGCTGGCCTACCGGCGGGGCCTCAGGCACATCATCGGCGGCATGTGCGAGACCGATTTTTCCGGCTACCCCGACTGCCGGGACGACACCGTCAAGGCCATGCAGGTGGCGCTGAACCTCGGCATGGAGAAGCGCTTCGTCCTCCACACCCCGCTCATGTGGATCGACAAGGCCGAGACCTGGGGCCTCGCGGAACGGCTCGGAGGCACCGCCCTCGTGGACCTGATCGTTGAGGACACCCACACCTGCTACCTGGGCGAGCGTGGCAAGCGCCATCCCTGGGGCTACGGCTGCGGTGAATGCCCCGCCTGCAAGTTGCGCGCGGATGGCTTTGCACGCTACCGCGCCGGCCAAGGCGTGGAAAGACGCGCGGCCGCCACCAAATAACCGCCACTTTGCGCTAGATTTGCAACAAGTCGCTCAACGATTCGAGATCAATCATGGCCGAACCCGTGCCTGCCGCGTCCCCCGACGATTACGGCGCCCAGTCCATCCAGGTCCTCAAGGGCCTCGATGCCGTGCGCAAGCGACCCGGCATGTATATCGGCGATACGGATGACGGCTCGGGCCTCCACCACATGGTCTACGAGGTGGTGGACAACGCCATCGACGAGGCGCTGGCCGGCTGGGCCAAGGAAGTCACGGTCACCCTGAACGCCGACGGCTCGGTGACGGTGACCGACGACGGGCGCGGCATCCCCACCGACATCCACAAGGAAGAGGGTGTCTCGGCGGCCGAGGTCATCATGACCCAGCTGCACGCGGGCGGTAAGTTCAACCAGAACTCGTACAAGGTCTCCGGCGGCCTGCACGGGGTTGGCGTCTCGGTGGTGAACGCCCTGTCCACCACCCTGGACCTGACCATCTGGCGCGATGGCAAAGAGCACTTCATGCGCTTCCGCCACGGCGACGCGGAAGCCCCGCTGAAGGTGGTGGGCGACGCCCCCGGCGACAAGCGCGGCACCCGGGTGACCTTCACCCCCAGCCCCGAGACCTTCACCAAGATCGATTTCGACTACGCCACGCTGGAGCACCGGCTGCGCGAGCTGGCGTTCCTGAATTCCGGCGTGCTCATCATCCTCACCGACGCGCGCACCGCCGACGTGAAGCGCGAGGAGCTGCATTACGAGGGCGGCGTGGAAGCCTTCGTGAAGTACCTCGACCGCTCCAAGTCCGCCTTGCTGCAGAAGCCGGTGGTGATCCGCGCCGAGAAGGACGGCATGACCGTGGAAGCCGCCCTGTCGTGGAACGACGGCTACCACGAAAATATCCTGTGCTTCACCAACAACATTCCCCAGCGGGATCGCGGCACCCACTTCACCGGGTTCGCGGCGGCGCTGACCCGGCAAGTGATCGGCTATGCCAACACCTCCGGCATCGCCAAGAAGGAGAAGGTGGACCCCACCGGCGAGGATTGCCGCGAAGGCCTGACCGCCGTGCTCTCGGTGAAGGTGCCGGACCCCAAGTTCTCGTCCCAGACCAAGGACAAGCTGGTGTCCTCCGAGGTCCGCCCGGTGGTGGAATCCCTGGTGAGCGAGGCGCTGTCGGTGTGGTTCGAGGAGAACCCGGCGGAAGCCAAGAACGTCATCGGCAAGGTGGTGGAAGCCGCCGCCGCCCGCGAGGCCGCGCGCAAGGCCCGCGACCTCACCCGGCGCAAGAGCCCTCTGGACGTTGCCTCCCTGCCCGGCAAGCTAGCCGACTGCCAGGAGCGAGACCCGGCCAAGTCCGAGATCTTCATCGTCGAGGGTGACTCGGCCGGCGGCTCCGCCAAGCAGGGCCGCGACCGCGCCTTCCAGGCGGTTCTGCCGTTGCGGGGCAAGATCCTGAACGTGGAGCGCGCGCGCTTCGACAAGATGCTGTCGTCCGAGCAGATCGGCACCCTGATTACCGCGCTCGGCACCGGCATCGGCCGGGACGACGGCCATTCGGGCGGCTTCGACCTCGCCAAGCTGCGCTACCACAAGATCATCATCATGACCGACGCCGACGTGGACGGCGCCCATATCCGCACCCTGCTGCTCACCTTCTTCTTCCGGCAGATGCCGGAGCTGGTGGACGCGGGCCACCTCTTCATCGCCCAGCCGCCGCTCTACAAGGTGACGCGCGGCAAGTCCGAGACCTATCTCAAGGACGAGAAGGCGCTGGAGGACTACCTCATCACCGCCGGCCTCGACGAGGCCTCCCTGCATCTGGCCTCCGGCGAGGTGCGCACCGGCTCGGACCTCGCCCATGTGGTGGAGGTGTCGCGCCAGATGCGCGCGGCGCTCGGTGCCATGCACCCGCGCTACAACCGTGCGGTGGCGGAGCAGGCGGCGCTCGCCGGCGCATTCGGCGCCCGGACGCTGCAGGATGAAGCCGCCGGCATCGCCGCCGCCGCCGAGGTGGCGCTGCGGCTCGACGCCCTGGCGGACGAGACCGAGCGGGGCTGGACCGGCCTGTTCGACGACGCCGGTTACACCTTCTCCCGCACCGTGCGCGGCGTCGCCGAGGTGGCGCGCATCGACCACGCTTTCGTCGCCTCCCCTGAGGCGCGGCGGCTCGACAATCTGGCACGGGACCTCGAGGGCGTGTTCACCGCCGCCTGCGTGCTCAAGCGCAAGAATGACGAGCAGGTGCTGTTCGGTGCCGTGGACCTGTTCGACGCGGTCACCGACACCGGCCGCAAGGGCCTCTCGCTGCAGCGCTACAAAGGCCTGGGCGAGATGAACCCGGAGCAGCTCTGGGAAACCACGCTGGACGTCAACGCCCGCTCCCTGCTGCAGGTGCGGGTGAAGGAAGTGGATGCCGCCGACGACCTGTTCAACCGCCTCATGGGCGACACGGTGGAGCCGCGCCGCGAGTTCATCCAGGAAAACGCCCTGCGCGCCAGCGTGGATGTGTGATCCGGGTAAGGCGCCCCGCTGGGCGCCTTAATGCCGCGAGAACAGGTCGCGCACCTTGCACAGGGTGGTGGTGACATCGAAGCGCTGGTCCGGCAGCGCCTCGCCGGCGAGGATCTTCGCCAGCGCGGTGGCTGGATCGCTCTCTCCGGTCAGCAGCACGTCGGTGCCCCGCTTCTTCATGTGACGCAGGAAGCCGTCGCCTGCGCTGCCCGCCACCACCAGGGCCACCCCGTCGAGGGGATGCGGGCGATCGTCGGTGAAATGGTGGAGGATTTCCTCCTTGCCAAGTTCCACCCGCGCCGGCGCCGGCAGGGCATCGCCGGCGACAACGCCGTCCAGATCATAGATGAACCAGCGCCGCGCCTTGCCGGCGTGGCCGGCCACAGAGGCCCAGTCCCCGGTGGGAATCGCAATCTTCATGGCTCTCACCGCCTCGCGTGAAGCGATCCGGGTACCATAGGGACCGGTTCCGCGACATTCCGGAGGAATGCGGAAGGGGACGCGTCAAGCCGCCTGCTGCTCCAGAAGCTGGTCGAGGCCCTCGTCCCAGGGCGGCACCTGGCCGTAGAGGGCGGCGAGGTGGTCGATGAACACCCGCACCTTCTGCGGCAGGAAGCGGCGCGAGGGATAGACCGCGAACAATCCCACCCGGTGGGAGGCCCGCCAGCGCGGCAGCACTACCTTCAGCGCGCCGGAGCGCAGTTCCGGCCCCACATCCCAGGTGGAACGCAGGGCGATGCCCACCGAGGCCAGCACCGCCTCGCGCACCACCTCGTTGGAATTGGTGCGCAATTGGGAATGCACCCGCAGCGTCACCGGCCCGTCCGGCCCCTCCAGCCGCCACGGGTCCTGCCCGTGGGTGGCCAGCAGCACGTGGCCGGAGAGGTCGGAAATGTGCCCGGGCTCACCCACCCGCGCCAGATAATCCGGCGTCGCGCACAGCACCCGGTGGACCGAGGCGAGGCGGCGGGCGACGAGGCTTGAATCATCGAGGTCGGCGATGCGCACCGCCACGTCGAAGCCCTCGCCCACGATGTCCACGAAGGAATCCGACAGCTCAAGATCGATGGTGAGGCCCGGATTGGCGTCGAGCAGCGGGCGCAGGTGGGGCGCGATATGCAGCCGCCCGAACGAGGTGGGCGCCGAGACCCGCAACAGCCCCCGCGCCTCCGACGACTTGCGGGCGAGCTGGCTCTCCGCCTCCTCGATGGAGGCGAGGATGGCCACCACCCGATCGTAGAAGCCCTGCCCGGCCTCGGTGAGGGTCACCTTGCGGGTGGTGCGCTGGAACAGCCGCGCGCCGAGCCGCTCCTCCAGCCGCTGCACCCTCTTGGACACCACCGGCGGCGACAGGCCCATCTCCCGCCCGGCCGCCGACAGGCTGCCCGCAGTCACGATGCGCGCGAAGATTTCCAGATCACCCAGATTGCCGATCATGCGCCGGCCCGCCTCCGTCCGCCTGAGGGACCGATTGTTTTGGATCGCGCGGACGACTTTATCCGCCACGGAAACAATCTGCGACGTTTTTTCCCGGTGAACCGATTATAGTTCCCCTAAAGAGAACGGGCTCAACGAGGGACCGCCACATGACGGGAACAGCTCCGGGCCTCAGGATGCCGGACGCAGACGCGCGGGTGCTCGCCCGCCGCGATGACATCATCGCCGATCTCAAGGCCATCGTCCCCGGCGAGGGCGTCATCGCCCATGAACGGGAGATGCGCCCTTACGAATCGGACGCCCTCACCGCCTACAAGCAATTGCCCCTCGTGGTGGTGCTGCCCTCCACCACCGCGCAGGTGGCGGCCGTGCTCAAATATTGCCACGACAACGAGATCCGCGTGGTGCCCCGTGGCGCCGGAACCTCGCTCTCCGGCGGCGCGCTGCCGCTGGAAGATGCGGTGCTGCTCGGCCTGGGCAAGTTCAACAAGATCCTGGAGATCGACACCCCCAACCGCTGCGCCGTGGTGCAGCCGGGGGTGACCAACCTCGGCATCTCCAAGGCGGTGGACCATCTCGGCTTCTATTACGCGCCCGACCCCTCCTCCCAGATCGCCTGCACCATCGGCGGCAATGTGGCGGAGAATTCCGGCGGCGTGCACTGCCTGAAATACGGCCTCACCACCAACAATGTGCTGGGCGCCGAGCTGGTGCTCATCACCGGCGAGATCGTGCGCCTGGGCGGCAAGCACCTCGACGCCGGCGGGCTCGATTTGCTCTCCGTCGTCATCGGCTCGGAGGGGCTGCTGGGGGTGGTGACGGAAGTCACCGTGCGCCTGCTGAAGAAGCCGGACACCGCCCGCGCCGTGCTGGTGGGCTTCCCCACTTCGGAAGACGCCGGCGAATGCGTGGCGCGGATCATCGCGGCCGGCATCATCCCGGCCGGCATCGAGATGATGGACAAGGACGCCATCGCCGCCGCCGAGGCCTTCGTGAACGTGGGCTATCCCCTCGACGTGGAAGCCCTGCTCATCGTCGAGCTGGACGGGCCGGAGGCGGAGTGCGCCCATCTGCTGGAAGAGGTGACCCGCATCGCGCAGGCCTGTAATTCGGTCACCCTGCGGGTCTCCACCAGCGAGGCCGAACGGCTCGGCTTCTGGGCCGGGCGCAAGGCCGCCTTCCCGGCGGTGGGGCGCCTGTCGCCCGACTATCTGTGCATGGACGGCACCATCCCGCGCCGGCAATTGCCCTTCGTGCTGGCCCGCATGCGCGAGCTGGGGGCGAAATACGGCCTGCGCTGCGCCAACGTGTTCCATGCCGGCGACGGCAACCTGCACCCGCTCATCCTCTATGACGCGAACGCGCCCGGTGAACTGCACGCGGCCGAGAGCTTCGGCGCCGACATCCTGCGCCTGTGCGTGGAGGTGGGCGGCGTGCTCACCGGCGAGCACGGCGTGGGGGTGGAGAAGCGCGACCTCATGGACACCATGTTCAACGAGGTCGATCTCGCCCAGCAGCAGCGCATGAAATGCGCGTTCGACGACAAGAGCCTGCTCAATCCCGGCAAGGTGTTCCCCACCCTCCACCGCTGCGCCGAATTCGGCCGCATGCATGTGAGCGGCGGCGCCCTGCCCTTCCCGGACCTGCCGCGCTTCTAAGGCGCGTGCCCAACAGCCTAAGGCCATCCGATGAGCGACATCATCGCAGCGCGCGACGACGGCGAGGTCGCGGACGCGGTCCGCACCGCGCTTTCCGCCGGCAAGACGCTTGAGATCCGCGGGCACGGCTCCAAGCGCGCCGTCGGCCGCCCGAGCCAGACCGATCTCACCCTCGACCTGTCCGCCCTCACCGGCGTCACCCTCTACGAGCCGGAAGAGCTGGTGCTCTCCGCCCGCGCCGCCACCCCGCGCGCGGACATCGAGGACATGCTGGCGGCGAGCGGCCAGATGCTCGCCTTCGAGCCCATGGATCCTGCCCCCCTCCTCGGCAGCGCGGCCGGGGCCGGCACCCTCGGAGGCTTGTTCGCGGTCAATCTTTCGGGCCCCCGCCGCATCAGCCACGGCGCCGTGCGCGACCACGCGCTGGGCATCAAGGCGGTGTCCGGGCGCGGCGAGCCGTTCAAGTCCGGCGGCCGGGTGGTGAAGAACGTCACCGGCTACGACCTGCCGCGCCTCATGGCCGGCGCCTTCGGCACCCTGTGCATCGCCACCGAGATCACGCTGAAGGTACTGCCCCGCCCGCCCATGGAAGAGACGCTCGTGGCGAAGGTCGCCTCGCCCGAGGCGGCGGCGGCCGCGCTGTCCGCCGCCATGGGCTCGTCATGCGAGGTGTCCGGCGCCACCTTCCTGCCCGAGGGCGTGGCCGGCCGCCTGCCGGGCCTGTCGGGATCGCCCACCGTGGTGGCGCTGCGCCTCGAGGGCGTCGCACCGTCGGTGAGCGCGCGGCGGACCATGCTGCGCGCCGTGCTCGCCCCCTTCGGCGCGGCGGAGGTGCTGGAAACCGAAGCCTCCCGCGCCCTGTGGCTGGGTGTGCGCGATGTGGCCCCCTTCTGCGGCCTCGGCGAGCGGGCGGTGTGGCGCATTTCCACCGAGCCGGTGGCCGGCCCGGCCCTGGCCACGCGCCTTGCGGCGGATCTCGGCGGCGAGGCGTTTTGCGACTGGGCCGGCGGCCTGATCTGGCTGTGCCTGCCCGGCGAGAGTGCCCACGGGGATGAGGTGCGCGCCGCGCTCGCCCCCCACGGCGGCCATGCGACCCTGATCCGCGCCACCGCCGCCGAACGGGCCCGCACCTCGGTGTTCCAACCCCTCGACACCGCATTGGCGGCCCTGACCAAAAGGGTCAAGGAAAGCTTCGACCCCGGCCTGGTGCTGAACCCCGGCCGCATGCATGCGGGGATGTGAGATGGCAAGCCGTCCGCGTCCTTTCCGTCGACATCCTTCCCGCCCCCTGCCTCCTTTTCACGGCTGAGCGCCCATGCAGACCCATTTCTCCCTCGCCCAGCTCGCCGAACCCCATGTGGCGGAGGCGGAAAAGATCCTGCGCACCTGCGTGCATTGCGGGTTCTGCACCGCCACCTGTCCCACCTATGTGCTGCTCGGCGACGAGCTGGATTCCCCGCGCGGGCGCATCTATCTCATCAAGGACATGCTGGAGAACGACCGGCCTGCGACCGAGCAGGAGGTCAAGCATATCGACCGCTGCCTCTCCTGCCTGTCCTGCATGACCACCTGCCCCTCCGGCGTGAACTACATGCACTTGGTGGATCAGGCCCGCGTCCACATCGAGAAGACCTATGTGCGGCCGCCCCAGGACCGGCTCATGCGGGCCATGCTCGCCAAGGTGCTGCCCTATCCGGACCGCTTCCGCCTCGCCCTCATGGGCGCCATGGTGGGAAAGCCGTTCGCGCCTCTGCTGGCAAAGATCCCTGGGCTGAAGCCGCTGGCCGCCATGCTCCGGCTGTCGCCCGGCATGCCCAATGGCCGCGCCCACCACGAGGCGCCCGGCACCTTCCCGGCCCAGGGCACGCGACGGGCGCGGGTGGCCCTGCTGCGCGGCTGCGCCCAGCCGGTGCTGCGCCCCTCCATCGACGACGCCGCCATCCGCCTGCTCACCCGCCTCGGGGTGGAGGTGGTGCGGGTGGAGGGCGAGGGCTGCTGCGGCGCCCTGGTCCACCACATGGGGCGGGAAGAGGAGGCCCACGCCTTCGCCCGCAACAATGTGGATGCCTGGACCCGCGAGATGGACGGGCCGGGCCTCGACGCCATCCTCGTCACCACTTCGGGCTGCGGCACGCCCATCAAGGATTACGGCCACATGCTGCGCCTTGATGCCGCCTACAAGGACAAGGCGGCGCGGGTCTCGGCCATCACCCGCGACATCAGCGAATTCCTGGTGACACTCGACCTGCCCAAGGCCGACGCGCCGCTGGGCCGGCGGGTGGCCTATCACTCCGCCTGCTCGCTCCAGCACGGGCAGAAGGTGAAGGGGCCGCCGGTGGAGCTGCTGCGCGCCGTGGGCTTCGAGGTGGCCGAGCCATTCGACCCGCATTTGTGCTGCGGCTCGGCGGGCACCTACAACATGCTCCAGAGCGAGATCGCCGACCAGCTCAAGGCGAAGAAGGTGGGGACGCTGGAGGCGCTCTCGCCCGACATCATCGCCGCCGGCAACATCGGCTGCATGGCGCAGATCGGTTCCGGCACCGACGTGCCGGTGGCGCACACGGTGGAACTGTTGGACTGGGCCACGGGCGGCCCGGCGCCGGCGGGGATTTCCGGAACCGCGAAGGCGGCGTGAGACTGCCCCGTAAGACTGCAGCGTGAGGGGGTCACCATCGATCCCCGACCGCTGGCATGATTTTCCCCTCCCCCGCAGGACCCAAGATGCCCAAGCCCTTCGACCTCACCCTCTATCTCGTCACTGACCCGCGCCTGGTTGCGGCACACGGCCTGCTGGCGACGGTGGACGCGGCGGTGAAGGGCGGCGCCACCATCGTCCAGCTGCGCGATCCCGACGCCCATGGCCGGGCGCTGGTGGAACAGGCCCGCGCGCTGAAGGCGCTGCTCGCCCCGCTCGGCATCCCGCTCATCATCAATGACCGGGTGGACGTGGCGGTGGCGGCAGATGCGGACGGGGTGCATCTGGGCCAGGACGACATGACCCCCGCCGACGCCCGCGCCGTGCTGGGGCCGGAGCGCATCCTCGGCCTGTCGGTGGGCAATCCGGCCGAATATGCCGCGTCGGATCTTTCCGGCGTGGATTATCTCGGTGTCGGTCCGGTGAAGGCCACCGGCACCAAGGCCGATGCCGGCAGCGCCATCGGCGCGGCGGGTGTCGCCGCCGTGCGGGCGCTGACGCGCCTTCCCCTCGTGGGCATCGGCGGCCTTGCTACGGCAGACGTGGCAGACGTGATCCGCGCCGGGGCTGATGGGGTGGCGGTGGTCTCCTCCATCTGCGCCGCGAGCGACCCCGAACAGGCCGCCCACGCGTTGAAGTCGGCGGTCCTGGCCGCGCGCTGAGTCGTTACCGGCTGCGCCCGATGCGGCACCGGCCTCACACTGGCCGGCGGTCCTCGATGGTCTTGGCGTCAGCCGGCAGCGTACCCGGCACCAGCAGGGCCACGCGGCCGCGCAGCTTGGTGGTGGCGCGCAGGTCGTCCAGCAGCGCCTCCTGCGACAGCGCTGCGGCGTCCTGAACTTCCACCTCCAGCAGCATGTCGTCGGCATCGCCGATGCGATCCACCACGAGGCGGGCCTTCGCCACGGCCGGATGCTTCTTCACCGCCGCGCTCACCTGCACCGGGTGCACGAACATGCCGCGGATCTTGGTCACCTGGTCGGCCCGGCCCATCCAGCCCTTGAGGCGGACGTTGGTGCGCCCGCAGGGGCTGAAGCCCGGCAGCACCGCTGAAAGATCGCCGGTGGCGAAGCGCACCAGGGGATAGTCGGGCTCGAACAGGGTGACGACCACCTCGCCGACCTCACCATCGGCTTCCACCGGATCGCCGGTGCCGGGGCGCAGGATTTCCACGAGGCAGCCCTCGTCCACGATCATGCCCTCTTCCGCCTCGCTCTCGTAAGCGACGAGGCCGAGGTCGGCGGAGCCATAGCACTGCCGGGCGGCAATGCCCGCGGCCTTCAGCTCGGCGCGATGGGCGGGCAGGAAGGCCTCCCCCGTCACCAGAGCCTTCTTGAGGGAGGAAATGTCGGTGCCGGTCTCCCGCGCCTTATCCACCAGGATCTTCAGGAAGGACGGCGTGCCGCCATAGCCCTGTGGGCGGATGTCGGCGATGGCGCGCAATTGCAGGTCGGTCTGGCCGACCCCCGCCGGAACCACCGCGCAGCCGAGCGCATGGGCGCCGCTCTCGATCATCGAGCCGGCCGGGGTGAGGTGATAGGAAAAGCAGTTGTGGACGATGTCGCCGGCCCGGAAGCCGGCCGCGAACAGGCCGCGGGCGAAGCGCCAGAAGTCGGCGCCATGGCCTTCCGGATCATAGATCGGCCCCGGCGACATGAAGATGCGCGCCAGCTTGCCCGGCGCCGTCGCATTGAGGCCGCCGAAGGGATAGCTCTTCGGCTGGATCTCCAAAAGGTCCGACTTGCGGGTGACGGGGAGCTTCGCCAGCGCCGCGCGGGTGGTCACCGCCTGCGGGTCCACGTCCTTGAAGAGGCGCGCGAAATAGGGCGCCTTCGCCTTGGCGTGAGCGACCTGGGCGGCAAGCGCCGCCATCAGCGCCTGTTCGCGGGCTTCGGGATCGCGGGTCTCGCACGCATCGTAATGGCGGTTCGGATCGGTCATGTGACAGTCTCTATTGCCAGAATCCGGACGCCCCTTCCCCCTCCCCAGCCCACCCCGCAAGCGGGCGAGGGGGCCATGGCGGAGAGAGCGGGAAAAGCCCTCTCCCGCTCGCGGGCGAGGGTTGGGAGGGGGCGGAGCCGAAAGCCATGTTCAAGCCGTCACAACCACCGTTTGCGGCGCTTGAAACTCTTGAGGTTCTTGAACGACTTGCGCTCCTCGCCACCGCCCTGTCCGAGGTAGAATTCCTTCACGTCCTCGTTGGAGCGCAGCATGTCGGCCGTGCCGTCGAGCACGATCTTGCCCTGCTCCATGATGTAGCCGTAGTCCGCCACCGAGAGCGCCACCCGCGCATTCTGCTCCACCAGGAGGATGGTCACGCCCAGATCCTCGTTGAGCTTCTTGATGATGGCGAACACCTCCTTCACCAGCAGCGGCGACAGGCCCATGGAAGGCTCGTCCATGAGGATGAGCTTGGGACGGGCCATCACGGCGCGGCCGATGGCCAGCATCTGCTGTTCGCCACCGGACAGATAGCCGGCGAGCCCGGTGCGCTCCTTCAGCCGCGGGAAGTATTCGTAGACCCGCTCGATGTCGCTCTTCACCTCGTTGTCGCGCCGGGTGTAGGCGCCAAGGCGCAGGTTTTCCAGGCACGTCATGTCGGCGATGATGCGGCGGCCCTCCATCACCTGGAAGATGCCGCGCCGCACGATCTTGTCCGGCTCGATGCCGTTGATCCGCTCGCCGAGGAAGGTGACGTCGCCGCGCGTGATCTCGCCGTCCTCGGTCCTGAGCAGGCCGGAGATGGCCTTCAGCGTGGTGGACTTGCCGGCGCCATTGGAGCCGAGCAGGGCGACGATCTGGCCCTTGGGCACCTTCAGCGAAAGCCCGCGCAGCACCAGGATGACGTCGTTGTAGACCACCTCGATATTGTCCACCGCCAGCAGCGGCGACGCGGTCTCGGCGGATGGTTCGAACTTCAGTGCGGCCTCTGCCATGGCGTTTGCCTCATATGTCTTGCCAGCATCCCGGTGGAGCGGCCCCGATCGGCCCTGCCGCACCGGCGTCATCCCCCGGCCTGACCGGGGGATCCATGGCAGGGCCGGGTCAGCTCCCGGATGTTCGGCACCCGCCGAACGCAAGGGTGGATCCCCCGGTCAGGCCGGGGGATGACGGTTCGTTCGGGAGGCGGGCGCAGGAAACGGGCGCCGCCGTCACCAGCCGCGCCTGCCGCCCGGCGGGCCTCACCAGCCCTGCAGTTCCGTCTTGCGGGGCAGGTCGATGGTGGCAACCTTCTCCAGCTTGATGACGCCGCTCTTCACCAGGTCCGCAACGGAAGCGTCGGTGGCGCCGTTCACCACCGAGCGGTAGAGGTCGACGCGGGTGGTGGGGCGGTGGTCGGTGGCGGTCCAGGTGGAGGGATTGCACACGCCCTCGGTGCCCTTCGGCACCCAGTCGCTCTTCTGGTACATGCCGTCGCGGATCTTCACGCCGGTCACGCCGCCGTTCTTGTCCGCCCACTCCATGGCCTCCTTCATGTAGAGGGCGGTGCAGACGGCGGCGAGGTAGTGCACCGGACGATAGGCCGTGCCCGAGGGATCGGAGATCTTGGAGATCTCCTTCATGGTCGCCATGCCCGGCGCGCTGCCGGCCCAGGTGACGCCGGTGCGCACCGGGAAGACGACGCCGTTCGCCGCCTCGCCGGCGGCCTTGGCGGCGTTCTCGTCCATGCCCCACACGTTGCCGAAGAACTGTACGTCCACGCCCGCCGTCTTGCAGGCCTTCAGCACCGAGATGTTGGAGCCGGCGGTGTTGCCGAGATAGGCGTAGTTGGCGCCCGACTGCTTCAGCGTCAGGCACTGGGGGGTGTAGTCACCCGGCGTGAGGGCGAAGGTGATGGGGTCCAGCACCTCGAAGCCCAGCTCCTTGGCATAGGCCTCGGCCGCCGCCTTGGGCGAGTTGGGGAAGGGGTGGTTGGCGCCCATGTGCACCCACTTGGGCTTGCCGGGCTTGCCCTTGGCCTTCCAGTCGTCGGCCGCCCACTTCACCATGGCGCGGGCGGCATCCGAATAGGACGGGCCGTAGAAGAAGTTGAACGGCGCAGCGCGCTCGCTCTTCTCGTTCACCTTGCCCTTCGGGTCGGTGAGGGAGGCGGAGTAGGAGCCGGAATAATAGGGAATCTCTTCCTTGGTCACCATGCCCACGAGGGCCTCGGTGTCCGCCGTGCCCCAGCCCTGGATGGCCACCACCTTGTTGGTGCCCACCCACTTCTTGAAGGCGGCGAGCGCGCGGGGCACCTGGTAGCCGTATTCGTTGAAGTCGGAATCGATCTTCTTGCCGTTGACGCCGCCATTGGCGTTGATCCAGGCGATGGTGTCCTGGATGGCCTGCCCGTAGGGCTGGCCCACGTCCGAGGTGCCGCCGGAATAATCGGCAAGATGGCCGATGTTGATGGACTGGGCCAGAGCGGGCGCTGCGGCCGTGAGCGCCAGCGCCGAGACGAGGGACAGGGTGAGCTTCTTCATCTTGTTCTCTCCTTGGGTTTCCGTTTTGGACGGGCCGTTCTGCGTGGCCTCTGTCCTTTTGATCAGTAAGAGAAGGGATAGAGCTTCCAATAGGCCTTGATGAGGCGCCAGCGGTGGGCGAGGCCGTCCGGCTCGAAGATCAGGAACAGGATGATGGTGAGGCCGATCAGCATCTCGCGCATGTAGGTGAGGCCGTCCTTCAGGTGCAGCACCTGGTCGATGACGCTACCCGACAGGGCGGAGGCGAGCCAGCCGGTGGCCTCGGGCAAAAGCACCATGAAGATGGTGCCCATGAGCGAGCCCATGATGGAGCCGAGCCCGCCGATGATGATCATGCCCAGGAACTGGATGGAGAACAGGATATCCAGCCCCTCCACTGACATGAACCCCACATAATGGGCATAGAGCGCGCCGCCGATGCCGGCATAGAAGGAGGAGATGCCGAACGCCATGGTGCGATACTTGGTGAGGTTCACCCCCATCATCTCCGCCGAGAGATAATGGTCGCGCACCGCGATCAGCGCCCGGCCGTCGCGGCTGCGCATCAGGTTGGCGGCGCCCAGATACATGACCACCACGAAGAACAGCACCACGTAGAAATAGCGGTCGTCGCCGGAGAGATCATAGCCGAACAGGGTGAAGGGCGCGGCCATGGCGCCGTGGGTGCCGCCGGTGAACCATTCCGCCCGCACGAAGAAATCCTGCAGGATGAACTGGGCGGCCAGCGTCGCGATGGCGAGATACAGCCCCTTCACCCGCGCGGCGGGCAGTCCGAACAACAGGCCCACCGCCGTGGTCCACAGTCCCGCGAGCACGATGGCCAGCGGCACCGGCACGCCCTTGTCGGCGAGGAAGGCGGAGGCGAATCCGCCGAAGCCGAAGAACACCGCATGGCCCACCGAGATCTGCCCGGAGAAGCCGACGAGGATGTTCAGCCCCAGCGCGGCGATGCCCAGATAACCGATCTGGATCATCAGGCTCAGGATGTAGCGCGAGAAGAAGAACGGCGCGAAGCAGGCCAGCACCACGCCCGCCACGCAGAACAGCATGGTGAGCCGGGTCGCGAAGATGGTCTGGTCGGCCTTGTAGCTGGTGCGGTAGTCGCCGCACGGGCGAAGGGTGTCGATGGCCATGGATCAGACCCTCTCGATGTCGCGGGTGCCGAACAGCCCGTAGGGCTTGATCATCAGGATGATGATGAGCGCGTAGAACGGGACAATCTCGTAGAGGTTGCCCCACTTCAGGTACTGGCTGTCGAAGAACTGGGCGAGGTTTTCGAGCAGGCCCATGATGAGGCCGCCCACCACCGCCCCGAACACGCTGTCGAGGCCGCCGAGGATCACCGCCGGGAACACCTTGATGCCAAAGTAGGACAGCGCCGAGGACACCCCGTTCACGATGCCCACCACCACGCCGGCCACCGCCGACACCGCCGCCGAGATGCCCCAGGACAGGGCGAACACCTGGCGCACCGAGATGCCGAGCGACTGCGCCACCTGCTGGGAGAAGGCGGTGGCGCGCATGGCAAGGCCGAGGCGCGAATACTTAAAGAACCAGGCGAACCCCGCCATGATGGCCAAACTCACGCCGGTGGACATGAGATAGGCCGTCTGCACCTGCAGGCCCATGATGTTCACCTTGTCCACGCTGAAGATGGGCGGGAACGGCTGGGCGAAGGTGCCGAACATCCACTTCATCAGCGCCTGGAAGAAGATGGACATTCCGATGGTGACCATGATCACCGAGATGATCGGCTCGCCGATGAGCGGGCGCAGCACCACCATCTGCACCACGATGCCGAACACCATCATGAAGCACACGGCGATGAGGAAGCCCCAGAAGAAGGGGATGTTCCACGCCGTGAGCAGCCACCAGCAGGTCCAGGCGCCGATCAGCAGGAACTCGCCCTGGGCGAAGTTCACCACCTGCGAGGCCTTGTAGATGAGCACGAAGCACATGCCGACCACGCCATAGAGCGTGCCGATGATGAGCCCGTTGATGATGAGCTGGAGCAGGAGCTGGGATTGCATCAGAGGCTCCCTTCAAAGGCCCTCTCCCGCTTGCGGGGGAGGGTTGGGAGGGGGAAGGGATGGTGAAGACAGATGCCGGCGGCCGTGATCCGGGATGGCGCAGCCTTGGTTTGAGCGCTCAGCCCCATCACGCCGCCCTCCGCCTTGTATCGTCGTCCCGGCGCGGGGGTGCGCCGAGGTCGATCACGTCCAGTGTGGTCTTGATGCGCTGGCGGGTGCCGTCCTGGAAGGTGATGGTGGTGTCCACGTCGATCACCTTCTCGCCCGCATACATGGCGTCGATGATGGTGCCGTAGCGCTCGTTGATGACGCCCCTGCGCACCTTGCGGGTACGCGTCAGCTCGCCGTCGTCGGCATCCAGCTCCTTGTAGAGCAGCAGGAAGCGGCCGATGCGCTGCTTCTCCGGCAGGGTGCGGTTCACCGCCTCCACTTCCTTGCGCAGTAGCGCGATGACTTCGGGCCGGGCCGACAGGTCCGTATAGGTGGTGAAGGAAATGCGGTTCTTCTCCGCCCATTTGGAGACAATGGAGAAGCGGATGCAGATGAGCGCGGCGAGGCTGTCGCGCCCGTCGCCCAGCACCACCGCCTCGGCCACATAGGGCGAGAATTTCAGCTTGTTCTCGATGTATTGCGGCGAGAAGCGATCGCCGTGCTCGGTCCGCGCCATGTCGCGGATGCGGTCGATGACCACGAGGTGGCCGCGATCGTTGAAGAAGCCGGCATCGCCGGTGCGCATCCAGCCGCCGTCCACGAAGGATTTCGCGGTTTCCTCGTCATTGCGGAAATAGCCGGTGAAGGCATTGCCGTGGCGCGTCACCACCTCGCCAAGGCCATTGGGATCGGGATCGTCGATGCGGATCTCGACGCCGTCGAAGGGCACGCCCACGGTGTCGAAATCCACGTCCTGCGCCTTGTGCAGCGTGTAGGCGCCGAGCAGCTCGGTCTGGCCGTAGAGCTGGCGCATGGGCACGCCCAGCGCCAGGAAGAAGCGGAAGGTGTCCGGCCCCAGCGCCGCCCCGCCGGTGGCGGCGGATTTCAGGTGCGAAAAACCGAGCCGGTCGCGCAGGGCGCGGAACAGGATGAAGTCCGCCAACGGCGAGCGGCGGCCCTGCTCCAGCGCCTTCAGCCCGAGCTTCATGCCCAGCTCGAACATGCCGCGCTTGAGCGCCGAGGAATCCATCATGCGCGAGCGCACGTCGGCGGCGATCTGCTCCCATACGCGCGGGGCGAACAGCACGAAGGAGGGGCCGATCTCGCGCATGTCGGCCATGAGCGTTTCCTGCTCCTCCACGAAGTTCACCTTCATGCGGGAGATGAGCGCCTGACCGAAGGCGTAGATCTGTTCCATGATCCACGGCATCTGCAGCACGCTGACATATTCGTCGGCGCTGGTGCGCGGGTCCATCTCCAGATAGGCGCGGCAGTGGCGCAGCAGCGCGCCGCCGGTGAGCATGGCGAGCTTGGGGTGGGAGGTGGTGCCCGAGGTGGTGCACAGGATGGCCACGTCCTCGGCCTTGCCCTGGGCCACCAGCCGGTCATAGGCCCCGGAATCGCGCGCTGCCTCCACCGCGCCGCGCGCTTCCAGCTCCTTCAGGGAGATGAGGCGCGGGTCGTCGTATTTGCGGATGCCGCGCGGGTCGGCATAGACGATGTGGCGGACGGTGGGGATCTTCTCCTCGAGGGAGAGCAGCTTGTCCACCTGCTCCTCGTCCTCGGCGAAAACCACCGCCACGTCCGCGTAGGTGACGAGATAGGCCACCTCGTCGGCCAGCGCATCGCGATAGATGCCAAGGCTCATGCCGCCCAGCGCGTGGGTGGCGATCTCCCCCATCAGCCATTCGGGGCGGTTGTCGCCGAGCAGGCCCACCACGTCGCCACGGGCCACCCCCAGCGTGGTGAAGCCGAGGGTGATATTGCGCACCCGCTCGGCCACCTCACCCCAAGTGTAGGAAATCCAGATGCCGAGGTCCTTCTCGCGCAGCCAGGTGTCGTTGGGGTGGGTGCGGGCGTTGAGCGCCAGCAGCTTCGGCATGGTGTCGTGGACGGTGATGTCCGGATAGGTCGCGGTGATTTCGGCCATGGCGGACCTCACGCAGTCATGGCGGCGGGGGCCGCTTCGTCGAGATCGTCCTCGCCCAGATAGGCCTTGCGCACATGGGGATCGGCCAGCACCTCGGCAGGCTCGCCCTCCACCAGTTTCCGGCCGAAATCCAGCACCATGACGCGGTGGGAAATATCCATCACCACACCCATGTCGTGCTCGATCATGATGATGGTCATGCCCCACTCCTCGTTGAGATCGACGATGTAGCGGGCCATGTCCTCCTTCTCTTCCAGGTTCATGCCCGCCATGGGCTCGTCGAGGAGGATGAGCTTGGGCTCCAGCGCCACCGCGCGGGCCAGCTCCACCCGCTTCCTGAGGCCGTAGGACAGAGTGCCGGCGGCGGCCTTGCGCACGTGCTGGATGTCGAGGAAGTCGATCACCTCCTCCACCTTGCGGCGATGCTCCAGCTCTTCCTTCTGTGCGCCGCCGATCCAGTAGAGCGCACCGGTAAGGAAGTTGTTCTTCAACAGATGGTGGCGGCCGACCATGATGTTGTCGAGCACGCTCATGTGGCTGAACAGGGCCAGATTCTGGAAGGTGCGGCCGATGCCGATGGCGGCGCGGCGGTTGGGCTTCAGCCGGGTCACATCCTCGCCGTCGAACACCACCCGCCCCTCGCTCGGCGTATAGCGCCCGGAGATGCAGTTGAGCATGGAGGTCTTGCCGGCGCCGTTCGGCCCGATGATGGAGAACAGCTCGCCATTGCGCACATGGAAGCTCACATCGCTCAGCGCCTTGAGGCCGCCGAACCGGAGCGAGATCGCCTCGATGCTCAAGAGGGCAGCCGTGCCCGGATCAGCCCCAGCCGAAGCTGCGGGTAGCGCCATATTCCCCTCCCTCATTCCCGTACACGGGGCGGCTTCTCTGAGCCATGTCTCATATTATGAGACGATATTGATCATCATTATCTAGCGTCATCTCAGATGTTTCAAGAGCATCCGGACAACTTCGAAAAAATATTGCCAACTCCCCCTGTTAGTCTCACATTGTGAGACATGACTGCGCCTTTGGATCCAGACTCTACCTCCCCCAAGGGGGCTCAAAGCTTGTCCCGCGCCGTTGCCGTTCTGCGGGCGGTGGTCGACGCGCCGACCCAGGGCGCGCGGCTTGCCGATCTTATGGCGCACACCGGCCTGTCGAAGCCCACGACCCACCGCCTGGCGGCGACGCTGGTTCACGAGGGCCTGCTCGCCTATGACCCGGCGTCCCGCCTCTACACTCTCGGCGCCTTCTGCCTGAGCCTCGGCCGCCGTGCGAGCGCGATGCCGGCGGAGGCCGCGACGGAAAGCGATGCCGCATCGGTTCCGAGCCTGTACCAACGGCCGGAATATCGTGGCGACGCCATTCCCCTCGCTCATCTGCTGTGCGACCGGCACCTGCCCGGCAAGCGCTCGCATCCGGCCATGATCCATGAATCCGTCTCGGGCCAGACATCGGAACTGAGCTTTGGCAGGCTTGCCGACTATTCATCTCGCTTTGCCCGTGTATTGGCGACCATCGGCATCAGGAAAGGCGATTGCGTTGCCGTCATGCTGCCGAAGGGCGTCGAACTGATCATCGCCGCGCTCGCCATCTGGCGGGTTGGCGCCGTCTACATGCCGCTGTTCTCCACCTATTCCGCCTCGGCGGTGAACGCCCGCCTGGAGTCGAGCGACGTAAAAGCCATCGTTGCAAATCGGGTGCTGGTGGAGCGCGCCCGCAAATACATCAAGCCATCAACGCCGGTCTTTCTCGTGGAAGGAGACCACATCAACCGCATAGAAGGCCGGGTCACCCAGTTCTGGTCATCGATCTACGAGGCCGAGCCGTTGGCCGAGGCCGCGACCTATGCGGCAGACGACCCTTTCCTCATGACCTATTCAACGAAGACGGTCGAACCCAGGTACGGACTGTTCACCCCTGTCCGCGCCCTGGCCGCAATCGAGCAATACATGCGTCTCGGGCTTGATGTCCGGGACGAGGACGTGTTCTGGAACATGACGGACCAGGGCTGGGAATACGGGATCTTCTACGGTCTCGTCGGCCCGCTCCTGATCGGCACGTCCATCCTGTTCTGCGATGGACCCTACGATGTCTCGCAGGGCTATCGCGTCCTGTCGAAATTCCGTGTCACCAACCTCACCGCCGCCCCCTCCCAGATCAAGGCCTGGCGGCGCGGCGATCCCAGCGCGGTCTCGCACCAGCTCGCGCTGCGCGTGGTGACCGTCGGCGGCGAGCCGCTGCCCCGGGATATCATCGCCTGGGTGACGCAGAAGCTCGGCGTGCCCCTGATCAACCAGTACGGACACCGCGAAGCGGGGATGATCATAGGCATGAAGCATGACCCGCACGATCCACGCTCCCTGAACCGGGTTTCCGTCGGCCGGGTCGCGCCCGGCTTTTCCCTCGTCGTCCTCGACGACAAGGGCGCAGAACTGGGCGTGGGCGCCGAAGGAATACTGGCGATCCACGTCCGGCGCTCGCCGCTTTTCTGGTTTCGCGCCTACAGCAAGGACGAGGTCGCGACGAAAGCCAGATTCAGGTTCGGAAGCGCCTATTACATCATCGGGGATACCGGGCACATGGATGCCGACGGCTGCGTCCACTACAGCGGACAGGCATCCCACGCCATCTCGATGCACACGGATTGATATCGCGCCCTGTCGGTCGCCATGTCGTCGTCTCCCTGCGTTCTTTGCGCCCCGCTCATGCGGCTGGCCTGGCGCGTGCCCGGTCGTTTCGCCGGGTTCAATAAACAATCAAGCGTTCTTTTTTATTGTGGTCAAGCGGCAATTCTTGTCGCAGGATGCCATTGCCAAACGGGGGCGGCGCGCGTCAGACTAAAGTCGCCCCTCCGGCCGGATCCTCGATCCGCATGTCCCACCCGCTCCCGACCCCGTGGCCGGGCGCACAGAGTTCCGGAAGGCCATGGCGCGCACCATCGGTTCCAACGGCGCCCGTACCGCCGAAGCCATCCGCCAGGCGGGCGTCAAGCTCATCTACAAGCACGGCTACGAGGCCATGAGCCTGCGCCAGCTCGCCGCCGAGGTGGGGCTGCAGTCCGGCTCGCTCTACAAATATTTTGAGAACAAGCAGAACCTGCTGTTCGACATCGTGCGCGACCACATGGAGGACCTGCTCGGCAAGGCCGAGGCGGACCTGGAGGGCATCACCGACCCGCTGGCGCGGCTGAAGACCTTCTCCGCCTTTCACCTGCGCTATCACATGACGCGCATGGCCCATGTCTTCATCGCCAACATGGAGATCCGCAGCCTGGAGGACGAGCACCGTGCCGTGGTGGTCGCCCTGCGCCGGCGCTACGAGGGCCTGCTGGAGGAGATCCTGCGGCAGGGCGCGCAGGAAGGCGTGTTCCAGGTGAGTGAGCCCAAGGTCGCCACCTACGCCATCATCTCCATGCTCACCGGCATCTGCATGTGGTACCGACCCGGCGGGCGCCTCTCCCAGGACGAACTGGTGGACATCTACACCGGTCTCGTGGTGGACGGCGCCACCGGGCCCGGCCCGGCAACCGCCGCCCGCGCCAAACCGCTTGAGGCCGCCGCCGCCCAGCCGCGCGACAGCGGCGCGCGCGCCAAGCCCCGCGTTGCCCGGCCCAAGACGGCGCGCGCGTAAAAGCCCCCTTCCCGCTGCCATGGCCCTTGCGCGGCCCAGAAAAAAACGTACGATCGTTTCCAAGCCGGCAATGACCGGCACCGGAGGATGACGCGCCCACCTGCCGCCCGCCCATTGAGGCGACGGGCGCGCGTCAGTCTCCGTTCGGTCAATGGCAGTTGGGCCGCTTTCATCGGCCCGTCTTTTCGGGGGCGAGAGCGCTCATGGCGATCATTGAGGACGCGGTGGACCGCCGCTCCGACACCTTCCGCCGCAACAGTCAGGCCCTGGAAGCCTCCGTCGCCGACTTGCGCACCACGGTGGAGCGCGTCGCCGAGGGCGGCGGGGAAGTGGCGCGCGAGCGACACCTGAAGCGCGGCAAGCTGCTGCCGCGGGACCGCATCCGCACCCTGCTCGACACCGGCTCGCCCTTCCTCGAACTGTCGCAGCTTGCCGCCCACGGCATGTATGGCGACGAGGTGCCCGCCGCCGGCATCATCACCGGCATCGGCCGCGTCTCGGGCCGCGAATGCGTCATCGTCGCCAACGACGCCACCGTGAAGGGCGGCACTTATTATCCCATCACGGTGAAGAAGCACCTGCGGGCCCAGGCCATCGCGCGGGAAAACCATTTGCCCTGCATCTATCTGGTGGATTCCGGCGGCGCCAACCTGCCGAACCAGGACGAGGTGTTTCCCGACCGCGAGCATTTCGGCCGGATCTTCTTCAACCAGGCCAACATGTCGGCGGAAGGCATCCCGCAGATCGCCGTGGTCATGGGCTCGTGCACGGCGGGCGGCGCCTATGTGCCAGCCATGGCCGACCAGTCCATCATGGTGAAGAACCAGGCCACCATCTTCCTTGGCGGCCCGCCGCTGGTAAAGGCCGCCACCGGCGAGGTGGTCACCGCCGAGGAACTGGGCGGGGCGGACGTGCACACCCGCACCTCCGGCGTCGCCGACCACATGGCGGAGAACGACGCCCACGCGCTGGGCATCGCCCGCTCCATCGTCGCCGATCTCAACGCCACCAAGGCCCATTCCCTCGACATCCGCGAGCCCCGCGCGCCGCTCTACGACACGAAGGACATTTACGGCATCGTCTCGGCCGACCCCAAGCAGCCCTTCGACGTGAGGCAGATCATCGCCCGCATCGTGGACGGGTCCGAATTCGACGAGTTCAAGCCGCTTTATGGCCCCACGCTGGTGACCGGCTTTGCCCGCATCTTCGGCTATCCGGTGGGCATCATCGCCAACAACGGCATCCTGTTCTCCGAGAGCGCGCTGAAGGGCGCGCACTTCGTGGAATTGTGCTGCCAGCGCAATATTCCCCTCGTGTTCCTGCAGAACATCACCGGCTTCATGGTGGGGCGGAAGTATGAGGCGGGCGGCATCGCCAAGGACGGGGCGAAGTTCGTCACCGCCGTGTCGTGCGCGTCTGTCCCGAAGTTCACCGTGGTGATCGGCAACTCCTTCGGCGCCGGCAATTACGGCATGTGCGGGCGCGCCTTCGATCCGCGCTTTTTGTGGATGTGGCCCAATGCCCGCATCTCGGTGATGGGCGGCGAGCAGGCGGCCGGCGTGCTCGGCCAGGTGAAGCGCGACGGCATCGAGGCCCGCGGCGGCACCTGGTCCGCGGAGGAAGAGGAGGCCTTCAAGGCCCCCATCCGCGCCCAGTACGAGGTGCAGGGCCATCCCTATTATTCCTCCGCGCGGCTGTGGGACGATGGCGTCATCGACCCCGCCGACACCCGCATGGTGCTGGCCCTCGCCCTCTCCGCCGCGCTCAACGCCCCCGAGCAGGAGACGCGCTTCGGCGTGTTCCGCATGTGATGGCGCGCGTTGACGGCCAAGTCCGGAGCACCATCCCATGAGCCTCAACACCACCGGCCTCAACACCACCGTCGAGGATGGCGTCGCCGTCATCACCCTGGATCGCCCGGAGGTGCGCAATGCCTTCGACGATGCGCTCATTCTCGCGCTGACCCGCGCCTATGATGCCGCCGCCGTCGATCCACAGGTCTACGCCGTCCTGCTGAAGGCCAATGGCCCCACCTTTTGTGCCGGGGCGGACCTCAACTGGATGCGTCGCATGGCGGCCTATAGCCGGCAGGAGAACCTCGCCGACGCCATGGCGCTGGCGACGCTCATGCGCACCATCGACCTGTGCCCCAAGCCCACCCTGGTGCGGGTGCACGGCTCGGCCTTCGCCGGCGCCACCGGGCTGATCGCCGCCAGCGACATCGTCGTCGCGGTGCCGGAGGCGGAATTCGCCGTCACCGAGGTGCGCATCGGCCTCATCCCCTCGGTCATCAGCCCCTACCTGGTGCGGGCCATGGGGGCGCGGCAGGCGCGGCGCTATTGCCTTACCGCCGAGCGCTTTTCCGCTGAAACCGCGCGCACCCTCGGCCTGGTGCACGAGGTGGTGGACGCCGAGGAGCTGGACGCCGCCATCGTCCGGCACCTCAAGGCGCTGAAGGCCGCGAGCCCCGGCGCCATGGCCGCCACAAAGGCTCTGATCGCCGCCGTGGACCGGCCCTTCGACCAGACCGTGCTGCAGGACACCGCCCGCCGCATCGCCGACCAGCGCGTGAGCGCCGACGGACGCGAGGGTGTTTCCGCCTTCCTCGAAAAAAGAAAACCCACATGGGGGGCCGCATGACCCGAGCGATCCGCACCCTGCTCGTCGCCAATCGCGGCGAGATCGCCGTGCGCGTGATGCGCACCGCCAAGGCCATGGGCATCCGCACCGTCGCCGTCTATTCGCAGGCGGACGCCAACGCGCTGCACGTGGCGAGCGCCGACGAGGCCTATCCCATCGGCCCGGCGCCGGCCCGCGAGAGCTACCTGCGCATCGACGCCATTCTCGACGCCGCGAGAAAGAGCGGGGCCGATGCCATCCATCCCGGCTACGGCTTCCTGTCGGAAAACGCCGCCTTCGCCGCGGCGTGCGAGAAGGCGGGCATCGTCTTCGTCGGCCCGCCGGCCTCCGCCATCCGCGCCATGGGCTCCAAGAGCGCCGCCAAGGCACTGATGGAGAAGGCCGGCGTGCCGCTGGTGCCCGGCTATCACGGCGAGGACCAGGACGCGGGCCTGCTCGCCCGCGAGGCGGAGCGCATCGGATTTCCCGTGCTCATCAAGGCGTCCGCCGGCGGCGGCGGCAAGGGCATGAAGGTGGTGCGCTCAGCCGCCGAATTTCCGGATGCCCTCGCCTCGGCCCAGCGCGAGGCCAAAAGCGCCTTCGGCGACGACCGGGTGCTGGTGGAGAAATATCTCACCACCCCCCGCCATATCGAGGTGCAGGTGTTCGCCGACAGCCACGGCAATGCGGTCTATCTTCACGAGCGCGACTGCTCCATCCAGCGCCGCCACCAGAAGGTGGTGGAGGAGGCCCCCGCCCCCGGCATGACGCCGGAGCGCCGCGCCGCCATGGGCAAGGCCGCCGTGGATGCCGCCAAGGCAGTGGGCTATGTGGGCGCCGGCACGGTGGAATTCATCGCCGAGGGCGAAAACTTCTATTTCATGGAGATGAACACCCGCCTCCAGGTGGAGCATCCGGTCACCGAGAGCATCACCGGGCAAGATCTGGTGGAGTGGCAGATCAAGGTGGCGCAGGGCGAAAAGCTGCCCCTCGCCCAGGCCGACATCCCGCTTCACGGCCACGCCATCGAGGTGCGGCTCTATGCCGAGGACCCGGCGCGGGATTTCCTGCCGCAGGTGGGCCGGCTCGACCATCTGGTGCTGCCCTTCCACCTCAATGGCACGCGGGTGGATACGGGCGTGCGCGCCGGCGACACGGTGTCCATCCATTACGATCCCATGATCGCCAAGATCATCGTCTCCGGTGCCGACCGCACCGAGGCGGTGCGCCGGCTGGATGCCGCCCTCGCGGCCACGGAAGTGGTGGGCCTTGCCACCAACCGGGTGTTCCTCAAGGCCATCGCCACCCATCCTGCCTTCGCCGCTGCGGAGCTGGACACCAACTTCATCGCCCGCCACCAGGACCAGCTTTTGCCCCCGTCCCAGCCGGTGGACGACACGGTGCTGGCGCTGGCCGCCCTCTTCGTCCTCAAGGAGGAGGCGCGGCAGTCCGCCGAGGCGGTGGACGCGTCCGACCCCTGGTCGCCCTGGGGCCTCGCGCCGGGCTGGCGGCTGAACCGCGACGCCCATGTGGACCTGACCTTCGCCGACCGCGACCGGCGCATCGCCGTGCGGGCCCATTTCCGGCCCTCCGGCTTCATCCTCTCGCTGCCCGGCGGCGACATGAGCGTGGAAGGCGACGCGGAGGCCGACGGCACCCTGCGCGCCCGGCTCGACGGCGTCGCCCTGTCGGCGCGGGTGATCCGCACCGCCGCGCACCTCACCGTGTTCGTGCGCGGCGGGGAATATGGCCTTGAGTTCATCGACCCCCGCCTTGCCTCCCAGGCCGCCACCGGCACCGCCGGCCGGCTGGTGGCCCCCATGCCCGGCACCATCATCCGCATCGCGGTGGAGGAAGGCCAGGAGGTGGCGAAGGGCGCCGCCCTCGTGGTGGTAGAGGCCATGAAGATGGAGCACACCGTCGCCGCGCCCCGCGACGGCAAGGTGAAGACGCTGAAGTTCGCGGTGGGTGACCTCGTGGACGAGGGTGCCGAGCTTCTGGTTCTGGAGGACGCGTGATGGCCCGCCCCCCGTCGGTGCGCATCGTCGAGGTCGGCCCGCGCGACGGGCTGCAGAACGAACCGGGCGTCGTCCCGCTCGCCGCCAAGGTGGCACTCATCAATGCGCTGGCCGAAGCCGGGCTGACGATGATCGAGAGCGGCTCCTTCGTCTCCCCCAAATGGGTGCCGCAGATGGCGGACACCGCGCAGGTGTTAGCTGAGATCGACCGGCGCGACGGCGTGCGCTACCCGGTGCTCACTCCCAACCTGAAGGGGCTGGAGCTGGCGCTGGCCTCCGGCGTGGAGGAGGTGGCGGTGTTCGCCGCTGCGTCCGAGGCCTTCAGCCAGAAGAACATCAATTGCACCATCGCCGAGAGCCTGGAGCGCTTCGCGCCCGTGCTCGACCTCGCGAAGGCGCAGGGGGTGGCGGTGCGCGGCTATGTGAGCTGCGTGCTCGGCTGCCCCTATCAGGGCGAGGTGCCAGTGACCAAGGTGGTGGAGGTGTCCGAACGCCTCATCGCCATGGGCTGCTACGAGGTTTCGCTGGGCGACACCATCGGCGTCGGCACCCCGGACAAGGCGAAGGCCATGGCGCAGGCGGTGGCTGGCGTGATCGGCGTGGAGCGCACCGCCCTGCATTTCCACGACACCTACGGGCAGGCGCTGGCCAATGTGCTGGCCTGCCTGGAGCTGGGCATCGCCAGCGTGGATGCGGCGGTGGCCGGCCTCGGCGGCTGCCCCTATGCCAAGGGTGCCTCTGGGAATCTCGCCACCGAGGATCTCGTCTACATGCTGGACGGCCTCGGCGTGGACACCGGTGTGGATCTCGACGCCCTCGCGCGCGCCGGCCGCGCCATCACCGCCGCGCTGGGCCGCACGCCGGCCTCCAAGGTCGCACAGGCGCTGGCCGCCAAGGCGGGGTAGAGGGGGCGTCCGCTCCACCAGAACGCGGCAGTCACTTCAACGAGACGCGCCGCTAACCCGCGCGATCTCCTCCTCCCACGTCCCTGCCCCCCTCCAGAACCCTCCCCGCACGCGGGAGAGGGAGCCGGCGTGCGTCTGTGGCACCGACCGTTTCCAGCCTGCACCAGCGTGAACCCTCTTCCGCCTGAGGCCGCAAACATGCGGCCTCAGCGCAGGACAGGGCGCGCCCCACCATGCCCGCGCCCATGCCATTCCGTTGACGCCCATGAAATCCCATGTTAGCCCATTATTACCCATGAACACGTTGGACGGCCTTCGCCGTCGCGCAGGCGGCCTTGACCGCGGCCTGCCGGAAGAGAGGGGCACCCGGGCGCCATGGACCGCTTCGTGTCCACCTACACGATGCGGCTCGACGCCAAGGGCCGGGTTTCCATCCCCGCGCCCTTCCGCACGGTGCTGGCCAAGGACGGCGCGGACGGCCTCTACTGCCATCCGAGCCTTGCCGAACCCGCGCTGGACGCGGGCGGAAACCGGCTCGTCGGCGAGATCGACGCGCTGATCGAGAGCTACCCGCCCTATTCCGAGGCGCGCGAGGAGCTGGCCGCCGCCCTCTACGGCACCAGCGAGACCTTGCGCATCGACCCGGAAGGCCGGGTGGTGCTGAGCGATACCTTGAAGGCCCATGCGGCGATCACCGACCAGGTGGCGTTCGTGGGGCTGGGGCACAAATTCCGGATCTGGGAACCGGAGCGGTTGAAGGCGCATCTCGCGGAGGCCACCCAACGGGTGCGCGAGCTGCGCCAGGCCATCGGCTCCCGAGCGGAGAACCCGAGGAGCACCAAGGCATGACGACGGGCCACGGGGTCGGCCCCGCCGACGCCGCTGGCGGACCGGCCCGTCACCTGCCTGTGATGCTCGCCGAGGTTCTCGCGCACCTCGCGCCGAAGGACGCCGGCCGCTATGTGGACGGCACCTTCGGCGCGGGAGGTTACACGCGGGGCATCCTGAATGCCGCCGATTGCCGGGTGCTGGCCATCGACCGCGACCCCACCGCCATCGCCGCCGGCGCCGACCTCGTGGCCGAGGCCGCCGGGCGGCTCACTTTGGTCAACGACCGCTTTTCCAGGCTCGACGCGGTGGCGCAGGAGCACGATTTCACGCCCCTCGACGGCGTGGTGCTGGACATCGGCGTCTCCTCCATGCAGCTCGACCAGGCCGAGCGGGGCTTCTCGTTCCGCCGCGACGGCCCCCTCGACATGCGCATGAGCGACACCGGCCCTTCCGCCGCCGACCTCGTGGCGACGCTGGACGAGGTGCAGCTCGCCCATCTCATCTGGAGCCTCGGGGAAGAGCGGCACTCGCGGCCCATCGCCCGCGCCATCGTGAAGGCGCGGGACGAATCGCCCATCACCCGCACCGCCCAACTGGCCGAGATCGTGTCGCGCATCGTCTGGCAGAAGCCCGGCGAGATGCACCCGGCGACCCGCACCTTCCAGGCCCTGCGCATCGCCGTGAACGAGGAGTTATCCGAGCTGGTGCAAGCTCTTGTGGCCGCCGAACGGGCGCTGGCTCCGGGCGGGCGGCTGGTGGTTGTCACCTTCCATTCCCTAGAGGACAGGATCGTTAAGACTTTTCTGTCAAACCGGGCAAAGGCACCGTCCGCGTCGCGCCACCTGCCGCAGGCGGAGGGTCCGGAGCCTGCCTTCCGCCTCGTGGCGAAAGGCGTGGTGGAACCCGGTCCCGACGAAGTGGCAGGCAATCCGCGCGCAAGGTCCGCGAAACTTCGCGCGGCCGAACGCACGAACGCCCCGGCGCATCCGGGCGGTGACCTGATGGGGCTGTTGCCAGCTCCACCACAGCAACGCCACGGGCGGAGACGCTAGAAGACATGTTCCGGGTCGCCAATGTCGTGATGGTCGTCGCGCTTCTGGTGACCGCCGCGGTGGTCTACCAGCTGAAATACGCGTCCACCGCCGAAGCCGAACGCCTCGCCACCCTGCGCACGCAAATCCGCAAGGAACGCGATTCCATCTCCCTGATGCGGGCCGAATGGGCGCGCCGCACCTCGCCCATCTACATCCAGGGCCTTGCCGAGCGACACCTCGACATGAAGCGGCTGGACATCGATTCCATCTCCAGCCTCGACGACCTGCCGGAGAAGCCCGCCAACAGCGCGGACGGCATCGGCGGCCTGCTCGAAGCGCTGGTGGACGCGCCGCTGGTCACCTCCTCCACGTCGTCGAAGCCGTCGGGCTCGCCCACCGCACCCACCAGCTCCGGTGGCGCCTCGGTGCCGGCCACCTCGGCCCTGCGCCCCGCCACGCCGCCCAAGCCGCCCGCGAGCACCGCGTCGGCGAGCCCGCCCCGGCCGCCCCGCCCGAGCGCCGCCCCCATTGTCCAGAATGCCCCCGCTGCGCCGCCTGCCGCCCCCGAGGCCCGTCCCGATCCGGGGCCGGACCTCATCGAAGGGCTCAAGCGCCTGTTCTCCGGGCAACGCTGAAGAGGTCGCCATGGTCGAGAAGACGCCCTTTTCCGCCCGCATCGCCCGTTTCGCCGCCGACACGGCGGCCGCCCTGGGTCCGGAGATCCAGAAGGCCGACGCCGCCTGCGCGGTGCTGCTGGACACCGTCGGCCGCTATGCCGCCGCCGCCGGCCGCGCCGTGCTGCGCGCCCTGCGCCGCGCCGCCATCGCCACCTGGAACATCGCCTCGGCGCTCGCGGTGCGCCTCGGCCACCTCGCCTGGCGCGCAGGCCGGCATATGGTGCGCGGCTTGTTCGGCCTCGACCGGGGCGATGCGGACACGGTGGCGCGCGGACGCATCAAGCTGATCATGTTCGCCTTCTGCGCGGTGTTCGTCGCCATCGCGACGCAGCTGTCGCACCTCGCCATCATCTCCGATCCCGGCGCCACCCGCGGCCGCAGCACGGACGCGGTGAGCTCGGCGCGCCCGGATATCATCGACCGCAACGGCGACATCATTGCCATCGACGTGAAGTCGCCGTCCCTGTTCGCCGAGCCGCGCCGCCTCATCGATCCCGACGAGGCGCTGGAGGGCCTGCTGAAGGTGCTGCCCGACCTCGACGTGGAGGAAAGCCGCAAGCGGCTGAATTCCGGCAAGGGCTTCGCCTGGCTGAAGCGGGAGATCACCCCGGCGCAGATGCGCGCCATCCACCGCCTCGGCCTGCCCGGCATCGGCTTCCTGAAGGAAAACCGCCGCATCTATCCGGACGGGCCCATCCTGTCCCATGTCATGGGCGGCGTGAACGTGGACAACCAGGGCATCTCGGGCCTCGAAAAATACATCGACGGCCGGGGCCTCGCCGAGCTGCACCTCGCGGGCTTTGCCACCGACCTCCAGCAGGAGCCGGTGGAGCTGTCCATGGACATGCGGGTCCAGCACGCCGTGCGTGACGAGCTGATCCGGGCCAAGAACAAGTTCTCCGCCCTCCACGCCATGGCGGTGGTGACCGATGTCAACACCGGCGAGATCATCTCCATGGTGTCGCTGCCGGACTTCGACCCCAACGTGCCCGGCAACCCGAAGGACGACGCCTATCTCAACCGGCTCACCACCGGCGTGTTCGAGATGGGCTCCACCTTCAAGGCCCTGTCCTTCGCCATGGCGCTGGATTCCGGCAAGATCGGGCTGAACTCCTCGTTCGACGCCCGCGGCGCCATGCATTTCGGCCGCTTCAAGATCTCCGACTACCACGCCGAGAACCGGGTGCTGACGGTGCCGGAGATCTTCCTCGTGTCGTCCAACGTGGGCACGGCGAAGATGGTGCTCTCCCTCGGGGTCGAGGCCCACAAGGCGTTCCTGAAGAAGATGGGCCAGCTCGACCGGCTGCGCACCGAGCTGCCGGAAAGCTCGGAGCCCATCGTGCCCAAGCGCTGGGGCGAACTGAACTCCGCCACCATCGCCTTCGGCCACGGCCTCTCCGTCGCCCCGCTGCAGGCGGTGATGGCGGTGAATTCCATGGTGAACGGCGGCTATCTCATCACCCCCACCTTCATCAAGCGCACCCCCGAGGAGGCGCAGAAGGTGGCAGTGCGGGTGCTGAAGCCCGAGACCTCGGACAAGATGCGCTACATCATGCGCCTCAACGCCGAGAAGGGCACCGCCACCAAGGCGGAGGTTCCCGGCTATCTGGTGGGCGGCAAGACCGGCACCGCCGAGAAGGTGGTGAACGGGCGCTATGCCAAGAACAAGCTGCTCACCTCCTTCACCGCGATCTTCCCCATGGACAAGCCGCGCTACCTGGTCCTGGTGATGCTGGATGAGCCCAAGGCCACCTCGGAGACCTACGGCTTTGCCACCTCGGGCTGGAACGCGGCGCCCACCGCCGGCAAGATCGTGGAGCGCATCGCGCCCCTGCTGAACATCGCGCCGCGGCAGAACCTGCCCAATGCGGAACAGCTGCTGCGCATGCCGCTCAAGGTCGCCGACCGCCACTGAGAGCCCTCGCTCAAGCGCCGCGCGGGCTTGACCTTGGTCGGTGAGAAACGCGCGCCGGCTCTTGGAATCGTCCTTGGCCGCACATTGATACCACCCGCGTGACGCGACCTCAGGTCGAGGGTGACAACCGGCGCGGGTGGATGCCAAAAGAGGTCCGATGACCAGCCTTTCCCTCGGACAGCTCCTCGACGGCCACGCCCGTATCCTATCCGCCGGCGCGGGCGACGAGCCCGTCTTCGGCCTCTCCGCCGACAGCCGCAGGATCAATCCCGGCGACCTCTTCGTCGCCATTCCCGGCACCCATGCGGACGGCAGCCGCTTCATCGCCGATGCGGTGGCGCGCGGCGCTTCGGCGGTGCTGATGGAGCCCGCCGCGCCCCGGCCGGTGCTGCCGCCCCAGGTGGCGCTTGCCTTCTCCCTCGACGTGCGGCGCTCCCTGTCGCTGGCGGCGGCGCGCTTCTATCCGCGCCAGCCGGCCACCATCGCGGCGGTGACGGGGACGGCGGGCAAGACCTCGGTCGCCTTCTTCCTGCGGCAGATCTGGGAGCGGCTCGGCCACAAGGCGGCCTATCTGGGCACCATCGGCCTGGTGGCGCCGGACGGCTCCACCTATGGCAGCCTCACCACTCCCGATCCGGTGGAGCTGCACGCCACCCTCGACCGCCTCGCCGGCGAGGGCGTCACCCACATGGCGCTGGAGGCCTCCTCCCACGGGCTGGACCAGAAGCGGCTCGACGGCGTGCGCTTCACCGCCGGCGGCTTCACCAATCTCGGCCGCGACCATCTGGACTACCATCCCACCATCGACGCCTATTTCCGGGCCAAGCTCCGCCTCTTCACCCAGGTGATGCCGGATGACGCCACCGCCGTGGCGGTGACCGGCGCGCCATTCGCCGCCAATGCGCTGGCCTGGGCTGAGACGCGCGGCCTGAAGCTGCTGCCCATCGGCGAGGGGCAGGCAACCGGTCTCGACATCTTCGGTACCACGGGGTCCGGCACCGGGCAGAAGGTGATGTTCGCCGACGGCAGTCATGCCATCGTGCCGCTGGTGGGCCGCTTCCAGCTCGACAACGCTTTGCTCGCCGCCGGCCTTGCCATTGCCTGCGGGGCGGAGCGGGCGGCGGCGCTGGAGGCCCTCGCATATCTGACCGGCGTGCCCGGCCGGCTGGAGCGCATCGGCGACGATCCGCGCCGGCCCGTGTTCGTGGACTACGCCCACAAGCCGGAGGCGCTGGCCACCGTGCTCGACACCCTGCGCGCGGCGGTGCCGGGGCGTCTCATGGTGGTGTTCGGCTGCGGCGGCGACCGGGACAAGGGCAAGCGCCCCCTCATGGGCGCCATCGCCGCCTCCAAGGCGGACGTGGTGATCGTCACCGACGACAATCCCCGCAGCGAGGACCCCGCCGCCATCCGCGCCGAAATCCTGGAAGGCGCCCACGGCGCCAGGGAAATCGGCGACCGGGCGGAGGCCATCAAGGCGGCCGTGGCGCTGCTTCAGCCTGGGGATGCGCTCATTGTTGCCGGCAAGGGTCACGAAACCGGCCAAATCATCGGCGACCGGACATATCCGTTCTCGGACGCGGCGGAAGTCCGTGCCGCTCTTGAGTCGGGTTCCGGGAGTCCGTCTCTCAATTTGGGGTAAGAGCACGCGTCATCCCATCGTCGCGCGGAGCGGAACGATGGGCGCGGGCTTCGCAGGAGGTAGCGGCATGAACATGAGCGCTGGCATGAGCGGTCGGGTCCTGCACACAGTTGCCGAAATGGTGGAGGCCACGGGCGCCGCCGTGCGCGGGGCGCCCCACGACGTCACCGGCATCTCCATCGACAGCCGCACGCTCGTCCCCGGCGATGCCTTCTTCGCCATCACCGGCGAGAACAGTGACGGCCACGCCTATGTGGAGAAGGCGCTGGGCGCCGGCGCGGCCCTCTGCGTCGTCGCCCGCGACCGGGCCGATGCCTTCCCCGACGACGCGCCGCTGCTGGTGGTGGACGACGTGCTCGCCGCCCTCACCGACGTGGCCCGCGCCGCCCGCGCGCGCTCAAAGGCGCAGATCGTGGCGGTAACCGGATCGGTGGGCAAGACCACCACCAAGGAGGCCCTGCGCATCGCGCTGGGCGCCGATGGGGAGACCCACGCCTCCGCCGCCTCCTACAACAATCACTGGGGCGTGCCCCTGTCGCTGGCCCGCTTCCCGCGGGAGGCGCGCTACGGCGTGTTCGAGATCGGCATGAATCATCCGGGCGAGATCACGCCTTTGGTGCGGCTGGTGCGCCCGCATGTGGCCATCGTCACCACGGTGGAGCCGGTGCACATCGCCCAGTTCTCGTCCATCGAGGAGATCGCCGACGCCAAGGCGGAGATCTTCGACGGGGTGGAGCCGGGCGGGGCAGCGGTGCTGAACCTCGACAATCCCCTGTTCGACCGCCTGAAGGCGGCGGCCGGCGCGCGCGGCATCTCCCGCATTGTCAGCTTCGGCTCCGGCGAAGGCGCCGACGTGCGGCTGAAGGATGCCGCGCTGAAATCCTATTGCTCGGTGGCGGTGGCGGACGTGATGGGCACGCCGGTCACCTTCAAGGTGGGCATGCCCGGCCGCCACATCGTGCAGAACATGCTGGCGGTGCTCGCCGCCGCCAAGCTCGCCGGCGCCGACATGGCGCTCGCCGCCCTCGCCCTGTCGCACCTCAAGCCGCCGCCGGGGCGCGGCGTGCCGCTCCAGCTCCAGCTGAAGGGCGGCCAGGCCACCCTGCTGGACGAGAGCTACAACGCCAATCCCGCCTCCATGCGCGCCGCCCTCGACGTGCTCAGCCGCACCCCGGTGGGGCCGCGCGGCCGGCGCATCGCGGTGCTGGGCGACATGCTGGAACTGGGTCCGGACGGGGAGGCGCACCACGCCGGCCTCGCTGAGGCCATCGTCGCGGCGAAGATCGATCAGGTCTATTGCTGCGGACCCCAGATGCACGCCCTGTGGCAGGCGCTCCCCTCGGAACGGCGGGGCGGCTATGCCATCCACGCCACCCACCTTGAACCCATGGTGGCCGCCGCCATCCGCGTCGGCGACACGCTCATGGTGAAGGGATCCAACGGCAGCCGCATGGGACCCCTGGTCAAGAAGCTCGCCGAGCGCTTCCGCGCCGGCGAGGACGCGCTGCTCGAAGGATAATTTTTCAATGCTCCAGTGGCTTGCCGAATTCCACGCGTCGTTCCCCGCCTTCAACGTGTTCCGCTACATCACCTTTCGCACCGGCGGGGCGGTGGTGACGGCACTGTTGTTCGTGTTCCTGTTCGGGCCGGGCATGATCTCCACGCTCCGCCTGAAGCAGGGCAAGGGCCAGCCCATCCGCACCGACGGGCCGCAGTCGCACCTGCTCACCAAGAAGGGCACGCCCACCATGGGCGGGCTCATGATCCTGTCGGGCATCGTGGTCGCCACCCTGCTGTGGGCGAACCTCTCCAACCCCTATGTCTGGGTGGTGCTGGGGGTGACGCTGGGCTTCGGCCTCATCGGCTTCTACGACGACTATCTGAAGGTGACCAAGCAGACCCACAATGGCCTGTCCGGCAAGGCGCGCCTCGCCATCGAGGCGGTGATCGCCGGGGTCGCGGTGGTCATCGTCATGAGCGTGGGCAAGCCGGGGCTGTCCACCTCGGTGGCCTTCCCCTTCTTCAAGGACCTGCTGCTGAACCTCGGCATGTTCTTCGCCATCTTCGGCATGTTCGTCATCGTGGCGGCGGGCAATGCGGTGAACCTCACCGACGGGCTCGACGGCCTCGCCATCGTGCCGGTGATGATCGCGGCGGGCTCGTTCGGCTTCATCGCCTATCTCGCCGGCAACGTGGTGTTCGCCGACTATCTGCAGATCCACTATGTGGCCGGCGTCGGCGAGCTGGCGGTGATCTGCGGGGCGCTGATGGGGGCGGGCCTCGGCTTCCTGTGGTTCAACGCGCCGCCGGCCCAGGTGTTCATGGGCGACACCGGCTCGCTCGCCCTGGGCGGACTGCTCGGCACGGTGGCGGTGGCGACAAAGCACGAGATCGTGCTGGCGGTCATCGGCGGCCTGTTCGTGCTGGAGGCGGTGTCGGTGATCGTGCAGGTGGTGTCGTTCAAGCTCACCGGCAAGCGGGTGTTCAAGATGGCGCCCATCCACCACCATTTCGAACAGCTCGGCTGGACCGAGCCGCAGGTGGTGATCCGCTTCTGGATCGTCGCCGTGGTACTGGCGCTGGCGGGCCTCGCGACATTGAAGCTGCGCTGAGGGGCGGCTCAATCCGACAAAAAAGGCCCGCGGGATGCTCTCCCCGGGCCTTTTTCATGCTTGGAGGCCTGAAAGCCTCACTCCCGCTCGCAGGTCCTGATCCCGAACGGCACATAGGCCGGACAAAAGCGGAAGATCGCGGTGAGCAGCATCACCACGCCCATGGCCCCGATGAGCCAGCCCCAGTTGCCAAGCCCCGCCAGCGCCGGCATCGAGGGCGCCACGAACGGCACCAGGATCAGCACCACTCCGAAGACGAACCGCAGCACGCGATCCAAACCACCCACATTGGCCATGCTCACCTCCTCTGCCCCGAGCCGGCTCCGCCGCAATGGCATCGCCATCGGGCCGGCAGCACGGTCTCGCTTAATGATGAGAGATACGGATTTGCCGTTCCGGCAGATCCTCCCGAACTGGTCCGGCTCCCCTCGTTCAACATTCAATGTTCCGAATGTTGTCGGCGGTCAACCACGGGATTTCCCGTAAGGCTTCTGTGGTTGCGAAAGGCATTCGCACTTTTGCCCGTCTTGCTCTAGACGGAAATGAGACGACCATTGCCGCACCGGAATTTTCGCAAAGCCATGATCCCCGTCACCGTCTTCAAGGACCGGACCGTCGCCCTTTTCGGGCTCGGCGGCTCCGGGCTCGCCACCGCCGAAGCGCTCAAGGCCGGCGGCGCCCATGTGATCGCCTATGACGATGCCGAGGCCTCCCGCCGCAAGGCCGGCGAGGCCGGCATCCTGGTCCAGGACTTAAGGTCCATCGACTGGACCATCGTGGCCGCGCTCGTGCTCTCCCCCGGCGTGCCGCTCACCCATCCCGAGCCGCACTGGTCGGTGAAGCTGGCGCGCGACGCCGGCGCGGAGGTGATCGGCGACATCGAGCTGTTCTGCCGCGAGCGGCACGCCATCGCCCGGCGCTCGCCCTTCATCGCCATCACCGGCACCAACGGCAAGTCCACCACCACGGCGCTCATCACCCACATCCTGCGGGTGGCCGGACGCGACGTGCAGATGGGCGGCAATATCGGCACCGCCATCCTCTCCCTCGCCCCGCCCAAGCCGGGCCGGGTGCATGTGGTGGAGTGCTCGTCCTACCAGGTGGACCTCGCCCCCAGCCTCGACCCCTCCGTTGGCGTGATGCTGAACATCACCCCCGATCATCTCGACCGCCACGGCACCATCGAGCACTACGCGGCGGTCAAGGAGCGGCTCGTCGCCGGCGTCGAGGGCGGCGGCACCGCCGTGGTGGGCGTGGATGACGATTTCTCCGCCGCCATGGCGGACCGGGCCGTCGAGGCGGGCAAGCACGTCGTGCGCATCTCGGTGAAGCACGCGCTGCCGGACGGCATCTGGCTCGACGGCGAGACGCTGGTGGTGTCCGAGGGCGGGGCCGAGCGCTTCCGCCTGCCGCTCGCCGGCATCGGCTCCCTGCGCGGCACGCACAATGCGCAGAACGCCGCCGCCGCCTTTGCCGCCTGCCGCGGCGTGGGGGTCGCGCCCGAGATCATCACCATCGCCATGAAGCGCTTCCCCGGCCTTGCCCACCGCATGGAAGAGGTGGGCAACAAGGGCGCGGTGCTGTTCGTCAACGATTCCAAGGCCACCAACGCGGACGCCGCTGAGCGGGCGCTGGCGAGCTTCACCAACATCTTCTGGATCGCCGGCGGCAAGCCCAAGACCGGCGGCATCGCCCCGCTCGCGCCGTTCTTCGATCGCGTGGCGAAGGCCTACCTCATCGGCGAGGCGGCTGAAGATTTCGCCGCGACCCTCGGCGGCACCGTCGCCCACGAGATCGTCGGCACCCTCGACAAGGCGGTGGCCGCCGCCGCGCGGGATGCCGAGGCCTCCGGGCTGAAGGATCCGGTGGTGTTGCTGTCGCCAGCCTGCGCCAGCTTCGATCAGTTCCCCAATTTCGAGGTGCGCGGCGACGCCTTCCGTGAACTGGTGAAACAGGTGCCGGGGGTGGAGGCGCGCACCCGCTCCACCACGCCGGCAGCCCAGAAGGAGCAGCCGAAGGGGGGGCATCCGGGCGGCGCGCCCCACGGCATGGGTGGCGGGCACGGCGGCGGCCATCCGCATGGCATGGGTAATCCCCATGGCGGCGGCCATCCCGGCAAGGGGCATCCCTGATCGGGGTTTGAGGGGACGCCTTCCGGCGAAAGGCCACGGCGTCTCGCCGGCCGCGCTTGCGCCCGGTGCCGTGCCCCCGCCCTGCCCTCTTCCACACTCGGGAGAGGGCAGCCGCTCTTTCCGGCGCGAGCGGCGATCCGTGTCCTGCCCGAGACGCTCCCCACGCGCCGCCCTTGTCGTCCGCCTTTCGTCGTGGCACTTGTGCGCCGCACAAGAGAAAGACGACCCGAGAAAGACGACTTATGGCCGAGCGCTCCGACAGCACGCACAGGGCACACCCCCACGCACCGCCCATGGTGTCCGGCCTGTCCGCCTATGCGGGCCAGTACGATCTCATTCTCTGCGACGTGTGGGGCGTGCTGCATAATGGCGTCATCGCCTTCGAGAGTGCCCATGACGCCCTGACCCGCGCCCGTGCCGGCGGGGCCAGCGTGATTCTCGTCTCCAACGCGCCGCGGCCCAACCGCTTCGTCATGGAGATGCTGGACGGCTTCGGCGTGCCGCGCACCGCCTATGACGGCATCGTCACCTCCGGCGATGTCACCCGCGAGATGCTGGCCGCCCGCAGCGGCGCGCGCACCTATCACCTGGGCCCCGCGCGCGACCTGAGCCTGTTCGACGGGCTCGGCCTCACGCTGACCGACCTTGCCGATGCCGACCTCGTGGTGGTCACCGGCCTGTTCAACGACGACGTGGAAACCCCGGACGATTACGCGGACGCGCTCAAGGCCATGAAGGCCCGCGACCTGCCGATGATCTGCGCAAATCCCGACCTGGTGGTGGAGCGCGGCGACCAGCTCATCTTCTGCTCCGGCGCCATCGCCAAGGCCTATGAGGAGCTGGGCGGCAAGGCCTTCTGGTGTGGCAAGCCCCACCGACCCATCTACGACACCGCCTTCGCCCATGCCGAGGTGATCCGTGGCGCCGTCATCGACCGCACCCGCGTGCTCGGCATCGGCGATGCCCTGCGCACCGACATCGCCGGGGCCAATGATGCCGGCTTCGATAGCCTGTTCATCTCCGGCGGCATCCATGCCCAGGAGCTGAAGTCGGTCGACGGCGCCATCCCGGACACCGAAAGCCTCGCCGATCTGTTCACCGGCCATGCCCATCCGCGAGGCGTCATGCCTCGCCTCGCCTGGTAGGGCGCCCTTGACGCCTCCCGGCGCCTAGAGCACGTATCACCGTCGCCGCTGGCGCGCCGGGTGCCGCCCGGTTTCGCCGAGTGACGAAAAGACAAGGCAAGGCCGCAGCCCGCCGATGACAGGTGATCTCTCCTCCAACTTCCTCCTGGTGCGCGGCCACGCACAGCTTCCGCCCGCCCTGGCGCGGCCGGTGGTGGCCATCGGCAATTTCGACGGGGTGCATCGCGGCCACCGGGCCGTGTTCGACACCGCCCGCGCCATGGCCGCCGAGGCCGGCGTGCCGGCCATCGCCGTCACATTCGAGCCCCATCCGCGCACCTTCTTCAATCCCGCTTCGGCGCCGTTCCGCCTGACCCCCGAGGCGCGCAAGCTGCGCCACATCGCCGAAAGCGGGCTGCAGGGCGCCGTCGTGCTGCCCTTCGACGCCCAGCTCGCCGCCATGGAGGCGGAGGATTTCGTGCGCGAGGTCCTGGTGGGCCGCTACAATGTCACCGGCGTGTCGGTGGGCTTCGACTTCCATTTCGGCCGCGCCCGCGCGGGCTCCCCGGCTTTCCTTGAGGATGCGGGACGGCGGCACGGCTTCAAGGTCACCGTGGTGCCCCCCATGCGCGACGAGGACGACGCCATCTCCTCCACCGCCATCCGCAGCGCGCTGGCATCGGGACAGGTGGGCCATGCGGCGCACATGCTGGGCCGGCCGTTCGCGGTGGCGGCCGAGGTGCTTCACGGCGACAAGCGCGGCCGCACCATCGGCTTTCCCACCGCCAACCTCGCCCTCGCCGAGGACATGGACCTCGCCTTCGGCATCTATGCGGTGCGCGCGGCAACGCCGCTCGGGCGCTTCGACGGGGTCGCCAATTACGGCCGCCGTCCCACCTTCGACAATGGACGCCCCCTTCTCGAGGTGCACCTGTTCGACTTTTCCGGCGATCTCTACGGCGCGACGCTGGAAGTGGAATTCCACGCCTACCTGCGGCCGGAGCTGAAATTCGACGGTATCGACGCCCTCGTCGCCCAGATCGCGGCCGATGCGCGGCAGGCCCGCGAGGTTCTCGCCAAGGTTTGATCCCGGTCACGCATCCCTGCGATCTGAGTTAGCCGCACCTTAACCGACGCGGCCCCATTCTCGCGGCAACCATGATCGCCGCGAGAAAAGACCGCTCCGCCGTGCCAGCTTCCCCCGTCGCGCCTCCCGAGGACCGCCGCTCGCCCTTCATCCGCCTCGCCGACCTGTTGGCGGGGATCGATCCCGGCCGCCAGCCCCTGAGCGCGGCCGTGGGCGAGCCGCAGCATGCCATGCCGGATTTCGTCGGCCCGGTGCTGGCGCAGGCGCTGCCCGGCTTCGGCCGCTATCCGCGCGCCGAGGGCACCCCCACCTTCCGCGCCGCCGCCGCCCGCTGGCTGGCGCAGCGCTATGCCCTCGCCCGCCCCATCGATGCCGACCGCGAGGTGCTGGCGCTCAACGGCTCGCGCGAGGGCCTGTTCTCCGCCGCCATCGTGGCGCGGCGGCTGACCGATCCGAAGAAGGGCGCCAAGGGCCGCCCCGCCATGCTGCTGCCCAACCCCTTCTATGCTGCGTACGCTGCCGGTGCCGAGGCGGCAGGCTGCGAGGCGGTGGTGGTGCCCACCTCCCGCGAGAGCGGCTGGCTGCCCGATCTCGACGCCCTCGACCCCGCGCTGCTGGAACGCACGGTGGCGCTCTACATCGCCTCCCCCGCCAATCCGCAGGGCTCCATCGCCTCCGCCGCCTATCTCGGGCGGGCGCTGGAGCTGGCCCGCCGGCACGGGGCCTTCCTGTTCTCGGACGAGTGCTATTCGGAAATCTACCTCGGCGCGGAAAAGCCTGCCGGCATCCTGGAGGTGGCCGGGGGCGACTTCAGCCGAGCGGTGGCGTTCAACTCCCTGTCCAAGCGCTCGTCTTTGCCCGGCCTGCGCTGCGGCTTCTGCGCCGGCGACCCGGCCTTCCTGAAGGATTTCCTCGCCTTCCGCTGGGTGGCGGCGCCGCAGGTGCCCGAGCCGTTGCAGGCAGTGGCGGTGGCGGCGCTGGAGGACGAGGCCCATGTGACCATCTCCCGCGACCTCTATCGCGCCAAGTTCGACCTCGCTGACCGCATGCTGGAGGGTCGCCTCGGCTATGAGCGGCCCGGCGGCGGCTTCTTCCTGTGGCTCGACGTGTCGCATCTGGCCTCCGACACCCTGTCGGGCGGCGAGGCGGCGGCGGTGAAGCTGTGGCGCGAGCAGGGCCTGCGCACGGTGCCCGGCGGCTATCTCGCCCGCCGCGACCTCACCGGCGCCAACCCCGCCGCAAACTTCCTGCGCGTCGCTTTGGTCCAGGATCTTCCCACCTGCGAGGAGGTGCTGACCCGCCTCGTCGCCGCCCTCACCTGAAGGAGAGCCGCGCCGATGCCGAGGGCCAGAAGCCGTTCCTCCACCGCCGATGCCGTGCTGAACACGCGCATGCCGCCCGCCGCCCCGCGCTTCGACCTCATCCCCGAGGGCGTGCGGCTTGCCGTGCGGCGGCGCGGCCGCGAGATCGTCGGCACCAGCCTCATCATTGCGACCCTGACCTCCTTCGTCGCGCTGGGCTCCTGGTCGGCCTCGGACCCGAGTCTGTCCAATGCCACCCATGCCCCGGTCACCAACCTTCTGGGCTGGCCCGGCGCGGTGGTGGCGGACCTGCTGGTGCAGCTGTTCGGCCTCGCCGCTCTCGCGGTGCTGCTGCCGCCGCTCTATTATGGCTGGCGGCTGGTGACCCATCGCCCCTTCAGCCGCGAGCGCATGCGCACCACCTGCTGGCTCATCGGCGTTCTGGGAATGACCGCCTTCCTCGGCGCCCTGCCCCGGCCCGACACCTGGCCCTGCCTCACCGGCATGGGCGGAGCGCTGGGCGATCTGTTTCCCCGGGCGCTGGGCGTGGTGCGCGGCTCCGCGGCCTCCCTCGTCGATGCCCTGGTGATCGGCGCGGCGGGCCTTGCCTTCGGCACCACCGGCCTGTTCTTCGCGGTGAGCGGCGGACGACGCACGCCGCTGAGGGTCGCGCCCGACACCGAACTGCCCGGCGAGATGGGCGACGAGGATGAGGAGGACGATGGCGCCGCCGTGTCCCTCGGCGCCCTCACCCACACCCTTCTGTCGTGGAAAGCCCGCCTGAACGTCGCCGGCCTCCTCGGGTCCAAGCGCGACGCGGCGCCCCGCGGCGCGGACGCCGCCGGCCCCACGGCCCGGCGTGGCGGCGAGCGCATGGAACCGCGCATCGGCGGCGGTCCGGCGGTGGAGCCGCGGGCCGAGGCCGGCCAGGATCTCGGCAGCGGCGAGCCCCGCGGTCGCGCCGCAAAGCGCGATGCCGGCGGACGGCGCGGATCCCGCCGCGCCGGCTACCAGCATCCGGCCCTCGACCTGCTGACCCCCGCGGTGCAGACCAAGGCCCCGGCCATGAGCCCGGAGGCGCTTGCCGACACCGCGAAGGAGCTGAAGGGCACGCTGGAGGATTTCGGCGTGCGCGGCGAGATCGGCCAGGTGCGCCCCGGCCCGGTGGTCACCCTCTACGAGCTGGAGCCGGCGCCGGGCATCAAGTCGTCCCGCGTCATCGGGCTGGCCGACGACATCGCCCGCTCCATGAGCGCGGTGTCGGCGCGCGTGGCGGTGGTTCCCGGACGCAACGCCATCGGCATCGAGCTGCCCAACCAGAAGCGCGAGAAGGTGCTGCTGCGCGAGCTGCTCGCCACCAAGGATTTCGGCGATTCGGGCCACAAGCTCGCCATCGCCCTGGGCAAGACCATCGGCGGCGATCCGGTGATCGTGGACCTCGCCCGCATGCCCCACCTGCTGGTGGCCGGCACCACCGGCTCGGGAAAGTCGGTGGCCATCAATACCATGATCCTCTCCCTGCTCTACCGGCTGAAGCCGGAGCAGTGCCGCCTCATCATGGTGGACCCCAAGATGCTGGAGCTGTCCGTCTATGACGGCATCCCGCACCTGCTCGCCCCCGTGGTCACCGATCCCAAGAAGGCGGTGGTTGCCCTGAAGTGGGCGGTGAAGGAGATGGAAGACCGCTACAAGAAGATGTCGAAGCTGGGCGTGCGCAACATCGACGGCTTCAACGCGCGGGTGAAGGATTCCACCGACAAGGGCGAGACTTTGGCCCGCACGGTGCAGACCGGCTTCGACCACGATACCGGCGAGGCCATCTACGAGCGCGAGGAAATGAACCTCGAGCCCCTGCCCTATATCGTCGTCATCGTCGATGAGATGGCCGATCTGATGCTGGTGGCCGGCAAGGACATCGAAGGCGCCATCCAGCGCCTCGCCCAGATGGCGCGCGCCGCCGGCATCCACCTGGTGATGGCCACCCAGCGCCCATCCGTGGATGTGATCACCGGCACCATCAAGGCCAATTTCCCCACCCGCATCTCGTTCCAGGTCACCTCCAAGATCGACAGCCGCACCATCCTCGGCGAGATGGGCGCCGAGCAGCTGCTCGGCCAGGGCGACATGCTCTACATGGCCGGCGGCGGCCGCATCTCCCGCGTGCACGGCCCCTTCGTCTCCGACGAGGAGGTGGAGAGCGTGGTGAAGCACCTCAAGGCCCAGGGCGTGCCCTCCTATGTGGATGCGGTGACCGCCGAGACCGAGGACGAGGACGAAGGCGGCGCGGTCTTCGACAAGGGCAGCTTCGGCGAGGAGGGGCAGGACCTCTATTCGCAGGCGGTCGCCGTTGTCATGCGCGACCGCAAGTGCTCCACCTCCTATATCCAGCGCCGGCTGCAGATCGGCTACAACCGCGCCGCTTCGCTGGTGGAGCGCATGGAGAAAGAAGGCCTCGTCGCTGCCCCCAACCATGCCGGCAAGCGCGAGATCCTGATGCCGGAAGAGGCAGCGGAGTAAAACCCTCCCGGCCCCGGTCAAAGATCGGGGCCGCTGGAATAAATCCCCCCACCCTGCGCCCGGTACCTGCAACGGTATTCGCCGGAAGCAGTCCATTCGCCGACGGCCAGGCCACAGGATCGCCATACGCCTTGGGCAGGGTCTATATTGATATTATGTACTTCCGATCAGCCTGCGCCGGGGCGGGGTCGGAACCAGTTCCAGGGTTACGCACTTCCCGTCCCGAACGCCGCGCGCCAGAGACCCTCAATGATGCCGAGCCGCCCACCCGCCTCGTCCCGCGTCCGCCGCTGCCTGTCGCCGCTCGCGCGCAGCCTCGCCGGCGCCGGATGCCTTGCCGCGACCTTGGCCGCGACCTTTGCCGTACTGTCGGGCGCCGCTGCCTCGGCCCAGACCATTCAGCCCCCCGGCGACCTGATGAAGCCGCCGCAGAGGCAGAGCGCTCCCAACGCTGCCCCCTTGCCGCCGCAGAAGCCCGGCGCGCCCTCCTTCACGGTCGCCCAGGCGGCGGGGCCGCAGGTTCAGGCGGCCGCCGCCAATCCGGACGGACGGGCACCCCGCGCCACCGTCGATCGGGTCACCAATTACTACAATTCGGTCCAGTCGCTGACCGGCAACTTCACCCAGATCGACCCGGACGGCACCCGCCGCACCGGCGATGTCTACATGCAGAAGCCCGGCCGCGTGCGCTTCGAATATGATGCGCCGAGCCCGGTGGAGCTGATCGCCAACGGCCAGTCGGTGGCAGTGCGCGACCGCAAGCTGAACACCCAGGACATCACCCCGCTGTCGCAGACGCCCCTGCGCTTCCTTCTGGCCGAGCGGATCGACCTTGCCACCGACCAGCATGTGGCGGGCGTGTTCCAGGACGACAAATTCATCTCGGTGATCATCCAGGAGCAGGTGCCCATGATGGGCACGTATCGCCTGCTGATCCTGTTCGATGCCAAGACCTCGGCCCTGAAGCAATGGATCATCACCGATCCGCAGGGCTATGATACCCAGGTGACCCTCAGCAACGTGCAGGTGAACAAGAAGCCCGACCCGAAGCTGTTCGTGATCAATTTCGAGCGGATGCTTCAGTAACAGAGGCTGCGGGGCCGGTTCACCGCTCACATCTGCGTGCGGGCGCGGATGGCGGCGGACAGGGTGCCCTCGTCCAGATAATCGAGCTCGCCGCCCACCGGCACGCCCTGCGCGAGACGGGTGACCCGCACATGGGCCTCCCGCAGCAGATCGGTGATGTAATGGGCGGTGGTCTGCCCGTCTACGGTGGCGCCGAGGGCGAGGATGACCTCGCCGACCTCGTCCTCATGCACCCGCGTGACCAGTTTCGCCAGGTTGAGATCCTCCGGCCCCACCCCGTCGAGGGGCGAGAGCACGCCGCCGAGCACGTGATAGGGGGCGTTCAGCACGCCCGCCCGTTCCAGCGCCCACAGGTCGCCCACGTCCGCCACCACCACCAGGGTGCGCCGGTCGCGCGACGTGTCCGTGCAGATGGTGCAGGGGTCGCACACGTCCACATTGCCGCAACGCCGGCATTCCACGATCTTGCCCAGCGCGTCGGTCATGGCGTCGGCCAGCGGCGCCATCAGCGCCTCGCGCTTCTTGATGAGGTGCAGCGCCACCCGGCGCGCCGAACGCGGCCCCAGCCCCGGAAGGCGGGCGATGAGCTGGATCAGGCGCTCGATCTCGGGGCCGGCGACGGCGCGGGGCATGAGGTCTCCTGGAACAGTTCGGATCGCAATAGGGCGGCCGACCGCTCTCTTGCGACAAGTTGCTGGCGCCGGTCTACTACAGACTTGGCGCGCCCCGAACAAAGACACGACGACACAGGCCGGCCGGACGGGACCGCTTTCGGCACGGCCCCGGCCGCGCGACGATGGAGCGAAACGCACGTCATCGGTCGAACACCGCAACCGATAGTATAAGTGCTTCCGCAGCGCCGGAACATATCCCCGCCCCTGCCGCGCCTGTGCCGCCACAAGACCGGAAATATGCCGAGGCGCAGCCGAAGGCCAACACGGCCGCCGATGAGGTCAGGCGGCGCGCGGGTATGCACCAGTGCAACGCGCCATGCAGACCTGTACCGCACAGGCATCACGCAATGCGTGGGCCACAGCTTTGCCTTGGGCGCCTCTTCTTTACGGCCGGATCTCGGCATGTCATGCCCGCATGAAGGCTTACACACATGGCATTGCGACCGAAAGTTGCGTACCGTCAGGCTCTGTACTTCCTTACAGGAAACAAGAAGAAGCGCCGTATGGAAGGCCTGAGCACCATCTCGCGAGCGGCCGCTCCAACGCGCGACGCCGCTGCCGGACGCCAACACTTCCCCGCCCCGATGTTTTCAACTGAGAAGGGCGCGATTCGCTGATGTCACAAGGATCAAATGCGGCCTTTCCGTGCCTCACGTGACGCCCGATGGCACGCGCAAACCCGCATTATTGCTCGATCTTCAAGAGTTTTCACGGGCAGGATTGTATTTCTTCCGGCTGGTGCTATAGATTATTTGCGAAAAGTTCAGAAGCCGATGTGGTGCTCGAGCACGCACCGATCCGCTTGCACAGCAGGCGGGCCGGAGAACGCGTTCTCGCTTCTTAAGTTGGAGCGCGATCCGATCAGACGAGGAAACTCTGATCGGATCGCGCTCTGACCCGAGGCCGGCGCTCCCGCAACGCCCATCGCCACGAACAAACAGAAAGGGACTACCCCGTGAGCGACTCCGACTCCAATTCCACATCGCCGAGCTATATCGACTTCGCCACTGAAATTGTCGCCGCCTATGTGAGCAACAACAGTGTTTCGGCGACCGAGCTGCCGGCTCTCATCGAATCCGTCTACCGCGCCCTTGGCCAGCTTGGCACCCCGGCCGCGCCCGTGGTGGAAGAGCAGAAGCCCGCCGTGCCGGTGAAGAAGTCGGTGACCCCCGAATACATCGTCTGCCTGGAAGACGGGAAGAAGTTCAAGTCGCTGAAGCGCCACCTGCGCACCAGCTACGGCATGACCCCCGAAGTCTACCGCGAGAAGTGGGGCCTGCCGAAGGACTATCCCATGGTGGCCCCGGCCTATGCTGCCGCCCGCTCCGAGCTGGCCAAGAACATGGGCCTCGGCCAGACCCGCAAGAAGGCGCCCGTCGCCCCGGCCAAGAAGCCCGCCCGCCGCGCCAAGGCCGCGGCCTGATCCAAAAAGCGGCCGCGCCCGGGGTCATCCCGGCGCGGCCCTTTACTGGCGGACAGCACCTTTTTGCTGTCCTATTTCTATATTCGAGTGAAAAACTCAGTCGAGCCCGAGGCGTCGACAGACTTCGTCGAGTTGATCGAGGCTCTTGTAGCGGATGCGCAATTCGCCCGCCTCGCCCTTGCCCTCGATCCCCACGCTGAGACCGAGCGCGTCGGAGAGGCGCTTTTCCAGTGCCCGGCTGTCCGCGCTCTTGTGCTCCGGCGCGCCGCCCTTGCTCGCTTTCCCGGCCGGCGCCGCCTGGCCCTTCGCCGGCGCTGTGGTGAGCGCGGTACGGGCCTTGGACAAGGCCTCAACGTCGCGCACGGTCAGCCCCTTCTCCACCACGTCCTTCGCCATGCGCTCAGGATCGGCGCAGGCGAGCAGCGCGCGGGCATGGCCGGCGCTCAGGCGGCCGTCGGCGAGATAGGTCTTCACCCCCGCCGGCAACTTCAGCAGGCGCAGGGTGTTGGCGATATGGCTGCGGCTCTTGCCGATGATGCGGGCCAAATCATTCTGATTATAGTCGAATTCCCCCATGAGGGATTCGTAGCCTTGGGCCTCTTCCACCGGGTTGAGGTCGGCGCGCTGCACATTCTCGATGATGGCGACTTCCAGCGCCTCCCGGTCGGACAGTTCCAGCACCACCACCGGCACCTCGTGCAGCGCCGCGCGCTGGGCTGCGCGCCAGCGCCGCTCGCCAGCGACGATCTCGAAGCTGTCGCTGCCGTTCAGCTGGCGCACCACAATGGGCTGGATAATGCCCTTCTCGCGGATCGAGGCGGTGAGATCGTCCAGCCCCTCTTCCAGGAAGGTGCGGCGCGGGTTGCGCGGATTGGGCCGCACATGCTCGATGGGCACGCGGCGCGGACCGCCGCGCCCTGCCCCCGATCGCGCCGCCGGTGTCGTCTGAGGCTCCATCTCCCCGATGAGCGCCGCAAGTCCGCGGCCGAGCCGCGAGCGCTGTTCATCCGCCATGACCGTGTCCCGTCCCTTGTCCGCTATCAGGCCGCCGCATCCGCCCGCGCCGCGCGCTCGCGCTGGATCACCTCCGAGGCGAGGCGCAGATAAGCCTGTGATCCCACACACTTGAGATCGTAGAGCAGCACCGGCTTGCCATAGGATGGCGCCTCCGACACCCGCACGTTGCGCGGGATCACCGTCTCATAGACCTTGTCGCCCATGAATTGCCGCACATCCTGCACCACCTGCTCGGAGAGGTTGTTGCGGCCGTCATACATGGTCAGCACGATGCCGTGGATGGTGAGCGCCGGATTGAGGCTGACCCGCACCTGCTCCACCGTCTTCAGCAACTGCGACAGGCCCTCCAGAGCGAAGAACTCGCACTGCAGCGGCACCACGATGGCGTCGGCCGCCGCCATGGCGTTCACCGTGAGCAGGGAGAGCGAGGGCGGGCAGTCCACCAGCACATAGGTGAAGCGGGGCGCCAGGCTGTCCGCCGCCAGCGCCTTGAGCGCGCTGCGCAGGCGGAAGGCGCGGTCGCGCTCGGCCGCGATCTCCAATTCGAGGCCCGACAGGTCGAGGGTGGAAGGCGCCACATAAAGCTGCGGCACGCCGGTTTCCATCACCGTCTCGCGCATGCTGGCCTCGCCGGTCAGCACGTCATAGGTGGAGAGATTGCGCGCGCGCCGCTCGATGCCGAGGCCCGTGGAGGCATTACCCTGCGGGTCGAGATCCACCACCAGCACCGTCTCGCCGATGGCGGCGAGCGCCGTGCCCAGATTGATGGCCGTGGTGGTCTTGCCCACACCGCCCTTCTGGTTGGCGAGGGCAAGCACGCGCGGCGCGGCGGGGGTGCCACCAGCGGGGGACGGGGTCTCTTGATCGATCATGGCGCCTTCATCCTCGACGCGTCGCTTCGGGCGGCCCGCCACCGGCGTCCGGCTCCCCGGGGGAGCGCGCGCCGGACTGGGGTTCGATGGTGTCGGTCCCGCGCCTGGCACCCCTTACCAGGAGGATCCGGCCTTCGGGATCGCTCGTACTGGGGCGCAGGTCACAGTCGAGTGTCCAGCTTCTTGCCGCGTCGGTCAATTCGCGTTCCGCATCCCGGCCCTTGGGAAATAGGCCAATGGCCCCTGCGGCGAGGAATGGCGCGGCCAGATCCAGCAGCTTCGGCAAAGGCGCCAGGGCGCGGGCGGAGACCACATGGGTCCCCGGTGCCAGCGCTTGCGCCACCTGCTCGATGCGCGCGGCGTGAACGGTGACAGGCAGTTGCGCCAGCCGGGCCGCCTCCCGCAGGAAGGCGGCCTTGCGGGTGTCGCTTTCCACAAGATGCATGTGGGCGCCGTCGCGCTCCGCCAGCACAGCGGCCACCACAAGGCCGGGAAAACCGCCGCCGGACCCCAGATCCACCCAGCGCAAGGGGGTCTGCGGCACATGGTGAACGAGCTGGAGCGAATCACCCACGTGCCGCGCCCACAGGTCGGGCAGGGTGGCAGGGGCGACGAGATTGATGGTCTTCTGCCACTTCACCAGCAGATCGGCGATGGTGGTGAGCCGGCCCAGTGTTTCACGTGAAACCACCGCCGCGATGGCCTCGCGTCCGGCGCTCCCGTTCTCCCGCTTGCCGCCCTTCATCGGGTCCCTCGCTCCGGCAGGGCCATCATCCCCATGATCCACAGGCACGCCATCAACAGCCCGCCCCGGCCCGCCGAGCATGGGCGGCGAGCAGGGCGAGGGCGGCCGGGGTCATGCCCTCCATGCGCCCGGCCTGTCCCACCGTGCGCGGGCGGATGCGGGCGAGCTTCTGCTTCAGCTCGTTGGAGAGCCCCGGCAGGTCGGCATAGGGCAGGTCTTCCGGCAGGCTCAATTGCTCGTCCCGACGCAGCATGGAAATGTCCGCCGCCTGCCGGTGGAGATAGACGGCGTATTTGGCGTCGATCTCCACCTGCTCCGCCACCGCCGGATCGAGCCCCGCCAGTTGCGGCCAGATGGCACCGAGGCGGGTCATGTCGATGTCCGGATAAGCGAGAAGATCGAAGGCCGTCCTACGCTGGCCGTCGCGATTGACGCTGAGGCCGTGCCGCGCGCCTTCCGTGGGCGTCAGGCTGAGGCTTTCCGCCAGCGCCCGCGCCTCTTCCAACGCCGCGCTGCGCCGGGCGAAATGGGCGGACCGCTCGGCGCCCACGAGGCCGAGCGCTTCGCCGTGCCGGGTGAGGCGCTGGTCCGCATTGTCGGCGCGAAGGGTCAGGCGATATTCGGCGCGGGAGGTGAACATGCGGTAGGGCTCGCTCACCCCGCGGGTGACGAGATCGTCCACCATCACCCCAAGATAGGCTTCCGCCCGATCGAACACCGTCCCGTCCGCCCCGCCGGCGCGCCGCGCCGCATTGAGGCCAGCGAGCAGCCCCTGGGCCGCGGCTTCCTCATAGCCGGTAGTGCCGTTGATCTGGCCGGCGAGGAACAGCCCGGCCACGCGCTTGGCTTCCAGCGTGGGGGCAAGCTCGCGCGGGTCCACGTGGTCGTATTCGATGGCATAGCCCGGCCGCAGCACCGCCACCTGTTCCAACCCCGGAATGGTGCGCAGGAAGGCGGTCTGCACCTCGGCGGGCAGGGAGGTGGACAGGCCGTTTGGATAGATTGTGGGATCGTCCAGCCCCTCCGGCTCCAGGAAGATCTGGTGGCCGTCGCGATCGCCGAAGCGGACGATCTTGTCCTCGATGGACGGGCAATAGCGCGGGCCGCTGCTCTCGATCCGGCCGGAATACATGGCAGAGCGGTTAAGGTTGGCCCGGATCAGTTCGTGGGTCGCATCCGTGGTGCGGGTGATGCCGCATTCCACCTGGCGGTTGGGCAGAAAAGTGGTGAGGGCCGAGAACGGCTCGGGCCGATCATCGCCGGGCTGCATCTCCAGGCTCGCCCAATCGATGGTCCGGCCATCGAGGCGCGCGGGCGTGCCGGTCTTAAGCCGACCCAAAGAGAAGCCGAGGCGGGCGAGGGCAGGGGAGAGGCCCAGCGCCGGCTTCTCGCCCATGCGCCCGGCGGGATAGCTCACCTCGCCCATATGGATGAGCCCGTTGAGAAAGGTGCCGGTGGTGAGCACCACGGCGCCGCAGGACAGATCGCGCCCATCGGCGAGACGCACGCCGGCGATGCGGCCGCCGGCGACCAGCAGATCGTCCGCCTCGCCCTCGACGATGGTGAGACCACCCTGCGCGGCCAGCGCCGCCTGCATGGCGCGGGCGTAGAGCTTGCGGTCGGCCTGGGCGCGGGGGCCCCGCACGGCAGGACCCTTGCGGCGATTGAGCACGCGGAACTGGATGCCGCCCTGGTCCGCCACCCGGCCCATGAGGCCGTCCAGCGCATCGATCTCGCGCACCAGATGGCCCTTGCCGAGCCCCCCGATGGCGGGATTGCAGGACATGGCGCCGATGGTTGAACGGGAATGGGTCAGCAGCGCCGTGCGCGCGCCGGTGCGCGCAGACGCAGCGGCGGCCTCGCATCCCGCATGGCCACCGCCCACCACGATCACGTCGAAGGCATTTGCTGAAAGGGTTTCGGTCATTCTCATCCGGGGCAGAAAGGCGGTCCGTGCCGCCCCTTCTGGAAACGCCCTCTTTCCGGCGCCGTCAAGGCCGCAGCCGGCAATGTTTCACGTGAAACATCCTGCGGGCGCGGGTGGCGCCTATTTGCCGATGCAGAAGGTGCTGAACAGGGCGTCCAGCACATCCTCCACATCCACCCGGCCGATGAGCTGGTCCAGAGCCCGCACCGCGAGGCGTACGTCCTCGGACCGCAATTCCTCATGGCCGCCGAAGTCGCCCAGCGCCCGCTCCAGATGCAGCGTGGCCACCTCCAGCGCCCGCCGCTGCCGCTCGCGGGTAATGAGCGCCGGCTCGCGCCCCCCGAGGCGGTCCACCTCCTGTTCCAGTCGGCTGATGAGGGCGTCCACGCCAGCACCAGAGGCGGCGGAAATGCCCATCCAGCCTTCGAGAATGGCGGCATCCCGGTCGATCTTGGTGCGCACCTTCACGGCATGGGCAAGGGCAGGGGGCGGCTCGGACCCGGTATCGCAGAGCCAGAGCACCACGTCCGCACCTTCCGCCCGCGCCAGGGCGCGACGCACGCCTTCGGCTTCCACAAGGTCGGAGGTCTCGCGCAGGCCGGCGGTGTCCAGCAGGGTCACGGCCTGCCCGGCCAGTTCCAGATGCACCTCCAGCACGTCGCGGGTGGTGCCGGGAAGGGCGGAGACGATGGCCGCCTCGCGACCGGCAAGGCGGTTCAAAAGGGTGGATTTTCCGGCATTGGGCGGGCCGGAAATGGCCACCACCAGGCCGTCGCGCACCCGCTCGCCCCGCGCCGCATCGGAGAGAGCGGCAAGCAATTCCTCCTTCAGCCGGGCGAGGCGGGCGACGGCATCTGTCGTCACCTCTCCGGACACATCGCTCTCGTCCGAGAAATCGATGCCGGCCTCGATCAAGGCAAGGGCAGAGACCAGCCCCACGCGCCACTCCTCCACCCGACGGGAGAGGGCGCCGGAGGCCAGCGCCAAGGCCTGCTTGCGCTGCGCCTCGCTCTCCGCCGCGACGAGATCGGCCAGGCCCTCCACCTCCGCCAGGTCCAGCTTGCCGTTGGCGTGGGCTCTACGGGTGAATTCGCCAGCCTCGGCCGGGCGCAGGCCGGGCAGGGCGGACAAGGCCCGCAGCACCGCCGCCACCACGGCGCGCCCGCCATGGAGATGAAGCTCGGCCACATCCTCCCCCGTGGCGCTGGCGGGGCCGGGGAAGAACAGGATGAGGCCGCGGTCCAGCGTCTCTCCGGTCCGTGGATCGCTGAGCGCGCCGTAGCGGGCGACGCGGGGCGGGGGCAGCACGCCACACAGGGCCAATACGGCCGCCGCCGCCTCGGGACCGCTGATGCGCAGCACCGCCACGCCGGCCGGCAGGCGGCCCGACGAGAGGGCGAAGAGGGTGTCGGTCATGGCGTCGTTTCCCAAACTGGCGACGGATTTGCACGGCATCGGCAGATGGCGGACCATGCGTCCTTCATTGCCTGAATTTTTCGTCGCCATCTCCATTGCCACCAAAGCCGGCGTCAGCCGAGGGATTTTCAGATCATGAGCGAGAACCGCCTCTCCCGCGAGACCAGCCCCTATCTGCTCCAGCACAAGGACAATCCGGTGCACTGGTGGGCGTGGGGGCCGGAGGCGTTCGCGGAGGCGCAGGCCACCGGCAAGCCCATCCTCCTCTCGGTCGGCTATGCGGCGTGCCACTGGTGCCATGTGATGGCCCACGAGAGCTTCGAGAATGCGGATGTGGCGGGGCTGATGAACGCCCTTTTCGTGAACATCAAGGTGGACCGGGAAGAGCGGCCGGACGTGGACCAGATCTACATGTCCGCGCTCCAGCAGCTGGGCCAGAGCGGCGGCTGGCCGCTCACCATGTTCCTCGATCCGGAGGGAAAGCCGTTCTGGGGCGGCACCTATTTCCCCCCCGCCGCGAGCTACGGCCGCCCCGGCTTCACCGACGTGCTGCAGCAGGTCTCCACCGTCTTCACCCAGAACAAGGACAAGGTGGAGAAGAACACCGCCACCATCCTCGCCCGGCTGAAGAAGGCCGCGACCCCCGTGGCCGGCGCCGCCATCGGCCGGGAGGATCTGGATGACGCCGCCGCGCGCCTGCCAGCCATGTTCGATCCGGTCCATGGCGGGCTGAAGGGGGCGCCGAAATTCCCCCAGTCGGGGCTTTTGGAATTCCTGTGGCGGGTGGGCACGCGGCGCAAGAACGACGCGCTGAAGGCCATCGTCGCCCTTACCCTCAACCGCATGTGCGAGGGCGGGATCTATGACCATCTGGGCGGGGGCTTTGCCCGCTATTCGGTGGACGAGATCTGGTTCGTCCCGCACTTCGAGAAGATGCTCTACGACAACGCGCTGCTCCTGGAACTGCTGGCGCTGGCCTATTCCGACACCGGCGATGCGCTCTTCCTCACCCGCGCGCGGGAGACGGTGGGCTGGCTGAAGCGCGAGATGCTGACCCCAGAAGGCGCCTTCGCCGCAAGCCTCGATGCGGACACCGAGGGCCACGAAGGCCGCTTCTATGTGTGGAGCGAGGCCGAGATCACGGCCGTGCTGGGGGCGGAGGACGCCGCCTTCTTCAACCGCTTCTATGATGTGAGCCGGGCCGGAAACTGGGAGGTGGGCAACATCCTCAACCGCACCGAGGCCGGCGTGGTGAGCGCGGACGACGAGGCCCGCCTTGCGCCCCTGCGCGAAAAGCTGCTTCTCGCACGGGAAAAACGGGTGCGGCCGGGCCGGGACGACAAGGTGCTGGCGGACTGGAATGGCCTGATGATCGCGGCGCTGGCGCGGGCCGGCGGCTTCCTCGGCGAGGCGGAATGGGTGGCCCTGGCCCAGCGCGCGTTCGATGCCGTGGTGAGCCACATGGTGGTGGAGGGGCGCCTTGCCCATTCCTGGTGCGGCACCAAGATCGTGCTGCCGGGCCTTGCCTCCGACCTCGCCGCCATGGCCCGCGCCGGCATCGCGCTCCATGAGGCGACGGGCGCATCCGAGCCGCTGGCCCAGGCCGCGCACTTCCTTGAGGTGCTGGAAACCCACCATCGCGACCCCGAGACCGGCGCCTATTTCCTCACGGCGGACGATGGCGACAGCCTCATCCTGCGGCCGTTGGCGACCCATGACGAGGCGGTGCCCAACGCCAATGCGGTGGCCGCCGATGCCCTCATCCGCCTCGCCGCGCTTACCGGAAACGACGCGCTGAGGGCCCGCGCTGACCGGGTGCTGACCGGCGTTTCCGGTGCAACGGCGAAGAATGTGCTGGCCCATGGCGCCACCCTGAACGCCATCGACACCCGCCTCGGCCTCGCCGAGATGGTGGCGGTCGGCGCCAACCGCGAGGCGCTGGCTGCAGCCGCGCTCAAGGTGCCATTCCCGCTTCGGGTGGTGGCGCGTGCGGGTGATGGGGTGGCATCCGGCAGCGTGATGGCGGCCCGCATCGCATCTGCGCCAGCGGAAGGGGCGGCTTTTGTCTGCGTCGGGGAGCGCTGTTCGCTGCCGGTGAGCGATCCGGCCCAGATCGCGGCGGTGGTAGGCGAAATGCTCTCTTGAGGGGGAGTTTTTCCGGGCGGCGGGAGAGACCGCTCTTCAGATCGCGTCAGAAAGCCTCCTACGGGAGGTTTTCTACAGATGAAGAATGGATCGAACCACTAGCCATTTTGCCGTCCACGGCCTTCCCAATCGATCAACCTTCGGTTGATTTAAAGTTGTAAAACCGCAAAACGAGTAGTTCCAGCCCACTCAGCTGCCCGTCTTCTCCGCCTCGGGCACGTCGGCATATTTCAGCCAGAGCGCCTTCTCGCCCATGCTGGCGATGAAGGCCGCATGGGCTTCCGCTTCGGCAGCAGTCAGGCGCGGGGCGAGTGGGACGGGGCGGGGATGGGCCGCGGCTGCGGCGACCACAAGACGGGGAGCCTCGCTCGTGTCCTCCACCAGGCCGATGAGGCTGGCCTGCTTGCCGCCGAGCAGCTCGCCATAGACCTCGGCCAGAAGCTCGGCATCCAGCAACGCCCCGTGCTTCACACGGCGTGAGCTGTCGATGCCGTAGCGGTTCATCAGATCGTCGAGGCGGTTGCCGCCGCCGGGATGCTTGCGTCGCGCCAGCGCAAGGGTGTCCACCACCCGGTCACGGGCGATGGTGGGGCGACCGAGGCGCTCCAGCTCCGCATTCAGGAAGCCGATGTCGAACGCCGCATTGTGGATCACCAAAGTATCTTCGGCGATGAAATTCAGGAATTCGTCGGCAACGTCCTTGAATTTCGGCTTATCGGACAAGAATTCGGCTGACAGGCCATGGACGTTGAACGCCTCCACCGGCATATCGCGCTCGGGGTTGATATAGACGTGGAACACCGTGCCGGTGAGAATGCGGTTGACCATCTCCACGCAGCCGATCTCCACGAGGCGGTCGCCGCCATAGGCTTCAAGGCCGGTGGTCTCGGTGTCGAGCACGATCTCGCGCATGGGTCTTCTCCCTCAGCCGGCTGCCCGGCGCCCCGGACCCGAAAGCGCCCGCACGATGCCGGCCACCTGATGGGCTGCCGCCGGAAAGCCCCGGCCGGTGTCGATGACGAAATGGGCGCGGCGACGCTTTTCCGCGTCCGGCATCTGCTTGGCCACAATGGTCTCGAATTTTTCGTCCGTCATGCCGGGCCGCGCCAGCACGCGGGCGCGCTGCACAGCTTTCGACGCGCTGACCACAGCCACCGCATCCACGCGCCCGCGACCTCCGGTTTCGAACAGCAACGGGATATCCAGCACCACCAGCCGCGCCCCCGCGGTCCGGGCCTTCGCGAGGAAAGCCTCCTCCTCGGCGCGGACCAGGGGATGGACGATGGCTTCCAGCCGCTTCATGGCCTCGGGATCCGCCAGCACGCGGGCGCCGAGTGCGGCCCGGTCGATGGCGCCGTCCCGCGTCACGCCGGGAAAGGCCGCCTCCACCGGAGCCACCGCCCGTCCACGATAGAGTGCATGCACGGAGGCATCTGCGTCATGCACCGGCACCCCCATGGCGCGGAACAGCCCCGCCGTGGCCGACTTGCCCATGCCGATGGAACCGGTGAGGCCGAGGATCCACATGGGTCAGGCCGCCAGCTGGCCCTTGGCCCGAAGATCCGCGATCAACAGCTCGCGCAATTCGGGGGTCACCTCCGGCCGCACCCCGAACCAGCGCTCGAAGCCGGGCACCCCCTGATGCAGCAGCATGCCGAGGCCGTCCACGGTACGCAGTCCGCGCGCCGCTGCCTCGGTCAACAAGGGAGTGAGGAGCGGCACATAGACGATATCGCTCACCACCGCCTCGGGCCGGAGGCGCGACAGGTCCACGGTGAGCGCGGCTGCGCCCTTCATGCCAAGCGAGGTGCAATTCACCAGGATGTCGGCATCCGCCATCACCTCGCCCGCCTTGTCGAAGGCTAGCGGAACGACCGTTTTGCCGAACGCCGCCGCGATGGCCTCGGCCCGCTCCAGCGTTCGATTGGCCAGCACGATCCGCTCGAACCCACGCTCAACCATTGCATGCACGATGGCCCGCGAGGCACCGCCCGCGCCCAGCACCAGCGCCAGCTGGCGCGCCCCATCCCAGCCCGGCACTGTCGCATCCAGATTGGCGATGAAGCCGTAACCGTCGGTGCTGGCGCCGCACAGCCGGCCGTTCTCCAGCCACAGGGTGTTGGCGGAGCCCAGCGCCGCCGCGCTCTCATCCGCCTCGTCCAGAACCGAGAAGGCGATTTCCTTGTTGGGGGCGGTGACATTGCAGCCGGCATAGCCGCGCGCCGCGAGGCTGCGGTAGAAATCCGCCGCTTGCGCCGGAGGAACTTCCTCCCGGCCATAGTCGCCGTCGATGCCGTAGGCCTTCAGCCAATAGCCGTGGAGCAGAGGCGACCGAGAATAGCTGACCGGCGAGCCCGTGATGCACACCCGCACGGTCACGGCAGCAACCCCTGTTCCCGGAAGAAGGGCAGCAGCTGGAGCAGCGGCAGGCCGAGGATGGTGAAATGGTCCCCATCCACCCGGGTGAACAGGTGCACCCCCACCGATTCCAGCTGATAGGCGCCCACCGAGGTCAGCACCCGCGGCCCGGCGGCGGTGATGTAGGTGTTCAGCGCCTCGTCGCTCAAAGGCCGCATGGTGAGAAAGGCGCTGACCACCGTCTCGAACAGGATCGCACCGTCCCGGGCCACCGCCACCGCCGAATGCAGGGCATGGGTCTGGCCGGCCAGCTCCTGGAGCTGCAGCCGCGCCGCCTCGAGGCTCACTGGCTTGTGGTAGATCTTCGGCCCCAGCGCCAGGGTCTGGTCCGCCCCCAGCACCAGCCGCCCCGGCGCCGCGTGCGATCCGGCAAGGGCCTTCGCACGGGCCAGGATCACGGCGATGCCGGCGGGATCCACCGCGCCCGCGTCGGCCTGAATGGAGCGTTCGTCGACCTCGGCGGCCACGGTTTCCACAGGCACGCCGGCATGGACGAGAAGGGTCAGGCGCGTCGCGCTCTTCGATGCCAGGACGAGCGGCTGTTCATCACGCCACACAAGCTCTCTCCTCTGCTGCGCCGCGCCGGCTGGAACCGATGCCTGTTTGGGTTTCCCCCAAAGGCGGCCGGGGTGCAAGCTGTGCTGTCGTCTCATAGCAATGACGCATGAGCTTTGCTCAAAGCCATTGGTCAAGCCCGCGCGGCGCCCGGCTCCGGCCATTGCCGGATCCGGCTTTAACATCCACAACTCGGGAACACCCGAGTTGTGGCGCGACCCACTTGGCCTCGGTCGTTGACCCAGGCTGACGGTCCTTACGTCTCGGCGATGGCCCGGCGCCGGCGCTCGCTGTAGAGCGCGTAGATGGTGGCGGCGGTCTCTTCCACCGAGCGGCGGGTAACGTCGATGAGGGGCCAGCCGTTGCGGGCGCACAGGCGCCGCGACAGGATGATCTCCTCGTTCACCGCCTCCCGATCAATGTAGGACGCGCCGAGATCCGCGGCATTGAGCCCCAGGAGGCGGTTCTGGCGGATCTCCACAATGCGCTCCGGGCTTGCCACCAGGCCGACCACCAGCGGCTTCTTCAGCTTCTCGACGCCGGGTGGCAGGGGCACGCTGGGCACCAGCGGGATATTGGCGGTCTTGATGCCGCGATTGGCGAGATAGATGGAGGTGGGCGTCTTGGAGGTGCGCGACACCCCGAGCAGCACCACGTCGGCGCTTTCGAGGTCGTCGGTCATGTGCCCGTCGTCGTGCATGACGGTGTAGTTCAGCGCGTCGATGCGCTTGAAATAATTGGCATCCAGCGAGTGCTGCCCGCCCACGCGCGGGGTCGGGCTGCCGCCGAGATAGGACTGGAACAGCTGCACCACCGGCGCCAGCACCGACATGTAGGGCACGCCGAGTTCACGGCAGCGCTCCTTCAGCCGCTCGCGGATCTCCTTGTCCACCAGCGTGTAGAGCACGATGCCGGGATTGCTCTCGACCTCGTTGAGCACCCGCTCCAGCTGCTTCATGGAGCGGATGAGCGGATAGACATGCTCGATGGGCAGCACGTTCGCATACTGCGCGCAGGCCGCCCGCCCCACATTGATGAGGGTCTCTCCCGTGGCATCGGACACGAGGTGCAGGTGGAAGTAACTCTCGCCGGGCGTCTTGAGATTCACAATTATCCACCGCTCCTGTGGAACACTGTTGAAAAAGGCACGCCCGGTGCCGTGGTGCAAGGGCGGGCTTGGGATAACCCTGAAATCCATCCACACCCAACCGGTCCGGGACAGAATCCGGGCACCCCCTGTGCGTCCATGTGGACACCTTCTGCCGACCCCCGCGTTAATCCTTTGTTAACCGGCCTTTCGCCGGCTTCGCAGCTGCGGCAAGTGAGCCTTCGGGATTGGGGATGCCTGTGGATCGGTTGTCGAGGGCGGCGCACATCGTTAATCAACCGTTAAGACTCCAAAGACTCTCTCTCTTTAAAAGATTCTAGTTAGATTGAAGGACCGGGATGACCGCCGCGCTCGAGACACGATCCCCCTTCCTGCGGGTGCTCGACGGCACCCCGCTCGATCCCCCGCCACTCTGGATGATGCGGCAGGCCGGGCGCTATCTGCCCGAATATCGCGCGGTGCGGGCGGAAGCGGGCGATTTCCTTACCTTGTGCTACACGCCGAAGCTCGCCGCCGAGGTGACGCTCCAGCCCATCCGCCGTTACGGCTTTGATGCGGCCATCATCTTTTCCGACATCCTGGTGGTGCCCCACGCCCTTGGCGTCGGCCTCACCTTCGAGGCCGGCGAGGGTCCGCGGCTGACCCCGGTGACGGATCAGGCCGGCGTCGCGGCCCTCACGGATCGGCTGGACCCCGACAAGGTGGACCCTGTCTACGAGGCCATCGCCTCGGTGCGGGCGAGCCTTCCGGCCGAGGTGGCCCTGATCGGCTTCTGCGGCGCGCCCTGGACGGTGGCCACCTACATGGTGGCGGGCCACGGCACCGACGACCAGGCCCCCGCCCGCATGCTGGCGCTGCGCGACGAAGCTTTGTTCCAGAGCCTCATCGACCGGCTGGTGGAAGCCTCCATCGTCCATCTGGCGGGACAGGTGGCGGCCGGCGCCGACGTGGTGCAGATCTTCGACACCTGGGCCGGGGTGCTCGATCCCTCCTCGTTCGAGCGCTGGTGCGCCGAGCCGCTGCGCCGTATCGTCGCGGGATTGAAGGCGCTGCACCCCCATGTTCGGGTGATCGCCTTCCCCAAGGGCGCGACGCTGGAGGCGCTGGAGCGGCTGGCCGACACCGGCATCAACGCCATTGGCCTCGACTGGTCGGCGGATCGGCAGGCTGCGCGGCGGCGGCTGTCCGGCCGTGTGGCGCTGCAGGGCAATCTGGATCCGCTGCGGCTCATTGCCGGCGGTGCGGCGCTGGAGGACGAAGTGGCGCGCATTCGCGACGATTTCTCGGGTGCGCGGCACATCTTCAATCTCGGCCACGGCATCCGCCCCGAAACCCCGCTCGACCATGTGGAAAAGCTGGTGGAAGCGGTGCGCCGCGCGCGCTGATCCTCGTCGAGGTCAGGACCCTGATGGCTCACGATTTCTATAGCTGGATCAAGGCTCTGCATGTCATCGCCGTGATCTCCTGGATGGCGGGGATGCTGTATCTGCCGCGCCTCATGGTCTATCACTGCGCCGCCGAGGCCGGCTCGGTGCAGTCCGAAACCTTCAAGGTAATGGAACGCCGGCTGCTGAAGGCCATCATCAACCCCGCCATGATCGTCACCTGGCTGGCCGGGCTTTATCTGGCCTATGCCGGCGGCTGGTATTTGGCCGGCTGGTTCCACGCCAAGTTCGTGCTGGTCTTGGCGCTGTCGGGCTTCCATGGTGCCCTGTCGCGCTGGGTGCGCGACTTCGGTGAGGACAAAAATTCCCGTCCGGCCCGTTTTTATCGCATCGCCAACGAGGTGCCGACGCTGCTGATGGTCGGCATCGTCATTCTTGTGGTGGTCAAACCGTTTTGATATTGCCTTGTCCGGAAGGAGGACTTGCGCCGCCTTCCGTGCCCGCCTATCTTGGGGGCGCTTTCCTAAACGCAGGCAAACGCGCTTCCTTCAGTCCGGTGCTGTCATTGGCCCGGCCGGCGCGTCAGGCGGCGAGCTGCGTGCCCCCGGCTTCCCCTGAAGACCTGCGACCCCGTCCCTCCCCCGCCGCCCATGCCTGATCGCTGCGATCGGCCTTGGCGTACTCAAGATTCATCGAGGCTTTCCCTTATGCGGGAAGTGAAACTTCAAGACCTTAAGTCCAAGACCCCCGTGGAGCTCCTCGCCTTTGCCGAGGAGAGCCAGGTGGAAAACGCCAGCACCCTGCGCAAGCAGGAGCTCATGTTCGCCATTCTGAAGCAGCTGGCGGCCACCGAAACCGAGATCATCGGCGAAGGCGTCGTCGAGGTGCTCCAGGACGGCTTCGGCTTCCTGCGCTCGCCTGAGGCGAACTATCTGCCGGGACCGGACGACATCTATGTCTCCCCCTCCCAGATCCGGCGCTTCGGCCTGCGCACCGGCGACACGGTGGAAGGACAGATCCGCTCGCCGAAGGAAGGCGAGCGCTATTTCGCGCTTCTCAAGGTCAATACGATCAATTTCGAAGACCCCGAGAAGACGCGCCACAAGATCAACTTCGACAATCTGACGCCGCTCTATCCCGACGAGCGCCTCAAGCTGGAGCATGAGGAAACCGTTGGGAAGAAGGACTTCTCGCCGCGAATCATCGATATCGTGGCGCCCATCGGCAAGGGCCAGCGCGGCCTCATCGTGGCCCCGCCCCGCACCGGCAAGACGGTGCTGCTGCAGAACATCGCCAAGTCCATCACCGCCAACCATCCCGAATGCTTCCTCATCGTGCTGCTCATCGACGAGCGGCCGGAAGAAGTCACGGACATGCAGCGCTCGGTGAAGGGCGAGGTGGTGTCCTCCACCTTCGACGAGCCGGCCACCCGCCATGTGCAGGTCGCCGAGATGGTGATCGAGAAGGCCAAGCGCTTGGTGGAGCACGGGCGCGACGTGGTGATCCTGCTGGATTCCATCACCCGTCTCGGCCGCGCCTACAACACGGTGGTGCCGTCCTCCGGCAAGGTGCTCACCGGCGGCGTGGACGCCAACGCCCTGCAGCGTCCCAAGCGCTTCTTCGGCGCGGCGCGTAACATCGAGGAAGGCGGTTCCCTCACCATCATCGCCACCGCGCTCATCGAGACCGGCTCGCGCATGGACGAGGTGATCTTCGAGGAGTTCAAGGGCACCGGTAACTCGGAAGTCATCCTCGACCGCAAGGTCTCCGACAAGCGCGTGTTCCCGGCCATCGACATCACCCGCTCGGGTACCCGCAAGGAAGAGCTTCTGGTGCCGGCCGACACGCTCAAGAAGATGTACGTGCTGCGCCGCATCCTCAATCCCATGGGTACGGTGGACGCCATCGAGTTCCTGCTCGACAAGCTGCGCCAGACCAAGACCAATGCGGACTTCTTCGATTCCATGAACACCTGAGGGCGCCCGCGTCCTCCACGGTGGTGCAAGATTCAGCCGTCGCGCCTTTTGGGCGTGGCGGCTGTGCTGTTTCAGGTACCTGAACAAAGCGCCAACAGGGCGGTTCGGCCGATTCGCCCCGCTTGTGTTCCGGGGCTGTTCGCGGGTTGGCGGAGGCTTGTCCCGAAAAGGGATGACCTGCCCTCGCGAGGAATACACACGCAACCTGCCACCTCACGCGATTCGCGCCCGGTCCGTTCCGGCCGCGTTCCCCATGGGCCGCGGCCTGTGTCAATTCAGGACCTTTCCCGAGGCGCCCTTTGCGTTTGGCGGGTGAGCCCCTATCTTCAAGAAAACGCGCAGGTTCGCCTGCTGCTTTTCTTTTGAGGATTGAGCCATGTTCATTCAGACCGAAACCACACCGAATCCGGCGACCCTGAAGTTCCTGCCCGGCCGTTCGGTGCTGGGGGAAGGCACCCTCGACCTGCGCTCCCATGACGACGCCGACCTCTCCCCCCTCGCCCAGCGCCTGTTTGACGTGCGCGGCGTGGCAGCGGTGTTCCTGGGGTCGGATTTCGTCACCGTCACCAAGGCGGAGGCGGAATGGCCGCAGATCAAGCCGGCCATCCTCGGCGCGATCATGGAACACTTCATGTCCGGCGCCCCGGTGCTGTCCGACGGCGTGAAACCCGAAGTCGCCGATGCCGACGAGTTCTACGAGGCGAAGGACGCCGAAATCGTCGCCACCATCAAGGAGCTTCTGGACACGCGGGTGCGCCCGGCGGTGGCCAATGACGGCGGCGACATCACCTTCCGCGGCTTCAAGGACGGTATCGTGTTCCTGAACATGAAGGGCTCGTGCTCCGGCTGCCCCTCGTCCACGGCGACGCTGAAGAACGGAATCGAAAACCTTCTCAAGCACTTCGTGCCGGAGGTGACCGAGGTTCAGGCGGTCTGAGGGTCGCTCGCCATTAACCTTTCTGTAAGGTGAGCGTTCGGGGTCGCTTCCCCTCGCCACGGTTTCGGTTGATCGTGGCGAGGAGTGGGGCACCCGGTTTCATGTTCGTTCTAGCCATCGATACGGCGCTCGCCGCCTGCTCCGCCGCGGTGCTCGACACCGAGACGGACAGCATTGTCGCCGGTGATTCGCTGCTCATGGAGCGCGGTCACGCCGAGACGCTGATCCCGCTCGTGGAGCAGGTCATGGCGGCGGCGGGCCTTGATTTTGAACACCTTGCGCGCATCGCCGTCACCATCGGGCCCGGCAGCTTCACCGGGCTTCGGGTGGGGCTTTCGGCAGCCCGTGGCTTCGGGCTGACCTCCAATCGGCCGGTGGTGGGGGTGACGACGCTGGCGGCGCTTGCCGCCCCCTATCTCGCCCAGGACGATGCGGTTCCCGTGGTGACCGCCATCGATGCCCGCCACGGCCATGTCTTCCTGCAGATGTTCGGCGTCGGCGCCCGCACCCTGATCGCCCCGCGCGTCACCAGCGTGCGCGAGGCGGCGCGGTCGGTGGCCATCGGGGCGGTGCGCCTCGTGGGCTCGGGCGCGGCCCTGGTGGCGGAGGCCTGGCCTCCGGCGGAGCAGCCGCCTTTGCTGGTGGACGACACTGTTGCCCCGGATGTGGCCTGGGTGGCCCGGCTCGGCGCCGTGGCCGATCCGGAAGCCGCCGAGCCCCGCCCGCTCTATCTGCGCTCGCCCGACGCCAAGCCGCAGGACAAGGCGCGCGTCGCCCGCCGATGATCGGCCTTCTCGAGCGCTTCTTTCCCCCCCGCCCGCCGCTGCTGCGCGACGCGGTTGCCGCCGACATGCCGCATCTGGCCGCCATCCACGCCCGGGCTTTCGCCCGCGGCTGGGGGACGGACGAGTTCGAACGGCTGTTGTCCGACCGGGCGGTGCGCGCCCATGTGGCGACGCCTGGCGCCCGGCGCCCGCCGGTGGGTTTCATCCTATCCCACGTGGTGCCGCCGGAAGCCGAGGTGCTCACCGTTGCCGTGGTGACGGACCGCCGCCGCCGGGGCATCGGCCGGGCTCTCGTATCCCACCATCTGGCGCGCCTCGCCGCCGAGGGGGTTTCCACCTCGTTCCTGGAGGTGGAAGAAGGTAATCTGGCCGCACGCACCCTTTACGAGCATCTGGGTTACCGGGAAGTGGGGCGCCGGCGGGGCTATTATGCCGGCGGCGCGGACGCCCTGCTGCTGCGGCGGGATTTTTGAGGGACGTCCGCCCCCTTGCAGGGATCGGGCCGGAGGGCGATAAGGCGTCTGTCCCGTTGGATCGCGGAGGTCCCGCTTGAGCGGCAGCAACATGAGCGTCATCGAGGAAGCGTGCCTTGCCAAGGGCATGAGGATGACGGAGCAGCGCCGGATCATCGCCCGCGTGCTTTCCGGCGCGCAGGACCATCCTGACGTGGAGGAACTGCACCGCCGCGCCGTCGCCATCGACGACAACATCTCCATCTCCACGGTCTATCGCACGGTGAAGATGCTGGAGGATGCCGGCATCATCGAGCGCCATGATTTCGGCGACGGTCGCGCCCGTTACGAGCAGATGCCGGACGAGCACCATGATCATCTCATCGACCTGAGATCCGGCCACGTGATCGAATTCCGCTCCGAGGAGATCGAGGCGCTGCAGGAGGCCATCGCCCGCCGCCTCGGCTACAAGCTGCGCGGCCATCGCCTCGAGCTCTATGCCGTGCCCCTCGAAGAGGATGAGAAATCGTGACGCCGGCCCGCGAGCCGGCGGGCGAGGCTACGCGCCTGCCCCTTGAATTCGGCGGCCTTGAGCCCCTGGGGCCAGAGCAGCCGGCGGTCTCGCGGTTTCTCGATCGCCTGAGGGCGGCGGCTGTGCTGGTCCCGGTGGCAGTGGTGACGGCGGTCGGCATTCCCCTGCAATGGCTGTCGCTCAAGCTCTCCCTGCCCACGCGCCGCAGCATCCCGCAGCTTTACCACCGCATCCTCCTCAAGTTCATCGGAGTGCGGGTGACGGTGAAGGGGGCGCCGGCGGCCGACCGGCCGTTGCTCATCCTCGCCAACCATTGCTCCTGGATCGATATTCCGGTGATAGGGTCGCTTACGCCCCTCGTCTTCGTGGCGAAGAGCGAGGTGGGGCGCTGGCCGCTCATCGGACTTCTGGCGAAGTTCCAGCGCACGGTGTTCGTGGATCGGCAGCGCCGGCACGCCACCGGCGAAGTCAACCGCACCATCGCCGAGCGCCTCCAGGACGGCGACCCGGTGGTGCTGTTCGCCGAGGGTACTTCCAGCGACGGCAACCGCGTGCTGCCGTTCCGCACGGCGCTGGTGGGTGCGGTGCGCGAAGCCATCGCTGATGGCGCCGAGGTGACGGTGCAGCCCCTCGCGGTGTCCTATGTGCGTCTTCAGGGCCTGCCCATGGGGCGCCTTCACCGTCACATCGCCGCCTGGTATGGCGACATGGATCTGGTGCCGCACCTGCTGGAGGTGCTGTGCCACGGCTCCATCGACGTGGAGGTCTCCTTCGGCGAGCCGGTGCGGCTCGACGAGGCCCACGACCGCAAGACCGTCACCCGCCAGTGCGAGGAGGCGGTGCGGCTCATGAGCGTGGAAGCTCTCACCGGCCGCCCGCCCGACACGGGCGAGGATGAATCTCACGTTGCTCCGGTTCTGGTGTCCCCTGTTTCATGACGACCCTTGCGGCTCTGGGCTTCGGCTATTGCGTGCATCATCTGGTGGCGGGTGAGCCCGCGGCCTTTTCCCGTGTCGTCGGCACTGCCCGGACGGCCGAGCGCCTTGCCGTGCTGCCCGCCGGGGTGGAGCCCGTCCTGTTCGATGGGGAAAGCCTGTCCGCCGTTCTGGCCGATGCCCTCGCCGGCACCGACCTGATCATTGCGTCAGCGCCTCCGGATGCGCGGGGCGACCCGATTTTGCGTTGCGCCGGCACGGTGCTGGAGGCCGGCCAACTGCGCCAGGTGGTTTATCTCACTACCCTCGGCGTCTATGGCGACCATGGGGGCGACTGGGTGGATGAGGCCACACCCCCGCGCGCCGGCAGCCCGCGCCTGGAACGGCGGCTTGCAGCGGAACACGAGTGGTTCGCCTTCGGGCAGAAGCGCGGCATTCCGGTCTCTGTGCTGCGCCTTGCGGGCATCTACGGGCCCGGCCGCAATGCGCTGGAGCAGCTCAGGGCGGGCGAGGCGCGGCGTATCGACAAGCCGGGCCAGGTGTTCAACCGCATCCATGTGGCGGACATCGCCCGCACCATCCGCGCGGTGGTGGACCGGCGCTTCGACGGCATCCTGAATGTCACCGACGACCTGCCCGCGCCGCCCGGCGATCCCATCGCCTATGCAGCGGGGCTTCTCGGCCTGCCGGTGCCGCCGGCCATCCCGTTCGATGAGGCGGCACGGGACATGAGCCCCATGGCGCTGACCTTCTGGGCTGCCAACAAGCGGGTGGCCAACCATAGGCTCAAGTCCGAACTGGGGGTGAGCCTCGCCTATCCCACCTATCGTGAGGGCCTTAAGGCGCTTTACGATTCCGGCGCCTGAGGGGTCTGGCGCGGCCTGAAGCGACCGGATCAGATCCGCTCGAAGGTCAGGTAGGTCGGGCTGCGCCCTTCCTCCAGGGCCTTCGCCTCGTAGCGGGTGCCGGGCCAGTGCGGATAGGGCTGGCGCCAGTCGTCGGCCCGCTCGGCGGTCCAGCGGAAGGCACCGTGGGCGTGCACTTCGGCCAGGGTCCAGCCCACATAGTGCGGCACGTCGGATGCGAAGCGGAACACGCCGCCCGGGCGGATGGCGCGGGCGAGGCGGTCCAGATTGTCCGGCCGGACGAACCGGCGCTTCCAGTGGCGGCGCTTGGGCCAGGGGTCGGGATAAAACAGGTCGGCGCCGTCGAGGCTCGCCTCCGGCAGGCGATCCAGCAGCAATGCCGCGTCCTCGCCGAACAGGCGGATGTTGGAAAGCCCGGCCTTCTCCAAGTCCACCAGCATGCGCGCCATGCCGTTCACGAACGGCTCGGCGCCGATGAAGCCCATGTCGGGCCGGCGCGTGGCATGGGAGATGAGATGCTCCCCGCCGCCGAAGCCGATCTCCAGCCACAGGCCACTGATGTCGTGCGGGAACAGGGAGGCCGGGGTGCGTGCGTCCTCGGCGGCGAAGCGCCAGATGGGCAGGAGGCGCACCATGGCGTCCTGCTGGGCGCCACGCAGCGACTTGCCGATGCGCCGGCCATAGAAAGCGCCGTGACGTTCCGTTTCTTCGGTCATGTCCTGCATGTCATGACGGATCCCGGCGATGCGGTAGCATCCGGGATCCCTTCGCTCCGTCACAGCGCAGTTCCATCCAGCGCGCCGCCCGGAGGTCCGGGCGGGCGACCGCGGGGTCTGGCGTCAGGCGACCGCCGACTTGAGGGCGTCCACGAGGTCGGTCTTCTCCCAGGAGAAGCCGCCATCCGCTTCCGGCGCGCGGCCGAAATGGCCATAGGCGGCGGTGCGGGCATAGATGGGCTTGGTCAGGCCCAGATGCTCGCGAATGCCGCGGGGACGCAGGTTCATCACTTCCCGCAGCACGGTCTCGAGCTTGGCCTCGTCCACGTTGCCGGTGCCGTGCAGGTCCACATAGACCGCCAGCGGGTCGGACACGCCGATGGCATAGGCCAGCTGGATGGTGGCGCGGTCCGCGAGGCCAGCCGCAACCACGTTCTTGGCGAGGTAGCGCGCGGCATAGGCCGCGGAGCGGTCCACCTTGGTGGGATCCTTGCCGGAGAAGGCGCCACCGCCGTGGGGAGCCGCGCCGCCGTAGGTGTCCACGATGATCTTGCGCCCGGTAAGGCCGCAGTCGCCGTCCGGCCCGCCGATCACGAACTTGCCGGTGGGATTGACGTGCCAGACCGTGTCCTTGGAGATCCAGCCCTCGGGCAGCGTGGCGCTGATATAGGGCTCAACGATGGACTTCACGTCGTGGGACGACAGGTTCTCATCCAGGTGCTGGGTGGACAGCACGATCTGGGTGACGCCAACCGGCTTGCCGCCCTCGTAGCGAACGGTGACCTGGCTCTTGGCGTCGGGGCCGAGGGCGTGAGTCTCGCCGGAATGGCGGGCTTCGGCCAGGGTCTTGAGGATCTTGTGCGCGTAATAGATCGGGGCAGGCATCAGCTCCGGCGTTTCGCGCACGGCATAGCCGAACATGATGCCCTGGTCGCCGGCGCCTTCGTCCTTGTTGCCGGCGATGTCGACGCCCTGGGCAATGTCGGCCGACTGGGCATGCAGCAGGACATCGATGTCCGCCGTTTCCCAGTGGAAGCCTTGCTGCTCATAGCCAATCGACTTGATGGCAAGGCGGGCAGCATGGGACAGCAGGTCGCGGGTGATGGAAGAGGGGCCGCGGGTCTCGCCGGCGATCACCACCTTGTTGGTGGTGGCGAGCGTCTCGCACGCCACACGGATCTGGCTGGGGTCCCAGCCCTCGACTTCGGCCGTTCGGAAAAAGGTATCCACCACTTCGTCGGAAATGCGGTCGCAGACCTTGTCAGGGTGGCCTTCGGAAACCGACTCACTGGTGAACAGATAGGACTGACGCGCCATGTCTTCGACCCTCTTCTCCGACCCTCTTGCGCCCGCGCCGCGTTGCGGTCTCTTCTTGTGGCAACGCGGCAGCGAGCGGTCAAGGTCGGTAGCGCGAAATCGTTCGTCAAAACGAACGGGTCAGGTCGGCGTCTCGGCTTCTCCGGCGATGGCGATAACCAGTTCCACGATCCGCCGGCGAACCTTCGGGTCGGTGATACGCATGAAGTTGCGGGTGAGCGTCAGCCCGTCCGAGGTCGCGAGGAAGTCGGAGACGTAGGCGGGCGACTGGTCTTCGGAGAAGCCCTCTCCCTCGGGCCCGACCGTCGGAGCGCCTTCGAAGAAGAACGCCACCGGTACGCCGAGCACGGTCGAGATCTGCTGGAGCCGGCTCGCTCCTATGCGATTTGTGCCCTTTTCATATTTTTGGATTTGTTGAAAGGTAATCCCGAGATGCTCGCCGAGCTTCTCTTGGCTCATGCTGACCATCATCCGCCGCATGCGGACGCGCGAGCCGACGTGCTTGTCAATAGGGTTCGGCGCCTTCTTGGCCATGGTCTCTCCGGCTATGTCGGAAAAGATTAATCATTACTTCGCGGTGCGAAGGCTGCCCTGATTGCCGGCGAACATAGGCATACAATCTACGAGCGTCGATCAACCTTTGCGTGTAATCCAGCGGCTTGAAGGCGCTATCGCAAGTAGCAATGAACCCATCAGCAAGCCGGCAAGCAGTGCAAGGTTGAAACGCGCCGCAAGCGGAACCGTTTCAAGCGGCTTCGGCAAGGGACCATCGACGAGGCTCGATTCGCCGAGGCGCGATCCTGCGACAATACGACCCATAGGATCAATGATCGCCGAAATGCCCGTATTGGCTGCACGCACCAGGGGAAGGCCTTCCTCGATGGCGCGCAAGCGAGCCTGCACAAAGTGCTGGTAGGGCCCGGGTGTGGTTCCGAACCAGGCGTCATTGGTAAGGTTGAGGAGCCAGGTGGGGCGGGGTCCACCCGGAATTACCTTTCCAGAAAAGATAACTTCATAACATACCAGCGGTGCGGCAAGGCCGGCGCCGGGCACTTCGAGCCCGCTGAACGCGCTGCCGGATGCGAAGCCGCCCCTCACCCGCGTCAATTGCTCGATTCCGATAGACTCGAGGAATGACTGGAACGGCAAGTATTCCCCGAACGGCACGAGGTGCACCTTGTCGGTATTGCGCAGCACGTGGCCCTTCGCGTCGATGACGCGGATCGCATTGAAGAACGGCGAATGCTGGCCCGGCGGGGGCAGGTCGATGCGCACCGCTCCGGTCACCAGCGTCACGTTGGGCGGCAGGGTGGCGGCGATGTCCTCCGCCGCCCAGGGCTCGCGCTCGTAGATGAAGGGGAAGGCTGATTCGGGCCAGATGAGCAGCGTCACGTCGGGGAGGCCCGCCGGGTAGGTGGGGCTCGGGCGCGCGCTCAGGGCGAGATAGTCGGCCAGGATCTCGCGCCGGCGGTCATAGGCGAATTTCTTGTCCTGCGGCAGGTTGGGCTGCATCACCCGCAGGTGGACGCCCGGAACCACCTCAAGCGGCGTTGCCGCCAGCCGCCAGCCGCCCCAGCCCGCCGCGCCGGCCAGCAGCAGTGCCGCACAGGCGACGGCGGCCAGATTGCGTCGGTCCGGCACCAGGAGCAGCACCGGGCTCGACAGCAGCAGCACGGCGAAGAAGGTGAGGCCCCAGATGCCCACCAGCGCGGCGCTCTGCATCAGCAGGTCGGACTGCGCGAAGGCATAGCCGAAGGTGTTCCAGGGAAAGCCGGTCAGCACATGGCCGCGTAGCCATTCCGACACGGTGAGGCCGAAGGCGAGGGCGAACAGGCGCCAGCCGCCCTTCGACCACAGGAGGCGCGCCAGCACCGCGCCGATCGCAGGGAACAGGGCGAGCCCCGTGGGCATGGCCAGCACCGCGAAGGGCAGCAGCCAGCCGAACACGTCCGCCTCCACTAGGAAGGCATCGCCGATCCACCACAGGGAGGCGAGGAAATAACCGAAGCCGAACCACCAGCCGACGCCCGCCGCGCTCCACAGGCGGCGTTTCAGCCCACCCCTGCAACCGTCGATCAGCAGAACCAGCACGCCGAAGCTCAGCACCAGAACCGGCCACAGGCCGAACGGCGGCATGGCCAGGGCGCCGATGGCGCCGGCAACGAAGGCGACGCCGCGCCGGCGCCAGCCGGAGAGGAAGCGCAGCGCCAGCAGGCGCCCGCGCAGCCGCGCGGTCGGGGAGGAGGGTGGGAGCACGCGGGGGCGCTACAGGTCGGATGTGCTGGATTCGGTGGCGGGCACCGGCGCGTCTTCCCGCGGGGGAATGACGCGCAGCTTCTTCACCCGGCGCGGATCCGCCTCCAGCACCTCCACCTCGAAGCCGCCGGGCAGGGCGATCACTTCCCCCTGCTTGGGCACCCGCGAGGCCACCATGACCAGGAGGCCGCCCAGGCTGTCCACCTCTTCCATGGCCTCCTCGGACGCAAATGTGGGGCCGAGCACTTCGACGGCGGCTTCCAGCGGCGTGCGCGCATCGGCGAGGAAGCTGCCGTCCGGCTGGCGGATGAGCAGGGTCTCGGCCGCCTCGTCGTGCTCGTCCTCGATCTCGCCGACGATCTCCTCCACCACGTCCTCGATGGAAACGAGGCCGTCGGTGCCGCCATATTCGTCGATGACGAGGGCGAGATGGGTGCGCGCCGCCTGCATGGCGACCAGCAGGTCCACCGCCGGCATGGAGGGCGGCACATAGAGGATGCGGCGGATGAGCCCGGCATCCTCCAGCGAACCGTCGAGATTGACCGCGCCGAGGTCGAGCTTGTTGCCCGGCTGGCTGGTCAGGTCGCCGGCGAGGAAGGCGATGAGGTCGCGGATGTGGACCATGCCCACGGGGTCGTCCAGCGTGTCGTCATAGACCACGAGGCGCGAATGGCCGACGCCGACGAACAGCTTCAGCAACTCGCCCAGCGAAACATCCTTGCGCACGGCGACGATCTCGGCGCGGGGCACCATGATGTCGCCGATGCCCACCTCCTTGAGGTGGAGGATGTTGCGCAGCATCTTGCGCTCGGACGGGGTGAATTCCCCTTCCTCCTCGGGTGCTTCCGCCGCGTCCAGCACCTCCACGAGGTCAGTGCGGAGCGAGCCGTGCGGGCGGAACGTGCCGAGGAGGGCACGCAATCGATCGAGAAAACTTTGCGGTTCCGCGCTGGTCTCGGTCGTTGGCTGGTCGATGTTGGACATGGCCTGATCTTCGCCTTGGAACGTCAGTCCTGGGGCAGGGCATAGGGATCGTCGATCCCGAGCCCCGCAAGGATCCGCCGTTCCAGCGCCTCCATTTCCTCTGCTTCGGTGTCGTCTATGTGGTCGTAGCCTAGAAGATGCAGGGTGCCGTGCACCACCAGATGGGCGAGGTGGTGCCCCGCCGTCTTGTCTTCTGCCCGGGCTTCGCCGGTGAGGGTTTCCAGCGCGACGATGATGTCGCCCAGCGGCTGGGGCGCGTCCACGTCGTCGGGGAGGTCCGGCTGGGGGAAGGACAGCACGTTGGTGGCCTTGTCCTTGCCGCGCCACTCCCGGTTCAGCACGCGGATGCGGGCGTCGTCGGTGAGGGTGATGGCGACCTCGCAGGGCTCCGGCACCTCGTCGCCGCAGGCCGCGAGCGCTGCTTGCGCAGCCCGCACACAGATCGCCTCGGCGTCGGGCAGGGCGGACCAGCCGTCCGCCTCCACCAGCACGTCGATGGCGACGGGGTCCTCCTCGGGGGGGGCGCTCGTGGCGACTAGCTTCAGGGCGGCCATCAGATCAGGCTCCGGCCTTGCCGAGGCGGGCGGACGCGGCCTCGAGCTTGGCCGCGTCGAGCTTCTCGTAGGCCGCGACGATGCGCCCGACCATCTCGTGGCGCACCACGTCCTCGGCCTTGAAGACGCACACGCCCACCCCCTCGATGCCTTCCAGCAGCCGCACCGCCTCGGCGAGGCCGGAAATCTGGCCCTGGGGCAGGTCGGTCTGGCTGGCGTCGCCGGTGACGATCATGTGCGAGTTCTCGCCCAGGCGGGTAAGGAACATCTTCATCTGCATGGAGGTGGCGTTCTGCGCCTCGTCCAGGATCACCGCGGCGTTGGAGAGGGTGCGCCCGCGCATGAAGGCCAGCGGGGCGATCTCGATCTCGCCCGATTGCAGCGCCCGCTCCACGAAGGGCCGGTCCATGAGGTCATAGAGGGCGTCGTAGATGGGGCGCAGGTAGGGGTCCACCTTGTCCTTCATGTCGCCCGGCAGGAAGCCGAGCCGCTCGCCCGCTTCCACCGCCGGCCGCGACAGGATGATGCGGTCCACCATGCGCCGTTCCAGCAGGTGCACCGCATAGGCCACCGCGAGCCAGGTCTTGCCGGTGCCTGCGGGGCCCGAGCCGAACACCAGGGTGTGCCGCTTCAGCGCCCGGATATAGGCGTCCTGGGCAGCGGTGCGCGCCCGCACCGGGCGGCGGCGCAGCTGGATCTCGTCGAACGACTGGCGGTTCTCGGCCGGATCGAAATCGAACAGGGAGCCCTGCGAGGTGACCTCGCGGATGGCCCCGTCCACGTCACCCTGGCCGATGTCACGGCCCTTGCGCAGGGCCTCGTAGAGGTGCTCCAGCACGGCGCGGGCCTGCTCGCAGGCGTCGCGCGCGCCTTCCAGTGTCACGTGGTTGCCGCGCGAATCGGCCTTCACCCCGAGCTTGCGCTCGATCACCGCCAGGTTGCGCCCGTAATGGCCGAACAGCAGTGTGGCGAGCCGGTTGTCGTCGAAGGCCAGCACCACATGGGCGGGGCCTTCGTCATCGAGGCTCGCCCACGGCGCCGTCACCGCCGCGCGGGCCGGGCCGGAGGGCGGCAACGGGCGTTCGGAGGGGCGTTCCGAGGAACGTTCGAGGGGACGGTCGCGGTCGCTGCCGGATCTGCGCAAGCTCAAGCCTCCATGGCCGCAAGCGGCCGGGATCGGGCGGAAGACACTGGGGACTGGGAAACGGAAGGTTCGCTCGCCTCGGCGGGCACGCCCGCGAGGCTGTTGGGCCCCACATCGGTGATGGTCACGGTGAGGAGGTCGCCGATGGCGGCGGGCGGATCGTTCACCACCACGCTTTGCAGATAGGGCGAGCGGCCGATGAGCTGGCCGGCCTGGCGGCCGGGCTTTTCCAGCAGGATATCGAAGGTGCGGCCGCGGCAGCTCTCGTCAAAGGCGGCCTTGGAGGCTTCCAGCAGCCGCTGAAGCTCGGCGAGGCGCTCGGCCTTCACCTCCTCCGGCACCTGCGCGTCATGGTCGGCCGCAGGCGTACCGGGCCGGGGGCTGTACTTGAACGAATAGGCGCTGGCGAAGCCCACCTGGCGCACCAGGTCGAGGGTGTCCTCGAAATCCTTCTCGCTCTCGCCGGGGAAGCCGACGATGAAGTCGGACGACAGGGCCATGTCCGGCCGCGCCTGCCGTATCTTCTCGATGATGGCGAAGAAGTCGTCCCGGCCGTGCTTGCGGTTCATGGCGGCGAGGACGCGGTCGGAGCCCGACTGCACCGGCAGGTGCAGGTAGGGCATCAGCTGCGGCAGGTCGCGGTGAGCGGCGATGAGGTCGTCGTCCATGTCGCGGGGATGGGAGGTAGTGTAGCGCAGCCGGGCAAGGCCATCGAGGCGCGCCATGTGCTCCATGAGTCGGGCGAGGCTCCAGGTCGTGCCGTCCGGTCCCGCGCCATGGAAGGCGTTGACGTTCTGGCCGATGAGGCTGATCTCGCGGACCCCCTGGTCCACCAGCCGCGCCGCCTCGTCCATGATCTTCGCGACCGGGCGGGAGACTTCGGCGCCGCGGGTATAGGGCACCACGCAGAAGGTGCAGAACTTGTCGCAGCCTTCCTGCACGGTGACGAAGGCCGCCGGCCCGCGTGAACGTGTGGCCGCCCGCGTCGGGGCGGGCAGGTGGTCGAACTTGTCCTCGGCGGGAAATTCGGTGTCCACCACCCGCTTGCCAGCCTTGGCCTCGGCCAGAAGCTCGGGCAGGCGGTGGTAGCTCTGGGGGCCGACCACCAGATCCACCACCGGCGCGCGGCGCATGATCTCGGCGCCTTCGGCCTGGGCAACGCAGCCTGCCACCGCGATCATGGTGTCGGAACCGGCTTCCTGCTTCTGTTTGCGCAGGCGTCCCAGCTCCGAATAGACCTTCTCGGCGGCCTTCTCGCGGATATGGCAGGTGTTCAGGATGACAAGATCGGCCTCGGCCGGGTCCTGCGTCTCCACGAAGCCCTCGCGTGCCAGCGTGTCCGCCATACGATGGGAATCGTAGACGTTCATCTGGCAGCCGAATGACTTCACATAAAGCTTGCGGGGCTCGTGCATGTTGCCTGTTCTGTCGCCGTCGATCATCGCGCGTGGGCGCGACGCGATCGTGACGCCAGCTCTTGTCGCCCCCTTCATGGTTCGTGAGGTGGCAATCCTACCGGCAAACGCGCCGGTTGGAAACAGCGCCGGCGCGACCAGCTGCGGAACTTAGGGCTGTTCCACCGATGCGGCGGCCCATTCCGCCCGCACCACTGCGTCGTCTTCCTGTGGCAGGGCCTCACGGGCGCGGCGGGAGACGGTATCTGGATCAGCTAGCTGCCCCAGCGCCCACACCGCCGCCCCGCGCACCAGCGCCGAGGCATCGCCAAGCCGCGCCTCCACCTGGGGCAATAGTGCCGCATCCCCAGAATTTCCCATGACTACCAGCACGTTGCGCACAAAACGGTCGCGCCCCACCCGCTTGATGGGGCTTTTCGGGAAGCGGGCGCGGAAGGCGGCATCGTCCAGCGCAACCAGTTCGGCCAAGGGCGGGGCGTTATTCTCCGCCCGCGCCGCGAGCTTCATTTCGCGCCCGAGTTCCGCGAACTTGTTCCACGGGCAGGCGGAGAGGCAATCGTCGCAGCCATAGATGCGGTTGCCCATAAGTGGACGCAGCTCGCGCGGGATCGGCCCCTTGTGCTCGATGGTGAGGTAGGACACGCAGCGCCGCGCATCGATGACGTAAGGGGCGGGAAAGGCCGCCGTTGGGCAGGCGTCGAGACAGGCGCGGCAGGAGCCGCAATGATCCTGTTCCGGGGCGGAGGGCTTCAGCTCCAGCGTGGTGGCGATGGCGCCCAGGAACAGCCAGGAGCCGAAATCCCGCGAGACCAGGTTGGTGTGCCGGCCCTGCCAGCCCAGCCCAGCCGCCGCCGCCAGCGGCTTCTCCATGAGCGGGGCAGTATCCACGAACACTTTCACGTCGCCGTCCAGCCCGCGTCGCTGCGCCTCGGCCAGCAGGGCTCGGGCGACGCGCTTCAGCTTGGGCTTGATGATGTCGTGGTAATCCTCCGCCCGCGCATAGACGGAGATGGCGCCGGCCGAGCGTTGGGCCAGCACCGCGCGGGGGTCGTCCGCCGGGCCGTAATTGAGCCCCAGCATGATTACGGAGCGCATGGCCGGCCACAGTACGGCAGGATCTGCCCGGCGCTCCAGCGTCTCGGCCATCCAGCCCATGTCGCCATGGGCGCCGCCGGCCACCCAATCCTTCAGCCGGGCGCCGGCCTGAGGGATGGCATCGGCACGGGTGATGCCGACGGTATCGAAGCCTTCCGTGCGGGCGAGGCCGGCGATGATCTCCTCGAGGGGCGCGCCGGCCGTCTCGGTCAGAAGTCGAGGTCCGCGTAGGTCTTGGACGGCGGCATGCCCGGAATGCTCTCGTTCAGCAGGGCGCGGAAGGTCGGGCGCGACTTGATCCGCGCGTACCAGTCCCTCGCGTGATCGTCCTCGTCCCACGGCACGTCGCCCAGATAGTCGGCCACCGAGAGATGGGCTGCGGCGGCAAGGTCGGCCTGGCTCAGCTTCTCCCCGGCGAGCCATTTGCGCGCCTTGGCCAGCCAGCCGATATATTTGAGATGATAGCGCAGATTGCTGCGGCCCATGCGCAGGGACGTGGCATCCGGCGAGCCGCCGCCCTGCTCGCGCGTCATGTAGCGCTTGTGGATGCGCTCGCGCACCAGGGGCTCGGTGGCCTCCACATACATCTTCTCGTTGAACCATTGGGTCAGCCGGCGCACCTCGACCCGCGCCGCCGGGGAATCCGGCAGCAGGCGATGGTCGCCGAGGGCAAGGCCCCGCGTCTCGTCGAGCCATTCGGCGATGATGCTGGCGCCGGGCACCGAAGCCGCCATTTCCTCAACGATCACCGGCGTTTCGCCGGACGGGTTGAGGGCGAGGAAACCGGGCCGGCGTTCCCATACCCGCTCTTCGACGAGCTCCGGTTCGAGCCCGTATTCGGCAAGCAGGAGGCGGACAAACCGGGAGTGTGGGCAAAACGGATGGTGATGCAGATACATGATGCAATTTTCGCCGGGGGTCAGGTGGGGAGAAGGCCAGTCACCGGCTTCCACTAGTTTTAGAGCGCGATTCTTTCCGATTGGTTCCACCGCAGTGCAGCATTTTGCGATGGGCATGATGCAGCCGGGCAGCCGGCCAAACATGGTTAACAAAATACGAACGTGCTCGGCACGCCGGAAGCGGATTTTATCGGCAATTCAAGGGATAGAGATTAACGCAGCGGCAATCTGGCCTGTGGCGAGCGAGCCACATGCCGTGAGGAAATGACGCGGCGGCAGGGTCCCCAGCGGCTCCGGTCGTGGACGCACGATTGCACCTGCGAAGGGGACGGAACAGGATGCGCCATTCTCACCGCCTTCCGGATGACCTCACTCATGACCCTCGGCGCCATGCTCGAAGCCCTCGTTCTCGGCCTTGTGGAGGGGCTGACGGAGTTCATTCCCGTCTCCTCCACCGCCCACATCCTGCTCCTGGGGCATTTCCTGAGGTTTGAAAGCGCCGGCCACACTTTCGAGGTGCTGATCCAGCTTGGCGCGGTGCTTGCCATTCTCACCGTCTATTTCCAGCGCTTCCTTCGGGTGGCGCAGCAGCTGCCCAGCAATCCGGGCGCGCGGCGCTTCGTGATCGGCATCCTCGTCGCCTTCCTGCCGGCGGCGGTCATCGGGGCGCTGGCTCACGGTTTCATCAAGAGCGTGCTGTTCGAGACGCCGGCCCTGATCTGCGTGACGCTGATCCTGGGCGGCATCGTGCTTTTGTTCATCGACAAGGTGGTGCCGGAGCCGCGCTACAACAACGCCATGGGCCTGCCGCTGCTGCTGGCGCTGAAGATCGGCTTCTTCCAGTGCCTGGCCATGATCCCCGGCATGTCGCGCTCGGGCTCGACCATCGTCGGCGCCATGCTGATGGGCGTGGACAAGCGGGCGGCGGCGGAATTCTCGTTCTTCCTGGCCCTGCCCACCATGGCCGGGGCGTTCGCCTACGACCTGTTCAAGAACCGCAACAATCTGTCCTTCGACGATGGCCTGCTCATCGTCATCGGCTTCATCGCCGCCTTCTGCGCGGCGGTGCTGGTGGTGCGGACCCTGCTCGATTTCGTCGCCAAGCACGGTTATGCGCCGTTCGGCTGGTGGCGCATCATCGTCGGCGTCGCCGGGCTCATCGGCCTCGCGGTGGTGGGCTGAGGGGCGCTCTCTCACCTAACGGAAGAGGTATCGCCGCTCAGAAATCGGAGGCGATGCCCCCCACCTCCCAGTCGCCGTAGCGCACCGGCTCCGGCCCGTCGCGGCCGTTGATCTCCTTCGGCCGCGCCTTGGTGGCAGCGTCGATCGCGGCGCGGCGGGCCTCGGCCTCGGCGAGTGCGCGTTTCGCGGCCTCGCTCAAGGGCTTGCGCGGCGCCGCCGGGGTTTCATCGGACATTTTTCGGTCTCCTGGCCTGTCGCGGCGGGGTTGCACGCCGTGCCCGTCGCCCGGCCCATCCTTGCGCCTGAAGCGCAAAGCATGGTAGCAGCGCCGCGCTTTTAGGGCATCCGGACGGGTGCCGGCAATCAACCCTTGAGATGGAGATGCGCATGGCCACGCAGAATGGCGGCCCCACCCAGAATGCGGCGCCGTCGCTGAACGTGCTCGCGCAGTACATCAAGGATTTCTCCTTCGAGAATCCCAACGCGCCGCGCTCCCTCGCCGCTCCGCCCAGCCAGCCCGATGTGAACATCCAGATCCACGTCAACGCCCGCCCCGGCGGCAATGGCGAGTTCGAGGTGGAGCTGAAGATCGACGGCGGCGCCAGCATCGAGGGCAACACCCTGTTCGCCTTCGAGCTGGTCTATGCCGGCGTGTTCCGGATCCTGAACGTGCCGGAAGAGAGCCTGCAGCCGGTGGCGCTGATCGAGTGCCCGCGCCTGCTCTTCCCCTTCGCCCGGCAGATCATCGCCGATGCGGTTCGTAACGGCGGCTTCCCGCCCCTGATGATCGATCCTGTGGATTTCGCCGCGCTGTTCCAGCAGCGCATGCAGCAGGAAGGCCAGCGCATCCAGGCCTGAGCGCTGACGCGACCCTGACCGACAGGACGCCGCCGGATGCCTTGTGCGTTCGGCGGCGTTTTCTTTGGTGCCCGCTGTTTTCGTGTATCTCATACCGAGCCCGCGCGGCGTTTGAGCGGACCCAGTTGGCATCGGAAGAAGTCCGAGGCCGATGGTATAAGGGCGGATAACCAGAACCACCGGGTGTCCCGGGAGGAAGACCGGCGCGGGCCATGCGATCCATCCGCTTCAAGCTCGCCGCCTTGAGCGGGGCGGCGGCATCCTTTGCCATCCTGGCCGCCGCAGGGGTGCTCCTTGCGGCCGGGGCGGCGGATCGCGCTCTGGAGGCGACGGTCTCGGCCCAGCAGCGGCTGGATCTGCTCACCGAAATCTCCGCCCGCCTGTCCGATTTCGGCCTTGCCGCCGTGGCCGTCGCCGAAAGCCCCGGCGCGGAGATGGGACGTGCGGACTTGGGACGCATGGAGGAAGCCGGCGCCCGCGTCGCAGCGGTGCTGGAGGCGGCGACCCTGCGGGCGGCGGAAACCGCTCCCGCCCTTGAGACCGGGGCGCGCCCGCGTGAGCGCATGCTGGCTCACCTGCGGGCCGATTTCACCGTGCTTGACCGCCAGATTTCCGGCGCCGTGGCCGATGCCGACGCCCGCAGCCGCGGTGATCGCGTGCGCGGCGCGCTCAACGGTTTTGCCGCCTCCGCCGGTCCCACCCTCTCGCTGCTGGTGGACAGCGAGCGCCGCGCCGTGACGAGCGCGCGGGAGGAGGCGTTGGACCTCTCCTTCCGCCTGCGGGTGGGCGCTGTGGCGCTCGCAGCTCTCGTGCTGGTCGCGGCAGTGATCCTCTATCGCGCGCTGGCGCGGCCGCTGCTGACACGGCTCCGGGAGATGGATCGCGCCGCCGCCGCCATCGGCCGCGGTGACCTCGACACCCGCCTCAGCATCGGCCCGCGCGACGAGTTGGGCGTGCTGACGGCGCGCTTCAATCGCATGGCCGCGCGCCTCGGCCGCCGCGAGCGGCAGGTGGTCGAGGACCGCGCCGTGCTGGAGAAGACCATTTCAGAGCGCACCGCCGACCTCACGGCGGCCAATGCCCGGCTGGCCGCTATCGACGCCTCCCGCCGGCGTTTCTTCACCGATGTGAGCCACGAACTGCGCACGCCGCTCACCGTCATCATCGGCGAATGCGACGTGACCCAGCGCGCCCCCGCTATTCCCGAGGAGCTGAGCCGCACGGTGCTCGCCACGATTCGCAAGCGGGCCGGGCGCCTGCACCGGCGGATCGAAGATCTGCTGCGCGTCGCCCGCTCGGAAAGCGGGGAGATCGAGCTGGTGTTCCAGGACGTGCCGCTGCTGCCGCTCCTGGCTGATGCCGTTGCCGGCTTCGAGACCGTGGCGCGCCGGCAGGGGGTGAGCCTCACGCTGGAGGTCGACCCGCCCGGCCCTCTCGTCCATGCCGATCGCGAGTGGCTGCGGCAGGTGGTGGAGGGCCTCATCGACAATGCCCTGCGCCATGGCGGCAAGGTGACGCGCATCACCCTCGCGGTCGCCACCGCGGCCGGTGCCGGCGGAGCGGTTGTGGATGAGATCACGGTGAGCGACGACGGCCGCGGCATCCCGCCGGAGGCGCGTGCCGCGCTCTTCAAGCGCTTCGAGCGCGGCGAGCGGTTCGGCGACGGGGCGGGATTCGGCCTGGGTCTCGCGCTGGCGGAATGGGTGGTGACGCGGCACGGTGGACGGATCACACTGGAAGAGGGAGAAGGGGGCGGTACCCGCGTGGTCATCGCGCTGCCCCGTCCGCAGGCCCATCCAGAGGTGGTTGCGACGCAGGGCGCCTGAGCGGACCCGCCGGGCGAGGAGGATACATGAACATTCTGGTGGTCGAGGATGACAGCGACATCGGCGCGATGCTGAGCCGCGGGCTCTCGGCCGAAGGCTTTGACGTGACCGTGGTGGGCCGCGCCGACGAGGCGCTGGAGGCAGCGCGCCAGTACAATCCCTGCGCGGTGGTGCTCGACATCATGCTGCCCGATGGCTCGGGGATCGAGGTGTGCCGCGCGCTGCGCGAGGCCGGGCACTCGGGCCCCATCCTGTTCCTGTCCGCCAAGGACGAGGTGCGCGACCGGGCCGAGGGCCTTGGCGCCGGGGCTGACGACTACATCGTGAAGCCGTTCGAGTTCGCCGAGCTGGTGGCGCGGCTGCGCGCCCATTTGCTGCACCGCCTCGGTGACAACCATGCGGGCCGGATTGTCGCAGGGCGCCTGGTGCTGGACCAGTCCACCCGCACCGTGCTGTTCGGCGAGATCCACGCCCGCCTGACGGAACGGGAGGCGGAGCTTCTGGCGCTGCTGATGGCGACCCCCAACCGGCCGGTGCCGCGCGGCGAAATCTTTGACCGGCTCTGGGCCAACCAGGGCGGTGCCTCGTTGAACGTGGTGGATGTCTATGTGGGCTACCTGCGCACCAAGCTGGCGCCGGTGAGCCGCGCCGGCGGGCCGCAGGTGTCCACGGTGCGCGGCCGCGGCTTCATGCTGGACCTCTCGGCGCCCGCCGCCGCCCAATGATCTGTTGCGGCGCAGCATCACATTTTGCTTGCGGGAACCAAATTGAACGCCAATATTTGATCTCAATGCGATGAACTTCATCATTGCAGCGTGTTCTTATGATCTTCTTAGAAAGATCTGGAGCACATAACCGGAGGAAGCAACATGCGTTGGAACAAGCCTCAGGTCTGCGAAGTCTGCGTGGGCATGGAAGTCACCGCTTATCTGCCGGCCGATTTCTGATCCGAATGAGGTCGGTGGCCGGGAGCGATAAGGCAGGAGCGTTCGACGCATCATGCAGGTGATCGTTCTCGGTTCGGCGGCCGGCGGCGGCGTTCCCCAATGGAATTGCCGCTGTCCGGTGTGCCGCATGGCCTGGTCGGGAGACCCCCGCGTCACGCCGCGCACCCAGTCCAGCATCGCCGTCTCCGCTGACGGCGGCGATTGGGTCCTGCTCAACGCCTCGCCCGACCTTCGGGCGCAGATTTCAGCTACGCCCGCGCTCAAGCCGCGCATAGGCGAGCGCGACAGCCCCATTCGCGCGGTCGTCCTCACCAACGGGGACGTGGACCACATCGCCGGCCTGCTCTCGCTCCGGGAATCCCAGCCTTTCGCCCTCTTCGGCACGGCCGAGACGCTGGGGCTGCTGAAGGAGAACCAGGTGTTCGACGTGGTGGCGCCAGCCTTCGTCAGTCGCACCGCCGCCGAGTTCGGTCGTCCCTTTTCTCCGGCGCCGGGGCTGACCATGGAATTCTTCACCGTGCCCGGAAAGGTGCCGCTGTGGCGGGAGGACGCCAGCCTCGTCATCGGCGAGGAGACCGGCTCCACCGTGGGTGTCACCATCACCTGCGCCGACAAGCGCCTCGTCTATATTCCCGGCTGCGCGGCGGTGACGCCGGCGGTGCGCGAGCGCATCGTCGGGGCCGATCTGCTGTTCTTCGACGGCACGCTCTATCGCGACGACGAGATGATCGAGGCCGGCGTCGGCACCAAGACCGGCGCGCGCATGGGGCACCTCTCCATGTCGGGCGACGGCGGCACCGTGGCGCTGCTCAAGGACGTGCCGGTGGCGCGGCGTGTCTTCATCCACATCAACAACACCAACCCGGCGCTGGTGGATGGCTCGCAGGAGCGCCACGCCGTGGAGCAGGCCGGCTGGACGGTGGCCCGCGACGGAATGGAGTTCTCGTTATGACCTTCCTCGCCCTTGCCGAGCCGCTGGTCTTCCCGCCCCTGCCCGCGCCGTCCGAGCCGCTGTCACCCGAAGGGCTGGAAGCGGCGCTGCGGGAGGTGGGAGCCACGCGCTATCACAACCTCCACCCGTTCCATAAGCTGCTGCACTCCGGCAAGCTCAGTCGCGACCAGGTGCGCGCCTGGGCCCTCAACCGCTATTGTTACCAGTCGGCCATTCCCCGCAAGGACGCGGCGCTCATGAGTCGATGCGACGACCGGGAGCTGCGCCGCGAATGGCTCCACCGCATCACCGACCACGACGGGTTCGAGGGCGACACCGGTGGCATCGAGCGTTGGCTGGTGCTCACCGACGGCCTCGGCCTCGACCGCGACTATGTGGTGTCCAAGGAGGGCGCGCTGCCCGCCACCAAATTCGCGGTGGAAGCCTATGTGCGCTTCGTCGCCGACCATTCGCTGCTGGAGGCGGTGGCCTCCTCCCTCACCGAGCTGTTCGCCCCGGGCATCCATGCCGAGCGCATCTCGGGCATGCTGGCCAATTACGACTTCATCAACGAGCGCGTCGTCACCTATTTCCGCCGCCGGCTCGATCAGGCGCCGAAGGATGCGGACTTCGCCCTCGATTATGTGAAGAAGAGCGCGCGCACGGTGGCCGAGCAGCGCGCCGTCATCCGCGCCTTGACCTTCAAGACCGAAGTTCTGTGGGCGCAGCTCGATGCGCTTTACTTCGCTTATGTGGAGCCGGGCTGGCCGGCGCCCGGCGCGTGGCGTCCGGGCATCGCCTTGGTCGAGGCCGGCTGAGCCATGCGGGCGGAAGAGACCGACGTGCCGCGCCTGCCGCGCGGGGTGAAACTGAAGTATGATCAGGTCCGCGAGCGCCACGTGCTGCTCGCGCCGGAGCGGGCGTTCGACATCGACGAGACCGCCGCTGCGGTACTGGAGCTGGTGGACGGCCAGCGCACCTGCGGCCAGATCGTGGATGCCTTGGCGCTGCGCTTCGATGAAAAGCGCGAGGTGATCGCCGACGACGTGCGCGACATGATCGGCGATCTCATTGCGCGGCGGGTGATCGAACGATGACCAATGCCACGGCCGAGCTGAATCTGGAGACGGCGCCCCGTCCGGCGGCGGTGCACCCGGTCGGCCATCCCATCGGCATCCTCGCCGAGCTGACCCATCGCTGTCCCCTGCGCTGTCCCTATTGCTCCAATCCGCTGGAGCTGGAGCGCCGCGAGGCGGAGCTGGACACAGCCACCTGGAAGCGCGTGCTGAGCGAGGCGGCGGCCCTCGGCGTGCTGCATGTCCACCTCTCCGGCGGCGAGCCAACGGCGCGGGCGGACCTCGTCGAGCTGACGGCCCATTGCGCGGCGGAAGGGCTCTACACCAATCTCATCACCTCCGGCGTCGGCCGTGCCGGGGCCATGCTTCCCGCCTTGTCCGAGGCGGGGCTGGACCATGTGCAGCTCTCCTTCCAGGGCGCCAAGGCCGAGACCACCGATCGGGTCGGTGGATATGCGGGCGGCCATGCGGCCAAGCTCGCCTTCGCCGCGCAGGTGACCGACCTCGGCCTGCCGCTGACCGTGAACGCGGTGTTCCATCGCGCCAATATCCACGAGGTGGAGGACATGATCGAGCTGGCCATCGCGCTGAAGGCGCGGCGGCTGGAGGTGGCGCACACGCAGTACTACGGCTGGGCCTATGCCAACCGCGCCGCGCTGATGCCGGCGCGCCCCGATGTGGACCGCTCCGTCGCCATCGTGGAAGAGGCGCGCAAGCGGCTCGAAGGCGTGCTGGTCATCGACATGGTGATTCCCGACTATTACGCCCGCTATCCCAAGCCCTGTTCCGGCGGCTGGGGCCGGCGCACGCTGAATGTGACGCCCACCGGGCGGGTGCTGCCCTGCCATGCGGCAGAGAGCATTCCGGGCCTCGAATTCTGGTCGGTGCGCGACCATGCGCTGGGCGACATCTGGCGCGCCTCGCCGGCCTTCAACGCCTATCGCGGCACCGACTGGATGGCCGAGCCGTGCCGCAGCTGCGACCGGCGGGAGATGGATTTCGGCGGCTGCCGCTGCCAGGCCATGGCGCTGGCAGGCGACGCCAGCCTGACCGATCCGGCCTGCTCGAAATCCCCGTTCCATGCCCGGGTGGAGGCGCTGGCCACCGCCGAGGCGGCGGGCATCGCCCCCGATTTCATCTACCGCACCATCGGCGGGATGCCGGCGGGACGGCGGGAAGGAGCAGAAAAGTGAGCGCCCGCAGGATCATCGGCCTTTGTCTCGTGCTCACAGCGGCGCTGTTCGCCGCCGGCTTCCTGGTGGAGCCGCTGCCCGCCCGCGCCGCCGAGGCGCAGGCCGCCACCGAAATCGCGCCGCCGGAAGCGGCCGACATCCTGTTCGAGCGCCATCAGCTCGCCGGCACCAAGCCCGGCGACACGCTCTCCTATGCCTACACGCGCAAGGTGACCGACGCCGAACTTGGCCCCTCCTTCGACGACCGCATCCGCCTGATGCTCGAACCGGGTCCGGGCGCGGATGCCCGCGACGTGCGAGTCGATTTCTTCTCGCCCGAGCGCCACCATGCTGCTGGTCCGTTCGAGGGGGTCACCACCAATCCGGTGCTGATGCTGTTCCTGGAGAATCACCTGGTCGACCTGTCCGGGCGGCTCAAGGGCAACCCGCGCTATCTCAAGAACGCCATCCGCTCCGCCCTGCGCGACCGGGCGCGGGTGGAGGCGGCCGACATCACGGTTGACGGCCGCACCCTCAAGGGCTGGCGCATCACGGTGAAGCCCTTCGAGGGCGACGCCAATGCCGCCCGCATGCGGGGGCTGGAAACCCTGACCTACACATTCGACGTGGCACCGGACCTGCCGGGGGAAATCGCGCGCATCGAGATCGCGGCCGAAGCCCCCGGCGGCCGGCTCTGGGAGGAGACGATCGCCTATGATCCGAAAGGTTCTTGAGGCGGCGGGGCTGCTGCTTCTGTCGGCCGGAGCGGCGCTTGCCGCCACCGGCGTCGAAAACGACTATCCGACCACCGCGCGCGTTGACTATGTCATCGCCTGCATGGCGGCGAACGGGCAGTCGCGCGAGGCCATGACCCGCTGTTCCTGCTCGGTAGATACGCTGGCCTCCATCCTGCCCTATGACCGCTACGTGGCGGCAGAGACCATCCTGTCCATGCGGCAGGGGGTGGGGCAGGCGGCGAGCATTTTCCGCAACACCCCCCAATACGAGGACAACATTGCGGAATTGCGCCGCGCCCAGGCGGAAGCGGAGGTCCGCTGCTTCAAGTAGAATCCGATACCGCGCCGCACCACAGCTGCTCGCATCTGCCGCATAGATGACGGGTTTTCTGCCCCGTGCGGCTATGTTAGCTTCCTCCCCAAGAACAGACGCATGGCGCACGGAGTTTTCCGAAGCGCACTGCAACGACAAGCGGGCAACCGCCGCGGCGTCTTGATCGGGACCTTCAACCCCCAAGGCAAAGCCATGGCATCCCAACGCTCTGCGTCTGTCCATTTCGTCCCATTTTCACCTCCGCGGGCCACAGTCGGCGCCAACTGCACGCTGTTGCGTGGGCCCGGCACTGCGCGCCCCGCCACCATCGCCTTCGGGTGACGCCGATGACATCGGGAGATTTGATCACCGGCGGTGCCCCGCGCACCGTCCGAGACATCGTCTGCGGCTTCTGCGGCCTCGGCTGCGATGACCTGGAGGTGACGGTCGCCGGCCGTGCCATCACGCCGCGCACCGCATGCCCTGAAGCTGCACGGCTCCTGACCCGCAGCGACGCGCCGCCGCCGTCGCCGCGCGTCAATGGCGTCGCGGCCAGTTTCGAGGAAGCCGCGGCCGCCGTCGCGACGCACCTCAAGGCCGCCCGTTCCGCCGCCTTCAGCGGCCTGGGCGCGGACCTCGAAGGCCTGCGCCGGCTGTACGACCTCGCCATGGCCTCTGGCGCCAGCCTCGATCATGCGGCGTCCGGCGGCCTGTTCGCCAATCTGGAACGCCTTGCCCGCAAGGGCTGGATCGCCGCCACCCTCGCCGAGGTGCGCAACCGCTGCGACGTGCTGGTGGTGTTCGGCGATGACCCGGCCTCTGCCTTCAGCCGCTTCTTCTCCCGCGCCGTCCCGGCGCGCGGGGAGGGGGCGGATGGCGATGCCGCGCCGCTCTTCGTCACCGCCCCCGGCCGGCGGCAGATCGCCGTCGTCGGCGGGCCGCTGTCGGAGGCGTCGCGCCGGGTGCTGGCCGCCCATGAGGTGACGGAAATTGCCGTTGCCGAACAGGATGTTGCCACTGCCGCTTCCGTGCTGACGGCGCTGGTCGCCGGGCGTGGGGTGGACGGACTCGCCGGCCTTCCGGACGAGACCGTCGCGGCGCTCGCCGCGCTGGCGGAACAGCTCAAGGCGGCGCGCTACGCCGTCTTCACCTGGAACGCCGCCAGCCTGCCGGCGGCGGATGCGCCGGTGGTTGCCGGAGCGGCGTCGGAGGCGGTGGATCTGCTCTCCGTCACCACCCGCGCGGCGGTGTTTCCCTTGGGCGGCCGGGACAATGTGACCGGCGCGCACCAGCTCGCCCTGTGGCGCTTCGGCTATCCCCTGCGCACGGCGGTGGGGGCGGGAACATCCCGCCATGTGCCGGAGCTTTATTCAACGGCGGCAGCGCTTTACGATGCCGACCTGCTGCTCCACACCAGTGCCTTCCGCCCCGATGCGCCGCCCGATTTCGACCGCGGGCCGGTGATCGCCATCGCCCATCCCGACACCGTGTTCGCGCGGGAGCCGGAGGTGTTCATCCCGGTGGGCACGCCGGGGGTGGATTACGGCGGCCACGTCTTCCGCATGGATTCGGTGGTTTGCCTTCCGCTTCAGTCCCTTAGGCCTGCCGAACTGCCCAGCGTCGCCGAAGCGGCGGCGGCCATTCTTGTGTCGTTCGGGAGGGGTGCATGAGGACGCGCATCACCGGTGGGCGCGTGTTCGACCCCGCCAACAATGTCATCGACCAGGTTCGCGACATCCTCTTGGAGGACGGCCGCATCATCGCCGACGCGCCGCCGGCCAATGGTGAGCAAGTCGTTGATGCGAAGGGCACAATCGTGCTTGCGGGCGGCATCGACCTGCATAGCCATATCGCCGGCGGCAAGGTCAATCTGGGCCGCCTGCTGATGAACGAGGACCGGGCGCTCTATCCCGAGCCGTTCGGCGATTTCTGCGGCTGCGGCGGCGGGCGGGCGGCGCCCACCACCCACGCAACCGGTTGCCGCTACTCGCAAATGGGCTACACCGCCGTGTTCGAGCCGGCGGTCGTGGGGGCCAATGCCCGCCACGCCCACCTTGAGATGGCGGACATCCCCAACATCGACACCGGCGGCTTCCTGGTGCTGGGGAATGATGATTTCCTGTTGCGCCTCATCGCCCAGGGCGAGGGCCAGCAGGCCATCAACGACTATGTGGCCTGGATGCTCAAGGCCACCCAGTGCTGCGCCATCAAGATCGTGAACCCGGGCGGCATCAACGCCTTCAAGTTCAACGGGCGTGCCCTCGATCTTGACGAGACCGGGCCGTTTTACGGCCTCACCCCGCGCCGGGTTCTGAACACACTTCAGCGCGCCGTATCGGAATTGGGGGTGCCGCACCCCATCCACCTCCATGGCTGCAACCTCGGGGTGCCCGGCAACGTCAAGACGACGCTTGCCACCATCGGCGCGACCGAGGGCTTCCCGCTCCACCTCACCCACATCCAGTTCCACTCCTATGGCACCGAGGGCGACCGGCACTTCTCCTCCGGCTCGGCCGAGATCGCGGAGGCGGTGAACGCCAATCCGCACATTTCGGTGGACGTGGGCCAGATCATGTTCGGCCAGACGGTGACCGCCTCGGCCGACCTCATGTCCCAGTATCGCAACCACGGCATTGCCGATCCCAAGAAGTGGATCGGCATGGACATCGAGATGGATGCCGCCTGCGGGGTGGTGCCGTTCAATTATCGCGACACCTCCTTCGTCAACGCGCTGCAATGGGCCATCGGGCTGGAATTGTTCCTGCTCATCGAGGACCCGTGGCGGGTGTATCTGACCACCGACCATCCCAATGGCGGTCCCTTCACCTCCTACCCGCACCTCATCCGCCTGCTGATGGACAAGCCGTTCCGCGACGACCATCTCTCCCGCATCCACAAGGCGGCGCGCGCGCACACCAGACTTGCCGAGATTTCCCGCGAATACACGCTGGAGGAGATCGCGGTGGTGACCCGCGCTGCCCCGGCCCGCACTCTGGGCCTGAAGGATCGTGGCCATCTCGGCCCCGGCGCCCGCGCGGACGTGGTGCTCTACGAGGAGCAGGCCGACCGCGAGGCCATGTTCGCCGCCCCGCGCCTCGTCATGAAGGACGGCGAGGTGGTGGTGGTGAACGGCGAGGTGGTGGCCCTCACGCAGGGCCGGACCTATGCGGTGCATCCGCCATCGGATCCGCTCATGGACAAGCGGCTGGAGCGCTGGTTCGACGAGGCGGTGGGCCTGAAGGCCAGCCACTACAAGATCGCCGACGGCGAGATCCGCGACGGCCAGGGCCCCGAAATCGTGGAGCTGACGCCATGACTTCCCAAGCCCCCATGATCATCAACGGCGTCGAGATCCGCGACAGCTTCGCCGAGGCGTTTCCCATGGCGGGAACGCGCCTCATCATCACCGCCGATACGCCGCGCTGGGCGCATACCGCCGCCGCGAGCCTCACCGGCTTTGCGACCTCGGTCATCGGCTGCGGCTGCGAGGCGGCCATCGAGCGGCAGCTTGCCCCCGACGAGACCCCGGACGGCCGGCCGGGCTATGCCGTGCTCATCTTCGCCATGTCCCTGAAGGATCTGAAGAAGGTGGTGCCGCTGCGGGCCGGGCAATGCGTGCTCACCTCGCCCACCTCCGCCTGCTATTCGGGGCTGGAGGGCGGGGCCGCCATCGCGCTGGGCCGGGCGCTGCGCTATTTCGGCGACGGCTACCAGATCGCCAAGTCCATCGACGGGCGCCGCTTCTGGCGCATCCCGGTGATGGAGGGCGAGTTCGTCTGCGACGAGGTGGTGGGCTCCACCACCGCGGCCGTGGGCGGCGGCAACTTCCTCATCCTCGCCCGCTCGCGCCCCGCCGCCCTCGCTGCCGCGGAAGCGGCGGTGGAGGCCATGGGGCAGGTGCGCGGCGCCATCATGCCGTTTCCCGGCGGCGTGGTGCGCTCCGGCTCCAAGGTGGGCGCCAAATATGCGGGCATGATCGCCTCCACCAACGACGCCTATTGCCCGACCCTGCGCGGCGTCTCTCAGAGCGCCCTGCCGCCGGAGGTGGAAAGCGTGCTCGAAATCGTCATCGACGGGCTGAGCGAGCAAGACGTGGCCGCCAGCATGCAGGCGGGCATAACCGCCGTCTGCGGCCTTGGCGCCGCCGCCGGGGTGGTGGCGGTGGATGCCGGCAATTATGGCGGCAATCTCGGCCCCTTCCATTTCAAGCTGCGCCAGTTGATGGCTCCTGTCGCTGGGGAGACAGTGGTATGAGCGCCTATCGCCTGACCCTGCGCGCGCCGCTCACCGCGCGGGCGGACCTTTCCGGCATCAATCCGGCGACGCTTGCCGGCCTGTCCGCCCAGGCGGTGGGCTGGCTCACCTTGCCCTATGGCAATGGCGCGGTTCAGCTCGGCGACCTGTTCGAGGTGTCGGAGGTGGAAGGCGGCGCCCTTCTCATTGGTGGCGATCCACGCCTTGATTTCGTGGGCGCGCAGATGGCCGAAGGCGCCATCGAGGTGGACGGCCCGGTGGGCGTCCTCGCCGGCTCGGGCATGGTCGGCGGCTGTCTCACCATCCGTGGCGATGCCGGCGACGGCCTTGCGGCGGGCCTTGAGGGCGGGCGCATTGAGGTCACCGGCTCGGCCGGCGCCGGGGTGGGCGGTGCCCTCACCGGCGATCGGCAGGGCATGACGGGCGGTATCGTGGCCGTGGCCGGTTCGGTGGGGCCGAGTCTTGGCGCCCGCATGCGTGGCGGGCTGATTCTCGTGGGCGGCGATGCCGGACCGCGCGCGGCGGACGGCCTCATCGCCGGCACGCTGGCGGTGGCCGGGCGCCTTGCCGCCGGTGCCGGGCGCGGCATGAAGCGGGGCACCATCCTGGTTGCCTCAGCGCCGGATGCGCCGGCGCCGGGCTTCGTCTCCACCGGACCTCATGATCTGGTGATGCTGGCCCTGCTGGCCCGCCGCGTGCCGGAGCTTGCCGGCCTGTTCGGGGGTCTCTCGGGCCGGGCCGAGCGGCTGGTGGGCAACCGCATTGCTGGCGGCACGGGCGAGATTCTCGTCCTTCAGTGAGTGGCCAAAAGGAGGTGGGCCGGGACGGCCCGCCCTCCGTAGACACAAGATCAACGAGAGGAACGCCTGATGATTCGCGCCGCATTCGTTTCCGCCCTGCTCCTGGCCGCCGCCACCGGCTCCGCGCTCGCGGACCCGGACGTGGCCAAGGGCGAGACCACCTTCAAGAAGTGCATGGCGTGCCATGCCATCGGCCCCGACGCCAAGGTGAAGGTCGGCCCGCCCCTGAACGGGATCGTCGGCGCCAAGTGGGCCCACTTCGAGGGCTATGCCTATTCCGCCGACATCAAGGACGGCGCCGCCGCCGGCAAGGTGTGGGACGAGGCGACGTTGGACAATTACATCAGCAACCCCAAGGTGCTCGCCCCCAAGGGCAAGATGGCCTTCGCCGGCGTCAAGAACGACGACGAGCGCAAGGACCTCATCGCCTTCCTCGCCCAGTTCAACGCCGACGGCAGCAAGAAGTAATCGGCGAGGGCAGGACCGTTCGGCTCTGCTCCGCAGAGGCAGGGCCTCCATGAAGCGGGGCGCACGAAGCCGCACCATCGTCATGCCCCGGCGTGACCGGGGCATCCGCCTCTCCGTCTGGGCGCGATGATCTCCCGGACAGAGGGGAGACAGAAGCTGGCGCCGCTGAACTGCGCCGGCTAATGGGTCGCCAGCCGCGCCACGGCGACCGCCGGCGCGCAGTCCGCCGCGGCAGCGGCGAGGGCGGGGTCGCCGGCCAGCACATCCCCCGCATCGCGGTAGAACCGGCCGGCTCGGGCGGCGAGGCGTTGGGCCAGAAACCGGCCCACGCCCGCCCCGACCAGCGACGCATCTGCCGCCACGCCCCCCGCTGAAAGCACCTGTGCGAGCGCCACATGCAGCCGGTGCAGTTGCACCTCTGCGGCGAAGGCGGCCAGCGCTTCCGCTTCGGCCAGGGTGCAGGGGCCAAGGTCGCGCCCCACCATGCGCAACAGCCGACGCGCGCTGGCTTCAGGGGTCTTTTCACCGCAATCCGCTGCCGGGTGCAGGTCGGCGCCTTCGGGCAGGTCTCCGGTGAGGCGATGGATGTCGGCGGTGGTTGCGAAATGTTCCGCCATGAGCGGCACCTGCCGGCCCCGGAAGGGCAGGGTGGGGGCTAGCGCCATTACCGGCGTCCGCGCGGCGCCGCTATAGACCAGCTCGCCGGATTCCATGCGCTCAGCATCACTATAGCCGGCAAAACAAACTTGTGTGCCGGCAAACTTGATGATGTCCGTGGTCGTCGAGCCAATATCCACCAGAACGCCGTCGCCGCATAGGCGGGCCAGTGCCGCAGTGGTGGCGTGCCAGTTGGCGGAGGCAACGTCCGCCGCGTAATCCGGTGCGTCGGTGGCCGGGACGAAGCCGGCGCGGCCGGCATAGATGCCCGTGTCCGCCCCCAGCCGTTCCACCAGCGCCCGGGAGAGGCCGGCGACGCCGGTGGCGCGGTCGGGCCACAGGTCGGTCAGCTCGCCGGTCATGGTCACCACCGAGCGCCCGGTGGCGGGGGAGAGCGCAGCCATGGCGTCGTCGAGCTTGTCGATGCCTTGCCACAGGGGGCAGGCGGCCATTTCCACGGACAGCAGGGTGCCGTCCGGCGCCAGCACGGCGCGCTTGAGATGGGCGCCGCCCACGTCCCAGCCGAGGATGAGATCGCCCTGAGTGCTCATGCCAGCGCCAGCTCCACCGGGGTGCGGATGCCTGGGCGGAGCGCTGTGCCGACGCCCGCGAAGGGCGCCAGCAGCGTCGCCGGATTGAGGCCGAGGGCCGCGCCGAGGCCGGCATAGGCGGTGGTGAGGCGCGGGTTGACCTCCACGACCACCGGCCCGGTCTCCGTCAACAGGATGTCGATGCCGAAGATGCCTTCAAGGCCGGGGATGGCGCGCACTACGTCCCGCGCCAGCGTTTCAAGGCGCCCGCCTGCGTCATCCAGCGCGCCCACTGAAAGCCTGGCGAGGACGACGCGGCCGTCCTCAATGGCAATGTGCTGGCGGTTCACGGCGAGGAGCCGCACCCCTTCGGCGCCGTTGAGCACGGTGAGGCTCGCCGCCTCCCCCGCCACGAACGGCTGGATCACCAATCCATCGCGCGGCGCCGGGGTCGCCTGCACCCCGTCTGGCCAGAACAGGGTGTCCTCGCAGCCGGCGCCATCGTCCGGTTTGGTGATGCGCGGGCCGGGCAGGCCGGGCACCTGCGCCAGCGGGAAGGTGGGAATGTGCGGCACGCCGGCGGCGGCGAGGCGGCGCGCGGTCTCCAGCTTGCTGGTGGCGATGGCGATGGCCTCGGGATCGCAGGCGAGGATGCGGGGGCAGTTCTCGCGCAGCATCTCCACCAGCCGGGCGAGCACGCCGTCGGTCTCCGGCGCCACCGGCCACACCACGTCGGCGCGCCGGGCGAGGGCGCGCCAGATGGCCCGGGCATCCGCGCCCGCCGTCACCGGAACGGCGCCGGGCAGCGGCAGGCGGTCGTCGGTCGCGAGGAGGATCTCGCTCACCTGTGGCAAGGCGGCGAGGTCGTGGCGCATGGCATCGCGGATGAGGGCGGCTTCCCGCGCGAGGCTGTCCGGCAGTGCCGCGTCGCGCAGGCCGCCGCCGGTGACGAACTCGCAGACGAAGACGCGCATGCGCAGGTTTTCCTTGAATGCCGAAAGGACGGCCCGGAGCCTACGCCGCCACGGGCTCGGCGACGAGGTGGGCGGCCAGCGGCTCGGCCATGTTGCGGCCGGTGGCGTCATGAAGGCCGCGCCAGGCCGGCATGGAATTCACCTCCAGCACGGTGAGGCGCCCTTCAGCATCGGCAATGAGGTCCACCCCCGCATAGGATGCCCCCACCGCCGCCGCCGCGCGCACGGCGAGGTCGGCGAGCTGGCCCTCGGCGGCGACTTCCACGCCGGTGGCGCCCTGGTGGATGTTGGTGATCCAGGAGGTGCCCCGCCGCGCCATGGCGGCCACGGCCTGTCCGCCCACCACGAACACGCGGAAATCCTCATGGGTCCCGGAGGGTCCGGTGCCGGATGGCGCGGAAACGAAATCCTGCAGGTAATAGACCCCGCCCACCTCCTCGGCTTCCGGCAGGCGGGCCTTGGGTGCGAGGCGCATGAGGCCGCGGCCCTGGGCGCCGAACATGGGCTTGAGCACGCTGTCGCCGGGGGCAGCGTCGATGATCATCTGCGCCGCCGCGCGGTCTTCCAGCACCAAAGTGCGGGGAGTGGGGAGGCCGGCGCGGGCCAAAAGGAAGGTGGTGGCGCTCTTGTCCACGCAGCGCTCGATGGCGCGGGCGTCGTTCATCACCCGCACCCCCATCTCGCGCAGGGCATGGAGCACGCCAAGCCGGGCGGTGACCTGCTCCAGCGTACCGGCGGGCACCGAGCGCACGAAGCAGGCGTCCGGCAGGTCGTCTGCAAAGCCCGGCAGCAGCAGGCCGTGGGCGGTCTCCCCCACGGCGAAGCCGCAGGCTTTCAGCGAGATGACACGCGCGGTGTGCCCGCGGGCCTTGATGGCGGCGAGGAGCGAGCGGCTGTGCCAGTCCACCCGCTCGGCGAAGAGGACGAGGCCCGCCACCTCAGCCCCCGAACGACCGGGCGATGAGGATGGGATCGAAGCCGCCGGCGGTGAAGCTCTCGCCATGGTCGATGGCGGTCACCGTCACCCGCGCCGGGGAGAACAGCAGCGGGTCCACTTTGTAGAAGTCGCAGTCATAGCCCGCGAAAATCTCCCCGAACGGCCGGCCATAGTCGCGGGAGGCGAGGGAGGGCAGCCGCGTGGCGAGGTCTTTCGCCGCCTCCGCCGGGCCGTGGACGAAGAGGTGCACGTCGCCGCCATAGAGCACCGCATCGTTGGTGCGGCCCATGGCGGTGAGGAAATCGGGGGAGGGCGGGCAGATGGGCGCCGAGCCCACGCCGTCGGCGATGTGCTCCAGCGGGAAATGCAGGGCGTGGGCCTTGTGCAGCGCCACTTCCAGCACCCGCGCCACGATCTGCACCGTGCCCGCGAGCGAGCTGGTGGGGGTGAGGATCAAGGTGATGTCGGACGGCGCCACGGCGCACCGCGCGGCGATCTCGTCCACCACCTCGGCCGGGGGCACCACGCCGGTTTCCAGTACCAGGGTGACCTTCTCGCCGCGGTCGCGGTAGCCGAGCTCCCCATAAAGGGTCTCCACCGCCGCGATGGCGCGGCCGGGGCCGGAGCCCAGCGCGAAGAAATCGCCAGCAGCAAGGCTCCAGCCGGCATACTGGCTGCCGAGGCAGGCCAGCACCGGATCGGAGGTGGAGACGCTCGCCAGCGTATCCCAGGGCGAGAAGCGGCCGGCGGGAACCAGCGCCACCCGGCCGAGGCCGCCGAGGCAGATCTCGGCGATGCGGCGGCCGGCTTCCAGTCCACCGGCGGCGGTGATGCCGGCATCCACGATGAGGGCATCGCGGGGGCCGCGCGACACCTTGAGGCGCAGCGCGTCGGCGTCGCGGATGAGGGCGTCCACCAGCGGCGCCACACAGGTGGCGAGGCTGATGGCGGGGGCGGCATCCACTGGGGTGACAAGGGCAGGCGAGGTCATGGCCGGGTCTCCCGGAGCGGGCGAACGCGGGCGAGCCCCGCGCGGCGGGCGCGGGGCCGGGCGGGGGAGGACGTGCTGATCTGCATGGCGGCTTCCTACGCGTCCAGCTCGCGGGCGAGCTTGAAGATGGCGGGAAGATCGAAGAACAGCGGCGTGTCGGTGACGCACATCTGCTTCAGCAGGGTGTGCTGCACGGCGTATTTGAGATTGCCGATGGCCAGCGCGCCGATGCCGATGCCGTGGGGCAGCACGGCCGCCGCGTCATGGGCGCCGATGCCGGCGATGCCGGCGGGCGGCACGGCGTTCACGTCCGCTGCCACCAGCAGCCGGGTGGCGGCCTGAAGGTGCGCGGCGGTGAGGATTTCCACGCCGGCCTTGCCGGCGGCGAGCACCACTTCCGCCTCGGGAACCAGCTTCGCCTTTTCCGCGTCGGTGACGGCGGCGGTGGTGGCCAGCTCCACGCCGAAGCGGGCCTTGAGGTCCTTCGCCTTCTCGTCCACCGCGGCGACCTCGCGATGGCTGACGAGGGTGACGAGCGCCCCCGCCTGCGCGGCGATGACGGCGGCGATGGAGCCCACCACGCCGGTGGCGCCATAGACCTGCACGGCGACCCCCTCCAGGCCCTTGGGCCGGGTCTTCAGCAGGGCCTGCTCCACCTTGGCGATCATGGCGGCGGCGGTGGTGAAGGAGCCGGCGGGATCGGGAAAGATGGAAATCTCGAAGGGCGGGAAGATGGAGGCCTTTGCCTCCGCCGCCATGTCGAGGGCAAGGGCGGCATCCTTGCCGCCGATGAATAGGCCGGTGCGCGGCGCCGACTGGGGCGCGCGGGAGAACATCATGTCCTGCGTCAGGTCCCGCACCTCGCTCAGCGCGACGCGGGAATAGGGGGCGATGGTGGTGTAGCCGGCATCTACCGCCATGTTCACGTCGAACGGGCTGACGTGGTTCAGGGGCGTGATGATGTGGAGAATGGGGGCGGATTCCGCCATGGCGCAGCTCCGTGTCGAGGGAAACATTAGCGGGTGGCTTCGCCCCGGATCGCTCCGGAACTCGGCGGTTGTTTCCCCGCACGCAGTCGAACGGGTATGACTCTTGAACCAACGCCGCGCGCCGCGCAAGAGCGTTTGAAGCTATCCTTGGCGTGTCTTTGCCGCAGGATACCTTTTCCTTGCACTGCGAAAAAACAGACGGTCAATAACAGTAGGAAAACACCGCAGTATGCTGCGGTGCACTGGCGGGACGGGGCGTCCGGGGTCTTACGCTAAGGACGCGAGCGCGGAAGGCCGGGAATGATCATGGTAAAGCGCCTGCGAGGGCCGCAGACGCTCACCCCCGCCTCTTCAAGTTCACCCTCAGAAGGTCGCCTTCATCCCGGCGTAGGCGGACAAAGGCTGGCCGGGGGTCTGCATCTGCGCGTTGCTGAGGCCGAGATAACCGGTATCGAAGAAGGTGCCGTAGGAGGCATATTTCTGGTTGAAGAGATTGTTGATCAGGCCGAACACCTGGATGTTGGGCGTGATCTGGTAGCTGGTGCGCACATTGGCCACCCAATAGCCCGGCAGCATCGGGTTGATGTTGGATTCGTCGCCCGCATAATACTGGCTCGACACAGCGATGACATCGCCGCCGACCTTCCACTTGTCTGTCACCATGTAGTCGAGGCCGAACTTCAGGGTCTGGGCCGGGATGGCGGGGATATGGTCGCCCGGGGTTACGAAGATCTCGCCGTCGGTGGCCAGCGGATTGTTGGGTGAGGCCAGCGTCCCCGAGAACTGGAAGGTGGCGTCGATATAGGCGTAGTTGGCATAGAGCTTCCACGGCCCGTTGACATATTGCAGCCCGGCCTCGAAGCCCTGCCGGCGGGTGGCGGGCACGTTGGTGTAATAGCCGTAGCCGGTCTGCTCGCTGGCGAGGGCGATGATGTCGTTGTCGCTGTCCACCCGGTAGAGGCCGAGCTTCCAGCTCATGTTGCCGCCGAACAGCGCGCTGGCGCCGCGCAGGCCGGCCTCGTAGGTGTGCGACACCACCTGTTCCAGCGGCGGATCGGCCACCAGGGAATTTTCCAAGAGGCACGGCCGGTTGGGGTCGGCGCAGTTCAGCTCCAGCGGGGTCGGCGCGCGGTTGGATTCCGAATAGCCGCCATAGGCGGTGACATCGGAGGTGATCTTGTAGGTGAGGCCGATGATGGGGTTGATGCGTGCGAAGGTGTAGTCGCCATTCAGCTGCGGGCTGATGCCGCTGGCGTCCTGCATGCTGATCTTCGCGATGTTGAGCCGCGCGCCCATGGTCAGGGTGGCGCGGTCGGTCATGTCGAAGGCGTTGGTGGCGTAGAGGCCGTAATAGGTGGTGGTGGCGTCGAGGTTCACCGGCAGGTAGAACACCTGGTATTCTTCCGGCAGCGAATAATTCGGCCTGTTCTGCAGGTAGATGCCGGTGCCGGCCACGCCCAGGGTGTTGATGTCGGTGATGCCCAGCTCGGTGGTCGATTTGAAGTTGACCGTGCTGTAGTCGACGCTGCCGCCCACCACGAAATAATTGTCGTGGCCGATCAGCTTGTCGGTGCTCACCGCCTGCACCGAGCCGCCATAGGTGGTGGTGTCGGTCCAGGTGCGGTTGATGACACCATAGAGCTGGTTGGAGGCCAGCTCGTTGAACGGGATGGTGTTGCCGTTCTGGTCGTAGAGCACCATCTGGCTGCGGAAGGCGGCGTATTGCGGATTGGAGAGGGGGTTGCCGCCGCCCGTGGGACCGGTGAACTGGTCCTCCTCCAGGCACATCTTGGTGTTGCCGACGCCGGGGTTCCACTTGTTGCTGCAATTCTCGAGATCGGCGTCATTGCCGTCCACGTGGGACTGCTTGAAGCGGCGGACGTAAAGATTGCTCTGCAGCTGCCAGGTGTCGGAGAGGTCGTAGCGGCCGTTGAGGGCCAGCATGCCCATGTCGTTCTGGGTGGTCTGTGGCCACGTGTAGACCGAGTTGTAGTCGGCCGCGAGCATCTCCACCGGGGTGGGACCCACCACGCCGAGCGAATTGCTGGCGGCGCTCGCCACGAGGTGCAGCTCGCCCTTGTCGCCTTTCCAGCCGAGGTCGCCGTAGAAGCGCGCCAGCTCGGAGGGGGAATGGCTGCGCCAGCCGTCGTCGCGCACCGCGTCGGCGGCGATGTAGAGGCCGACGCCGTCCTTCTCGCCGCCATACTGGATCGAGCCGCCGATCTGGCCGAACGAGCCGCCCTGCACCGAGCCCTCGAAGCCGTGATAGGTGAAACCGTTCTTCATCTGGATGGAGACGGCGCCGCCGAGCGCGTTGAGGCCGAACGCCGGATTGTTGGAGAACACCTCGGCGCGGTCGATGGCGACCTCGGGAATGAGGTCCCAGTTCACCGTGTCGCCGAACGCCTCGTTGACGCGGATGCCGTTCTGGTAGACCGCGATGCCCTGCGGCGTGCCCTGCAGCGGCGAGGCGGCAAAGCCGCGGAAGCGGAAGTCCTGGAAGAAGGCGTTGCCCTGCACGTCGGTGGAGGTGGCGCTGGGCGTGTACTGGACCAAAGCGTCGATGGTGGAGAAGGACTGCAGCCGGTTGAACTCCTCCGCCGAGATGGTGGTGACCGCGCCGGGCACCCGGTCTGCATCGATGCCGGTGCCGGAGAGCGGCGTGGTGGCGACCACCTCCACCGTGGGCAGCTCGATCGCGCCGCCGGCCTCCGGGGCTGCTTGGGTTTGTGCCGACTGAGCCAGCGCCGGGCCCGCTACGAACGGCATTGCCGGCAGGGTGGCGCCCGAAAGGCCGAGTGCGACGGCAATGGCCCGCCAGGAAGTTTCCGCCCTCATCGCCCCGTCCCCTGCTTTTCTATCCAGACGCAGAACCTGCGCTCCGGTGAGTGTGCAGCAGTATCACCGCCGTCTCTTGATTGTGGCAGGATAGTGATTTCAGATGTTCCGTCAATCTCCTCAAATCTTTAGAGATATTTGAGAACGATCGACGTGCAATTCTGGGCAACATGCGCTGTCATGGGCCAAGTGCAGGTGCCAAGACGGCAGCTGATCTCTCATTTTTCTCTCAGAATTGGCGGCGCATCGGGTTGTCGTGGACAGCAAACTGGAACTTCTCCAGACTGCGTCCCAATCAAGCCTGCGGTTTCGACCACCCCGCAGGAGACAAGGGAGGATAGGGGATGCTGACCCGCCGCCGCATGCTCGCGCTCACCGCGGGCGTGCTGTCGGGTGCCGCCGTGCCCCCGATGCTGCCCGTGCGGGCAGCCACCGGCGCGGCTCCCGTGCTGCGCCTCGGCCTGCTGCAATTCGGCACCGGGGCGTGGGAGATCGCCGCCATGACGGCGCTGGGGCTCGATGCGGCCTACGGCGTCGCCCTCGCCCCGCAGCGCTTCGCCTCCAATGATGCGGGCCGCATTGCCTTCCAGGCCGGCGCGGTGGATGCCTTCCTCTCGGACCTTCTGTGGGCCGCCCGGGTGAAGGCGGAGGGGCGTGACCTCGTCTACCTGCCCTTCTCCTCCGCCGAGGGCGCGGTGATGGTGCGCTCTGATTCGCCCCTCAGGACCGTGGCGGACCTCGCCGGCAAGCGGCTGGGGGTGTCGGGTGGCGCCCTCGACAAGAGCTGGCTGATGCTGAAGGCCCATGCGCAGGCGCAGGCCGGCCTCGATCTCCAGACCGCCGCGCAGCCGGTGTTCGCCGCCCCGCCCTTGCTGGCGGCCGAGCTGGAGCAGGGCAATCTCGACGCCGCGCTACTTTATTGGACCTTCTGCGCACGGCTCGCGCCCAAGGGCTTCCGCCCGCTCATCAGCGTGGAGGAACTGGTGCGCGGCTTCGGCGTGCCGCATGAGCCGACCCTGGTGGGCTATGTGTTCGACGGCGCCTTCGCCCGCGCCAACCCCCAGACCGTGGCCGCCTTTGCCCGCGCCTCCCGCGCCACCAAGGCGGCGCTCGCCGGCGCCGATCCGGCTCGGACCGAGGCCGCATGGGCCGCGGCGCGACGGGAGATGCAGGCGCCGGACGAAGCCACTTTCGCTGCCCTCAAGGCCGGCTTCATCGCCGGCGTGCCGCGCCTGTCGCCGGTAGAGGACGAAGCGGCGGCGGCGCAGCTTTATGCGGTGCTGGCAAAGCTGGGCGGCGAGCGCCTGGTGGGGCCGGCGGCCACCTTGCCGCCCGGCCTCTTCTTCGCGGCGGAGCGGGTGGCGCCATGAGATGCGTTCGATGAGATGCCTTTGATGAGACGCGGTTCATGAGGCTCCCCTGGTCCGGTGCCCTGGTGCGTGTCGGCTCGCTCACGGCTCTGCTGGCGCTGTGGCAGGCGGCGGCGAGCCTGGCCCACAGCCGCGCCCTGCCCACCCCCGAGGCGGTGCTTGCCTTCCTGTCGAAGGAGGCGGCGTCGGGAGACCTGTTTTCCAACCTTGCGGTGACGCTGGCGCGGGTGGCGGTGTCCTTCGTGGTGGCCATGGCGATCGGAACGGTGATCGGGGTCGCCTTCGGCCGTATGCGGCGGCTCGACCGGGTGTTCGACACCTGGCTGGTGGTGCTGCTGAACACGCCGGCCCTGGTCATCACCGTGCTCTGCTACATCTGGCTCGGCCTCACCGAGACGGCGGCAGTGCTGGCGGTGGCGCTCAACAAGATCCCCACCGTCGCCGTGCTGCTGCGGGAGGGCGCGCGGGCCCTGTCGCCGGAGCTGGACGAGATGGCGGGGGCCTTCCGCCTGTCCTTCCTCGACCGCATGCGCCATGTGGTGCTGCCGCAGCTTGAGCCGCACCTTGCAGGGGCGGCGCGCTCCGGGCTCGCCCTGGTGTGGAAGATCGTGCTGGTGGTGGAATTGCTGGGGCGGCCCAACGGGGTAGGCTATGCCATCTCCGTCTATTTCCAGCTGTTCGATGTGGCCGCCGTGCTGGGCTATGCGCTGGCCTTCATGGCCGTCATGCTGGCCATCGAATATGGCGTGCTGCAACCCTTCGAAGCCCACGCCCGGCGCTGGCGCCTTGAGGCCCGCTGACATGAGGTGCCACAGGTGAGCGCCGCCGAAAGCCTCCTTGAGGCCCGCATCACGGGGAAGACCTACCGGCGGCCCGATGGCGTCGCCATGGAAGCGGTGCGCGGCCTCTCCCTCAGCCTCGCGCGCGGGGAGTTCGTATGCCTCATCGGCCCCTCCGGGTGCGGCAAGACCACCACGCTGCGCATCCTCTGCGGCCTCGACCGGGATTTTGAAGGCACGCTGGCGCCCGATCCGGCGCAGCTTGCCATCGGCATCGCCTTTCAGGAGCCCCGGCTCCTGCCGTGGCGGACGGTGGAGGAGAATATCCGCATCGTCCTGCCGCCGGCGCGGCGTGGCATGGATCTCAGCGGGCTTTTGGAGAGCTTCGGTCTGGCGGTGCATCGCGCCCGCTATCCCGGCGAGCTGTCGCTGGGGCTGGCGCGGCGGGTGTCGCTGGCACGCGCACTGGCGGTGGAGCCCGATCTCCTGGTGCTGGACGAGCCCTTCGTCTCCCTTGATGCCCAGGCGGCGGTGGAGCTGCGACGCTGCGTGATGCTGGCCGCCGAGCGCGAACACACGGGCGCGGCTGGCCGAATGGGCGTATTGATGGTGACGCACAATGTGCGCGAGGCGCTGCAGCTCGCCGACCGTCTGGTGCTGCTCGCGCCGCGCCCCACCTATATCCTTGAGGAGGTGCGCCTTGGCGTGCCGCGCGCGGCCCGTTCGCCGGACTGGATCGAGGCGGAGCGTGCCGCCCTCGCCGCCCGCTTTCCGGTCCTGAGCGAAGTTTAAGTCCAACACATCCCACGCAGATTGAGAAACAACGCACGCGCTCCGGGAGACGGCTCATGGCCCTGCGGTTGACCTTTCGCCCCTTGCGGCGGCTCGCCGCACTCCTGCTCTTCGCCGTGCCTGTTCATGCTGCGGCGCAACCGGAGACGGAGCCGTTCACGGTGAGCGAGGTGGCGCCCGGCGTGTTCGTGCATCAGGCGCCCTATGCGCTGGCTCTGCCGCGCAATCTCGGCTTCGTCGGCAATGCCGGCTTCATCATCGGGCGCGACGGCGTGGCGGTGATCGACACCGGTGGCAGCCTTGAGGCGGGGGAGCAATTGAAGGCCGCGATCCGGCAGAAAACGGCGCTGCCGGTGCGTTATGTCATCAACACCCACATGCATCCCGACCACGTGCTCGGCAATGCCGCGTTTGTCGGCCCCGGCGTGACTTTCATCGGCCACAGGAACCTGCCGGAGGCGCTGGCCGCCCGCGCCGAGGCCTATGTGTCCGCCACCGAGCGGCTGGTGGGGCCGGCAGCGGCCGGCACCCGCGTGGTGCTGCCCGACGAGACCGTGGCCGACGTGCGTGACATCGACCTCGGCGACCGGATGCTGCGTCTGGAAGCCTGGCCCACCGCCCACACCGCCACCGACCTCACCGTGCTCGATATGACCACCGGAACCTGGTTCCTCGGCGATCTCCTGTTCCTCGGTCATGTGCCGGCGCTGGACGGCAAGGCGGCGGGATGGATCGCGCTGATCGAAGAGCTGAAGCGCCGTCCCGCCGCGCGCGCGGTGCCCGGACACGGCCCGGCTTCGGTGGCGTGGCCGCAGGCGGCGGAGCCCACGGAGCGCTATCTCAAGCGGCTGGTGGCCGATGTGCGTGCCATGGTGCAGGAGGGGCGCACCCTCTCGCAGGCGGCGCGGGAGGCGGGGCAAAGCGAGGCTGGAAACTGGCAGCTGTTCGACGATTTCAACGCCCGCAATGCCACCACCGCGTTCCACGAGATGGAGTGGGAATAAATTTTTCCTGTGGCAGCGCAGCCATTTTTGCAGTGCAAAATCTACGTATGGTTACTTCGCAGGTGCAGAACAAAACTCCGGGTGCGGCAGACATTTGGCGTATTGCGTCCGGAGAGAACATTGCTTACGTTCCTCTCAGCTTCGGCTTCAACAACTCCGTGCGGGGAACGCGGGGTTGGTTCGCAGGCCTGCGGGACGCCAGTCACCGCATGGCTTCATGGCATCACGCCGGTCGTGACACGCTGCCGAAGTAGATGGAGTCCCCCAAGGCGAAAACAACGCGCTCAGTGCGTTACCCGATCCACGTGGGTGGAGGCGGGCGCGCATCCATCGGAGGAAGCCCGGATGAGACGTCTTTTGGTTCTGACCGCCGCGGCGGTGGTCACGGCATTTGCCGGCGCGCCAGCACGCGCCAATGATAGTGTTCTGAAACTCACTCAAGATCCCAACCAGTGGGCGCTCCAGACCGGGGATTACGCCAACACGCGTTTTTCCAAGCTGAAGCAGATCACTGCGGACAACGTTGGCAAGCTCCAGGTTGCCTGGTCCTTCTCCACCGGCGTGCTGCGCGGCCATGAAGGCTCGCCGCTCGTGGTGGGCGACGTGATGTACGTGCACACGCCCTTCCCGAACATCGTCTATGCGCTCGATCTGAAGAACGAGGGCAAGATCATCTGGAAGTATGAGCCCAAGCAGGATCCCAACGTGATCCCGGTGATGTGCTGCGATACGGTCAATCGCGGTCTCGCCTATGCTGACGGCAAGGTGTTCCTGCATCAGGCCGACACCAAGGTGGTGGCCCTCGACGCCCAGAACGGCAAGGTGCTGTGGTCGGCGGTGAACGGCGATCCCAAGAAGGGTGAGACCAATACCGCGACCGTGATCCCGGTGAAGGACAAGCTCCTCGTCGGCATCTCCGGCGGCGAGTTCGGCGTGCGCTGCCACATGACGGCGTATGACCTGAACAGCGGCAAGCAGATCTGGCGCGCCTATTCCATCGGTCCGGACAGCGACATCCTCGTCGATCCCGAGAAGACCACGGAACTGGGCAAGCCGGTCGGCAAGGATTCTTCGCTGAAGACCTGGCAGGGCGACCAGTGGAAGACTGGTGGCGGCTGCACCTGGGGCTGGTATTCCTACGATCCCCAGACCAACCTCGTCTATTACGGCTCCGGCAACCCCTCCACCTGGAACCCCAAGCAGCGTCCCGGCGACAACAAGTGGTCCATGACCGTGTTCGCCCGCGATGCCGACACGGGCGTCGCCAAGTGGGTGTACCAGATGACCCCCCACGACGAGTGGGACTATGACGGCGTCAACGAGATGATCCTGGTCGATCAGAAGATCGACAACAAGGATCGCTCGCTCCTCGTCCATTTCGACCGCAACGGCTTCGGCTACACGCTGGACCGCAAGACCGGCGAACTGCTGGTGGCCGAAAAGTACGACCCCGCCGTGAACTGGGCCACCAAGGTGGACATGGACCGCAACAGCCCGACCTACGGTCGTCCGCTGGTTGTGGGCCGCTACTCCACCGAGAAGGGCGGCGAGGACACCAACACCACCGGCATCTGCCCGGCGGCGCTTGGCACCAAGGACCAGCAGCCCGCGGCCTTCTCGCCTGACACCGGCCTGTTCTACGTGCCCACCAACCACGTGTGCATGGACTACGAGCCGTTCCGCGTGAGCTACACCCCGGGCCAGCCCTTCGTGGGCGCCACGCTCTCCATGTTCCCGGCGCCGAACAGCCACGGTGGCATGGGCAACTTCATCGCGTGGGATGCCCGCCAGGGCAAGATCGTGTGGTCCAACAAGGAGCAGTTCTCCGTGTGGTCCGGTGCGCTCGCCACCGCTGGCGGCGTGGTCTTCTACGGCACCCTCGAAGGCTACCTGAAGGCGGTTGACGCCAAGACGGGCAAGGAACTCTACAAGTTCAAGACCCCGTCCGGCATCATCGGCAACGTGATGACCTACACCCACCAGGGCAAGCAGTATGTGGCCGTGCTCTCGGGCGTCGGCGGCTGGGCCGGCATCGGCCTCGCGGCCGGCCTCAACGACCCCAACGCCGGCCTCGGCGCTGTGGGTGGCTATGCGGCCCTGAGCAACTACACTGCTCTCGGCGGCCAGCTCACGGTGTTCGCCGTCCCCTGACGGGACGGACGGCCTGAAGCGCGACTGACGCGTTCCGGATGACAGGATCTCCGGCGCGTCCCCAGAAGGACCGGCACGCCCCTCGATACAGGCGGCGTGCCGGTCCCGAAATCGGCACCGCATTCAAGGTTGGAACCCAGTCGGACGCGTTAGAGCGTGATCTGATCAGATGAAACAATCTGATCAGTGAATCGCCCTCTAACTCTGAGAAACGAGAACGCGTTTTCCGATCGGCTTGCGGTGCAGGCGGATCGGCGCGTGCTCGGGCGCGCCGATGCACCTCCTCGCGCGTGCTTTGGCGCCTTTGCATTGGAGAGCGAGGGACGGAACGCCGCTGCGGCGCCGGCTCTAGCCCTTCGTCTGCCCTTTTGGAGAGATCGTGTGGTTTCAACAGTCAATCTGAAGCGCGCCGGCGTTTTCTTCTTCGCCGCGTTCAGCTTTCAAGTGGTCGGCGCCAGCCTGCCCGCGTTCGCGGAATTCACCCCTCCGGGTGACCCGAAGCCGGTGAAGGAAGAGGACGGCAAATATTTCGATGCCTCCGGCGCTCCCACCTACAACGTCAAGCCTGACGGCACGGTGGATTGGTTCACCTATTCCGGCTACCGGCGCTATCACGCCGAATGCCATGTCTGCCATGGCCCCGACGGCATGGGCTCCACCTATGCGCCGGCCCTTATCGACTCGGTCAAGGCCATGAACTTCGACCAGTTCAGCGAAGTGGTGGTGGGCGGCCGGCAGAACATCAGCAGCGGCAATGACAAGGTCATGCCGTCCTTCGGCCTGAACAAGAATGTGATGTGCTACCTGGACGACATCTACGTCTACTTGCGCGCCCGTTCGAACGATGCACTGGGCCGCGTGCGTCCCGCGAAGCGGGATGACAAGACGCAGGGAACCACCGATGCGGAAAAAGCCTGCCTCGGCGAGTAGCCGGGCCCCGGCGACCAAGGAGCGTTTCGCCGCGCTCCTCGCCTCCTTCGCCACCGGTGCGCTCGCCGCGATCCTGCTGCTGAGCGCCTCGGGGGCGCGCGGCCAGCAGATCCCCGACCAGGTGTCGGGGGACGCGCTCAGGGTCTGCGCCGACCCGGCGAACATGCCTTATTCCAACATGGCGGGAGAGGGGTTCGAGAATAAGATCGCCGCCATCGTGGCGGACGAGCTGAAGGTCCCGGTGCGCACCTATTTCATGCCGCAGGGTCCCGGCTTCGTGCGCAACACCCTCGGCCGGCGGCTGTGCGACGTGGTCATCGGCTATGCCGCCGGGGCCGACCCGGTGCTGCATACCAATCCCTATTACCAGTCGGTCTATGTGCTGGTGGTGAAGGCCGGGGGCCGCTTCGACGGTGTCGAGCAATTGTCCGATCCGCGCCTCAAGGAGGCCCGGCTCGGCGTCATGGCGGCGACCCCACCGGCGGACCACATGCTCGAATATGGCCTGCTGCCCAAGGCGCGGACCTATTCGCTTCTGGTGGACCGCCGCTTCGCCTCGCCCGCGCAGGACATGCTGGACGACCTCGCCAAAGGCGAGATCGACGGCGCGCTGCTGTGGGGCCCCACCGCCGGCGCCTTCGCCGCGCAGTCGCCGACGCCGCTCAAGGTGGTGCCGCTGCTGAAGGAAGCTGAGCGGCCGGCCATGACCTATCGCATCACCATGGGCGTGCGGCCCACCGATCATGCCTGGAAGCAGACCCTCAACACCGTGCTGCGCAAGCGCGCCGCGGACATCGAGAAGGTGCTGCTCGCCGCCCATGTGCCCCTCGTCGATGACGACGGCGCGCTCATCACCGCCGCAGCGCCGGCCGGGGACACGAGGATCGGCCAGTGACACCCGGGGGCGCGGCAACGGCTGCCGTCGGCGGAATTGCCCGTGCCGCGTTGGCGGCCTTCTGCGTCGTGGCGTGCCTTTCCATTTCCATCGCCGCCGCCGAGGAGGCGCCGCCGGAGCCGGCGGACTATCGGCTCGATGCCTATCGCGCGCCGACGCCGGCCACCCTCGCCGGCGCCAAGGTGCTGGACACGGACGCCGCCGCCGAACTCTGGCGCGCCGGCACCGCCGCCTTCATCGACGTGCTGCCGCGCCCGCCCAGGCCCGCCGGCCTGCCCGCCGGGACGGTGTGGCGCGATCCGCCCCATGACAGCATTCCCGGCGCCATGTGGCTGCCCAACGTGGGCTTCGGCGCCCTCAACGCTGACACCGAGGCCTATTTCCGCGCCGGGCTGGACGCCGCCAGTCGCGGCGATGTGAACGCACCCCTCGTCATCTTCTGCCAGCGTCAGTGCTGGATGTCGTGGAACGCGGCGAAGCGGGCGCTGGAAGACGGCTATCGCAACGTCGCCTGGTTTCCGGAAGGAACCGACGGCTGGTCACAGGCAGGCCTTCCGCTCGTGCCCGCAACGCCCCGTCCCTGATCCGGCACCCTTGATCCGGCATAAGGAGGAACCGCCATGATGCGTCGCTCTCCATCCCGCACCGCCGGCCGGGCGGGCCTTGTCGCGCTGGCGCTGTGCGCCGTGCTGCCCGGTGCCGGCCCGGCCCTGGCGCAGGCGCCCGAAGCCGCCCAGGGGGCTGCCACTGAACCGAACCGCGAGGCAGCCGCTCGGGAGGCCACCTGGGCCTCCATCCGGCCCGATCTTTTCCCGGGCAAGGCCATCGTTGACGCTGGCGCCATCGTCCAGCTCGACGCGCCGGGCCGGGCGGAGGATGCCGCCCTCGTCCCCATCACCATCCAGCTCGCCTTGCCCGCGGGCGATCCGCGCACGCTTAAGGCGGTGACGCTCGTGGTGGACGAGAACCCCGCGCCCATGGCCGGCCGCTTCACCCTGGCCGAGGGCACGCGGGACTTCTCCCTGTCGCTGCGGGTGCGGGTGAATTCCTATTCCTTCGTCCGCGCAGTCGCGGAGACCAGCGACGGCGCCTTGCTGATGACCAAGGCCTATGTGAAGGCGGCGGGCGGCTGCTCTGCGCCCGCCACCAAGGATACGGCGGATTCCATCGCCCATGTGGGCGAGATGCGCTTCCGCTCGTTCGCCGCCACCGGCCGGCCTGAAGCCCAGGTGCAGATCCGCCATCCCAACTTCTCCGGCCTCCAGATCGATCCGGAGACGCGCGGCTACACCCCGGCCTGGTTCGTGCGCGAGGTGGAGGTGAAGCAGGGCGAGAAGCTGATCTTCGCCATGGAGGGCGGCATCTCCATCAGCGAGGACCCCACCTTCCGCTTCAGCTACACGCCCTCATCGGATCAGGTGAGCGTCCGCGCCGAGGATACCGAAGGCAGGGTCTTCACCCGCACCTTTCCGGGCGGAGGCAGCTGAAGGGGACCTGGGGCTTTGAGGTCGTCATCTCGCCGAGGGACGGTGGGAACCCCCCTCGCACGCGGGAGAGGGGGGCGTTAGCTCCTGAAGGCGGCCACCCTCACCGCGCGGTCTGGCGGGTGGGGCGGTAGGCGGACTGGTCGATGCCGTGGCGGCGCAGCTTGTCGTAGAAGGTCTTGCGCGGAATGCCGAGGGCCGCCACCGTGGCCTGGATGTCGCCCTGGTTGGCTTCCAGCGCGGCGCGGATCTCGCCGGCCTCGAAACGGTCCACCCGCTCCGGAAGCGTGCCGTCCGTCAGCCCGCCCGGCGCGCCCAGATCCGCCCCGACGTCCGCCGTGAGGTCGTCCACCAGCCCCAGTGCCACCCGCTCGGCATAATGCACCAGCTCGCGCACGTTGCCGGGCCAGTCGTGCTCGGCCAGATGCTTGCGCACGGCGGCGTCGAGCTCCGGCGGCGGCCGGTTGAAGCGCTCGGCCGCGCGGGCGAGGAAATGGCCGAACAGCAGCGGCACGTCCGCCCGCCGCTCGCGCAGGGCGGGAATCCGCACGCCGGCCACGTGCAGGCGATAATAGAGGTCCTCCCGGAAGGCGCCCTGGCGCACCAGCGCCGGCAGGTCCACCTTGGAGGCGGCTACCACGCGGATGTCCACGCGCCGGGTGTCGTTGGTGCCGAGCGGCGCGATCTCGCGGGCTTCCAGAACCCGCAGCAGCTTCACCTGCAAGGCTGGCGACATGGCCTCGATCTCGTCGAGAAAGAGGGTGCCGCCATTGGCGTGCTCGATGCGCCCGACCCGCTTCTTGAGCGCGCCGGTGAAGGCGCCGGCCTCGTAGCCGAACAGTTCGCTCTCGATGACCGTTTCCGGCAGCGCGCCGCAATTGACCGCGACGAACGGCCGTGCGGCGCGGCGGCTCCAGCGGTGGAGCGCATTCGCCACCACCTCCTTGCCGGAGCCGGTCTCGCCCTCCACCAGCACGTCTACGTCGGCATCGGCGATCTGGCGTAGCATCTGGCGCATGCGCGCCATCACCGGGGTGGTGCCCAAAAGGGGCATGTCCTCGCTTGCCGCCTCCACCGAGCGCTTCAGGTCGCGGTTTTCCAGCACCAGGCGCCGGCGGTCGAGGGCGTGGCGCACGCTGGTGAGGAGGCGGTCGTTGGCATAGGGCTTGGCGAGGAAATCGTAGGCGCCTTCGCGCATGGCATCCACCGCCATGGCGATGTCGCCGTGGCCGGTGATGAGGATGACCGGCAGGTCGGGATCAACCCGCCGCAGCCGCCGGAACAATTCCAGCCCGTCGATCCCCGGCATGCGCACGTCGCTGACCACGACGCCGGGAAAGTCGGCGCCGATCTCCTCCAGCGCGGCCAGCGCCGAGCCGTAGCCGGTGACGGTGAGGTCGGCCAGCATCAGCGCCTGCACATTGGCGGCGCGCAGCAGGTCGTCATCGTCGATGAAGGCGACATCGCTCATGAGGTTGCCTCGGATGCCCTTGGTAAGGTGATGGTGAAGACGGCGCCGCCCGCATTGGCCACGGCCAGCGTACCGCCCGATTCGGTGATGATGTCCTTGGAGATGACGAGGCCCAGCCCCAGCCCCTGCGTCTTGGTGGTGGTGAAGGGCAGGAACAGCGCCCCCAGCACTTCCGGCGGCAGTCCGGGGCCGTTGTCGGCCACCGTGACCACCACCTTTTCCGCGCCCGTGGCGGAGGCGATGCGGATCTCGCCGTCGCGGCGGGTGTCGAGGGCTTCCGCGGCATTCTGGATGAGGTTGACGAACACCTGCTCCAGCCGGACGCGGTCGCCCGTCACCTGCACTTCCGGCACGTCGAGGTCGACCTTCAGGGTGATGTCGTTCTGCAGCAGCCGATAGCGCAGCAGCAGCAGCGCCCCGTCCACCACGGTGCCCAGCCCCACCGGTTCGAGGCGCGCGGCGGATTTGCGGGCGAAGGCGCGCAATTCGCCGGTGATGGCGCCGATGCGCTCGGTGAGTGCGGCGATGGTCGCGAGATTCTCCACCGCCGGACCGGTTTGGCCTTGCGCCAGGAAGGCGCGGGAATTCTCGGCGAAGGTGCGGATGGCCGCCACCGGCTGGTTCACCTCATGGGCGACGCCGGCCGCGATCTGGCCCAGCACCGCGAGCTTGGAGGCCTGCACCAGTTCGTCTTGCAGGGCATCGATGGCAAGGCGGGAGCGGCGGCGCTCCTCCATCTCCGTGCGCAGCTGGGCGTTGGCGGCGCTCAGCTCGGTGGTGCGGTCGGCGACCCGGGCCTCCAGCTCGCGCCGGGCTTCCGCCTCCTGCGCCTCGGCGCGGGCGCGGCGGCGACGGCGGGTGCGCCATAGCCCCGCCGAGCCGATGGCGACCACCCCGAGCAGGGCGGCGGAGGTGCGCGCCGCAGTGCCGGCGAGGTTGGTGGTGGCGGCGGTGGGTGCGAGCACCGACAGGGTCCAGTCGGTGGTGGGCACGGGCAGGGAGGATTCGAGGAAATCCTCCCGCTTGGCCTGGCCGGGCAACCGCACCCGCTTCACCGCCGGATCGGCGGCGGTGGGGTCGAGGTCGAGCAGTTCGAGGGGCGAGTCGCCGAACTGGAGGCTTTCGCGGATGGCCTCACGCTCCACCTTGTCGAGGGGGCGGGTGGTGCGGAAGCGGAAGCCGGGCACGCTGGAGATGAGCACGATGTGGCGGGCATCAGTGACGAAGGTGGGCTCGGCGAAGCGCCGCCACTCGTCCTCCAGCGCGTCGAACTCGGCCTTCAGAACCAGCACGCCGATGGGCACGCCGTCCGCCTCCACCCGCTGGGCGAGATAGAGGCCCGGACGGCGGCTGACGGTGCCGAAGGCGAAATGCTCAGCCCGGCCCTGCGCGAGGGCGAGGCGGAAATAGGGGCGGAAGCCGTAGTCGCTGTTCAGGAAGCTCTCGGGGGTGCGGTAGTTGCTCGCCACGATGGTGTGGCCGTCGGCATCGATGAGGTAGATGACGCCGGTGCGGATGCTGGCGGCCAGATGCTCGAACCGCGTGTTCAGGGCGTCGATGCGCGCCGCGTTGCCGATCTCCAGCGCCCGGCGCACGTCCGGGTCCTGGGCCAGGGCGAGGGGCAGGGAGCGCTGCTTCTCGATCTCGGAGCGCAGCACCGCCACGCGCAGGGCGGCGGCGGTGGCCGCGCTCGACTCCACCTGGGCGAGGGCCCAGCGGCGCGCGGCATAGTCGGCCACCCGGTCGAGGCCCAGCAGAGTGAGGGCGATGGCCGCCACCACCCCCGCCGCCACGAGGATGGGCCGCCGGCGCGCCGGACGATCCGCGCTGGGAGACGCGTCCACTCCCGTTTCCTCATCTCGATGTGTGCGATTTTCCACACGTGATTGAGGGCGAGAGTGCATCCATCCGCACGCCGAGTCGAGCCCGATTCCCGACCTCAGAGAAATTATCGATGGTTCGCAATGGCCTAACAAAGATGTGCGTGTAACGCAGGACTGGCATGCAGCTTGCGCAAGAGGGGACGTACCCGGCGTCCTGCGCCATCCTGTCAACGAAGCATCCGGCGTCCGCAGTGCCCATCGCAAGAGGCACCCGGCCCCGGCGGAGGAACTCTCCAATGGCCCATGCAATTCCCGCCGCGGCGGTGCCGGCGCATCCTCGCAAATTCTACCACCACCTGTATTTCCAGGTCATCATCGCCATTATCGCGGGCATCCTGCTCGGCCATTTCTACCCGGATGTGGGCGCCAGCCTGAAGCCGCTCGGCGACGCCTTCATCAAGCTCGTCAAGATGGTGATCGCCCCGGTCATCTTCCTCACCGTGGTCACCGGCATTGCCGGCATGCGGGACCTCGCCAAGGTCGGGCGCGTGGCCGGCAAGGCCATGATCTACTTCATCACCTTCTCCACACTGGCGCTGCTGATCGGCCTCGTGGTGGCGAACGTGGTACAGCCCGGCTCGGGCCTCAACATCGATCCCAAGTCGCTGGATCCCAAGGCGGTGGCCGGCTATGCGGCGCAGGCCCATGATTCCACCATCATCGGCTTCCTGATGAACATCATCCCGACGACGCCCATCTCGGCGCTCGCCTCGGGCGACATCCTGCAGGTGCTGTTCTTCGCCGTGCTGTTCGGCATCGCCCTGGGCGGCGTCGGCGAGGCCGGCGAGCCGGTGATGAAGATCCTGAACTCGGCCTCGGCGGCCATGTTCCGGCTGGTGGCGATCCTGATGAAGGCGGCCCCCCTCGGCGCGTTCGGCGCCATGGCCTTCACTATCGGCAAATACGGCATCGGCTCGGTGGCGAACCTCGCCATGCTGATCGTCACCTTCTACATCACCGCGGCGCTGTTCATCTTCGTGGTGCTGGGCCTGGTGGCGCGCTACAATGGCTTCTCCCTGTGGAAGCTGTTGAAGTATATCCGCGAGGAACTGCTCCTCGTGCTCGGCACCTCCTCCTCTGAAGCCGCCCTGCCGGGCCTGATGCTGAAGATGGAACGCGCCGGCTGCGCCAAGTCGGTGGTGGGCCTTGTGATCCCCACGGGCTACTCGTTCAACCTCGACGGCACCAACATCTACATGACGCTGGCGGCCCTGTTCATCGCGCAGGCCACCGGCATCCACCTGTCGTTCGAGGAACAGATCCTGCTGCTTCTGGTGGCCATGCTCTCGTCCAAGGGCGCGGCGGGCATCACCGGCGCCGGCTTCATCACCCTCGCCGCCACCCTCTCGGTGGTGCCGAGCGTGCCGGTGGCGGGCCTCGCCCTCATCCTCGGCATCGACCGCTTCATGTCCGAGTGCCGGGCCATCACCAACTTCATCGGCAATGCGGTGGCCACCATCGTCGTCGCCCGCTGGGAAGGCGAGCTGAACAAGGACCAGCTCAGCCGCGCCCTCAACGGCGAGCACTTCTCCCTCGAGGACGAGCTGGAGACCACCGGCACCCCGGCCATCGCGGCCGAGTGAGCAGGCCCTGATGACATCTGGCGGGCTCCGCCTCTCCGCGGAGAGGCGGGCGGGGGCCCGCCGGATCAGGACCGCAAGGTCCGTCGCCGCCTCCCCTCAGGGGAGGCGGTTTCTGTTTGCGGACGGCATGCGCATGCGCCGCCTTGACGGCTGACGGGCGCCGGTGACATCGAAGGCTCCGACAGAATGGGGCCGCACGTCATGACGGAGCAGGGCGCGCCACGCGCGCAGGAGACGGGCGCGCAGGAGACGGGCGAACACCGGACAGGTGCACCCCCCGGCTCGCCCGGCGAAGTATTCGGTGCCTTCCTCAAGCTCGGCCTCACCTCCTTCGGCGGCCCTGTCGCCCATCTCGGCTATTTCCGCGACGAGCTGGTGCTGCGCCGTCGCTGGATGGACGATGCCGCCTATGGCGATCTCGTCGCCCTGTGCCAGTTCCTGCCCGGCCCCGCCTCCAGCCAGCTCGGCTTCACGCTCGGCCTGCTGCGCGGCGGCGGGCTGGTCGGCGGGCTGGCCGCCTGGGCCGGCTTCACCCTGCCCTCTGCCATCGCGTTGACAGGCTGCGCGCTGGGCGCGGCGAGCCTTGCCGGCACCGACGGCGTGCTGCACGGCCTCAAGCTGGTGGCCGTGGCCGTGGTGGCGCAGGCGGTTTGGGGGATGACCCGGACCCTGACGCCGGATCGCGACCGCGCCGGCATCGCCCTTGCCGCCCTCGCCCTCGTGGTGTTCGCCGGCAGTGCCCTGGGGCAGGTGGTGGCCATCGCGCTGGGCGCCCTCGCCGGACTCGTCCTGTGCGCCGAGGCGCCGCCCGTGCGCGGGAGTGTATCGGGTCCCGAGCCGACCCTGTCGGTGCCGCTGACGCGGCGCACCGGCGCCCTCCTGCTGGCGCTGTTCGCGGTGCTGCTGGTGGTGCCACCGGTGATCGCGGCGGCGAGCCACGTGCAGGCCCTGGCCCTGTTCGATGCCTTCTATCGCTCCGGCGCGCTGGTGTTCGGCGGCGGCCACGTGGTGCTGCCGCTGCTCCAGGCCGAGGTGGTGGCGCCCGGCTGGGTTTCCGCCTCCACCTTCCTTGCCGGCTATGGCCTTGCGCAGGCGGTACCCGGCCCGCTCTTCACATTCGCCGCCTATCTCGGTGCGGCCATGGGGCCTGAGCCCAACGGCATCGCGGGAGCTGCCGTCGCGCTCGTCGCCATCTTCCTGCCGGGCCTGCTGTTGGTGACCGGCATGCTGCCGTTCTGGGACCAGCTGCGGCGGCGAACCGGCGCCCAGGCCGCCATGCGCGGCGCCAATGCGGCGGTGGTGGGCCTCATCGGGGCGGCGCTCTACAGCCCGGTGTTCACCGGCGCCGTGTTCGATGCGCCGGATTTCGTGGCGGCGGTGGCCGGCTTCCTGCTGCTCACGGTGTGGCGCGTGCCGCCGCTGGCGGTGGTGGTGCTGCTCGCGGGTGCCGGGGTCCTGCTCGCCTGATCCGATCCGAAGGCCAGTGAGCTTTGCTCATGGACCTTTGTTCAAGCCCGAGTGGCGCCCGGCTCCGGCCATTGCCGGACCGGATTCAAGATCTGCAATTCGGGAGCCCCAAGTTGGGGAGCGTGACCAACTTGGCACCAACTGAAGACCGGGGCCGAGGTCTGAGGTCCGCTCAGCGGCGACGGCGCTGGCGCGCGCGCTGGTCCTCGAGCTTCAGGCGTACCGTGTCGAGGGCGCGGATGGTGTCTTCCAGACGCTTGGCGATGGCGCGCCGGATCTTGGCGGTGGCGTCCGGGAAGCGTTCCAGCATGGCGACGAAGGCGGTGCGCGGGATCTTCAGCAGCTGGACCTCGTCCTCGGCCACCGCGGTGACCGGGCGGGGCGTCGGCACGATGAGGGCGGTCTCGCCGATGAGGGTGCCAGGGCCGACCTCTTTCAGGAGGCGCGGCGCGTCCGCCTTGCGGTCGTCCACCAGGCGGATGCGGCCGGAGACCACCACATAGGCGCATTCGGCGATCTCGCCCATGCGGAACAGGGTGGTGCCCTTGGCCAGGGTCTCGGTGCGTGCGTCGGCCGCCAGCAGGCGCAGCGCCTCGCTGTTCAGCATGTCGAAGGTGGCGACTGACCGAAGCAGCGCGATGTCCCTCTCAATGCTCACCGACGGGGTTTCCTCACTTCATTGGGGCCGCAGGGATGCTGGACGCGCATCCCCAGGGCTCAGGGCACCAGCTTGTAGCCGCCGGCCTGGGTTGCGAGCAGGGTGGGGTTGGAGGGATCGGGCTCGATCTTCTGGCGCAGGCGGTAGATGTGGGTTTCCAGAGTATGGGTGGTGACCCCGGAATTATAACCCCACACTTCCTGCAGCAGGGTCTCGCGGGGCACCGGCGTCTTCCCGGCGCGGTAGAGATAGCGCAGGATCGCCGTCTCCTTCTCGGTCAGGCGGATCTTGGAGCCGCGATCGGTCAGCAGCAGCTTGGCGCCGGGCCGGAAGGAATAGGGGCCGATGGCGAACACCGCGTCTTCGCTCGCCTCGTGGGAGCGCATCTGCGCTCGCAGGCGCGCCAGCAGCACGGCGAAGCGGAACGGTTTGATGATATAGTCGTTGGCCCCGGCCTCGAGGCCCAGGATGGTGTCGCTGTCGGTGTCGTGCCCGGTGAGCATGAGAATGGGCGCCTTGAAGCCCGAGCGCCGCATCAGGCGCACCGCCTCGCGCCCGTCCATGTCGGGCAGGCCCACATCCATGATGACGAGATCGATGGCGCCGTTCTTCGCCAGTTCCATGGCGCCGGCGGCGGTCTCGGCGGGCACCGGTTCGAACTCGTCCTGGAGCGCGAGCTGTTCGATCAGGGCGTCGCGCAGCTCCGGGTCGTCTTCGACCACCAGGATTTTCCACGCATTGGGCATTCAATTCCTCCTGCGCCCTTGCAGGCGCGCGAATCGCGCAAGTAGAGCATGCCCATGGCTTGACGCAAATTTCCATCCATGGACGGGCGTCGGGGGGTATTACACTACGTCATGAGGGAGCGATATCCTGTGGGCATCTCCCAAGTCAGCGTCAGGCGACGCCCCGGCACCCGCCATGAGGGCATTTTGCGCTGCGGCAGCCTCGCCCTTCCGGTGGCGCTTGGCCGCTCCGGCATGGCCTTCGACAAGCGCGAGGGCGACGGGCGGACCCCCGCCGGGCGGTGGCGGATCCTGCGTCTCCTCTACCGGCCTGACCACGGCCCACGCCCGGTCACGCGCCTGCCTTGCCGCGCGCTGAAGCCGAGCGACGGCTGGTGCGACGAGGCCGCCGACCGTCGCTACAACCAGCCCGTCACGCTGCCCATGGGCGGTTCCCGCAAGGTTTCCCATGAGCGCATGTGGCGGGACGATGGGCTCTACGACCTGGTGATGGTGCTCGATCACAACACCCGCCCGCGGGTGGCGGGGCGGGGCTCGGCAGTGTTCGTCCATCTGGCCCGTCCCGGCTTCCGGCCCACCGAGGGCTGCGTGGCCTTGAGGCGAGCCGATATGCTGCGCCTGCTGGCCCGGCTGTCCCGTGCATCCCGGATGGTCATCGAGGCGTGAGGGGCGGCGGCGTCTCAGTTTTGAAATCGGCTGCTTTGACTGCCCCCACCCTGTGTTCTGCTCCGGTGCCGTGCCTCCTCCCCACCCTTCTCCCGCATGCGGGGGAGGGAGCAGGTCGGTGCATTTCTTTCAAACCGAGACACGGCGCCGGCCTGCTCGCGCCTTTCCGGGGCGTCGGACTGGGTGCTATATGAATCGTTCTAAAATGCGCGTCTGCTTCACCGCGCCGCGCGCACACCCCACAACGCCAGGGATGCCATGCCCTCCTCTTCGCCACGCCATGCGGACCTGTCGCCGCCGCGGGTCGGCCTGTTCTGCACTTGCCTCGTGGACATGATTCGGCCCTCCATCGGGTTCGCAGCGGCCAAGCTGCTGGAGGATGCCGGCTGCGACGTGGACGTTCCGGCGCAGACCTGCTGCGGCCAGCCCGCCTTCAATTCCGGCGACCGTGCCACCGCCCGCGCGCTGGCCGAGCAGGTGATCGCGGCGTTCGAGAATTTCGATTATGTGGTCGCCCCGTCCGGCTCCTGCGCCGGCATGATCAAGGCCCATTATCCCGAGCTGTTCGCCGGCGAGCCGGACTGGACCTCGCGGGTGGATCGCTTCTGCGCCAAGGTCCACGAGCTGGTGTCGTTCCTGGTGGACGTGCGCGGGGTGACGCGGGTGGAGGCCGCCTATGACGGCACCGTCACCTATCACGACAGCTGCTCCGGCCTGCGCGAGCTGGGGGTGAAGGACCAGCCGCGCGCGCTGCTCGCCTCGGTGGAGGGGTTGACCTTGTCCGAGATGGCGGACGCCGACACCTGCTGCGGCTTCGGCGGCACCTTCTGCGTGAAATATCCGGATGTCTCCAACGCCATCGTGGAGAAGAAGGCGGCCAACATCGCCGCCTCGGGGGCGGACACGCTTCTGGCGGGGGATCTGGGCTGCCTCATGAACATGGCGGGCAAGCTCCAGCGCCAGGGCCGTCCCGTGGTGGCGCGCCATGTGGCCGAGGTGCTCGCGGGCATGGGCGACGCCCCCGCCCTCGGCGAGCCGGCTGCGGAGAAAACCCGATGAGCGTCGAGATCACCTCGCCCCGCTTCAAGGACAACGCGAAGCACGCCCTGGCCGACGTGCCGCTGCAGGCGGCGCTGTCCAAGGTCGGCCCCGGGTTCATCGGCAAGCGGACGGCGGCGGCGGAAAAGCTGCCCGAGTTCGACGCCCTGCGCGACAGCGCGCGGGACATCAAGAACCACACGCTGGCCCATCTTGATCTCTATCTGGAACGCTTCGAGGAGAAGGTGAAGGCGGCCGGCGGCCACGTGCACTTCGCCGTAGACGCGGCCGAGGCCCGGGACGTCGTCACGAAAATCTGCCGCGACCTCGGCGCCAGGACAGTGACCAAGGGCAAGAGCATGATCTCGGAGGAGATCGGCCTCAACGATCACCTCTCCGCCGCCGGCATCGAGCCGGTGGAGACGGATCTCGGCGAATATCTCATCCAGATCCGGGGCGAGGCGCCGTCCCACATCATCGCCCCCGCCATCCACCTCAACAAGGAGCAGGTGGAGGAGGATTTCCGCCGCGTCCACGCGCACCTCGCCCCCGAGCGCAATCTCTCCGAGCCCACGGCCCTGCTCGCCGAGGCGCGGGGCGAGCTGCGCCAGAAGTTCCTGGTGGCGGACGTGGGCATCACCGGCGCCAATTTCCTGGTGGCGGAGACCGGCACCTCCATCATCGTCACCAACGAGGGCAACGGCGACCTCACCCAGACCCTGCCCAAGGCCCACGTCGTGCTCGCCTCGCTGGAAAAGCTGGTGCCGACGCTGGAGGACGTGAGCCAGCTGCTGCGCGTGCTGGCCCGCTCGGCCACCGGTCAGGAGATGAGCGTCTACACCACCTTCTCCACCGGCCCCCGCCGTCCCGGTGACCCGGACGGGCCGGGCGAATATCACGTGGTGATTCTCGACAACGGGCGCTCCGGCATGCTCGGCGGCCCGCTGAAGGAGATGCTGCGCTGCATCCGCTGCGGCGCCTGCATGAACCATTGCCCGGTCTACCATGCGGTGGGCGGGCATGCGTATGGCTGGGTCTATCCCGGCCCCATGGGATCGGTTTTGACCCCCGCGCTCATCGGCATCGAGAAGGGCGCGAACCTGCCCAACGCCTCCACCTTCTGCGGCCGCTGCGAGGAGGTGTGCCCGGTGCGCATCCCGCTGCCCAAGCTGATGCGACATTGGCGGGAGAAGGAGTTCGAGCGGCACCTCACGCCCGCGCCCCAGCGCTACGGGCTTGCGGTGTGGGGCTTCTTCGCGCGGCGCGGCTGGCTTTACCGGCCGGCGACGGGCCTTGCCATGAAGCTACTTTCCGTCCTCGGCCGCAAGAAGGGGCGCTTCGCCGCGCTGCCACTCGCCGGCGGCTGGACCGGCCATCGCGATTTCCCCGCGCCCGAGGGCGGCACCTTCCAGGCCCAGTGGCGCGCCCAGCGGGCCGCGCGCACGACCCGGCAGGCCAACAGGGACGCCAACAGGGACACCCATTCATGACCTCTTCCCGCGACACGGTCTTCGCCTCGGTCCGCCGCGCGCTGGGCGTCACCTCGCAGGAGGCGCCGCGTCGGCAGGAGGTGGACGGGCGGCTCGCCGGCCATCCGCGCGGCCTTGTGCCCGCCCGCGCCCAGCTTCCACCGGCCGAGCGCCTCGCCCTGTTCAAGGACATGGTGGTGGCGGCTGCCGCCAGCATCGATCATCTGCCGAGCGCGGAAGATGTGCCCGGCGCGGTTGCGGCCTATCTGCGCGGTCGCAACCTGCCGCCCACCATCCTGCGCGGCGGCGATGCCCGGCTGGCGTCGCTGCCGTGGGAACGCGAGCCCAATCTCGACGTGTGGATCGGAGCCTCCGACGGGCGCCAGCTCGCCGGCCTCTCCCACGCCTTCGCCGGGGTGGCGGAATCCGGCACGCTGGTGATGCTGTCGGGTCCGGACAATCCGAGCACGCTGAACCTTCTGCCGGATCATCACCTGGTGGTGGTGGATGCCGCCGACGTGGCTAGCGATTATGAGAGCGTGTGGACACGCGTGCGCGAGTGCTTCGGGCAGGGGGAGATGCCGCGCACGGTGAACTGGATCACCGGGCCGTCGCGCTCCGCCGACATCGAGCAGACGCTGCTGCTGGGCGCCCACGGTCCGCGCAGCCTGCATGTTCTGCTGGTGGGCCGCGCCTGACGCCGGAGATCGGGGAAACGCGGGCCGCCAGGCCGCAGGCACATCTCGCGAACTCAAGCCTGCGAGCTGTGCGCTAGCCCACTCTTCTAGAGAAGTTTTTCAGAACGGATCCGACGAGCTGCCGCTGAAACGGCTCAGCCCGCGAGCCCCCGCACCCACATGCCCACAGCGACCCCGACGGGGACGCTGACGAGAACGGCGGTCGCGATAGTGAAATGCCCGCCGAAGACGAGGCCCATCACCGCGCCGGAGATGGCCGACAAGGCGGCTACGATCAGCACGCTGCCTGGGGGGCGCGAATCGGGCGCTTCCGGTTCCGGCCGCCGCGCCAGACGCTCGCGCTTCAGCTCGGTATCCAGCCGCAGGTTCGCGAGAACCTGAAGGTCAGGAGGAAAACCGCGCCCATCGCGGTGTACGATCAAGCCTGTGAGATGTGCGTTCACGCTCTTGTCCTCACCGCGAGACGTTTTAGGTCGAAGATCGAAGGTATACAACCTACATGGGTGGATGGGGGTGCATCCGTACCTACATTCAAATTTACCCAACGTCCCATGTCGCGCGCTGCTGATGCAGGCGGGCCACGCAAGTGGCGAAAAGTGCAGCCCTTGCCCGAGGTTGTGCGCCGGATAACCGATCCGCAGTTGCTCGCCTCGTATTTTGGCGGCAGAACTCGGTCACCATCAAGGACGGTGCCATCATGAAGTCTGGCTTGCGCTTCGCTCAGGCGCTGCTCGCAGCGATCATCGTATTCTGTGTCGCCCAGCCAGCGCTGGCCCAGCAGAATCGCGGTCACGTCTATCTGCTGCGCGGCCTCGCCAACGTCTTTTCGCTGGGCATGGACGATCTCGCCGCGAAGATGAATGCGCGTGGCATCCCCGCCACGGTGCATGAATACGGCCAGTGGCAGCAGCTCGCCGATGCGGCGGCCGCCGAGAGCCGGGCCACCGGCAATTCGCCCATCGTCATCGTCGGCCATTCGCTGGGTGCCGACGCTGCCATCGAGATGGCCGAGCGTCTCACCGCCCTCGGCGTGCCGCCCAAGCTGGTGGTGACTTTTGATCCGGTGGGCGTGACCCAAGTGGGGCCGTCGCTCGGCTATTTCGTCAATTACTACCAGTCCAACAACGGCTACGGTAAGCGCCTGACCGCCGCTCGCGGCTTCCGCGGCAACATCGTGAACCGCAACCTCGACGCCATCGGCTCCATCGATCATTTCAACATCGAGAAGTCGCCCCGGCTGCACGAGGAGGTCATGGCCCAGGTGCGGTCCATCACCAACAAGCCGAAGCCGAAGCCCAAGCCTGCGGCTCCCGCGGCTCCCGCGGCGCCTGCCGCGCCCGCCCCCGCTGCCGACCCGTCCGTGCCCGGCACCCAGGCCGCGGCCCGGCCCGGCGCCCCGGGCTGAGCCCGGTTCGGGGGACTGGTTTTCGGATAACCGATTTCGAAGACGCAACACGCCGGCCGGCTCCTCGCCGCGCCGGCGTTTTGTTTGGGGGTCAGATCCCCAAGGCGCGCAGGCCAGCCGCCGTCGCCATGGCGGCCACCACGGCGAGCAGGTCGCTGCGCGTGAGCTTGGCGGCGAGGAAGGCGGCGCCAAGGCCCGCCAGCATGGCGGCGTCGCCGTGGACCGCGCCGGGCGCCAGCAGCGCCACCAGCACCGCCCCCGGCAGGCAGTCCAGCACCCGCCGCACCCGCGGCGTCACCGGAATGAGGCGCATCAGGAAGAAGCCTGCCGACCGGTTGAAGGCGGTGGCGAGCGCCATCACGCAGATAGCGGCGAGGGTTTGCGGATCAACGCTCATCGTCGGTGAACCCGCCTGCGAACGCGCCGGCCAGAGCGCCGATGACGATGAACCACCACCCCGCCAGCACGAACGACACCGCGATGGAGACCGCGGCCGCCACGCCCCAGCCCACCGCCTCGCGCCGGCCCTTCCAGTTGGGCAGCAGCATGGCCACGAAGAAGGCCGGCACCACCAAGTCGATGCCCACCGCCTTGGGATCGGGAATGCCGCCGCCGATGGCGTGCCCGGCCGCGGTGGAGACCACCCACAGCATCCAGGTGACGAGCCCCGACCCGACGAAGTAGCCGGCGTCGTTGCCGCCCTCCTGATGATAGCGCATGGCGGCGGCCCAGTTGTTGTCCGCCATCAGCAGCAGGGAGGGGTAGGTCTTCCAGGCGGGCATGGACCACAGCCAGGGCCGCATGGACGCTCCCATGAGCACATGGCGCATGTTGACGGTCATGGTCAGCAGGCCGAGGGCGAGGAGCGCCGCCGGCGTCCACTGCTCCCGCCACCCTTCGAGCGCCACCATCTGGGCGAGGCCGGCAAAGATGAGGCCGCTGGACAGCACGGACTCCAGCATGGAGAAGCCCTTCTGCACCGAGGCGGCGCCGAACGCCATGCCGAAGGCGGCGAGCCCCGGCATCAGCGGAAGGGTCTCGCGCGCGCCGTGCAGCATGCCGTGCAAGGTGAGGGGAACGGGGGGCGGCTTGGTCATGGGCGGGGCAGTGCGGGGCAGGGGTAATCAACACCAAAACGGTGGGATTGAAGCCTTATGGCCGCAGCTCGGCGGAACGCCAACCCGTTTTCCCCCCGGAGCCCCGGCGCTTGCCATGCGCCAGATGCATGGCTGCTGAAGGGTGACGGCATGACCCATCACCTTGGGGAGGGGTATGCACCAGCCGGCCTGTAAGCCGGGTTCTGTACGGCGGGCTTGCACCCGCGTGGCGACCATTCCTCTGGGACGCCGGTTGCCCGGCGCCTCTAGCAGTCAACCCGGACGGCGCCCCGCAGACAGGGGGTGGTTTCCCGTGCCGTCCCTATTCGACTTTGCTCCCGGTGGGGTTTGCCGTGCCGCTCCCGTTGCCGGTCGCGCGGTGGGCTCTTACCCCACCGTTTCACCCTGGCCCACGCGGACCCGAAAGTCCTTCGCAGGTGGTTTGTTTTCTGTGGCACTTTCCCTAGGGTCACCCCCGCCGGACGTTATCCGGCACCGTGTCTGAGTGGAGCCCGGACTTTCCTCGATGCGGACGCAAGGTCCCACACCGCGGCCGCCCGGCCGGCTGGTGGGGGAGCAATGGGCGCTGGCAGCGGACGCGTCAAGGGGCCGGGGCATTCACCCCACCAGCTCGAACCATTCGTCCTCGGTGATCACCTGAACCCCAAGCGCCTGCGCCTTCTCCAGCTTGGAGCCGGCGCCGGAGCCGGCCACCACCAGGTTGGTCTTGGCCGACACCGAGCCGGCCACCTTGGCGCCGAGGCGCTCCGCCATGGCTTTCGCCTCATCGCGGGTCATCTTCTCCAGCGATCCGGTGAACACCACGGTCTTGCCGGAGACGGGGCTTGCCGCCGCCACCTGCTCCATGGGCTCGGGCGTGACCTCCTTCAGCAGGGCGGTCACCACCTCGCGGTTGCGGGGCTCGCCGAAGAATTCGATGACGGCCTCCGCCACCACGTCGCCGATGCCGTCGATGCCGATCATCTCCTGCCAGGCCTCGTTGCCCTTGGGATGCTCCTCACCGGGGATGACCGCCGCCAGCGCTCCGGCTTCCAGCGCTTCCACGGTGCCGTAGTGGCGCATGAGGCGCTTGGCGTTGGTCTCGCCCACATGGCGGATGCCCAGCGCGAAGACGAAGCGATCCACCGCCACGGTGCGCCGCTCGGCAATGGCGGCGAACAGGTTGGCGGCGGAGGTCTTGCCCCAGCCGTCGCGGTTCTCCAGCCGCTGCAGCGAACGGGCGTTGCGCGTCTCCAGGGTGAAGATGTCGGCGGGGGAGGCGATCAGCCCCCACTCATAGAAGGCGCGCACCTGCTTCTCGCCCAGCCCCTCGATGTCGAAGGCGTTGCGCGACACGAAATGGCGCAGGCGCTCCACCATCTGCGCCGGGCAGATGAGCCCGCCGGTGCAGCGGCGCACCGCGTCCACCTTGCCGCTCTTTGTGTCCACCTCGCGCACGGCATGGGAGCCGCAGGCGGGGCAGTGCGTGGGAAACTCATACGGCTTCGATCCGGCCGGCCGCTTGTCCTCGATCACCCGCACCACCTGGGGGATCACGTCGCCGGCGCGCTGCACCACCACCGTGTCGCCGATGCGCACGTCCTTGCGGGCGATCTCGTCCTCGTTGTGCAGGGTGGCGGAAGACACCACCACGCCGCCCACCGTCACCGGCGTCAGCTTGGCCACCGGGGTGAGAGCGCCGGTGCGGCCCACCTGGATCTCGATATCCTCCAGCAGGGTGGTGGCCTGCTCGGCCGGGAACTTGTGGGCGATGGCCCAGCGCGGTGAGCGGGAAACGAAGCCGAGCCGGCGCTGCAGCTCCAGGCTGTTCACCTTGTAGACCACGCCGTCGATGTCGTAGCCCAGCAGCGCTCGCTGCGCCTCGATGGAACGATAATGGGCGATGAGCCCCGCGGCGTCCTTCGCCACCACCATGAGCGGGTTGGTGGTGAAGCCCCAGCGGGCGAACGCCTCCACCACGCCGAACTGGGTCTCGGCGGGAAGGTCCGAGGCCTCGCCCCAGGCATAGGCAAAGAATTTCAGCGGCCGGGACGCGGTGATGGACGGGTCGAGCTGGCGCAGGGAGCCGGCGGCGGCGTTGCGCGGATTGGCGAACACCTTCTCCTCCGCCGCCGCCTGCCGGGCGTTCAGCGCCTCGAAGTCTGCCTTGGCCATGTAGACCTCGCCGCGGACGTCGATGGTCTGCGGCACGCCCTTTCCAGCGAGGCGCTCGGGGATGTCGGCGATGGTGCGCACATTCTGCGTCACGTCCTCGCCCTGGCTGCCGTCGCCCCGGGTGGCGGCCACGGTGAGGCGCCCGTTCTCATAGTGCAGGGAGCAAGACAGGCCGTCGATCTTGGGCTCGCAGGTGAAGGCCACCTCGTCGTCCGGCCCGAGATTGAGGAAGCGCTTCACCCGCGCCACGAACTCCACCACCTCTTCATCGGAGAAGCAGTTGGCCAGCGACAGCATGGGAACCTTGTGGGCAACCTTGCCGAACTTCTCCGACGGCGCCGCGCCCACCTTTTCCGACAGGCTGTCCTCGCCCCTCAATCCCGGAAAACGCTCCTCGATGGCCTCATAGCGGCGGCGCAGGGCGTCGTATTCGGCGTCCGAGACGACAGGGGCGTCCTCGCGGTAATAGGCGGCGTCGTGGCCGGTGATCTCCTGCGCCAGAGCCTTGTGCTCGCTCGCGGCCTCGGCCGGGGAGAGGTCGTCGACCGGGATGGCGCGGAAGGTGGCGGCGGTCGAAGCGGGCGCGGGCGATTTGGGCGCGGTCATGGGGGTCCCCAACGGGCGCGATCCGTCGGATCGGTCGCGCTCACTCTCTGGCGCCCCTTTCTGGCAAAGCCCGCCCCTCTGGGCAACTCGCCGGCCGCGCCGGTGGGTGCATTCGGGAAAGACCGGGCTGCATCAATGTCTCTATCTTGTAAGATGTCCAAGCTAGAGCAACGGAACAAGATTCGACGGGGGGCAGAATGGTCAGGGCTTCAGGATTTTCCCGCAGGATCGCCGCGCTGGCGGCCGCCACCTTCCTGAGCGCCGGCGCGCCGGCGGTGGCGCAGATCGCCACCTATCCGGTGGCCGACGCGGCCAAGGACGCCGACCTCGTGGCGCGCGGCGAATATCTCGCCAAGGCGGCGGACTGCATACCCTGCCACACCGGCGACAAGGCCAAGCCCTTCGCCGGCGGCTTGGGGCTGAACACCCCGTTCGGCATGATCTATTCGCCCAACATCACCTCGGACCGCTCCACCGGCATCGGCCTTTGGACCTATGATCAGTTCGTGAACGCGGTGCGCAACGGCATCCGCAAGGACGGCGCCTACCTCTATCCCGCCATGCCGTTCGACGCCTATACGGAAATCAGCGACGACGACATGAAGGCCCTGTGGGCCTTCGTGAGGCGCATTCCGCCCATTCCCAACACTCCGCCGGCCAACGGGCTGGAATTCCCCTTCAACGTGCGCCTCGGCATGCTGGCGTGGCGCGAGCTGTTCTTCCAGAACGCCCGCTTCGTCCCCAACGCAGCCAAGAGCGCGGAATGGAATCGCGGCGCCTATCTGGTGAATGCGCTGGGCCATTGCTCGGACTGCCACACCCCGCGCAACATCATGGGCGCCACCAAGGGCAAGGCCCATTTCCTCGGCGCCGACGTGGATGGCTTCTGGGCGCCGGACATCGCCACCGATGCGCTGATGAAGGATGGCTGGACGGTGGACACCCTCTCGGTGTTCCTCAAGACCGGCTCGGCGCCCGCCAAGACCTCGGTGTTCGGCCCCATGGCCGAGGTGGTGCATGACTCCCTTGGCTTCCTCACCGATGCCGACCGTGCCGCCATCGTCACCTATCTGTTCGATTCACCCCGGCCGGCGGACGTGCCGGCGCCACAGGCGGCCTCGCCGCTGCCGGCCGCCGTCTACACCCGCGCCTCCGCGCTTTATGTGGACAATTGCGCCGTCTGCCACATGGACAAGGGCGCCGGCCGCGGCGACACGGTGCCGGCGCTGGCCGGCAATCCGGCGGTGGTGGCGGTGGAGCCCTACAACATCATCATGGCCGTGCTCGGCGGCCTGCCCACCGGCGGCACCTACGGCGCCATGCCCTCCTTCGCCGGCCGGCTCGACGACCAGCAGATCGCCGATCTCGCCAATTATGTGCGCACCTCCTGGGGCAACACCGCGGCGCCGAACGTGACCGCTTCCATGGTCGCCTCCTGGCGCGCCACCACCCATGTGCCGGACTATGGCACGCAGGCGGCGGACGCCTTCACCTGCCCCGACGTGGGCGGCGCCCCCGGCTCGGACGGGCCGGACCCGAAGGCGGTGGCGGCGCTCTCCGCCATGATGGCCGGCGGTCAGCACTCCATTCCCATGATGGTGGACGCCTACAAGGCCGCCTCGGGCAGTGCTGGCAGCGGCACGGTGGTGGATGCGCTCACCGCCGCCTATTGCCCGGTGGTGGCCAAGAGCGACGCGCCGACCTGGCAGAAATATGCGGAGCTGCGCCGCTTCACCCTGCAGACGGCGCTGGAGGTGTCGCGGCGGACCATCACCGGCCCGGTGGACAGCCAGCCCATCGCCTGGGCGCTGCCGGTGGGGCCCGGTCTCGTCCTGAAGGAGCCGAAGAGCCTCGTGGGCAAGCTCGCCTGCCCGGCCGATGACGGCAAGGCGGTGCCCGCTGACCTGTCCGCCGCCGCCACCAAGCTGCTGGGCACGCCCAAGCCGCCGATGGCGGGGGATGCCATCTCCACCCTCGCCACGACGCTGTACCAGCAGAAACCCAAGGCGCCCCCCGCCGACGTGGCCAATGCGCTGATCGCGGCCTATTGCCGGGTGGTGGTGGCCGAGCCCAACACCACGGTGGCGGACCAGAACGAGCTCTTGAACGGCTTCGCCGGACAGGCGGTGCAGGCGTTGCAGCTGCTGCCGCCGCGCAAGGTGGTGGTGGAGGTTCCAACCAAGCCGGCGGCCCCTGTGCCCGCGCCCGCCGCTGCGCCGGCACCCGCCAAGAAGAAGTAGGACCGCGCCGCCGCGGCTCGGATTTGAGCCGCGGCGCAAGGTTCCGTTAACGATGTTTCACATGAAACGGCCGTCCCGGAGGCTCCGGGACGGCCGCTTTCGTTTCAAGGGGGTGGGCGCCGCCGGCGCCCGATCGCCGATCAGTCGTGCTTGGTGTCCTGGAGGCCGTCGTGGACCTGGAACACCACATTGCCCTCGCGCCACGCGAAGGGGGCGGCGGGGTTCTGCACCTTGATCTCGCTCTGGGGGATGAGCTTGTCGCAGAGCATCACCAGGATGGCCTCGATGGGCGCGCTGGTGTCGTTCTCTTCGGTCATGCGGTCGATGGAGATTTCCGCGCCCTCCACGCCGTCTTCTTCAATATGCACGATGAAAATCTCTTCGTGGCCATGAACGCCGTGGGCGGTGACACGGAAGGTCTCGCCCTGATACTCGAATTCCCGAACCATTGTCATTCTCACTGTTGTTTCAAGCAAATGGGGACGCAAACGCAACGAATGGGGCAGGGCGATCCCTCCCGGAAAGCGGCGGAATTTAGATGAATGATTATGGATTGGTCAAGTGCTGATGGCTGGTGCCAAAAATGCTGAAAAATTAGTCAGAAAGGCTGGCCTATCGCCCACGCCCGCCTATTTTCCCTTGGCTTGAACCTGCGCCACCAGCTCCTCCGCCTTGGGCAGGATGCCGGAGACGATGCGCCTGACGCCCTCGGCCGTGGGATGGAGGCCGTCCGGCTGCACCAGCGCGCGCTCGCCGGCCACGCCGTCGAGGAAGAAGGGATAGAGCAGCACTCCTTCCGCCGCGGCGAGTTCCGGGAAGATAGCGTCGAACGTCTCCTGATAGGGCCTGCCCAGGTTGGGCGCGGCCTTCATGCCGGCCAGCAGCACGGTGATGCCGCGCCCCTTCAGCCGCTGGACGATCTCGGTCAGCGCCTTGCGCGTGGTGGCGGGGTTGAGGCCGCGCAGCATGTCGTTGGCGCCCAGCTCCACGATCACCGCGTCGGTGCCCTCGCGGATGGACCAGTCGAGCCGGGCGAGGCCCTGGGACGCGGTCTCGCCGGAGACACCGACATTCTCCACGCTCACGTCGAGCCCCTTGGCCTTCAGCGCCGCCTCCAGCTGGACCGGGAAGGCAGCGCTGGCGGGCAGTCCGTAGCCGGCGGTGAGGCTGTCGCCGAAGGCGACGATGCGTACCGTCCGGGCCTCGGCCGCCGAGGCGGCTCCCGGCCCAGGAAGGCCTGACGCGAACGTGAACAGGCCGAGCGCGGCCATCAGCCCCGCCAGTGCCTTAAATGCCGTCTCCCATAGGTGAGCGCGCCGGCGTTCTCCGGTGGCGATCGTCGCAGATCCCTTTTTTCGAGCCACGGCATTTTCAGGCATGGATGATGTGTCCTCTCCGCGTTCCACCATTGCGCTGTCGCACGTGGATCTCTCCCTGGGAACCGGGGCGGCCCGGGTTCATGTCCTGAAGGACATCTCTGTCGAGATCGGGGCGGGGCAGGCCGTCGGGCTGGTGGGGCCCTCGGGTTCCGGCAAGTCCACGCTGCTCATGGTGATGGCGGGCCTCGAGCGCGCGGACAAGGGCCGCGTGACAGTCGCCGGCACCGACATCACAAGGCTCGGGGAGGATGCGCTGGCGCGGTTTCGCGGCCGGCACATCGGCATTGTGTTCCAGTCCTTCCACCTCATCCCCACCATGACGGCGCTGGAAAATGTGGCCGTCCCGCTGGAGCTGATGGGTCGCACCGACGCCTTCGCCCGCGCGGCGCAGGAGCTGGAGGCGGTGGGGCTTTCCGCCCGCGCGCAGCATTATCCTGGACAGCTCTCCGGCGGCGAGCAGCAGCGGGTGGCGCTCGCCCGCGCGCTCGCCCCCGAGCCGCCCATCCTCGTCGCCGATGAGCCCACCGGCAATCTGGACGAGGCCACCGGCCGGCAGATCATGGACCTCATCTTTTCCGTCCACCGGGCGCGCGGCACCACCTTGGTGCTGGTCACCCACGACACGGCTTTGGCGCGGCGCTGCCAGCGGGTGCTGTCCCTGCATTCCGGCGTGGTGAAGGACGACAGCGCGATGGCGCCGCGCGCCGGCGCGGAGGCGCTGTGATGGCGGCGTTCGTCGCCGCCGCTCCCCGATTGCCCCGGTCCCTGCGCTTCGCCTTGCGTGAATTGCGCGGGGCGCGGCGGGGCTTCGGCGTGTTCCTCGGTTGCCTGGTGCTGGGCGTGATGGCCATTGCCGGCATCGGCTCCTTTGCCGGCGCGCTCACCCAGGGGCTGGAGCGGGAGGGTCGCGCTATCCTCGGCGGCGATGCCGCCTTCACCCTGGTGCAGCGCGAGGCGAGCGCCGACGAGCGCGCCGTGCTCGAAAGCGCCGGCACGCTCGGCACCACCGCCCTGCTGCGGGTCATGGCCCGCACCGCCGGAGGTGATGCGGCACTGGCCGAGGTGAAGGCGGTGGACGGTCGCTATCCCCTGGTGGGGCAGGTGGCACTCAGCCCGCCCGCGCCGATCGCCGAGGTGCTGGGGGAAAAGGGCGGCTTCTATGGCGCGGCGGCGGACCCGGTGCTGCTCGGCCGGCTCGGCCTGAAGGTGGGCGACCGCCTGCTTTTGGGCGATGCCATGGTGGAGGTGCGGGCCGTGCTCGACAGCGAGCCGGACAAGCTCTCCTCGGGCATCGGCTTCGGCGCGCGGCTCCTGGTGTCGCAGGCGGTGCTGCCGCAGACCCGGCTGATCCAGCCGGGAAGCCTGGTGCGCTGGAGCCATCGCGTGGCGCTGGCCGATCCCGCGCCGGCGGCCCTCACCGCCTTCATGGATGCCACCCGCGAGCGCTTCGGCGCGGCGGGCTTCGAGATGCGCACCCGCGACGGCGCCACCCCGCAACTCGCCCGCAATGTGCGGCGCATCAGCCAGTTCCTGGCGCTGGTGGCGCTCACCGCGCTCATGGTGGGCGGGGTGGGGGTCGCCAATGCAGTGTCGAGCCATCTGGCGGCCAAGCGCGAGGTCATCGCCACCCTGAAGGCGGTGGGGGCGACGCGGCGGGACATCTTCCTCATCTATGCCGCCGAGATCGGGCTCATCGCGGCTCTGGGCATCGGTATTGGTCTTGTGCTGGGGGCGGCGCTGCCGTTCGCGGCGAGTGCGGCCATCGGCGCTTTGGTGCCGTTTCCGCTGGAGCCGCGCATCGATCCGGCGGCGCTGGCGCTGGCAGCGCTCTATGGTGTGCTGGTGTCGGCCCTGTTCTCATTGCTGCCGCTGGCGCGGGCGCAGCAGGCGCGGGTTTCCGCCCTGTTCCGCGACGGCATCGGCGAGCCGGCGGCGAAGGTCGGCGTCGGCACTTTTCTCGCGGTGGCGGGGGTGGGCGCGGCGCTGGTGGTGCTGGCGATGGCGACGTCCGAGGACCGGCGCGCCGCCGCCGTCTTCCTTGGCGCGGCGGCTTTGGTCTTCCTGCTGCTGCGCGGGGTCGCCGCCGGCCTGATGGCGCTGGCCCGCCGGTCGCCCCGGCCCAAGGATGCCATGGTGCGCCTTGCGCTGGCCAATGTGTACCGGCCGGGGGCGCTCACGCCGTCCGTGGTGCTGTCCCTGGGGCTCGGCCTGTCGCTGATGGTGGGCATCGCCCTCATCGATGCGAGCCTGAGCCGTGAACTGGCCGGCCCGCTGCGGCAGGCGGCGCCGAGCTTCTTCTTCGTGGATGTGCCGAGCGGCGAGGAAGCGGAGTTCCGCGCCTTCCTGGCGGCAACCGCCCCCGGCGCCGAGGTGAAGGCGGTGCCCATGCTGCGCGGTCGTATCACCAGGGTGAAGGACACCCCCGCCGAGGAGGTGAAGCCACGCGCCGACGCCGCCTGGGTGCTGCAGAGCGATCGCGGCATCTCCAGTGCCGCCGAGGTGCCCGAGGGCTCGCGGGTGGTGGCAGGCCAATGGTGGACCGGCGACGAGACCGAGCCCCTGGTTTCCTTCGACGCGGAGCTGGCCAAGGGCCTCGGCCTCGCGCTGGGGGACAGCGTGACCGTCAACGTGCTCGGCCGCTCCATCACCGCGCGCATCGCCAATCTGCGGGAGGTGAAGTGGGAGCGGCTCGGCATCAATTTCGTCATGGTGTTCTCGCCGGCCACCTTCGCCGGGGCGCCGCACACCGTGCTCGCCACCCTCACCTTTCCCGATGGCGGCGACACCGCGCGGGAGGTGGCCCTGCTGAAGGCAGTGGCGGGGCGGTTCCCGGCCATCACCACGGTGCGGGTGAAGGAGACGCTGGAGGAGGCCCAGCGCATGCTGGACAACCTGTCGCTGGGCATCCGCGCGGCGAGCCTCGTCACCCTCATCACCTCGGTGCTGGTGCTGGCCGGCGCGCTGGCGGCGGGCCGCGAGGGCCGCATCTATGATGCGGTGATCCTGAAGACGTTGGGGGCGACGCGGGGCCGGCTCATGTTCGCCTATGGCCTCGAATATGCGGGGCTCGGGCTCGCCACCGCGCTGGTGGCGGTGGCGGCGGGCAGCCTTGCCGCCTTCGCGGTGGTGACGCAGGTGATGGACATCGGCTTCAGCTTCTCGATGCCGGCCGCCGCTGGCGCGGTCATCGGCGCGCTGGTGGTCACCGTGGGCGTCGGGTTGGCCGGAACCCTGCGGGCACTTTCGGTGCCGCCGGCGCGGGTGCTGCGGCATCTGTGAGGGGGAGGGCTGAGCCCTTCCCGATCGCCTCCGCCTCTGCCCTCCGGTCCGGTGCGACGCTTGTGACGGGCCATGCGCCTTGATCGCGCGCCGCTGCCGTGCCAGCACGGAGAAAACACATAGGGGAGCGGACGCAATGGCCAATGGGCGCTCGGGCGGCGAGGCCGATCTCGTCATCGGCGAAGGGCGGGCGCTGCACGCCCATCCCTTGCGCGCGCAGGTCTTGCGCGAGCTGCATGCGCGCCCGTTCGCGCCGGTGCAGGCGCCGAGGCGCATGCTTCACGCCGCCTTCCTGCTGGATGCGACCACGGCCCAGGCCGACCGTGCCGCCGTGGCGGCCCTTTGTCACGCGCGCGGGCTTCCCACGCCGGCATCGAGCGCCAAGTATCATCACGTCTCGTTCGGCGGCGCCGAGTTGCGCTGGGAGAGCCACGCCGAATTCTGCACCTACACCTGGGACCTGCCCTCGAGCGGCATCCAGCCCGGCGGCCTGCCATTCCAGCCGCCGGCGGCAACTCTGGCGAGCCCGTTCGGAGAGGTGCCGCAGCCCGGCCCGCTGCTGGTGGCGGTGGATCTCCATCTCGTCCCCGACACCGCCGAGGATTTCTTTCTCGACCAGGTGTTCGACCGCTCCAGCCTTGCCCGCTCCGACGTGAACGATGGCCTGGCCGAGATTGCCACCGACTTCATGCCTGACCCCTCCGGCTTTGTGCGCATCCTGGTGCGCAACCGAGGCCTCGGGGCGGAATCAGCTGGTGCGCTGGTGCAGCGCCTGCTGGAGATCGAGACCTACCGCACGCTGGCGCTCCTCGGCCTGCCGGAGGCGCAGCGCCTGTCGCCGGAGGTGGCGCGCATCGAGGCGCGCCTCGCCACCGCGGCGACCGCCATGACCTCAGCTAAAGGCCTGGTGGACAACAACAACCTCCTGAACCAGCTGGTCGGCCTTGCGGCCGAGCTGGAGGCGGGGGCGGCCGGCGCCCTGTTCCGCTTCGGCGCCAGTCGGGCCTATATGGAGATCGTGCGGCTGCGCCTTGCCACCATCCGTGAGGTGCCGGTGACGGGCTTTCCCACCTGGCAGCAATTCCTCGATCGCCGCATGCAGCCGGCCATGCGCACCTGCTTCGCGGTGGAGGAGCGGCAGGAGAAGATCGCCCGCAAGCTCTCCAACGCCGCCGATCTGCTGCGTACCCGCGTGGACGTGGAGCTGGAGCAGCAGAACCGCGACCTGCTCACCTCCATGAACGAGCGCACCCGCCTGCAACTGCGCCTGCAGCGCACGGTGGAAGGCCTCTCGGTGGCGGCCATCTCCTATTATGTGGTCAGTCTGTTCCACCACCTGGCCGAGGGCATCCACGAGAGCGGGATCGACGTGCGGACCCTCGGCATCCATCTGGACGTGGGTCTCGCGACGGCGATCGCAGTGCCGTTGGCGGTGCTCGGCGTGTGGTCGGTGGTGCGGCGAATCCGCCGGTCCCACGGCGACAGCGACTGACGCCGGAGGCCTTTCGCCCATCGCGGACCATCGGCCATCTTGCGTCCGCGCCCATCCTGCCGGACCCTTTGCAACCTTACCGGAGACGGGCCACGCCCGCCGCCGGCTCCAAATGCGCTCTCGCGGAGCCCTTCATGCAGCCGATCCAGATCGCCGTCGTCCCCGTTACGCCGTTCGAGCAGAACTGCTCGCTGTTGTGGTGCACCAGGACCATGAAGGGCGTGGTGATCGATCCCGGCGGCGATCTCGACAAGATCCGCTCGGCCATCGCCGAGACCGGGATCAGCGTGGACAAGATCCTTCTGACCCACGGCCATGTGGACCACGCCGCCGGCGCCGCCGAGCTGGCCGAAACCCTCGGCGTGAAGGTGGAGGGGCCGGGGGAGGCTGACCAGTTCATCATGGACGACATCCCCGCCACGGCCGCCAAATATGGCATCCCCAATGCCCGCGCGGTGACGCCCGACCGCTATCTCAGCGAGGGTGAAACGGTGAGCGTGGGCGATCTCACCCTCGATATCCTGCACGTGCCCGGGCACACGCCGGGCCATCTCGTCTTCGTGCACAAGGGCGTCGGCATCGCCATCGTGGGCGACACCCTGTTCCGCGGCTCGGTGGGGCGTACCGACTTTCCCTATGGCGATCCGGACCTGCTGATCGCGGGCATCGTCGGCAAGCTGCTGCCGCTGGGGGACAATGTGGTCTGCCTGCCCGGTCATGGCCCTGTCACCAGCATCGGCGACGAAAAGGCCCACAACCCGTTTCTGCCGCGTTGATCTTCCGCCCGTGACGCGCAAGGAGGCGCTGCCACCGTGACCGCCCCGCGCTATGCCCTTTATCTCGCGCCGTCCGCCGAGAGCGCCCTGTGGCGCTTCGGCTCGTGCGTGCTCGGCTACGATGCGCAGACCGGCGGCGAGCCGACCTGCCCCGATCTGCCCGGATTCGATGCCGAGGCCTGGCATGTGGCCACCGCCGAGCCCCGGCGCTACGGCTTCCACGGCACGCTGAAGGCGCCGTTCCGCCTTGCGGAGGGGAAGACGGAACAGGACCTCGTGGATGCGGCCGCCGCCTGCGCCGCCGGCCACCATCCGTTCGAGATGCCGCCTCTGGAGGTCCGCGCCATCGGCCCGTTCGTGGCGCTGGTGCCTGCGGTGGCGGCGCCCAAGCTCGATCACCTCGCCGCCTCCTGCGTGCTGGAGCTGGAGGGCATGCGGGCACAGCTTTCGCCGGCGGACATGGCGCGGCGCAAGCCGGATCGCCTGTCGGCGCGGCAGATGGGCTATCTTGAAACCTACGGCTATCCCTATGTGCTGGACGAGTTCCGCTTCCACATGACGCTCACCGGCCCGCTGGCCGAGGGCGAGCGCAGCCACGCCATGAACGCCCTTGCCGACGCCTACCGGGCCAGCGGCGCGGAGGTGCCGGTGAACATTGGCGATATCGCCCTTTATGTGCAGGACACGCCCGCCGCGCGCTTCCGCATCCTCACGCGCCTGCCATTCGGGGGTGAGCCTTGCGGGGGCCTCCTGTGAAGGCGCTGGGGGAGACCCCCCTCATCGATCCCACCGCGCAGGTGAAGGCCTCCACCCTCGGCCGCTATACCGAGGTGGGCGCCCGCACCAAGCTGCTCGAAGTGGAGATGGGTGACTATTCCTACGTGGTGAACGACGCCGACATCGCCTATGCGCGCATCGGCAAGTTCTGCTCCATCGCCGCCATGACGCGCCTCAACCCGGGCAACCACCCCACCTGGCGGGCCTCGCAGGCCCATTTCACCTATCGCGCCTCCGCCTATTTTCCCGGCGAGGAGGACGAGGCGGAGTTCTTCCAGTGGCGCCGCGACCAGCGCCTGACCCTCGGCCATGACGTGTGGATTGGCCATGGGGCCGTGGTGCTCGCCGGACGCAGCGTGGGCACCGGCGCGGTGGTGGCGGCAGGGGCGGTGGTGGCCAGGGATGTGCCGGCCTACGCCATCGTTGCCGGGGTGCCGGCGCGGGTGGTGAAGGAGCGCTTCCCGGCGGACATCGCCGCGCGCCTCCAGGCGCTGGGGTGGTGGGATTGGAGCCATGAGCAGCTTCGGACGGCCCTGCCGGACTTCCGCGCGCTCCCCATCGAGGCGTTCCTGGAGAAGTACGAAGGTTGAGCCGGGCGCGCCGACCTCGGTCACCATGCGTAACCATAGGCGGCGATGGTTGGGCGGCTCGGTTGTCTGCGGCCGGCGCAGGGCCTAACTGTCTAGCGTTCGAGCGAGGCGCGACCCCCGGATCTGATCTTGGGGCCACGCCGAAGGCTTGAGCCGTCTTCAGGCTGGTCAGGGGTCCGCGCATGCCTGTTTTCCATCGTGTCACGCGAGCCGCCGCAAGCCGGATCGCCGTTGGCCTCGGCGCGCTTGCGCTCGCCCTGGGAGGCATCGGCGCACAGGCGCAGGAGCTGACCCGGCTCTATGCGCCCAAGCCCCCGGCCGGCTCGGCCTATGTGCGGGTGATCGACCTGTCCCGCAGCGGCGCGCCCATCGCCTTCGGATCGGGTCCTGCGGCACCGGTGCCACAGGACGACACGGCCACGATCTATCGCGTGGTGAAGGGTGGGGCGCCGCTCGCCCTCAGCATCGATGGCCGGCCGGTGGCCGGGGAGATCGTGCCGGCGGCGGACGCCTTCTCCACCGTGGTGGTGCCTGCGGGCGGCCCGGCTGTGGTCGTCGCCGATTCCACCGAGGGCCGCAACGACCTGAAGGCCCAGCTGCGCTTCTACAATCTCGTGCCCGGCTGCGACGGCGCGGTGACCGTGGCCGATGGCGGCCCCACCGTGTTCGAGGCGGTGGCGCCCAACGCCACCCGCCAGCGCGCCATCAATCCCATCGAGGCGATCCTTGCGGCGACCTGCGGGGCGGCGGCCTCTGGCCCCCTCACCCTGCCGCCCTTGAAGGCGGGGGACCATTACAGCCTGTTCCTGCTGCCGGGCGCCTCCGGCCCGGTGCTCACCGGCCAGCGCGACGAGACGGAGCCCTATCGCGGCGCCGCCAACTAGCCGGGCGGGGTCCATGGTCTTCGCCTCCGACAGCTTCCTGTTCCTGTTCCTGCCGGTGTTCCTCATCGTCTACGCGCTGACGCCGGGGGCGGCGCGAAACCTTGCCATCCTCGCCTTCTCCTGGCTGTTCTATGCGTGGTGGCGGGCGGACTTCCTGCCGCTCATCGTCTCCATCGCCGTGTGGTCCTGGGCCACGGGCCTGTGGATCGCGCGGACGGACGGCGCAGGACGGCGGCGGGCGCTGATGGTGGGGATCGCGTGGCCGCTGGCCTCCCTCGTCTGGTTCAAATACGCCAACATGTTCGTGCATTCGGCCGGGGCGCTCGGGGCCTCGGTCTGGGGCTGGCAGGACGTACTTTTGCCCATCGGCCTCAGCTTCTTCGTGTTCGGCGCCATCTCCTATTCCACCGACGTGTTCCGCGGCACGGTCGCGGCCGAGCCCTCGTTCGTGAACTACGCCACCTACCAGTCCATGTTCGGCCACCTCGTGGCCGGCCCCGTGGTGCGCTACGAATGGGTGGCGCAGCGGCTGAAGGCGCGCACCTTTCACCGCGCCGAGTTCATGTTCGCGGTGGAGCGCTTCATGCTCGGCTTCGCCCAGAAGGTGCTCATCGCCGACACGCTCGCCCCCATGGTGGACGCGGGCTACGCCCTCGCCGAGCCGACCACGGCGGACGTGCTCTTGGCGGTGGCAGGCTATACGCTGCAGCTCTATTTCGATTTTTCCGGCTACAGCGCCATGGCCATCGGCCTCGGGCTGATGGTGGGGCTGAAATTCCCGGAGAATTTCGACAATCCCTATCTCGCCATTTCGCTTTCCGAGTTCTGGCGGCGCTGGCACATTTCCCTGTCCAGCTGGCTGCGCGACTATCTCTACATTCCGCTCGGCGGCAACCGGGGATCCACCGGCCGCGTCTCCATGAATTTGCTGGTCACCATGGGTCTCGGCGGCCTGTGGCACGGAGCGAGCTGGACCTTCCTCATCTGGGGCCTGTGGCACGGCTTCGGCCTGATGGTGGGGCGGGTGTGGAGGGCCGCGCGCCTGCCCGGCACCGGTGCGCTGCCAGGACGCGCGCTTCTTGGCCATGTGCTCACCCTCGCCTTCGTCATGGTCGGCTGGGCGCTGTTCCGCGCCGCGAGTTGGGATGAGGCGGGGCGCATCTTCTCCGGCCTCGCCGGCGCCCACGGGCTTTCGCTTTCGCCCGCCATGGGGGCGGCGCTCCGGCCGCTGGAGCTGGTCACCCTCGCCCTCGGCATCGGCCTCATCTATCTGCCGAAGCTGATGCGCATTGACCCTTCCGCGCCCAATCCCGGCCACGCGCTGCGAGCGTGGACGGCGCTGCCCCTGTTCCTGTTCGCGGTGTTCGTGCTGCAAGGGCGGATTGTCGTGCCCTTCCTCTATTTCCAGTTCTGACGCGCCATGACGCGCCTCGCCCGCACCCTCGCCACCCTGGCCTTCCTGGCGCTGATGCTCGCCGGTCTCGGCTTCGTCGCGGCGCGGCTCTCGGGCTCCGAAAGCCGGGAGGCGCTTGCGGCCGTTGCCGGCCCGGCCGACTTCCTCGAAGGCCGCTTCACCGCCGTGCTGGACAAGCAGGTGGTGGCCGCCTTGCCCAAGCTGACGGCGCTCGACGACATGGCTTCGGGCCTTGCCTATCGCCTTCTCGGCGATGCCGGGCCGCTGGTGCGCGCCGGGTGCCCGGGCTGGCTGTTCTATGCCGACGAGATCGTCGAGCCGCGCGAGCGGGAGGCCCCTGTGGCCGAGCGCATCCGGCTCGCCGCGAAGATCCGCGATCATCTCGCCGCGCAGAACATTGACCTTGTGGTGCTGCCGGTGCCCGACAAGGCCTTGCTGGCGGCAGACAGGCTTTGCGGCCTGCCGGTGGCGGATCTGGCGGCCAAGCGTTCCGCCGCGTGGTGGGAGGGCAGCCGTGGCCTCGGCCTCGACCAGGTGGAGATCGCGCCGGGCTTTCCCGGCGCGGACGGTTTCCTGCGCACCGACACCCATTGGAACCCTCTGGGCGCGCGCCTTGCCGCCACGCGTGTGGCCGAGCATGTGGCGCGCAAGATCGGCGCCGGGACCCAGAAGGTGACGCTGAAGGAAAGCGCGCCGCATGCGCGCGTGGGCGACCTCATGCGCCTTGCCGGGCTGGAGCGCTCCTGGCCGTGGTCGGGTCCCGAGCCCGATCAGGTGCCGGACGTGTCCGTCGCCATCGCCCGCAGCGGCGGCCTGCTCGACGACGTGCCCGCCCCCGCGGTGGTGCTGGCGGGCTCCTCCTTCTCGCGCAATTCCGGCTTTCTGGATTATCTGCAGGCGGCCTCGGGCTATGAGGTGGCGCAGAAGAGCGCTGACGGCAGCGGATTTGCCGGCCAGCTTCTGGAGTTTCTGATGAACGAGCCCGAAAGTCTCGCGCAGACACGGCTCATCGTGTGGGAGTTTCCCATGCGTGCGCTCACCCGCCCGCTGACGGAGACCGAACGCCGATTTCTGGGAGATCCGACATGACGCGTCACGCCCTCACCCGCCGCCGGCTTTTGGCCGGCGTCGCCCTCGCCTCGGCGCTCGCCGTCGCGGGGATGGCGGCTCCGGCGGCTGCGCAGGGCCCGTCCGGCGGCACCACCCTCATCATCGGCAAGGACGGCTGGCTGTTTCCCGGCTGGGAGAGCCTCACCGTCCTGGACCGGGCCGGCATCACCGCCAATGTGGCGTTGATCAAGGACGCCAAGGCGGCACTTGCCGCGAGGGGCGTCACCCTCGTCACGCTCGTGGTGCCGCTGAAGGCGCGCTTCTCTGCGGCGCGCCTGCCCGAGGGCACCAGCCTGTCGGCGGACGTGGCGGGGCAATACGACTTCATCCTCGATGAGCTGAAGAAGGCCGGCATCGACACGCTGGACTTGCGGCCCGCATTGAAATCGGTGGAGACCGGACGGCAGACCAGCTTCTACCGGGCCGACTACCACTGGACCGCCTGGTCGTCCGAGGCGGCGGCGGACGCCGTGGCCGCCTTCATCAAGACCAAAGTGCCCAAGCTCGCGGGCTCGCCGGGCGGCGACAAGCTGGGGGAGTGGGTCACCCAGCGCCATCTGGGCGACCTTGCCGAGCGCTTCCTGCCGCCCGACCAGCAGAAGCAGGTGGGCCCCGACCTCTACACCGTGCGCACCCCGCCCGCCGCCAAGGCGTCCCTTCTCGATGGCGGCCCGGCGCCCGTCCATGTGGTGGGCAACAGCTTCGTGCAGCCCTATCTCGGCTTCCCGCAGAAGCTTTCCAATGGGCTCGACCGGCCGGTCTCTCTCACCTGGAACCCCGGCAACGTGGGGCCATGGGTCACCTTCCTCCAGGCCGTGGGCACGCCGGACTTCGCCAAGGCGCCGCCGCAGGTGCTGGTGTGGCAGTTCAACGAGGGGCCGTTCCACAGCGGCCCACACGCCGCCGACCAGTGGGATGCGCCCTCCCTCATGAGCGGTGAGACCTGGCGCGAGCGGATGCGTGCGGCCATCGGGAAGTAAACAGCAAGTTAAGAAGAGAGGTCCGGCGCGCCTCCACGGTGAAGGAGATGGCGCGTTTCTTGTGCGCGCCTGCGGGTTCGCGCCGGATGATATGGTAAACAAAGTATTTATCGAAGTATTCCATTCACCGTATTTCTTAAGGTTAACCATGGCTTAAATAATCCCTGAGAGGGTGGCGCCATGACCACCGCGAATCCTCTCCGCACGGCTCTTCCGTCCCCGTCGCCCCGTCGCCCGAGGGGCCTCAAGCGCACGGCCTTCGGCCTGATGCTGTCCACCTCGGTGGCGGTGGGCTTGCTCGCCGGGGCGATGCCGGCCCGCGCCGAGCCGCCCGAGCTGACCGGCGCGGCCTGGGCCGCGGCCGACCGGGCCTATGCCGCCCAGCGCGACAAGAAATATTCGGAGACGGTCACCTATGCCCGCGAGGCCCTGAAGCTGCGGCCCGACGTGCCGCGCCTGTGGCTGCTGCTGATGGATGCGCTAGAGGCCCAGGGCAAGACCGCCGAGGCGGTGGCCGCCGGCAACCAGGCCATCGCCGCCGGCATCACCGACCAGACGCTGGTGGCGCGGGTACGGGCGCAGAGCAAGATTTTGGCACAGGCGCCCTCGCTCGCCGCCAACAAGGCGCTGGAGGCCTCCAATCCGAAGGCGGCGGTGGAGGCAGCGAAGAAGGCCATCGCGCTGGTTCCGGACGATCTCAGCTACCGCATGCTGCTGGTCTACGCGCTCATCGCCGACGGCCAGATCGAGGCGGCGGAGAAGGCCGCCGGCGAGGCGGTGGAGGTGGATCCCCAATCCTTCCTGCCCCGCACCCTGCGCGGCTATCTGCGAGAGCGGCTCGGCCGCATCGCCGAGGCCGAGCAGGATTTCGACACCGCGCTCAAGGACGAGGTGCTGAGCGGGGCCACCGCGCGCGACGTGCGCCTGGTGATGGCCGATGCCGCCATCGCCGCCGGCCACCCCCAGCGCGCGATCAAGCTGCTGGAGCAGGTGCAGCCGCAGGATGCCGCCATCGCCGGGCGCCTGCGTGTGGCCCGGGCCCAGGAGAAGAACCCGAATCTGGTGCCGGACAAGGCGTTCCAGAGCCTGCCCGTGCCCTACCAGAAGTGTGTCGACACGCCCTACGGTCCTTCGTGCAGCCTCGTGCCCGCCACCACGCCCCCCGGCGGCGGGGTCTCCGACACGCCCGGCTACGATGCTGCGCTCGAAGCCTTCAACGCCTATCGCGACGGCAACGATGCGTTGGCCGAGACCCGCATCCGCGAGGCGCTGAAGGACAATCCCGGCAATCCCACCTGGCGCCGCCTGCTGGTGGACACGCTGGAGCGCGCCAGGAAGTTCAAGGATCTGGACGTCGCCATCCGCGACGCCATCGCCCAGGGCGACACCGATCCGACCCTGCTCGCCCTGCGCGCCGCCAACGAGAAGCGCCTCGCCGAACCGCTGGCGGAACAGGCCATCAAGGAGCTGGCGCGCGGCAAGGCGCAGGCCGCCGTCACCCTCGCGCGGCAGGCGGTGGAGCGGGCGCCGGACGCGCTGGTGTTCCGCATCGTGCTCATCAACGCTCTGATGGCGGCAGGTCAGCTCAAGGAAGCCGAGGCCGCCGCTGCCGGCGCGGTCGCCGACAATCCCCGCGAGCCGCTGCCCCACGTGCTGCGCGGCTATCTGGTGCAGAAGCTCGGCCAGCGCGACGAGGCGGTCAAGGAATTCGACACGGCGCTCGCCAGTCCGGTGCTGACCGATCTCGAAGACCTCAATTTCCGCCTCATCGCCGCCAATGCGGCGCTGGCCGCCGGGCAGGCGGCCGAAGCGCTGAAGCTTCTGGAGCCCCTCGACGCAGGCAAGAACAAGGAAATCGTGCCGCTACACAAGCAGGCGGAGGCACTGGTGAAGGCACCGGGCGGCCCGCGTCCGGCCCTAGTGCAGCCGGTGGTGCTGTGCCAGCCCACGTCCTACGGCATCATCTGCTCGGTGTTCGCCGGCCAGTCCATGCAGGTGGCGGGGGCCGGCCTGAACCCGGCCGCGCCGGGCTATGCCGCCGCCAGTGCCGCCTATGCCGCCTTCGGCAGGCGCGACTATTCAACTGCCATTGCCGAGGCGCGTCGCGCCGTGGACGCCGAGCCGGGCAATACGTCCTACCAGGTGCTCCTGCTCAACGCCCTCACCTCGGCGGGCCGCTACCAGGAGGCCGAGGCGGTGGCGAACCGCCTGCTTGCCGGCAACCCGCGCGATGTGACGCTGCTGGTGCAGCGGGGCAATCTGCGCATGCGGGCGCGGGATTTCACCGGCGCCATCCAGGATTTCCGCGCCGCCCTCGCCTCCGGCCGCCTGCCGGCCGGACAGGTGCGGCAGGTGCGTCTGAGCCTTGCCGACGCCGGCCTTTCGGCCAAGCAGCCGGCCATCGCCCTTGACGCCCTCGCGCCCTACCGGGGCGAGGCGAGCTACGAGGTGCAGGCGCGGGTCGGCTTCGCCGCGCTCGCCCTCGACGACAAGGAAGGGGCGCTTGAAGCCTTCACCCTGGCCGCCGCCGGCGCGCGCAGCGGGCAGGAGCGCATGGCCATGCTCACGGCGCGCATCGGCGTCTTGTCCCAGCTCGGGCGCAAGGAGGAGGCGCGCCAGCTGTTCCTCTCCGCCTACAATTCCGGTGCCCTGCGCGGTATGAAGGCGGTGGACCTCGCGGTGCTGGCGAGCCAGGCGGGCGAAGATGATCTCGCCTACGAATACTTCTCCGAGGCCAACAGCCGCTGGCAATTGCGCGGCACCAACCTGATCAATGCCGGCTATGCGGCGCGGCACACCTATCACAACGCGGAAGCGGTGGATTACTTCAAGTCCGCCATCGACGAGGCCCGCGAGGGCAAGCTCCAGCTTGATCCGCAATATCTCTTCGGCCTCCGGCGCGAGGTGGCGGAGCTGTCGCGGACCTGGGGCGCCTATGCCTCGGTGAGCTACGGCGCGGTGGGCGTCGCCCCCGGCTCCTACCTGGCCCCGCCCTCGCCGGGCGCCAACCACACCATCGGCGCGGGCGGCGAGATCTACTGGCGCCCGCCGGGCATCGGCTATCGCGACGGATCCATCTTCGAGCTGTTCGTGCGCGGCTTCGGCACGCTCTACAGCGATGCCGGCGGACCCACCGGCTTCGACACGATCCAGGGCGGCGCCGGCGCGCGGTGGAAGCCGTTCAAGAGCGAGAACCTGGTGCTGGAGGTGTCGTACCTGTTCCCGGTGGGCCAGTATGCCCGCGACGACGTGCTGCTGCGCGCCGCCTATTCCAAGAGCGAGGGCACCGATCTGCGGGTTGACGTGGACAATTGGCGGGCGTGGCAGATCTATGCCGACTACAATTATTTCCTAATGACGCCGCAGACGGTGGCCACCTTCGAGGCGCGCTACGGCCATGCCTGGCGGCTCGACGCCCTCTCCGACCACCTGGTGCTGTGGCCCTATCTCGCCATCGGCGGCGGCTATGACACCGGCTATGCCACGCCGTTTGCCCTCGGCGCGGGTCCGGGTGCGACCCTGCGCTACTGGTTCAACGAGGACGAATACACGGCGCCCCGCTCCTACCTCGACCTGACGCTGCAATATCGCTTCAAGCTGGCGGGGGACGATCGCGCCGAGGGCATCTTTGCCGGGGCCTTCCTGTCCTATTAATACCATCGGCCTCGGTCGTTGACCGATGCCAAGTGGGTACGCGCCACAACTCGGGTGTTCCCGAGTTGTGGATGTCAAAGCCGGATCCGGCAATGGCCGGAGCCGGGCGCCGCGCGGGCTTGACCAATGACCCATGAGCGAAGCTCACGCGTCATTGGTCTGAGCGGGTGCGACAAAGGGGCATTCAAGGGGGTGGCCGCAGCGCCCGCCCCCTTGCGCCACATCAAGGCGCCGCAAGGGCCGGCGCCGCAAGGTCGCGGCCATGACCCAAGCTTCCTCCTGCCCCGCCCCCAAGCTTGATGCCGCATCCCTCCTTGCCCGCTACGGGCAGCCGGTGCCGCGCTATACGAGCTACCCCACCGCCCCCCATTTCTCCCCCGCCGTCGATGCCGCGACCTATGCCTCGTGGCTCGCTGCCGTGCCGGGGGATGCACGCGTGTCGGCCTATGTGCATGTGCCGTTCTGCGCCGAGCTGTGCCTCTATTGCGGCTGCCAGACGGCGGTGGCCCGCAGCCGCGCGCCGGTGAAGGCTTATGCGGAGCGCCTGGTGGAGGAGATCGGCCTTGCGGCCCGTCACCTGCCGGGTCAATTGAGGCTGTCGCACCTGCATTTCGGCGGCGGCACGCCCACCATGCTCGCGGATGAGGACTTTGCCGCCATTCTGGGCGCGCTGCGCGAGACCTTCGTGTTCGCCCCGGACGCCGAGATCGCTATCGAGATCGACCCCCGCGTGATGGATGCGGACAAGGTGGCGACGCTGGCCCGAGAGGGCTTCAACCGCGCCAGCCTCGGCGTGCAGGATTTCGATCCCGCCGTGCAGCAGGCCATCGGCCGCCACCAGTCGTGCGAGGAGACGCAGGCGGTGGCGGATGCCCTGCGCGCCGCCGGCATCGCCGCCCTCAACCTCGACCTCATGTACGGTCTGCCCCATCAGGACGAAGCTTCCGTCCGCCGCACGGTGGAGGCGGCTCTCGGCCTCGACCCGGATCGGATCGCCGTGTTCGGCTATGCCCATGTGCCGTGGATGAAGAAGCATCAGGCCCTGATCCCGGAAGACGCGTTGCCCGGCGCCGGCGCGCGCCTGGCGCAGGCGGAACTGGTGGCGGACGTGCTCGCCGCCCATGGCTACGTGCCGGTGGGGCTCGACCATTTCGCCCGCGCCTCGGACGCCATGGCGGAACGGGCGGCGGCAGGGACGCTGAAGCGCAATTTTCAGGGCTACACCACCGATGACGCCCCGGTGCTGATCGGCTTCGGCGCGTCCGCCATCGGCGCGCTGCCGCAGGGCTATGTGCAGAACCTGCCCGCCACGCCCCAGTGGCACAAGGCGGTGGAGGCCGGCGCCCTTCCCATCGCGCGCGGCATCGCGCTGACCGACGAGGACCGGCTGCGCCGCCACGTCATCGAGCGGCTGATGTGCGACCTCGCGGTGGATCTGGATGAGGCCTGCATGCAGCACGGCTTCCCGCGCGGCTTCTTCGCCGACGAGATTCACGCCCTGGAGCCGCTGATCGCCGATGGCCTCGCATGGCGCCACGGCGCGGTGGTGGAGGTGCCGGAGGCGAGCCGCCCCTTCACCCGCGTGGTCTGCGCCGTGTTCGACGCGCGTCTGGTGGCAAGCCGGGCCGCGGCCCCGGAGCAGAAGCGCCACGCCGCGGCGGTCTGACGGCGTCGCCATGAGCGAGCCGCGTGGCGGCTCGCCTTACTTCACCCCAAAAAAGAAAAGGCACGCGCCCGGAAGCGCGTGCCGAAGGAGGTATGCCGCAGATGATGCGGCACGCCGGGGGAAACCGGTCAGGAATTCAGGCGCCGCAGCGCTGCTCCGTCGCGCAACACGACGCGGCGGGAAGAGGGAAGGGCGATGGCCGAAATCTCCTCGAGATGGGTCAGGGTCCGCGACACCGTCTCGATGGTGAGGCCGAGGAAGTCGGCGATGTCCTGACGCGACATGGGCAGCGTCACCTCGATTCCGCTCGTGCCCTGGCCGGAGCCGGCGCGCGCCGCCATGTCGAGCAGGAAGGTGGCGACCCGCTCCTGCGCGGTCTTGCGGCCGAGCACCAGAAGATGGGACTGCGCCCGGCCAAGCTCGGAGGCGGTCAGCGCCCACAGGGCATGGGCCAGCTCGGCGTCATCGGCGGCGCGGGAGAACAGGATGCTCCGCTTGACGCGCACCACCTTGCATTCGCTCACGGCCTCGGCAGAGAAGCGGTGGCGGGGCTCCATCTCCCAGCCGAACACGTCGCCGGCGAGGCAGAAGGTCTCGATCTGGCGGCGGCCGTCGCCGAGCAGCTTGCAGATGCGCACGGCGCCCGACAGAACGATGTAGAGATGGTCGGCGGGCTGATCTTCGCCGAAGATCTCAGCGTTGCGGGCATATGAAGCCACGATACCGAGGCGGGCCACCACATCGATGGGGGAGCGGCTCTCGGCCTCGTCGCCCCAGCGCGGAGCGGTCATGGGATGAGCGTAAGCCTTCTGGGCGATCGCTGCAGCGGGGCTCGGCATCGGTTTACCCTTCCATCACGTTGCAGAAAGGGATAACCGGCATTGACGCATCGCAAAATTCGGATCGAACACTTAAGTCGGTGCCCTTAAGTAGTTTTACGGAGGCCGGAACCGGCTGAAGGGGCAGGGTCGCAAAGATGTTTTGGCAAGGGACGGCGTGACAGGCGCGATGGACAGCGTGGTGAGCGATACGGCCGCAAGGCGCCCGGCAGGGCGCGCCGCATGGCCTGATGCCCTGGTCGGCGGCGCGGTGGCGCTTCTCGTCCTCGGGCTCGACGTGGTGGTCGGCTTCCCGCCGTTCCGGGCCGAGGGGCTGATGCTCCAGCTCGCCGGCGTGATGCTGGTGAGCGGGCGGGGGCTGGTCGCCGGCGGCAGCGCGCTGGCGGTGGCCATCGCGGGCGGGGGTGCGCTCGCTCTCGTCACCGGAGCGCGAAACTCCGGTGGCGCCTTCGATCCGGCGACACTGGCCCTGTTCATCGCTGTGGGGCTGGGCATCGCCGTGCTCGGCGAGCGGCTGCGCCGCACGAGGCTCGATGCCGCCGCCCGCAACCGCGACCTGTTGGCCCGCGAGGCGCACCTCTCCTCCATCCTCGACACCGTGCCCGACGCCATGGTGGTGATCGACGAGCGCGGCATCATGCGCTCCTTCTCCAGCGCGGCCGAGCGCCTGTTCGGCTACACGGCGGCGGAGGCGGTGGGGCAGAACGTCTCGATCCTCATGCCCACGCCCCATCGGGAGGCCCACGACGGCTATCTCGCGCGCTACCACACCACCGGGGAGCGTCGCATCATCGGCGTCGGCCGGGTGGTGGTGGGCGAGCGCAAGGATGGCTCCACCTTTCCCATGGAGCTGGCGGTGGGCGAGATGCGCTCCGCCAGCGAGCGCTTCTTCACCGGTTTCATCCGCGACCTGACCGAGCGGCAGGAGACCGAGGCGCGCCTGCAGGAACTGCAGGCCGAGCTGGTCCACATCTCCCGCCTCACCGCCATGGGCGAGATGGCGTCCACGCTCGCCCACGAGCTGAACCAGCCGCTTTCCGCCATCGCCAACTATATCAAGGGCTCGCGGCGCCTTTTGGATGCCGGCACCGTCAAGGTGGAGATGCTGCAGGGGGCGCTGGAAAAGGCCGGGGAGCAGGCCTTGCGCGCCGGCCAGATCATCCGCCGCCTGCGCGACTTCGTCTCGCGCGGGGAGAGCGAGCGGCGGGTGGAGAGCCTGTCCAAGCTGGTCGAGGAGGCGAGTGCCCTCGCCCTGGTCGGCGCCAAGGAACACGGTATCCAGGTGCGCTTTCACTATGATCCCAGGTGCGACCTCGTGCTTGCCGACAAAGTGCAGGTCCAGCAGGTATTGCTGAACTTGATGCGCAACGCCCTGGAGGCAATGATGGAGGCGCCGCGGCGCCAGCTTCTGGTGAAGACCGAGGCGGCGGAGGACGATATGGTGATGATCAGCGTCTCGGATACGGGCCTCGGCATCTCGACCGAGGTTGCACCGCAGCTGTTCACACCCTTTGTCACCACCAAGAAGCACGGGATGGGGGTGGGGCTATCCATTTCCCGCACCATCATCGAGGGCCATGGCGGCCGCATCTGGGCCGAGCCCAACCCGGAGGGCGGCGCGGTGTTCCGCTTCACCCTGCGCGCCGTTGGCGAGGAGGCGGCGCTTCATGACTGATGCACGGATGTCTGCGGTGATCCATGTCATCGATGACGACGAGGCCGTGCGCGAGTCGCTGGCTTTCCTTCTCGCCACCGCCGGCCACACGGTGCACACCCACGCCTCGGCCCGGCATTTCCTGGACGCCGGCATGCCGGCCGCCGACCCGTCCATGAGCTGCATCATCACCGACGTGCGCATGCCGGACATGACCGGCATCGACTTGCTGCAGCATTTGCAGGAGAAGGGCTCCACCGTGCCGGTGATCGTCGTCACCGGCCATGGCGACGTGCCGCTGGCGGTGGAGGCCATGAAGCTCGGTGCCGCCGACTTCCTGGAGAAGCCGTTCGACGATGTGGCCATCCTCGATACGGTGAAGTCCGCGCTGGCGCGGCGCGAGAAGGCCTACCAGCATGATGCGCTGCGCGAGCAGGTCTCGGAGCGCATCGCCGCCTTGTCCCAGCGCGAGCGCCAGGTGCTGGAATGCCTTGTGGTGGGCCAGGCCAACAAGACCATCGCCTACGAGCTGGGCATCAGCCCTCGCACGGTGGAAGTCTATCGCGCCAACGTGATGACCAAGATGAAGGCGCAGAGCCTGTCCGAGCTGGTGCGCATGGCGCTGCTGGCGGGCATCTCGCCCAAGGCGGCATAGGGGTAGCATCATGGGGTGTAGCACTATCGTGCCGCCGCTTGATCTAGCGCAACGCCGGACGCCTCCTCCCAAAGTAGGCTAAAAGCCAATTGCCCATGTGTGCTGCTGCGCCCTGCTCGGCCGCGTGGACCCGCGAGGTGGTCGTGGGAAGGACCGGGGAAATGATCGTGTCCAACGAGGCGCCTGGCTTCGTCGTCCATGTGGTGGATGACGATCCGGCGGTTTGCAACTCGCTGAAGTTCGCGCTTGAAGTCGATGGCTTCAACGTGCGGACCTATGCCGGTTCGGCGGATGTGCTCGCGGCCGAGCTGTCCCACGGCGGCTGCATGATCGTGGACTACAATCTGCCCGGCCTGAACGGCCTCGACCTGCTGCGCGAGCTGGATCGGCGCGACGTGCATCTTCCGGCCTTCCTCATCACCAGCAATCCCGCACTGCATGTGCGCAGCCGCGCCACCGCCCAGGGCGTGGCCATCATCGAGAAACCCCTCCTTGGCAACCAGCTCAGCGAGGCCGTGCGCGACAGTTTCGCGCGTTCGGGCCGGTGCTGAACACGGTTCGCTCCGCTCTGCCTGCCTCTCCCCGGAGCCGGGTCCGGTTCGGTTGACCAAACCCCATCGGTGAATCCGGCTTCAAACCTCAAAAAAGAGACCGTTTTGCCGATCATGTTGCAGTGCGATATGATTGGGACGTACTCTTTTGGTGTTCCCGTGCGTAACCTGTCCCGGTTACGGACACGATCGGCCTGATCCTGAAGGCCGCCGGGCACCAGCAGCGAGGCCGTTCATGACCACGCGCAATCTTGACGCCCTGTTCCACCCCCGCGCCATCGCCCTCGTGGGCGCCAGCAACCGACCCGGCAGCATCGGAGCGGTGATCGCGCGCAACCTGTTCGAGGCCGGGTTCGAGGGGCCGATCCTTACGGTCAATCCGAAGGAGCGCGCCATCCGCTCCTCCCTCAACTATGCCTCGGTGGCGGACCTGCCCATTGCGGTGGACCTCGCCGTGGTGGCCGCCCCGCCGGATACCGTGCCCGCGATCATCACCCAGCTGGGCGAGAAGGGGTGCCGCGCCGCGGTGGTGCTGCGCGCCGGCTACGGCCCGGGCGAGCAGATCGAGACCGCGCAACAGCGGCAGGCGATGCTGGATGCGGCGCGGCCTTACCTCCTGCGTGTGCTGGGGCCGAACGGGCTCGGCTTCATCTCCACCCGACCCCACATCAACGCGAGCATCGCCCACCTGATGCCGGCCAAGGGCGACGTGGCCTTCGTCAGCCAGTCCGGGGCGATGACCTCGGCGGTGCTGGACTGGGCCCACACCCGCGGCTTCGGCTTCTCCCACGTCGTCTCGCTGGGCGAGAGCGCGGACGTGGATTTCGGCGACATGCTCGACTATCTCGCCCTCGACAACACCACCCGCGCCATCCTGCTCTATGTCGAGCACGTGAAGGATGCCCGCAAGTTCATGTCGGCGGGGCGCATCGCGGCGCGGTCCAAGCCGGTCATCGTCATCAAGGCCGGGCGTGGCGCCGCCGGCGCCCGGGCGGCGCAGTCCCACACCGGGGTGTTGGCCGGCAGCGACCTCGTCTATGACGCGGCCTTCCGCCGCGCCGGCATGCTGCGCGTGCACGAGCTGCGCGAGCTGTTCGAGGCGGTGTCCACCCTCGCGGCGGGTATCAAGCTCACCGGCGACCGCCTCACCATCCTTACCAATGGCGGCGGCGCGGGCGTGGTGGCGGTGGATGCGGTGGAGGGCATTCCCGGCCGCCTCGGCGTCCTGAAGCCGGAGACGGTGGAGGCGCTCGACAAGATCATTCCGGTGTCGTGGGCGCGCGCCAACCCGGTGGACATCGTGGACGACGCCGACGGCGCCCGCTACGGCGCCGCCCTGAAGGTGCTGCTCGCCGACAAGGGGGCGGATGCGGTTCTGGTGCTTAATTGTCCATCTTCGGTGGCCGACAGTGGTCAGGCCGCCGACGCGGTGATCACGGTACTGGAGACGCGCATGCGCGCGCCGGTCCTTACCTGCTGGCTCGGCGAAACGGCGGCGGCCGGCGCCCGGCGCCGCTTCGCCGCCCGGCGGATCCCCACCTACGAGACCCCGGACGAGGCGGTGCGCGCCTTCGGCCACCTGGTCTCCTACCAGCGCAACCAGACCCAGCTCATGGAGACGCCCCCGGCGCGCACCTTCGAGGACCCCGACCGGGCCAAGGCGCGCGAACTGGTGGAGAAGGTGCTGGGCGAAGGCCGCAGCGCCCTCTCTGAAGTGGAGGCGAAGACGGTGCTCTGCGCCTACGACATTCCGGTGGTGGAGACGCGGGTGGCCGCGACGCCGGAGGATGCCGGCCGCTGCGCCGCCGAGATCGGCTGGCCGGTGGTGGTGAAGGTGCTGTCCCACGACCTCACCCACAAGTCCGACGTGGGCGGCGTTCGGCTCGACCTGCGCAGCTCCGCCGCGGTGGAGGACGCCTGCCGCGCCATTATCGCCTCGGTGGCCGAGAAGCGGCCCGGAGCGCACATCGCCGGCTTCACGGTGCAGGCTATGGTGCGCCGGCCGAACGCCCAGGAGCTGATCGCCGGCATCGCCTATGACAAGACCTTCGGCCCGGTGGTGCTATTCGGCCAGGGCGGTACCGCGGTGGAGGTGATCGGCGACCGCGCCGTAGCCCTGCCGCCGCTCAACGGCGTCCTCGCCCGCGAGATGATCGAGCGCACCCGCGTCGCCAAGCTGCTCGCTGGCTACCGCGACCATCCGCCCGCCGACATGGGCGCGGTGGCCGGGACCCTGGTGAAGCTCGCGGAGCTGCTCGCCGACCTGCCGCAGATCGCCGAACTGGACATCAACCCCCTGCTCGCCGACGAGAACGGCGTCATCGCCCTCGACGCCCGCATCGTGGTGCATGAGACGCGGGTGGAGGGCACCGACCGCTTCGCCATCAAGCCCTATCCCTCCAGCGAGGTGTTCGAACTGGCGCTGACCGACGGGTCCAAGGTGGCGCTCCGGCCGATCCGACCCGAGGACGAGCCGGCCCTCGTGGATCTCGTTCACCGCTCCGACCCGCAGGACGTGCGCATGCGCTTCCTGGGCTCGGTGAAGGATTTTCCCCACCTCATGGCGGCCCGCCTGTCCCAGATCGACTACGACCGGGAGATGGCGTTCGTGGCCATCGAGCCGAACGGCGATACCTGCGGCGTGGTGCGCATCATCTCCGATCCCGACAACGAGGCGGCCGAATACGCCATCATGGTGCGCTCGGACATGAAGGGCAAAGGCCTCGGCTACCAGCTGATGACCGAGATCCTCGCCCATGCGCGCAAACGCGGCCTGAAGACGGTGTTCGGCGACGTGCTGCGCGAGAATGGGCCCATGCTGCACCTGGCCGAGGACCTGGGGTTCAAGGTCACGGCCGGCAGCGAGGATCCCACGGTGATGCGGGTGGTCCTCGACCTCAGCGCCACCCCCGCGCCGGCTGGCGCGGGTGCCGGTGCCGGGCTCTAGCGCGCGCCTGCCAGAGGCACCGTAGGCGGATGCGGTATTAACGTATTCAATCATCGCCGCCGGCTTCGAGCCGGCGCTGCGTCCGGAGTTTTCGGTCCTGACGCAAAGCGCTACCTTGACGGGAGAGAGCTTGGCGGCGATATCGCTCTTGCAACCCGGCCGGGCGGGGGTCACCATGTCGGGCGCAGACGGTAGCTACCCGATAGGGACGATGATCGGGGCAGGGCCGGGGGACGAGGGGATGTGCCAATCGTCGAAGGGGCCGACCTTCTGGGGCGTCCCGGTCGCCGGCGGGCCATCGCAACGATCGGCATTGGGTGATTTGTGAGCGACGCCGACGATGGAGCGCGTGGACCCTGGAAATCGGAATATCTTGCCCTGCACGACCCGGTGACCAGCCTGCCCAATCGCCTCTTGATGACCGAGTTCCTCGCCGGCGCGCTCAGCTCGCCGCAGGAAACCCGGCGGATGTTGGCCGTTTTCTGCATCGACCTCGATAATTTCCGCCATTTCAACGAGATGTTCGGCCTGGACGCGGGTGACCTCATCCTCGCCGAGACCGCGCGGCGGATCCGCCGGTGCGTGCGCGACCATGACCTGGTGGCGCGGGTGGATGCCGACACCTTCATCATCGTCGCCACCGGTGTCGGGGATGCGAAGGCGGTGGACGGCCTGACCCGACGGCTTCAGTCGGCCCTGAACGCGCCCATCGGCATGTCGTCCGGCGCGGTGGCCTACCCGCTGGTCAACATGGGCATCGCCCTCGCCCCGCTCGATGCGGAGGATGCCGAGGGTCTCGTGCGCTGCGCCGAGTTGGCGCTGGAGCAGGCCAAGGCCGACGGTCCCGGCACCTGTTCCTACTTCGCCGACGATGTGAACGAGGAGATGAGCGGACGGCGGACGCTGGAAGGCGACCTCAGGCGGGCCATCGTATCCGACGAGTTCGTGCTGCTGTTCCAGCCGCGCTGCGATGCGCGGACGCTGAAGCTGCTCGGGGTGGAGGCCCTGATCCGCTGGGACCATCCCCAGCTGGGGTTGCTGACCCCCGACGCGTTCGTCCCCATCGCCGAGAAGAGCGGCCTCGTCATTCCCATCGGCGAATGGGTGCTGCGCAAGGCGTGCGACACCATCTCCCGCCTGCCGGAGCTGAACGTCTCCGTCAACGTCTCGGTGGTGCAGTTCCGCAATGATGCGCTCGTCAACACGGTGGATGCGGTGCTCAAAAGCACCCGCGTGGCGCCGGAGCGGCTTGAGCTCGAAATCACCGAGAGCGTACTGATCGAGAATGCCGAGAAGGCGCTTGAGGTGCTGGAGGGCCTGAAAAACCTGGGCGTGCGCCTGTCCATGGACGATTTCGGCACCGGCTATTCATCGCTGGGCTATCTGCGGACCTTCCCGTTCGACGCCCTGAAGATCGATCGGCGCTTTGTCGGCGACCTGGACAATTCCAAGGGCGCGCTTGCCATCGTGCAGGCGATCCTGGGCCTTGGGCGCGCGCTCGGCATGCAGGTGGTGGCGGAAGGGGTGGAGACGGAGAGCCAGCTCGCCATTCTCAGGGCCGATTCCTGCGACGAGGTCCAGGGCTTCTTCCTCGGCCATCCCATGACCGAAGAGGCGTTGCTCGCCTTTATCGCCGACCGCCGGCTGGCGAGCTGAGCGCCGGCCCGGTCCGGCCTGCGTGCAGCGTCATCGAGGGCAGGCGGACGAGGACAGGCGGATAACGCCCTCCAGACTCAGGCCAGCCAGGGCGCGGGGCGGTCGAGGGCGATGAGGTCGGCCACCTCCAGGCGCGGCCGCACCACGGCCGCCGCCGCGCCGCGCACCAGCACTTCCGGCACCAGCGGACGGGTATTGTATGTGCCCGCCTGCACCGCGCCATAGGCGCCGGCCGTCATCACCGCCAGCAGGTCGCCGGCCTTCAGGCGCGGCAGCGGACGGTCGAGGGCGAGGAAATCGCCGGTCTCGCACACCGGTCCCACCACGTCCGCCACCACCAGCGGTGCATCGGCCGCCGGCTCGACCACGGGAATGATGTCGTGGTGCGCCTCGTAGAGGGTGGGGCGGATGAGGTCGTTCATGGCGGCGTCCACCACCACGAAGGTCTTGCCCTCGCCCTCCTTCACATAGATCACCCTGGTGACGAGGATGCCGGCATTGGCCACCAGCATGCGGCCCATCTCGAACACCAGCGGCAGCTTCAGGTCGCCGAGGGCGCGGCTGACCACCTCAGCATAGGCGCTGGGTGGCGGCGGCACCGGGTCGGAGGCGGCGTAGGGCACGCCGAGCCCGCCGCCGAGATCCATGTGGTGCAGCCTGTGGCCCGCCGCGAGCAGGTCGCGCGCCAGTTCCGCCAGCAATGTCACCGCATTGTCGAAGGGCGCCATGTCGGTGATCTGGCTGCCGATATGCATGTCCACGCCGGTGATGGCGAGGCCGGGCAGGCGGGCGGCATAGTCGTAGACCTCGCGGGCCCGCGAGATGGGAATGCCGAACTTGGTGGCGGACTTGCCGGTGGAGATCTTCTTGTGGGTCTTGGCGTCCACGTCCGGGTTGACGCGGATGGAGACCGGGGCGCTCACCCCCATGGCGGTCGCCACCTCGGAGAGGGCCGCAAGCTCGGGCTCGCTCTCCACGTTGAAGCACAGGATGCCGCCGTCCAGCGCCGCCGCCATCTCCTCGCGGGTCTTGCCCACGCCGGAGAAGACGATGCGCTCCGCCGGCACGCCGGCGGCACGGGCGCGCGCCAGCTCGCCGGCGGAGACGATGTCCGCCCCCGCGCCGAGCCGGGCCAGCGTTGCGATGACCGACTGGTTGGAATTGGCCTTCAGAGCGTAGCACAGCAGCACGTCGCGGCCGCTGAACGCCTCCATGAACACCTGGTAGTGACGTTCCAGGGTGGCGCTGGAATAGCAATAGAAGGGGGTGCGCACCTCGGCGGCGAGGGGGGTGATGTCCACGTCCTCGGCGAAGAGGCGGCCGTTGCGGTAGTCGAAATGGTGCATGGAGAGGGGGCGGTCCGTGCGCGCTGTCGTTCGGGCCGGGACGGTCGGGGCCCGTCCGCCGGGCGCGAAGCTTTACCTCTTGGGTCCTGCTTTCAGAGCAGGCTGTCGAGGATGAAGGGCTGGTCGGGCTTGGTAACACCCTTCAGCAGCGGCGATTCGCCGGTGGTGGCGCCGGGGGCCGCTTTCTTTTTCTGCCACTCCGCGTGGGGGGTGGCGCTTTCGAGGATCTCGCCATCCGAAGCGGGGGCGATATAGGGGGCATCGGCTGCCGCGCCCGGCTTCGTGCCCGGCTTGGCCGAGGTCACCGCCGCCTGCTGGACCGCCGGCTTGGTGGCCTCGGGCGTGGCATGGGCGCCGGGCGGCGGCTCAAGCGGTCCCTTCACGCCACACGCCGCGAGGGCGAGGGTGCCGCAGAGGGCGAGGGGGACGAGAAGAGGGCGCATGGCGGTTGGGGCCGTTCCGGAAAAGGTGGCCGCCACTATAGCCCGCGCCGCGCCAAAGGCGAGCCCCCGCCTCCCGCGCTGCAGGATGGGTGATGGAGCAGGGTGCGTCACGCCGGGACCCCGAGCTTCTTGAGCCAGCGCTTGGCCTGGGCCCGCACCCGGGTCGGCGCGGTGCCGCCATAGCTCACCCGGCTGCGCACGGAGCGCACCACGGACAGCACCGAGAACACGTCCTGGGTGATCCGCGCATCCACCCCCTGCATGTCGTCGAGGGACAGCTTATGCAGCGCAATGCCGCGGTCGGAGGCGAGCCCGACGATGCGCCCGGTGATGTGGTGGGCCTCCCGGAACGGGATGTTGAGGGCGCGCACCAGCCAGTCGGCAAGGTCGGTGGCGGTGGAATAGCCCTGGCCCGCCGCCTTCTCCATGCGCTTCTCGTCCGGGACGATGTCGCGCACCATGCCGGCCGAGGCCGCCACCACCAGGGACAGAGCCGAGAAGGCGTCGAAGGCGCCTTCCTTGTCCTCCTGCATGTCCTTGGCATAGGCCAGCGGCAGGCCCTTCATCACCACCAGGATGCCGGTGAGCGCGCCGATGATGCGCCCGGCCTTGGCCCGCACCAGCTCGGCCGCGTCCGGGTTGCGCTTCTGCGGCATGATGGACGAGCCGGTGGTGAACTTGTCCGAGAGCTTCACCAGGGCGAAGGACGGCGAGGTCCAGATCACCACCTCCTCGGCGAAGCGCGAGAGATGCACCGCGCAGATGGAGGCGGCGGAAAGCGTCTCCATGACGAAGTCGCGGTCGGAGACGGCGTCCAGCGAATTGGCGGTGGGCCGGTCGAAGCCGAGCGCTTTCGCGGTCGCGTCCCTGTCGATGGGGAAGGAGGTGCCGGCCAGCGCCGCCGAGCCGAGCGGGCACTCGTTCAGGCGCTTGCGCGCATCGGCGAGGCGGCCGCGGTCGCGCGCCACCATCTCCACATAGGCCATCAGGTGGTGGCCGAAGGTCACCGGCTGGGCGGTCTGCAAATGGGTGAAGCCGGGCATGACGGTGGCGGCGTGGGCCAGCGCCTTCTCGGCCAGAGCCCGCTGCAGGTCGGCGAGCTGGGCGTCGAGGGCGTCCAATGTGTCGCGCACATAGAGGCGGAAGTCGGTGGCCACCTGGTCGTTGCGCGAGCGGGCGGTGTGGAGGCGGCCGGCGGAGGCCCCGATCAGCTCGGCGAGGCGGCTCTCCACGTTCATGTGGATGTCCTCCAGCTCGCGCTTGAAGGTGAAATTGCCGGCCTCGATCTCTGACAGGATCGTGTCTAGACCCTTCGCGATCCTGTCGGCATCTTGCGCCGCCACGATGCCCTGGGCCGCGAGCATCTTTGCGTGGGCCTTGGATCCGGCGATGTCCTGCGCATAAAGACGCTGGTCGAAGCCGATGGAGGCGTTGATCTCCTCCATGATGGCGTCGGGGGCGGAGGTAAAGCGCCCGCCCCACATCTTGTTGCTCATGACGGATCCCCTCGTGATGACCGAAGCCGACCAGCCCCGCGCGACCGAAACAGACGAGACGGCGACCGGGCCGGCAATGACGCCTCCCAAGGGGCGGCGCGGCTCCGGCGTGCGGACCGTCGGTCTCGTCGCGCTGGCGACGCTGGCGGGCGCCGTTGCCGGCGCGCTCGCCCTATACGGGATGAACCGCCTCCCCGGCAATGCACAGGCGCCTCAGGTCACCTCCGCGCCGGCCGCGGAGCCGGCTGCGTTCAAGGTGTCGGATGCCGCCTGCCAGGGCACCGTGGAGCGCGCGCGGGCGTTCGTGCCGCTGGCCAAGGGCGGCCTTGCCGCCTTCTCCCCGGCCACCGAGCCGCGCCGCCTGCCGCCCCTCGCCTTTACCGGCGCCAATGGCAAGGAGGTCACGCTGGCCGACTTCAAGGGCCGGGTGGTGTTGCTCAATCTCTGGGCGACCTGGTGCGTGCCCTGCCGAAAGGAGATGCCGGACCTCGACCGGCTTCAGGGCAGCCTGGGCGGGCCGGATTTCGAGGTGGTGGCGGTCAATCTCGACACCCGCGATCCCGACAAGCCCCGGGCTTTCCTCGACGAGATCGGGGTGAAGCGCCTTGCCTTCTATGCCGACCCGGCAACGAAGACTTTCCAGGCCCTGCGCGGGGTTGGACGGGGGTTCGGCCTGCCCACGACGGTCATCGTGGACCGTGACGGCTGCGAGATGGGTTACCTAGCGGGACCCGCCGAATGGGGCGGTGCCGAGGCTGAGGCTCTGGTCCGCGCGGCGCTCGGGACCGGCGCGAGCACATCGCCGGTGCGGTAACACCATGTAGGCGTGAATTTCGCATTTTGCGAAATAAGGATTTTGGGCTTAAGTGTCGCTCAACCTTCTCTGTTCACAGTGCGTGACCATGGAAGGGGAGGCGGCACGCGGTCTCCGCATGCCCGCAAGTCTGCCCGAGGAAACCACGTCCAACGGTAAATTGCGTTCCACGTTCCGTCAGTGCTAAAAACTTGACCTTGACAACAATGGTTCGTGTTTTTTCCAAAATCGAATCGCCGGGGACGCGCCTTGAGAATTCTGTCGATCTTCGGCACGCGCCCGGAGGCCATCAAGATGGCGCCGCTGGTCCGTACCCTCGCGGGGGCGCCTGAGGTCGTGTCCGTGGTCTGCGTCACCGGCCAGCACCGCGAGATGCTGGACCCGGTGCTGCGCCTGTTCGACATCCGCCCCGATTTCGACCTCGGCCTCATGGCCCACAACCAGGGGCTCAGCGGCCTTGCCGCCGGCGCGCTCACCGGCCTTGATCAGGTGCTGGCGCAGGTCCAGCCCGATCGCGTGCTGGTCCATGGCGACACCACCACCGCCATGGCGGCGGCGCTGGCCGCCTTCCATCGTCGCATCCCGGTGGGGCATGTGGAAGCGGGCCTGCGCACCTATGATCTCGCCCAGCCCTTCCCGGAGGAGATGAACCGCCGGGTGGTGGATCTGGTCGCGGACCTTCTGTTCGCGCCCACCGCCGGCGCCGGGGCGAACCTTGCCGCCGAGCGGCTCGCCGGCCGGGTGGTGGTCACCGGCAATACCGTGATCGACGCCCTCCAGGCGACGCAGGCGCGGATCGATGGCGACCCGGACCTCGCCGCGACCCTCGATCGCGCGCTGCCGGACCTTGATCCCGCCAAGCGCATCCTGCTCGTCACCGGCCACCGCCGCGAGAATTTCGGCGAGGGCTTCCGCTCCATCTGTGCGGCACTGGCACAGATCGCCGGCCGGTCCGACGTGGAGATCGTCTATCCCGTGCATCTCAACCCCAATGTGCGCGGCCCTGTCACCGAGGAACTGGCCGGACGGGCCAACATCCATCTGGTGCCGCCTCTCGATTACCTGCCGTTCCAGCGGCTGCTGCAGCGCGCCCACCTGGTGCTCACCGATTCCGGCGGCGTGCAGGAGGAGGCGCCGGCGCTGGGCAAGCCGGTGCTGGTCATGCGCGAGGTGACCGAGCGGCCGGAAGCGGTGGAGGCGGGTACGGTGGAACTGGTCGGCACCGCCCGCGCCGCCATCGTCGCCGCCGTCACGCGGCTGCTCGATGATCCCGACGCCTATGCCGCCTATAGCGGCCGCATCAATCCTTATGGCGACGGGCAGGCCTGTCGCCGCATCCTCGACTGCCTCTGCGGACGGCCGGTGGATGAATTCGCCCCGCTGTCCGCTGCCCCTGCATTCTCCTCCCCCGCCTTCCCTTCCGCTGCGCCTGCGCCCCGGCGTCCGGCCGGCCTTGCCGCCATGCCCGTGAGAGACTGACATGAGACACCATCCCGCTTTCGCGCCGGCTCTCCCGCCCGCCGTGCTCCCGGCGTGCGGCCGCGCCAGGACTGGCAAAGGGGCCTCCCGGACCCTCGCCGTCCGGCTTGCGGCGGCCCTGCTGCCGGCCGGCCTTATGGCCGGCCTGTTCGGCGCGGCTCCCGCGATGGCGCAGACGGCGGACCCGATCGTCTCGGCCATTCAGGAGCGGGCGGCGGACACGCGGGTGACGCGCTCCTACACCCTGTCTGATCTCGGTATCGACGGGCCGGTGGTGCTCCAGGGCATGGATGCGCGCCGCGACCTTTATCTTCCGGTGCCGGCCGGCGTGCCGCTGAGCGATGCGGCCATCGCCCTCGACGGCGAGTATCTGCGCGGGGACGGCGGGCGCACCACGCTGGTGCTTTCGGTGGATGGCACCCCGGTCTATTCCCGCCGGCTGGAAGGCGACAGCGGCAGCGCCTCCGCCGCCATCGCCGTGGACGGCAAGCCGCGCCCCACCGGCTTCGTGCGCTTGGGCACCGCATGGTCGTCGGTGATCGGCGAGTATCTGTGCGCGGACGAGCGCGGCATCGGCAACGTGTTGAAAATCAGCCCGAAAAGCCGCTTCACCTATTCCTATGAGGCCGGCGCCGTGCGCGACCTGGCCACCGCCTGGAGCGGCATGCCCGGATCGGGCAGCCTGCTGGTGGCGGGCGGGACGCTGACCAAGGACACCTATGACACCGCCTGGCGGCTCGGGCTGGCACTGGAAGCCGCCGGCAAGCGCCTCGTGGTGAAGACCCTGCCCGCCATCGGCGACGAGGTGGACCTCTCCGGCCTCGAGGTTCCGGCTTCGCTGCGCGTGGTGGCACCGTTCTCGAACTTCGTCGGTATCGGCACATATCGCATCAAGGACGCGGCCGATCTCGGCGCCCTCCTCGTGCTGCCGGGCTCGCCGCTGGGCGCCGACGTGGCGGTGGCCGACGCTGGCCTCCTCACCTCCATGAAGAGCGCGCTGGACGCGCTCGGCGCCCGGCTCGGCCCGGCCTCGGCCGCCTTCACTGAGTGGCGCACCAAGGCGGCGAGCCTCGGCGCGGCCACCGTGGCGGCGGATGAGGTGAGCCTGCAGTCCCTCGCCGGCCGGCCGGTGATCGCAGTGGGCGGCGCTGCCGGCGGCAAGGCGACGGCGCTGTTCGACAGCTTCTGGCGCACCTCGCTGGCGTCCGGCGCGGTGACCATCCGCGCGGTGGATGCGGCGCCGCTGAAGCCGTCGGCGGTCTCCCTCGCCAGCCTCGGCCCGGCGGAGGGCAACCTCGACGTGCTGGCCCGCGGCGATTTCGTGGTGAGCTTCGATCTCGCCGCCGCCACCGGCGGTCATTCCCTGCCGAGCCGGCTCAATCTCGACGTGGCCGCCGCCCCCGGCGCCTCCACCTCCGAGCCGGTGGTGGCGGTGTTCCTCAACGACGTGCTGCTGGCCGCCAAGCGCCTCGACGCCACCGGCCATCCCGAGCATCTCACCGCCGCCGTGCCGCCCTATGCCCTGGCCGCCCGCAACGTGCTGCGCGTGACCTTCCAGCGCCAGCCGGTGAGCGACCGCTGCCGCGAGACGCCCCAGGCGTTCCCGGTCTCGGTGCTGCCCACCAGCCATTTCGAATTGGGCGGGGCTGCTCCCGGCGGCGATTTCCTCGGGGTGATTGCGGCCATGGCCTCCGGCGGTCACCTGGTGGTGCCCGACGCCTATCTCGCCAGCGCCAAGGCGAGCCTGCCCCGCGTGGTCCGGGCGGCGGCGGCGGCCGGCGTCCCGGCCCGCTCCAGCAGCTTCGAGGTGGCCGGTCCCGGTGCCTCCTTCCGCGCCGCCGGGGCCTTCCTCGCCCTTGACGTGCCGGTGCAGGGCATCACTCCCAAGGCGCGGGTGGAAGGTGACCGGCTCATCGTCGGCACCGACGACAAGGCGCGCCTGCTCGACATCTCCGGCCTGAAGAACGTGGCGCTGGTGCAGGCCCTGCGCGCGGACGACGCCCGTGGCATCGTCTGGCAGAGCATCGGCCCGGTGGCGATGACGCCGGAGAAGCCGGTGCGCCTCTCCCGGGGCGACGTGGCCCTGGTGGGGGTGGATGGCACGCTCACCGAGCTCAGCGCCTCGGGCGCCGCGCCGGGCACGGTGCGGGTCGCCGACACCGACGGGCCGGCCGGCACCCTTCAGCGGCTGTGGCAGAAATCGTCGGACTGGGGCCTGCCGCTCGGCATCGGCGCCGCCGCCCTGTTCTTCCTGCTGCTGATCCGCGCCTCCTACGTGCGCCGTCGCGGTAGCTGACGCCGGAAAGATCACCGCCATGTCCACCGCGCTGTCCCTCGACGGGCTGTCCCTTTATTGGCCATTCCTCCTGGCCGATTACATCCGCGTGGTGGAATACGCTGCGGCGGTGGTGGCGGTGATCATCCTGATCTCCTCCCTCGACGATTTGTTCGTCGATGCCTGGTACTGGGGGCGGCGGATCTACCGCCGCTTCGTCATCGAGCCGTTCATCCGCCCGCTCACCCCTGCTGCCCTCTACCAGCGGGACGAGCAGCCGCTCGCCATCATGATTCCCGCCTGGCTCGAATCCGGCGTGATCGCGGCCATGATCGAGAACATGGTCAGCGTGCTGGACTACCGGCGCTACGTGATCTTCGTGGGTACCTATCCCAACGATCCCGACACCATCGCCGAGGTGGAGCGCATGCGCCGGCGCTACAAGCAGCTGGTGCGGGTGGAGGTGAAGAATCCCGGACCCACCAACAAGGCGGACTGCCTCAACGCGGTGGTGCGCGCCATCTTCCAGCACGAGGAGATGACCGGCACCGAGTTCGCCGGTCTCGTGCTGCACGACGCCGAAGATGTGCTGCACCCCCTCGAGCTGCGCTTCTTCAACTATCTCCTGCCGCGCAAGGACCTGATCCAGATCCCGGTCCTGTCGCTGGAGCGCCACTGGTCGGAGCTGGTGGCCGGCATCTACATGGACGAGTTCGCCGAGTGGCACGCCAAGGACCTGGTGGTGCGCGAGAGCATCGCCGGCTCCGTGCCCTCCGCCGGGGTGGGCACCTGCTTCTCGCGCAAGGCCATGCTGCATCTTCTCGCCGACGGCAATGGCGAGGTGTTCAACACCGGCAGCCTCACCGAGGATTATGATATCAGCGCGCGCCTGGCCGAGGCGCGCATGCAGTCCATCATCGCCCGCCTGCCGGTGGACTACCGGGTGACGCGCGAGACTTTCTTCGGCTTCGGGTCGCAGATCGAGCACGTCATCCGCATGCCCCTGTGCGTGCGCGAATTCTTCCCCGACACCTTCCGCACCTCCTATCGGCAGAAGGCGCGCTGGGGTCTGGGCATCGCGTTCCAGGGCTGGGGTTCCATGGGCTGGCGCGGCAGCCTTGCCACCAAGTATTTCCTGTTCCGCGACCGCAAGGGCATCGTCACCTCCATCGTGGCGGTGCTGGCCTATGTGGTGGCGGCGCACTTCCTCATCTTCCTTGCCGCCGAAAAGCTCGGCTGGCTGCCGGCCCGCTACCCGTCCATCTTCGCCACCGAAGGCTGGCTGCTGGCGGTGCTGACCGCCAATGCGGTGGCCTTCGCGCTGCGGCTGATCCAGCGCTTCTATTTCGTCGCCCGCGTCTATGGTTGGGAGCAGGGGCTCATGTCCGTGCCGCGGGTGGTGATGGGCAATTTCGTCAATTTCGCTGCCACCGTGCGGGCGTGGCGGCTGTTCCTTGCCAACGCCTTGTTCGGTCGCCGTATCGTCTGGGACAAGACGATGCACGACTTTCCCGACCAGGCGGAGCTGGGCCAGCAGCGCCAGCGCCTCGGCGAACTGCTGCTCACCTGGCAGGCGGTGCTGCCGGAGCATGTGGATGCGGCGCTGGCGGCGCAGGACGAGCGCCAGCAGCCCCTCGGCCGCATCCTCGTCTCCCGCGGCTGGCTCGATGAGGAGACGCTGGCCGAGGCCATCGCCTTCCAGTCCGGCCTGCCGCGCACCCATGTGACCGAGCAGATGGTGCGCCAGTTCCACGACCTTTTGCCCCTCGACCTGATGGTGCGCCGGCGGCTGCTGCCCGTGGGCCGCGACGAGACCGGTCGGCTGGTGGTGGCGGTGCCCTCTCCCCTTGGGGACAAGGCGCTCGAGGATGTGCGCGAGGCGGTGGGCGACGTGCCGGTCCAGCGCATCGCCCGCGAGAGCGAGATCAACGGCGGCCTGCGCCTCTTGCGCGGCGTCACCCCCGGCATCGAGGGCCACCGGGCGCCGCCGCTTTTGGGCGAGCTGCTGCTGGAAAAGGGCCTGATGCAGCGCGAGGCGTTCGAGGCGGCCATGGAGCTTTACCGTCCCGACGTGGACGGGCGCATCGGCGAATATCTCGTGCGCTGCGGCATCGTGAAGGAAGAAGCCATCGAGGCCACGGTGCGCGAACAGGAGCGCCGGCTCGCCGTCGCCGCCCTGTGAGCCGGCGCGCCGGCCTGTTTCAGCCAGCCTGGGCCGGCGCCAGTCGGCGCAAGCCATGACCGGGCTGAGCCGCCGCGCTGCGCTCGTCCTCGGCGCCACGGCTGTGGCCGGGGCCGGGCTTGTGGGGCTCGACCTGGCGGTGCGGCGGCTTGGGCGCGCGCCGCGGCTGATGGAGGGCATCGTCTGGCAGGTGCACGGCGGCCTGCTGGATCCGCGGGGCGACTGGAACGAGATCGGCGCCCGCAGCCTGCTGGTGCAATGGCTGGTGGCCGACGGCACCGCCTTCGTGCCGCTGCCCGACCTCGGCCTGCCGCTGATCGCCGATGCGCCCAACTGGAGCCGCATCGCCCGCGAGCCGTGGGCGCAGTCCATCATCGCCGGCCTTGCCGGCCGCTTCAAGGAACCGGACGCCCGGCGCGACGTGCTGGCGCTCGGCGCGCTGTCGGCGCGGGTTGCGCGGCAGAGATTGCCGTTCACGCCGTCAGGCTTCTATTTCCCGGTGGAGGCGGACCCGACCTGGACCGGGGTGGGCCAGATGGCGTCGGCGATCGCCGACATTCCCCGGCCGCTCTGGGTGAGCGCCTATGACAATTCCAACGTGGGGGCCAAGGCATTCGCCGACTGGGTCGAGGGCTGGCTGCCCAGGGACGTGGGCCTGTTCTTCCAGGACGGGGTGGGCGTCTATAGCCGCAGCCCGGAGGCGGCCCGCTCCTATGCGCAGGAACTGTCGCAGCGGCTGGGACGCGGGCGCTTCAGGCTGATCGCCGAGGCCTTCCGCCCGGCCGGCGGCGACCTGCTGCGCGCAGCAACGGTCGCCGAGCTGCTGCCCCAGCTGCGGGCCTACGCGGGCTTCGAGGTGTTCGTGTTCGACGGCCCGCATTATGTGGACCGCCTGCTGGTGCGCAAGCTGCTGGCGGGGTAGGGGCGGGCGCCCTTGTCCCGGCTGCTGGGCCTCGCGCCCGCAGTCGGATCCGGTACTTTTACACCGTCATGGCCGGGCTTGTCCCGGCCATCCACGTGGAACGACCGGGAAGTCCTTTCGCGCGTGGGCCCCAGCGGATCGGCGTGGATGCCCGGCATAAGGCCGGGCATGACGAGGTAATGTTGTCTGGGCTTTCCGCGCCGCTTCTCAGTGGCGGAAGTGGCGCACGCCGGTGAAGACCATGGCGAGGCCGGCCGCATCCGCCGCCGCGATCACCTCGTTGTCGCGCATGGAGCCGCCGGGCTGGATCACCGCCGTGGCGCCCGCCTCCACCGCCGCCAGCAGGCCATCGGCGAAGGGGAAGAAGGCATCGGAGGCCACCACCGAGCCCTTGGTCAGCGGCTCCTTGAGGCCCAGGGCCTCGGCCGCGTCCAGCGCCTTGCGGGCGGCGATGCGGGCACTGTCCACCCGGCTCATCTGCCCGGCGCCGATGCCCACCGTGGCGAGGTCCTTCGCATAGATGATGGTGTTGGACTTCACATGCTTGGCCACGCGGAAGGCGAAGCGCAGGTCGGTCAGCTCGCGGTCGGTGGGCGCGCGCTTGGTGACCACCTTCAGGTCGAGGTCGTCGGCGCTGGCATTGTCGCGGCCCTGTACCAGAAGGCCGCCGGCCACCGTCTTCACCGTGAGGCCTCCCGCGCGCGGGTCGGGCAGGCCGCCGGTGAGCAGCAGGCGCAGGTTCTTCTTCGCCGCCACCACGGCGATGGCCTCCTCGGTGGCGTCGGGGGCGACGATCACCTCGGTGAAGATCTCCACCATGGCGCGGGCGGAGGCCGCATCCAGCTTGCGGTTGACCGCGATGATGCCGCCGAAGGCCGACACCGGATCGCAGGCCAGCGCCTTGGCATAGGCCTCCTCCAGCGAGGCGCCTTCGGCCACGCCGCAGGGATTGGCGTGCTTCACGATCACCACCGCGGCGGTGCGGGCGGGGTGGAATTCGGCCACGGCCTCGAAGGCGGCGTCGGTGTCGTTGATGTTGTTGTAGGACAGCTGCTTGCCCTGCACCTGCCGCGCCGTGGCGACGCCGGGACGGATCTCGTCCGAGGCGTAGAAGGCAGCGGACTGGTGCGGGTTCTCGCCGTACCGCAGGGCCTCGATGAGCTTGCCGCCGAAGGCGCGGAAGGCCGGGGCCTCCTCCTTCAGCTCGCGGGCGAACCAGTTGGAGATGGCCGCGTCATAGGCGGCGGTGCGGGCATAGGCCTTCTGGGCGAGCTTGCGGCGCAGGGGCAGGGTGGTGCCGCCGTGCTCGGCGATCTCTTTCAGCACCGCCTCATAGTCGGCGGCTTCCACCACCACGGCCACGTCATTGTGGTTCTTGGCGGCGCCGCGGATCATGGAGGGGCCACCGATGTCGATGTTCTCGATGGTCTCCTCGAAATCCGCCTTGCGGGCGACGGTCGCCTCGAACGGATAGAGGTTCACCACCACGAGGTCTATGGGGGCGATGGCGTGCTCGGCGAGGGACGCCTGGTGGCCCTTGTCGGCGCGGATGGCGAGGATGCCGCCGTGCACCTTGGGATGCAGGGTCTTCACCCGGCCGTCCATCATCTCCGGGAAGCCGGTGAGCTCGGACACGTCCTTCACCGGCAGGCCGGCGTCGGCGATGGCCTTGGCGGTGCCGCCGGTGGAGACCAGCTCAACCCCATGGGCAACGAGGGCTGTCGCGAACGGCACGAGACCCGTCTTGTCCGACACCGAGAGGAGGGCGCGGGTCACGGGACGGATATCGGCGGTCATGGAGCGGCTCCGGTGATGAGATTGCCGCTCGCCTATCACCATTGGGCTGCCAGAGCCAGCCGGCAGGCCCCCGGTGGGGGCATGAGGGGTATGGAGGGGCGGCATGGCGGGAGGGCGTGGTGAGACAGCGTCGCGAGACCTTGCACGCCGCGCGCAGGAGGCCGTCGAGGAGGGGGAGCAACGCCCGCTCCTCTTCTTCCTCGCTAAAGGTATTGGGATCGTTTCGTCCCTCAAACGGCGGATGCGCCCTTGCCGGTTGCCATGTTTAGAAGACACCCATGGGGGTCATTCTTGGCTGAGCAGAAGGAATGGCACGATGCTCAACTGGCATGGCGCCTTCAGGGGCGCCGCTTCCGTTTGCACCATCGTCGTTTGCATGGCCGCGTTCACCGTCCCGGCCGTGGCGGCGCCACCGCCCTCCGGTCGGGTCCAGATCGCCAACGCGAACAGCGACCTGTGCCTGAGCCCTGCCGGCGGGACCGGCAATCAGAACGAGCAGACCGTTCAGTACCATTGCGATACCCACCCCTCGCGGGCCTGGGTCTTCGAGCCGGTCGAGGGAAACATCGTCAAGATCCGGAACGTCAACAGCAATCTCTGCCTGACGGTCGCGGGCGGGAACAGCGATCGCAATACGCCTTCAGTGCAATATAGCTGCGACGACCACCCGTCCCGCCGCTGGCTCTACGCACCGTTTGACGGCGGCCTGTTCCGGCTGGTCAATGTCAACAGCGGGCTGTGCCTGACCATCGCGGGCGGATCGACGGGGCTCAACCAGACCGCGGTGCAATTTCCCTGTGACGAGCACCCGTCCCGCTTCTTCCGGTTGAAGTAGCCGGGCGCGGCCGCTTTGCCAGCGTCATGGACGGGCGTGTCCCGGACGTCGGCTGTTGCCGACTTCCGCCTCCGAGAAGCGGAACCCGCAAACATACGGGTTCCGGCCATGACGCTGTGAGGCTCGGAGGCGTTTCGCAGGTCGTCGCAAGCGGCTCGGCGTGGATGCCCGGCGCAAGGCCGGGCATGACCGGGGATGATTGCGGTTATGCTCTTCTGAATTTCCAGGCAGGCGCTCAGGCGATCTTCAGGTCCTGCCCGGGCAGCATGGAGCCGGTCTCGCGCGCCTTCACATGCCAGGAAAGGGCTTCCTCGATGATGTGCGGGGTGTGGCCGCCCCGCGCGCAACCCCGCGCGAAATAGTCGTCCAGGGCGTCGCGATAGAGCGGGTGGACGCAATTGTCGATGATCACCCGCGCCCGCTCGCGCGGTGCCAGCTCGCGCAGGTCGGCGAGGCCCTGCTCGGTGACGAGGATGTCCACGTCGTGCTCGGTGTGGTCCACATGGCTCACCATGGGCACCACCGAGGAGAGGGCGCCGCCCTTGGCGATGGACTTGGTGACGAACACCGACAGATAGGCGTTGCGGGCGAAATCCCCCGAGCCACCGATGCCGTTCATCATGCCGGTGCCGCCCACATGGGTGGAGTTCACATTGCCGAAGATGTCGAATTCCAGCGCCGTGTTGATGCCGATGAGGCCGAGCCGGCGGATGATCTCCGGATGGTTGGAGATTTCCTGCGGGCGCAGGATGAGCCGGGATTTATAGTCGGCGATGCGCGGCATCACCTGGTCGTGCTTGGCCTTGGACAGGGTGACGGACGAGCCCGAGGCGAAGTTCAGCTTGCCGGCGTCGAACAGGTCGAAGGTGGAATCCTGCAGCACCTCCGAATACATGGTGAGGTCTGAGAACGGGCTCTCGATGAAGCCGTGCATCACCGCGTTGGCGATGGTGCCGATGCCCGCCTGCAGCGGCTGCAGACGGTTGGTGAGCCGGCCGATCTTCACCTCGTGCTTCAGGAACTCCATGAGGTGGGAGGCGATGGCCGCCGTCTCGTGGTCCGGCGGCAGCACGTTGGAGGCGCTGTCCAGCTTCTGGGTGATGACGATGGCCGCGATCTTCTCCGCCGGAATCGGGATGAAGGGCAGTCCCACCCGGCTCTCCGGCGCCACCACCGGGATCGGCTCGCGGAACGGCCGGCGGGTGGGGATGTAGATATCGTGCAGCCCCTCCAGCTCCATGGGCTGGGTGAGATTGATCTCGACGATCACCTTCTTGGCGAGGATGGCGAAGGTGGCCGAATTGCCCACCGAGGTGGTGGGAATGATGCCGCCCTGCGCGGTGATGCCCACCGCCTCGATCACCGCCACATCCACCGGGCCAAGCTGGTTGGTGCGCAGGTGCTCCACCGTCTCCGACAGGTGCTGGTCCACGAACATGACCTCGCCGGCATTGATGGCCTTGCGCAGCGCTGGGTCGGACTGGAACGGGATGCGGCGCGAGAGCAGGTGGGCTTCCGCCATCTGCTTGTCGAGGTCGTTGCCCAGCGAGGCGCCGGTGATGAGCGTGATCTTCAGGGGCTGGCCGGCGGCGTGGGCTTCCTTGGCGCGGGCGGCGAGCGCCATGGGCACCGCTTTGGCCTCGCCGGCGCGGGTGAACCCGCTCATGCCCACGATCATCCCGTCCTGGATGTGGGCGGCCGCTTCCTCGGCGGAGACGATTTTATCGGCGAGGGAAGAGAGGCGGATACGCGCGTGAGGCATGGAGAGGCCGTCCCTGTCATGAGCCCATCCCATCGCGCATAGCGAGAGGCAGCCTATGGCTGGAATTCGACTTAAGAGAAAACCTCTATCACGCGACGATGACCACCGGCAGGCCGAAGGCGTCCGCTTCCGCAGGGTCCGGAAAGCGCAAGGCCTTGCCCTCGGCCACTCTTTTGGCGGTGACGGCGCAGGCGGCGGCATCGATCAGGTCGTCCAGCCCTGCGCCGAGCGCACGGGCGTTCTGCGCATCCAGCAGATCAACCGGCACGCCCGATGCGGCCAACAGCGTAAGCCGAAGGTCGAGGCCCGGCGGATACGGTCGGTTCTTCACTTTCTTGGGCTCGGCAAGGGCGGCCTGTCCGTTCATGGCCCAGAAGGCGACCTCGGGATGGCACTCCACCAGCCGGGTGCGCAGCTCCGGCCGGCTGCGCTGCAGATGGTCCACCTCGGCGATCTTGGGGAACAGGTGGAAGCATTGCTTGGCCACCGCCCGCGGCGGATCGGATGAGGCAAGGGCGGCGGCGCAGGCGGCGCGGTAGCGCGTGGTCTCGTCGCCCGGCCCCACGCCCGCCATCACCGCCGCCCGCGCCGGTACCGAGAAGACGGAGGATTGCCGCATGCCCAGCAGCGGGCGAACCAGCCGCTCGGGTGCACGCCCGCCGGCGCCAACGCGTTCGGGCAGGCCGATGGGCATGTCGATGGCGGCGATGTGCGGTGCGTCCGGCACCTCGAACAGGGGTGCGATGGTCGTGACGCGGGTCAGGTGCAGGGTGCCCGCCCCGTCCCATCGCGCCACGATCCAGCCGCCGCGGCATCCGTCGATGCCGGCGAACGGCAGGGCGGGCGTCACCTCAATCCTCTCCCGCCTTTGCCTTGGGCAGGGGCAGGGTGGAGGCCTGGGGGATCGGCGCGGTGTAATATTTGCGCTTCACCGAGCCGGTCTCGGGGTTGCTGGACGGCGCATAGGACATGGGCACGCCCTGCGGACCCACCTGCCAGCCGGGGGGCACGCCCTGCGGCGATGGAGGCTGCTGCGCAGCGGGATAGGGCTGCGGCGCCCGGCCCGAGGACACCGTTGCGGGCGGCAGGGAGGATGGCGGTGGCGGCAGCGGCGACGAGGTGATGACACCGGCCGGCCGCTGCAGGGTCGCAGCCGGCGGCGGTGGCGGCGGCGGCTCCGCCACCGGGGCGGGGGCCGGGCGCGGTCCGAACAGGTTGGACAGGAACGAGGGCTGCGGCTCCGGCGCGGGCGGCGGCGGGGCGGCCTGCGGCTGGGGCGTGTAGACTGCCGGGGTATAGGACGGCGCCTCCGCCGGGGCGCTGGCCGGGGCGAACTCGGGCTGCGGCGCGCCCATCGGCGGCGCCTTGGCGATGAGCGGCGCCGGCATGGGCCGGGGCGCTGGCTTGCAGATGGTGCGGCCCTTCTCGTGGCGCATCAGGTCCACATGGATGTGGTCGTAATGGAAGACGTTGGAGCCCGGCGCCAGCACGGTGGTGAAGCGCTCGCAGGCCCCGGCCTGCACCTGGAGCAGGAAGCCGCGCTCCTCCTGGGTGCCCTTCCAGCCGTTCTTCACGGTGACCCAACGCCCGTCGGCGATGCGGAAGGCGCCCACGTCCAGGGCGTTGCCGAAGGCGTGCTCGGAAATCTTGGCGCCGGCCTGCCCGTTCATGCCGCGGCAGGAATAGGCCGACATCTGGCTGATCGCCACCACCGGCTGGCCGAACCAGGCCAGTGCGGCGGGCTGGACCACGTCCTGCACCCACATGTCCACCTGGTGGATCACCGGGCAGGCGAGCTTGCCGGCGGGTTCCAGCACCACATTGCCCTCGGCGAGGGCGGTGACGCGGAAGGGATGCTCCATGCCGCACATGCCCGGCCCGTCGATGGCCGGGATGGGCTCCATGAAAGCGGAGGGAATGACGCCCTTCTGGGCGATGCATTGCTCCTCGGCCTCCACGCGCCAGGGATCGCGCGTTTCGAGCCCGAAACGGCAGCCGGTGAGCGCGACTGCGAGGAGCAGCGCAGGCAAAAGGAACCACAAGGAAACGCGCGACATGCGCCGCACCTTGCCGAGGGCTGCGTTGCGAACGGGTTAAAGTGCGCCGCAGCGATTGAGAAAGTAGGGGTGAAATCCGCGATGGGATGGGGCGCGCGCGCGCCATGCCCCAGCGGCACTGCCGCGCCGTCAGCCCGATTTACGGGGCGCGTCAGGGCGCGAGCCCAGCGGGAGGGGCTGGAACTGCGTTTCAGCTGGACGTGAGCTGGATTGCGTCAGGGGGCAGGAAGGGGGGACGCGATGCGCCGCGAGGATCGGGGAGGCGGCGCCTCGTTTCCCGATGGCCTTAAGCCCAATCGAACCCGGGCGTTCCCCGGGTTCGTCATCGCGGCAGCCAGCATGACCCGTTCGGGACGAAAGCCGTGCCTTTAGCGCTTGGCGCCATCGTTGGCGCCGTCGGTACCGGGCGTGCCGGCAGCGGCCTCGGCTTCGTCCTTGCCGTTCTCAACCGGCTCGGGCTCGTCGTCGCCGCGCCCTTCGAACGCGGCCTGAAGCTGCTCGGCGAGCTTCTTCAGGTCGTCGGGCATGTCTTCCTGGGTGTAGTCGTCGAACAATTGGCGAAGCTCACGGCCCAACAGGTCCTGCCGTGCGGAGATGTCGCGACGGTGAGGCGTTCGCATGCCGCTGGCCTCTTTCTGGTGGTGCGTCGTCATGGGGGTATCGAGGGGGCCTTCAGGGCGTGCCGTTCGCATGGCGGTTCTTCTGGACAGACGCGGGCGGTTTCCACATCTGACATCCGCCCGCGTGCGTTGCAATATGACAATTGATTAGAATGGATGGTCGAAGCCGGCCGCGCGGCCGCAGGCCGGGTAGCTCCGGCCTGCCTATTCCCGATAGAGGCGGGAGGGGCGTTCCTTGCCGTCCGGCGTCCGGTCGCCTTCGCCGTCACTTCCCGCCAGGTCGATGTCGATGTCGAGCCGGCGATCGTCACCCTCCAGGGCCGCTTCGGCCTCACGCAACAGGCGGGTTTCCTCATCCAGCACGTGGGGCCGGCGCGGATAATCCCTGCGACTTTCGCCGGGGCGGAACTCGGTTCGGTCATAGCCGTGGGGTGCCGCGCTGGCAGGCCAGCTGTTCTGCGGATCGCTCATGCCGCTCCTCCACTCATGTCTCTCGGTCTGTCCTGAAACGCGCCATCGCGCCTTTGGTTCCAGCAGGTCGCGGCCTCACTTTCGCGTCCGGACGGGAACCCATTGCCCAGCTCTGCCGTTGGATGTGCAAGTGCTTGAGGCAAGTGGCGCACGAAGACAGGGCAAGGACAGGACAAGATCCGGTTGGTTCTTTGCTTATCTTCGTCGCGGGACCGCCCACAGGGCGATCTCACCAGACATGGAGAACTGAAATGCTGAGCTGGGCGGTTACATTCCTCGTCGTCGCACTGATCGCGGCGGTTCTTGGCTTTGGCGGTATTGCCGGAACGGCCATCGAAATTGCGAAGATCATCTTCTTCGTGGCGATCGTGCTGTTCGTGATTTCCGCCGTGGCGGGCCTGATGCGCCGGGGGCGCACGTCCTGATAAAGGCGCCTTCGCCGACCTTCGAACAGTGAAAAGAAAGGGCGGGTCCGCTGCTGCGGGCCCGCCCTAAAGTTGCTTGGAGTGCCTTCTTTGTGGCGCCTTAAGGTAAATGCCGCGTTGATCCGCCGCCCTCGTCCACAGTCGCCGGCTGGCCCAATACGAAAAAAGGGGCGCTCGAAGCGCCCCTTTCATCATGCGGACGGACCCCCGTCTCAGGGGCACTGCACCCGGTAGCGGTTGCCGTAGGCGTCACGCGCCCAGCAGGCCCGCGGGGTGGTCTCGGCGCCGATGATGGCGCCGGTGCCGGCGCCGATCAGGCCGCCCACCAGGGCGCCCGTGCCCGTGCCCGTCGCCGCGGCGCCGATGAGCGCGCCCGTGCCGGCGCCGATCGCCGCGCCACCCACGGCCCGGTCCTGCCGCGAATATTCGCTGCAGCCGGCCAGCCCCAGCGCCAGCGCGCACACAATGAGAGCCGCTTTCATCATGTTCTCCCTTGCCTGATCCCGGCATCAGGCCGGGTCTCGGTCCAAATCACTTTACCACCTGCGACGCCGAGCGAGAGGTGCCCTTCGGCGCGAAGGATGCCGGGCGGCGTTTGCCGCTCGACGTTAGGGCATATAGCACGCAGCCCACGCCAGCGCCCACTACCACGGCAGCGGCGATCACCGCCACCGAGGATGAGGTCGGCATCTGCCGCCGCACGTCGGGCAAACCCATCCGGGTCATATCGACAGCGGGCAGCTGCACGTCGGGAAGTCGTACCCTGGGCAGATGCACCTTTTTCAAATCGTCCCGCAAATCGTCAGCCCGTTCGGAAATCCAGTCCTGGGCCTCCGACGCCATCCGCTGCAATCCGCCCGCTCTGGGCCACAGGGCGTCCTGGAGATCATCCAGTTCGTCCTTCAGCGCCGCGATCCGGCTGCTGATCTTTTCAGCGGTCGTCTGCCTGTGCCATCCGAGCATCGAGCGTTCTCCTGAACCGTGTATCGAACGCCCTGCGACGGTTCCGGTTCCGATGTTCTGCCGCAGTTTGCGCAGGCATGGCGGCATTGCGTCAAACATGCGGGGGAACCATGGCGAGGGCTTGAGCGTTGAGATGACTGTAATGGGATAAGGAGATGGTTTGTGCTGACCCAACTGCACCCGTCCGCGACCCGTGAAGCTTCGGCCGGACAGGCGTTCGAGGGGCACCGGCCCGACGCGCCGTTCCCGGCGGCCTGCGCGGGCGTACGCGCCGACACCCATGCTTTCTTCCTCGACGTGGACGGCAGCCTGATCGACATCGCGGACCACCCCGACGCCGTGGAGGTTCCCGAGGATCTCCCGCAGCTTCTGGCCGCGCTGGCGGAGCAGGCCGACGGCGCGCTGGCCCTCGTCAGCGGGCGGACCATCCAGGCCCTCGACATTCTGCTGTACCCGTTCGGCTTCGCCGCTGCGGGCAGCCATGGCGCCCAGATGCGGCTTGCGCCCGACGGCAGGATCCTCTCCGCGCCGGCGCTGGACACCGCACTTGCCGACGCGGTGAAAGAGGTGGCGGACGGGTTCGACGGCGTGTTCGCCGAGGACAAGGGCACCGCCATCGCGGTTCATTACCGCGCCGCGCCCGATGCTGCGCCATCTCTCAAGCGCGCGCTGCTGGAGCTCCTCGGCGCGCGGCAGGATGTGCGTCTGATGCCTGGCCACTGCGTGTTCGAGGTGAAGCCCGCCAGCCTCGACAAGGGCACGGCAGTGGCGGATTTCATGGCCCGCGCCCCGTTTGCCGGGCGCATACCCGTTTTCATCGGCGACGATGTCACCGACGAGGCCGGCTTTAGCGCCGTCGCCGCGCGCGGGGGCCTTGCCCTTGCGGTCGGTTCGCCGCGACCGGGCACCCAGGGGATGCTTGCCGATCCCCGGTCGGTCCGGGCTTTCCTCACCCACCTCGCGGCGGTGCCGCAGCAACGACGGAGGTGACCCTCGTGTCTCGCATCGTGGTCGTATCCAATCGTGTGGCGGTCCCCCAGCGCTCGGGGGTCACGGCCGGCGGACTGGCGGTGGCGGTCAACGCCGCGCTCAAGGACAAGGGCGGGATCTGGTTCGGCTGGAGCGGGCGCATCTGCCCGGAACCGTCGGAAATCCCGGAAGTGACGCGCAAGGCCGGCATCACCTATGCGGTGGTGGACCTGAAGGCCGAGGACCATCAGGAATATTACAACGGTTTCGCCAACCGGGTGCTGTGGCCGGTGCTGCACTACCGGGTGGATCTCTCCGAATTCTTCCGCTCGGATCTGTCGGGCTACATCCGGGTGAACCGCATGTTCGCGGATCACCTGGAGAAGATCATCCGCCCCGACGACATCCTGTGGATCCACGACTATCACATGATGCCGCTCGCCAAATATCTGCGCGAGCGCGGCCACAAGAACCGCATCGGCTTCTTCCTGCACATTCCCATGCCGCCGTCGGACATCGTCCAGGCCCTGCCGCAGCACGGCGAGACCGTGGGCGCGCTGGCCTATTACGATCTCGTCGGCTTCCAGACCGAGGGCGACCGGGACAATTTCGCCCATTACCTGGAGATCCGCGGCGGCCAGCTGACGCCCGACGGCACCGGCGTCGATATCGGCGGGCGGCGGGTCAGGCTCGGCACCTTCCCGGTGGGCATCGAGACCGCGGCCTTTGCCCGGCGGGCGCGGCACGCCAGCCGCGCCGCCTTCGTGAAATCGTTCCGCGACAGTCTCGTGGGCAAGAAGCTCATCATCGGCGTGGACCGGCTGGATTATTCCAAGGGCATCCCCAACCGGCTGGAGGCCTATGAGCATTTCCTGAAGACCCAGCCCGACTGGCACGAGCGCGTCACCTTCGTGCAGATCACCCCCAAGAGCCGCACCGACGTGCCGGAATATCAGGAGATGGACCGCTACGTCTCCCACAAGGCCGGGCAGATCAACGGCGCCTATTCCGACGTGTCCTGGACCCCGCTGCGCTATGTGAACCGCACCTATTCGCGCTCGGCGCTCGCGGGCTTCTACCGGGCCGCCCACGTGGCCATGGTGACGCCGCTGCGCGACGGCATGAACCTTGTCGCCAAGGAGTTTGTGGCGGCGCAGGACCCCGCCGATCCCGGCGTGCTCATCCTGTCCCAGTTCGCCGGGGCGGCGGCCGAGATGGGCACGGGCGCGCTCATCGTGAACCCGCACGACACGGAAGGCATGGCCAATGCCCTGCGCCGGGCGCTGGAGATGCCGCTGGCGGAGCGGCGCGAGCGCTATGCCCGGATGATGCAGGTGCTGGAGGCTCGCGACATCGACCGCTGGGCGGCGGACTATCTCGCCGCGCTGGCGCCGGAAGCCGCGACGGTGGAGCGGCGCGGATTGAGCCTGCCGCGGGCGGCCATCCGCAGCGTGGTGCGCCTGCCCGGCGCCTGGCGCTCCGATTTCGTGCCACGGGGGGCGTGAGCCGGCGGTAGATGGCCCCCGGCGCCCGGTTGCCGGCCGAGCGCCTTGCCGCTATAGCAACGCAAGCGGCGAAGCCTGCCGCGAAGGCGCCTGAGCCTTCGCGGGGCCGCCCTGCGGGCGTGGCGGAACTGGTAGACGCAGCGGACTCAAAATCCGCCGTCCTTACGGATATGTCGGTTCGAGTCCGACCGCCCGCACCATTCTTTCTGAAATTTACATTTATTTTCAATATGTTGACCGTGGTGCATCGATTTCAATCCTCCCCGGTGTCCACCTTTTGTCGGTCGGTGGACCGCACCCGCTATCGCCTCGCGCGTAGGGGGCGAACAAGCATCATGAGCCGTATGCAGCGATTTGGTGAACGGTCCGGCCCATCCGAATTAGCGAATTTAGAGTATGGATTAGCGATGGATGCGACTTATCACTTGAACCGCACCGCGCAGCCGACGATGAAACGTCGCGTTGATCTGGACGGCCCCGATTTCTATCCAACGCCTGCTTGGGCAACGCGTGCGCTGATCAGGCATGAGGTGTTTGAGGGCAATATTTGGGAGCCTGCCTGCGGCGATGGCGCCATGTCGGAGGTGCTGGCAGAGACCGGCCGCGATGTGGTGAGCAGCGATATCGTAGACCGTGGCTATGGCGCGCCAGGTATTGATTTCCTTACGGCATCGCAGCGAGCCGCAAACATCATTACAAATCCACCCTATCACAGCGCCGAAGGGTTCGCTGCACGCGGCTTGGAGTTGGCTAGCCAGAAGGTTTGCCTTCTACTCCGTCTCGCCTTTCTTGAGGGCGCCGCTCGTCAGCGTTCGCTTTTCGCCACGACGCCGCCGACGCGTGTGTGGGTTTTTTCCGAGCGGATCACGTTTTACCCTAAAGGTGCCGTGCAAGCCGGATCCGGCACCGTAGCCTATGCATGGTTCGTCTGGGACAAGGTGGCGCCAGGGCCGACCGAGTTACGATGGTTCCCGGCCGGAACGAAGGCTGCGAACCAAAAAAGCCCGGCCTAAGCCGGGCTTTTCTGAGCTTCCTGATATCAGGAAGGCTTGCCGAAGCGCTTCAGCGCCTCTTCCTTGCTTCCGATGAACTTGCGCTCCTTGAGCACTTCGTTAACGCGACCGGGGTTCACGTCGAAATCGGATGCGATTCGGTTCTGAAATTCACCCTTCCAATGCCGGGGCCAAATGCGCACGGCATCTTCGAACGTGAGTTTTGGGGAGGGGCTGCGGGGGTCACTCTTCATTTTAAACCTCTTTTAAAGAGGCCTACGAAGCTTGACAAAAGGGCGCGAATGCGCATGATTGCGCGTGTGAACACGACCTTCCGCAAGGCTTCGTAGGCAGTTGCGGATCATAGAAGCCGAGGCCCTGCAAGGCCTCGGTTTTTCTATAGAGAGATTTGCTCTCTACTGTCACGCTCGCATAGCTCTCCTCCCAAGTCAAGAAATTCCCGCGCCCCAATCGCGTAAGAAGGCTGTGGGCGGCGATTTGATGATTTGACGAGTCTGGTAGCGTCTTTCACGATTGACGCTGAGCGGCCAATTCCAGCGAATTCGACGGGCGTTCGCGTGTAGGTGGGATTGATATCCCGGCACATTGCATCGTCTAGGCGCGCCGCCTCGGTCATAAACTGGTTCGCGACCCGCACAGCCGGCAAATGCAGGCGCCCGGCGGACAGGCCCGCCCCTCGATGGCGAACTTTCTCCCCCTGAGATGCCAAGCGACAGGCGAAGGCAGCCGCCGGCCCCTTACAGCGCGCGGCTGGCGGTGCCTTTCATCAGGATGGGGCCGGTGGGGCGGCCGGTGGGGGAGCCGCCGGCTGGTTCCAGCGTCACCTCGAAGAGCTGCTCCGGCACCGCCGTGGGCAGGCCCTTCAGTTGCAGGTCGAGGCTGCGCAGGGCGTCCACCAAGCCCACCGACACTGGACCGCGCGCCCGATCCCACAGGGTCCAGACCTGGAGCGCCTTGCCCTCCGGCGCCCGCAGAGCGGCGAGCGGCACCAGCTCGGCGTGGCCGTCCCTGAAGGTATTGACCACCGCGGCCGGCCGGTTGTCATCGGACAGCAGCACGGCCACCAGCACCGGCGCGCGCGCCGTCTCGCGCATCTGGAAGCCGAGGCCGATGGCGAGCAACAGCGTTGCCGCCGCGGCCCCCATGCCGATGCCGCGCCACACCGGCAGGCTCTCCCACGCGGCGGCCAGCGCCAGGCGCCAGCCGGATGCCGGCTGCGCGGTGCGGGCGGGCGAGGGGGCGGCGGCCGGCCGCGCGGTGGCAGCAGCAATGCGCGCCCAGACCGCGGCCGAGGGCACCTGCGCGGGAGCGGAAAGATCGAATTCGGCGAGGCGGGCGCGCCAGTGCTCCACCGCCCTGGCGAAGGCGGGATCGGCCACAAGGCGTGCCGCGCAGGCCTCGGCTTCCGAATGGTCGAGCAGCCCGAGCACATATTCGCCGGCGCGGGCGTCGAGATCCTCGCTCATGCCATGCACTCCCTGAGCGCAAGCAGGCTCCTGCGGATCCACGATTTGGCGGTGCCGAGGGGAATGCCCATGCGGCCCGCCAGTTCACCATGGCTGAGGCCACGCGTATAGGCGAGCACGATGGCGACGCGGCGCGGCGGATCGAGCCGCTCCAGGCAGCGCCGCAGCGCGCCCGCCTCCGACAGGGCGCACACCACCGCCTCGGCGTCGGGCGCATCGCTGGCAAGGGCCAGGGGCTCGAAATCGTCGGTGAGGTCGGTGCGGCCCTCGGCGCGCAGCACGTTGAGCGCGCGGTGGCGCAGGATCGCGAACATCCAGGTGACGGCGCTGCCGCGGGCGGGATCGAACGTCGCCGCCTTCTCCCAGATGCGCACGAATGTGTCGTGCACCACGTCCTCGGCCAGATCGCGCCGGCGCAGCAGGCGGATCGCGACGCCCGTCATCTGCGGCGCGATCTTGTCATAAATCTCCCGCAGGCAGGCATGGTCGCCGCGCGCGCAGCCCTCCAGCGCACGCGCCAGCGCATCCGGATCGATCCGCGTGGCGCTCGATGTCATCGCCGCCATCGCCTGCTCAGCCTTCCGCGTTGCTGTGGACCTGCCTTCCGTTACGGCGCTCGAGGAACGGCGGATGCGTCTGATGAAATAATTCTCAACATCGCTGCATCCGTTCGGCAGGCCCGCGTGTAGCCGCTCCGACCCGGCCGCGATGGTCGGAGCGACAGCAGGAGAACGAGATGAAGAGCACGCTCATGATGGTCGCCCTCGCCGGCGCGATGACGGCGCCCGCGGCCGCCTCGGCCCAGTCCATGGTGGCGCTGATGAATGGCAACCGCATCGCCGTGGTGGACGCCAAGGCGCTGAAGGCCGCCGCTCCGATGAAGGTGTCCGGCGTCTCCGGCAAGCTGCTGGGCATCGACGTACGCCCGGCGGATGGCAAGCTCTACGGCCTGTTCGAGGACGGCACGGTGGCCACCATCGACCCGGTGAGCGGCACCGCCACGGTGAAGGCGAAGCTGGAGACCATGCTGCCTTCAGGCACCGCCGCGACCGTGGACTTCAACCCGGTCGCCGACCGCCTGCGCGTCATCGGCACCGACGGCACCAACCTGCGGGCCAATGTGGACGACGGCAAGGTGGTGCGCGACGGCATGCTGAAGTTCGCCGATGCCGACAAGCACACGGGCAAGCCGGCGGCCATCGTGGCCGGCGCCTACACCAATTCCATGAAGGGCGTGAAGGAAACCGCGCTCTACGACATCGACGGCAAGCTGGGCCTGCTGGTGAAGCAGGCGCCGCCCAATGACGGCATCCTCAACACGGTGGGCGCGATCGGCGTGGAAGGCAAAGGCTACGCCTTCGACATCGTGGCGGCGGACGCCGGTGCCAATGAAGGCTGGCTGATGGCCGGGACCATGCTGTACCGCGTGGATCTCGCCACCGGCAAGGCGACGAGCGCGGGGAAGGTGTCCGGCCTCGATGGCACGGTGAGCGACATCGCCATCATCCCCGCCATGTGAGGGTGGCCCGAGACGGCATAGACCCGGCTCGGGGCGCACCCTGAGCCGGGTGGCGAGGTGGAGCGACTTTGGCGGCCGTGGTGTCTTTCGGCAGCAGCCCCGTCACGGCCGGACCGACGTGGGCATCGAATTCAGCGGGCCAAGGGGCGCCGAAACGTCGGCGGCGGCCATTCGGCCATGATCGGACGGCGGCGGATTACAGCCAGCCGGCGGCGAGCTGACGCGGATGATCGAGATTGCGCTGAGCTGGCCTCTCGAAGACCTGCCATCCATGATGTTCATCAAGGCGCCGCCGAACAATTGTCGGCTCCCATGGCGCCGTCGCTCCATGGGGCATGGGCGTGGATCAACTATGCTGAAAATGTAGACAAGGCTAAAGATTGAGCGTCTTGTGGCCGCGTTCAACCTTGCAATAGACCGATAGCGTTCGTACCCTTGGGATATAGCTGTATTCCTATGGCGACGACGACAGCGTCCGGCCCGATATGGGGTAGCGAGACCGCGCGGCGCCGTTCCAAGGCCCTGCTCGTGAGGCGCTTGCATGAAGTGGGACAAAGGCAATACGCCGATCATGGCGCGCATCGTTCCCAGAACCACCATTCGCATCCGTCCGCCATGGCAGAAGACGGGGTCGCAGCGCCCCTCCGCTTTGGCGCGCCCCGGAGGCCCGAAGCTGCGCGTCGTTGAAACGCCCGTTGAAACGCCCATGGAAGCGTCCAAGGAAGCGCCCAAGCCATCCGACGGCGAGGACAAGGCCTGAGCAAGATCGCCTGCCCGTGTCGCGCGCCCGTCTCTGGGTGGCTCAAGCCGGAGCGCGCGGCAGATGGCCTGTGCAATGACGCGCGCCCGCGCAACGGCGTCCTGTCGTGACGGCGTTGCGATGCACACCCTTCAAGAGGATCCGTCCCCATGACTGCCTCGGCACCCCTGCCATCCGCCGGCCAGAAAGCCGGCAGCCGTCCCGACATGGTTTCCGCGCTGAAGCTTCCGGCCGCAGGCGCCGGCACGGCCGATTTCGGCGGCTATGCCTTCGTGGCGGTTGATGCGGCACCCGGCAGGCCCGGCCTTTTCATCCTGACGAAGCGCGTCGGTGCCAGTCTCTATCCGGTCTATGCCGGCGAGGGGGCGGACCTGGCCGAGGCGGTCGCCGCGTTCCGTGCCGCCAACCCGGACGAGGCCGCGCTGGTCGACACGCTGTTCGTCATGGAACGCGCACTGGCGAGGGTGCGCGCCCATACGCTGAGCGACATCGTCGGCCGGTTCAATCCGCCGCTCAATGTGGAGAACCGCACCGCCCAGGCCGCGCCCGAGATCGCGGCCCTCGTCGCCGACCGGGCCGAAGGCTTTTCAGGCCATGGCGAGCAGCCCGGCGCCGACATGAGGGTGTCCGAGGATGACCTCATGCGCCTGGTGAAGACGTTCTATTCCAAAGCCTCGGCCGATCCGGTGCTGGGGCCGGTCTTCGCTCGTGCCATCCCGGATTGGGAAGGCCACTACCAGATCGTGCAGAATTTCTGGTCGCGAACACTGCTCGGCACCACGCGCTATTCCGGCATGCCGTTCGCGGCGCACATTCCACTGCAGCTCAAGCCCGAGCACTTCGTGCGCTGGGTCGCCCTGTTCAAGGACACCGCGACCCACGTGCTGGAGCCGGTGGCGGCGGCGCGGGCCATCGCCAAGGTGGAGCACATGAGCACCTGCTTCCAGGCCGGCCTGTTCCCGCCGGACCTCGCCGGCACCGCGGCAACGGGACATCCCCGTCGCGATTGATTGGGGGCGATCACATAAGACCAATGGCCTCCAGCTGCTCCATCGCATCCACGAAGTCGGCGGGGGTGAGGGCGCGCTCGAAGTTCTTCGTGTGCGGCGCCCGGTGGCTCAGCTCGGCGATCACCTCCAGGTCGGCACGGGCGGCGGATGCCAGCCCGAGGTCGCGCAGGCTGACGGGTAGGCCCACCGACCGGTAGAAGGCGAACTGCTCGGCCATGAATTCGGGCGGCCGGCGCTCCAGCATGAGCTGCACCAGCAGGGCATAGGCGACCTGGCAGCCGTGCAGGGTCGCCGCCGTGGCCGGGATCGCGGAGAGGCCGCGCGTCATGGCGTGGGCGATGGACAGGCCCGACCCCTCGAAGCCGAGGCCGGCCAGCAGGAAGCAGGCCTCGATCACCCGCTCGAATTCCGGTCCCGGCCGGTTTGAGCGCACGGCGGCGAGGGCCGCCACGGCGTCCGCCCGCAGCACCTCGTCGCAGCGCTGCGCGAGGGTGAGGGAGGCGAGCGTCGCCCGTGCTCCGAACATGTTGGGGCCATCGGCGCCCACCGCCTGCTCGGCCTCAAAGCGCTTCACCAGCGCATCGCCGATGCCAGAGACCAGCAGGGCGGCCGGCGCCTTGATGATGAGGTCGGTATCCACCAGCACCAGGTCCGGATTGCGGACCAGCTTCTCCACCGAGAGCAGCTTGTGATGGTCGTCATAGAACACGAAGTTGCGGCTGGTGGGGCCGTCGTTGGAGGCGGCGGTGGGCAGGCTCACCAGCCGGGCGCCGAAGGCGCGGCACACCGCCTTGCCCGCATCCATGCCCTTGCCGCCGCCGGCAGCGATGACCACGTCCGGCGCCAGCGGCGTGCCGTCCGCCACCATCCGATCGACATTGGCGTGGGTGACATCGCCGTCGAAGCCGGTGGCGGCGAAGGCGATGCCCTCCGCCTCCAGCAGCGGGGCGATGCGCGGCGCGAGCATGCCGCTCATGATGCGGTCCGACACCAGCAAAGCGCGGGAGCCCACCGGGGCAATGAGGCGGCCGAGTTCGCGCAGCGCGCCGGGGCCCTGCACATAGAGGCCGGGGGCGCCGAACACCTTGAGTTCGCGCATGGTGCTACTCCGCCGCCTGCGCGCCGGCGCCGAGCCACTGCGCCACCTGCTCGCGCACCCGCGCGGCGGTGAGGCCATAGCGGGTCTGCAGATAGGGGATGGACCCGCATTCGATGAAGCGGTCGGGAATGCCGATCTTGAGCAGGGGCTTCATCACCCCGTTGGCGTAGAGGGCATCGAGCACCAGGGAGGCAAGCCCGCCCACGAGCACATGGTTCTCGGCGGTCACCACCTTGTCCACCGAGGCGGCGAAGGCGGCCACGGCCTCGGTGTCGAACGGCTTGATGGTGGCGCAGTGCAGGACGGAGGCCTTGATGCCCAGCTCCGCGAGGCTGGCGGCGGCGTCGAGGCAGCGCTCGGTCATGAAGCCGGTGGAGATGAAGCCGATATCCGTGCCGGAGCCGATGCGCTTCGCCTTGCCCAGCTCGAAGCGGTGGGTGGCGGGATCGAACACCACCGGCACGTTGCCGCGCAGCAGGCGGCAATAGACCGTGCCCTCCATCTCGCGGGCCTGCTCGGCGATCTGCTGCATCTCGGTGGCATCGCACGGGTCGATCACCGTCATGTCGGGCACCGCCCGCATGAGGGCGAGGTCCTCGATGGCCTGGTGGGTGCCGCCATAGCCGGTGGTGAGGCCGGGATTGCCGGCGAACATCTTCACGTTCGCCCCGCCATGGGCGCAGGCGATGGCGAGGAAATCGTGGGCGCGCCGCGTCGCGAAGGCGCCATAGGTGGTGCAATAGGCCGAAAGCCCGGTACGGGCGAGCCCTGCCGCCACCATCACCAAAGCCTGCTCCGCCATGCCCACATTGTAGAAGCGATCCGGAAAGCGGTCGCGGAACGGGTAGGTGTCGGTGTATTTGCCGAGATCGGCGGTGAGCACCACCACGTCGCCGTGCGCCTCCTGGGCGGCGATGGCGCCGGTGGCGAAGGGGGCGAGCTTTGAAGCGCGGTTCTCCACCGCTTCCAGCTCACCCATGCCCAGAGTGCGGCCCTTAAGCATTTTCAAGCTCCAGTTCACGCCCGAGCGTGTCCCATTCGTTGCCTTCGACCCGGATGAAATGGGCCTGCTCGCGGGCTTCGAGGCGGGCGATGCCCCGGCCCGGCCGGGTGCGCATGACGATGACTTTCGGCTTGCCGCGGCGGGCGCGGGCCCAGTGCATGGCTCCGATGAGTTCCTCCAGCGCGTTGCCGTCCACCTCCTGCACGTCCCAGCCGAAGGCGCGCCATTTGTCGGCCACCGGCTCCATGGGCACCACCAGCGCGCCGTCGGCCTGGATGCCGTTGCAGTCGTTGAAGCAGACGAGGTTATCGAGGCGGAAGGCGCTGGCCGCCGTGGCGGCTTCCCAGGTGGAGCCTTCCTGCAATTCGCCGTCGGAAATCTCCACGAACACCCGCGCCGGATTGTGCTGGATCCGCAGGCCCAGCGCCGCCCCCGCCGCGATGCCGAGGCCGTGGCCGAGGGACCCGCCGGTCATCTCCACCCCCGGCACGTGGCCTTCGATGGTGCTCATTTCCAGCGGGCTCTCGTCGGCGCCGTAGGTGGTGAGCGTGTCCTTCGGGATGAGGCCGATCTCGGCGAACACCGCCCACAGGGCGATCGAGTAATGGCCGGTGGACATGTAGAAACGGTCGCGGTCCGGCGCCTGCGGGTACTTGGGATCGAAGTTCAGTTCGTGGAAATACAGGGCGGCAAAGAATTCGGCGAGGCCGAACCCCTGTCCGAGATAACCCTGCCCCTTGCCGGCGGCCTGGATCAGCATGTTGCGGCGCAGCTGCAGGGCTTTGTCCCGCAGATGGGAGAAGGACGGCGTTTCATTGGGCGATGGCATGGCGGGCTTCTCGCGGATTTTTCAGGAGATGGAATAGCCGCCGTCCACCGGAAGCATGGCGCCGGTGACGTAGCGGGCCTCGGGGGAGACGAGGAAGCTGACCGCCGCCGCGATGTCCTCCGGCTCGCCCCACTGGCCGAGCGGGATGCGGCGCATGATGGGCTCGGCGCGGACGGGATCGCTCATGGCGTTCACCGACATGCGAGTCTTGATCCAGCCCGGCGCCACCGCGTTGACGCGGATGCCATCCGCCGCCCAGCCCACCGCCAGCGACCGGGTGAGCTGGAGCACCGCGCCCTTGCTCGCCGAATAGGCCGGGTTGCGGCCTGATCCGAAGGTGGACCACATGGAGGCGAAGTTCACCACGCAGCCCTTGCGGGCTTTGAGGTGATCGTGCAGCGACCAGGCCATCAGCTGGCTGCCGTTGAGGTTCACGTCGATCACCCGGCGAAAGCCCGCCGGGGCATATTCCGCCATGTCGTGCAGGATGATGCCCGCGGCGTTGATGAGCACGTCCACGCCATCGAGCCGCGAGGCGAAGGCGAGGACGCCGGCTTCGTCCGTCACGTCGAAATCGGTGAAGCTGAAGGCGGCATCGTTGCCTGCGGCCGCCGGCTCCGTCTCCAGGTCGATCTCCAGATCCTTGCCGAGGGCATGGACGCGGAAGCCCTGGCTGGCGAGGCGCCGCGCGCAGGCGAGCCCAAGCCCGGAGCCGCCCCCCGTCACCACCGCCACCTTGCCCCTGTGGCCGTCCTGGTGGCCGTTCTCGATGCTCATGGAAACGCCTCGCTCACAGTCCGAGATAGGTGGCGCGCAGGTGCGCGTCGGCGAGCAGGTCCGGGCCGGTGCCGGACAGGGAGATCTGTCCGTTTTCAAGCACATAGCCGTAGTCGGCCATCTCCAGCACCTGGAACACGTTCTGCTCGATGATGAGGATGGAGAGGTCGCGCGCCTTGATGCGGGCGATGCTCTCGAACAGGCGATCCACCATGATCGGCGCAAGGCCCAGCGACGGCTCATCCAGCGCCAGCACCCTCGGCAGGGCCATGAGCGCGCGGCCCACCGCCACCATCTGCTGCTGGCCGCCCGACAATGTGGAGGCGATCTGGCTGCGCCGCTCCTTGAGGATGGGGAAGAGGTCGAACACCTCCTCCAGCGTCTCGTGGCGCCGCGCATGGGCCCGGCGTCCGTGGGCGCCGACCATGAGGTTCTCCATCACGCTCATGCCGGAGAACAGCTGCTTGCCTTCCGGTGACTGCACGAAGCCGGCCTCCACCACCCGGTGCGAGGGCAAAGCGGTGATGGGCGTGCCGCCGATCTCCACGCTGCCGGCGGACACCGGCACGAGGCCGGAGATGGTTCGCAGCAGGGTGGTCTTGCCGGCCCCGTTGGCGCCGATGAGCGCCACCACGGCGCCCGGTGGCAGCTCGATGTCCACGCCGCGCAGCACCCGGATGTCGCCATAACCTGAATGCAGGCCTTTGACCTTAAGCGAGGGGGACGACATAGCGCTCTCCGAAATAGGCCTTGAGCACGTCCGGCGACGTCACCACCTCCTGCGGCCGCCCGTCGGCGATGAGCGCGCCGCGATCCATCACCAGCACGCGGTCGGACAGGGCCATGATGACCTTCATGACGTGCTCCACGATGAGCACGCTGACGCCGCGCTCGCGCACGCGGCGCACCAGTGCAACCATCTCCACCGCCTCGCTCGGCGTGGCGCCGGCCACCACCTCGTCCATGAGCAGCAGGCGCGGTTCGGTGGACAGTGCCCGCCCCAGCTCCAGCTTGCGCCGGTCGAAGGCGGTGAGGTTGTGGGCTTCGGTCTCCGCCTTGGCTTCGAGGCCGAGGAAGACCGCGATCTCCTCCGCCTTGGTGCGGATGCGGCGGCGGTCGGAGGAGCGGGCAAAGCCCCCCACCATCAAATTCTCCACCACGCTGAGGTCGCCGAAGGGCTTGGAGAGCTGGAAGGTGCGCCCGATGCCGGCCTTGCAGATGTCCCAGGGCTTGAGCCCGGCGACATTTCTTCCGGCCAAGAGGACGCGCCCCTCGTCCGGCCGGAAGAAGCCGGCGATCATGTTGAAGGCTGTGGTCTTGCCGGCACCGTTGGGGCCGAGCAGGCCGAGGATCTCGCCCTCCTCCAGCCGGAACGACAGGTCCTTGACTGCCTGCAGGCCGCCGAAGCGCTTGGAGATGGCCTCCACCGAGAGCAGGGGCGCGTTCATGGGCGGCCCCCGCGTCCGAACAGGCGGTTCGCCAGCGCGGTGATGGGGGCAATCAGGCCCTTGGGGAAGTAAAGCACTGTAATCATCAGGACGACGCCGTAGATGACGAGGTGAAGTCCCAGGAACTGGCCTCCCAGATAGCCGCGGCTGATCTCGCCCAGCGGCATCAGCAGCAGCGCGCCGACCAGTGGCCCGAAGGGGGTGCCCTGGCCGCCGATGATGCTCATGAGCGCCATGTCGATGGACAGTTCGAGCCCCATGTTCCGCTCCGGATTGATGTAGCGGAAGAACTGCGCATAGAAGCTGCCGCCCAGCGCCGTCATGAAGGCACTGATGGCGAAGGCCGCCTGGGTGTAGCGGGTGGGCGAGATGCCCAGCGCCTCCGCCGCGTCGTGATCGCCGCGGATCGCCTTCAGGCAATAGCCGAGCTTGGAGCGCTCCATCACCATGGTGGCGAGGATGGCGAGCGCCAGCATGGCAAGGATGATGTAGTAATAAGCCGTCTTGCCCGAGAACTGGAATGCCCAGAAGCTGTCGCCGCCGACGCCGGGCACCACCAGGCCTTCCGCGCCCTTGATGCGGAAGCCGAGGAAGCTGTCCGTATTCTCCACCCAGATGCGCACGATCTCGGCAAAGGCGATGGTGGTTAGCGCGAAATACGGCCCCTTGAGGCGGAAGGTGGGATAGCCGATGAGCACCGAGAGCGCGGCTGCCACCAGCCCGCCCACCAGCATGCCGATCCACGGCGACACGCCGTAGGTGGTGAACAGCAGCACCGAGACATAGCCGCCCACGCCACTGAACATGGCGTGGCCGAGGGATAATTGTCCCACATAGCCACACAGGAAGTTCCAGGACGTGGCCATGTAGGCGAAGAACAGCACCATGATGGCGGAGTGGATGAGGAAGCTGTCGGCCGTCACCAGCGGCAGCAGGGCCGCGGCGCCGCTCAGCACTGCGAGGGCGATGCCGCCGCGGGAGAAGCCCATGGGGGATGTCGTCCGGGTGAGGGGAACGGGATGGGGATGGGGGGTGACGCTCATGCTCTGCCCATGATGCCCGCCGGGCGCACCAGCAGGACGAGGATGAAGAGGCCGAGGGAGAAGATGGCGGCCGAGGTGGCAGTGACGAATTGCGAGGCGACCGCCTCGAACACGCCGATTACCAGCCCGCCGATGATGGAGCCCGGCAGCGAGCCCATGCCGCCCAGCACCACCACGATGAAGCTCTTGATTCCGAAGGCGACTCCGATCTGCGGATTGACCGGGATGAACGGCGCGATCAGCGCCCCGAACAGGCCGAGGATGGCGCAGCCGAGGCCGAAGGTGACCGCATAGACCTGCGGCACGTCGATGCCGGACATGGCGGCGGCATCGCGGTTCTGCGCCGTGGCGCGGATGGCCCGGCCGAGATGGGAATAGCGCAGCCACATCGACACCGCGACCGCGACGCCGATGGATGAGGCGGCCGCAATCAGCCGCGGCGTGTCCACCGGGATCGGCCCCAGCATTACAGAGGGCATGTAATAGGACAGTTGAACCGAGCGCACGTCCGGCCCGAAGGCCATGAGCGCAAGATTATCCACCACCAGGAAGATGCCGCAGGTGAGCAGCAGCGCGGACAGCGGCTCCACCACCAGCGCCCGCTCGCGCACGATGAGCGGGGAGATGATGAGACGCTGCACCAGGTAGCCGAGAGCGAACATGGCGGGGACGGTGACGAGCGCGCTCAGGTACGGGTCCATTCCAAGGAGCGACCAGCACCAGAACGACAGATAAAGCGACAGCATCAGGAACGAGCCGTGGGCGAAGTTCACGACGCGCAGCACGCCGAAGATCAGGCTGAGGCCCAGCGCGATGCCGCCGTAGATGCCGCCCTGCAGCAGCCCGTTGACCACGGCGAAAGACAGGATGAGGGGATCCATGGACGCGAGACGCTCCGAGCGGGGGAAAAAGGGCGGCGCAGCACCGGAGGCCTGGTCCGGGCTGCGCCGTCGAGGGAGCCCGGAAGTCAGGAATTGGGTCGCTTGGACCACTCCGGCACCGGCCACACGGGCTTGGTGTCGGGCAGGCGGTTGTCTTTCGGCCACACGGTGCGGCGCTTGCCGCCGAGGTTCTCCGAGATCACGCCGTGGGCGAAGGTGTTCTGGCCCTGGGCATCGAACTTGATGCGCTGGTAGCCGGCGGCAAGGGCGGGACCTGCGGCGATGTCGGTGGCGGCGAGGGCGTCGCGCAGCTTCTCGCGGTCGGCGCTGCCGGCGCGCTCCAGCGCATCCCGGATCACATAGATGGTGGCAAGGCCCTGGGCCGAATAGGCGGTGAGGCCGTAGCCCAGCATTTCCTTGGATCGCTTGTCGGCATCGAGGATGGCCGGATCCTTGGTGGCCTCGACGATGTCGATCTGGAAGTCTTCCTGCACGAAGTAATAATCCACGGCGCGGGGCGCGATGGCCTTGTAGAAGGCCGGGTCCTCGGTGCCGCCGCCGACCGAATGCACGCCGAAGGGGATGTCGAGCCGCTGGTCCATCAGCTGGCGCGACAGGATCAGGTGATCGGGGGTGTAGAAGGCGACGATGAGCACGTCGGGCCGGCTCGCGCGCACCTTCAGCAACTGGTTGGAGAAGTCGACCTGGTTGGGCGGCGCGGCTTCGTCGAGCACCACGGCGTAGCCGCACTCGGCGGCGAACTTCTTGATGTTCGCGGCGTGGGAGCGGCCCCAGTCGGAGCCCTCATAGATGAGCGCGATGGTCTTCGGCTTCTTGCCGCTCTCCTGCGCGAGCAAATCAATGGCGTCGACCTGCTCGCGCGCGTCGTAGTTCGCCTTGTTGTTGATGCGGAAGACATATTTGAAATTGCGCTCGGTGATCTCGTCCTTCACCGCGCCGAGCACCACCCAGGGGGTCTTGTAGCGCTCCGCCACCTCGGTGGCCGGGAACGTGACCGCCGAGTTGAAGGCGCCGCACAGCGCGGCGACATTCTCGCGGGTGATCAGGCGCTCGGTCTCGGTCACGCCGATGTCGGCCTTGGACTGGCTGTCGCCGAACAGCACCGCAAGTTTTGCCCCGCCCATGGACTTGATGCCGCCCTCGCGGTTGATCTGGTCCACCGCGATCTGGGTGCCGGCCTTGATCTGGTTGCCCACCGAGGCCGAGCCGCCCGACAGCGGCAGCACGCAGCCGATGGATATGGTGGCTGGTGCGCTCGTCGCTGCGGGGGCCTGGGCCAGTGCCGTGCCGGCGCTGAACAGCACGGCGGCGAGGGCGAGAAGTCCCCGGCGGGAACAGGAAGGCGGGCGGCGAAGTCCGTCGCTGGGCATGGGTTTCCTCCCGGATGATGACACGTGGAACCGTGTTTTGTGGCGATGCTCCGGCGGTTGGCGCCGTCCGGGGCTCGCATGTCTTTTGCCAACGATGTCACGTGGCGCCCGGCGGGCAAGGGATTGGCTGGGCCACGGATAAGACCACTTCGCCTCCCGCGTGCGGGTTCCGCCTGCGCTGCGGGCAACGGCACGCTCGGGCAGGAGCGAGATGTCTCCTCGCCAGACCAGCAGCCGGCTTGTTCGAGCGGGCCCGGAAACGGTGAACTCCGGGGCGGAGGTGCCCCATGCCCATCGTCAACGTGGTTTTGCTGGAAGGCCGGACGCAGGCCCAGAAGGACGACATGTACCGGGAGGTGACCGACGCCCTGTGCCGCACGCTGGAGTGCCGGCCCGATCAGGTGCGCATCATGGTGCAGGATTTCGCCAATGCGGACTTCGCCGTCGCCGGAAAGTCGGTGGCGACGATCCAGGCCGAGCGCGCCGCGCGGACCGGCTGAGGCCATGCGGAAACCTGATGCTCCCGCCTCCCATCGCATCCAGGCCGGCGGGCTGGATATCTACTATCTTCGGGCCGGGCGGGGGCGGCCCCTCGTCCTGCTGCACGGCTGGCCGGAATTCAGCGGGGTGTGGGAGCCGTTGATGGCGCGGCTCGCGCCCGATTTCGACGTCATCGCCCCGGACCTGCGCGGCTTCGGAGATACCCAGAAGCCCGATGCCGGCCCCAGCGAAAAGGTGAGCGCGGACCTGCTCGCCGCCGACCTTATCGCCCTTCTCGACGGGCTCGGGCTTGAGGGGCCGGTGGGCCTCGTCTCCCACGATGTGGGCGCCGTGGTGGGCCAGTCCCTGGGGCGCAGCCATCCGGAGCGGTTCCGCGGCCTGTTCTTCTTCAACTGCCCCTATCCGGGCATCGGCCGGCGCTGGGCGGAGCCCGACCATATCCGCGAGATCTGGTACCACAGCTTCCATTGCCTGCCGTGGGCGGCGGCCATGGTGGGGTCATCGCGCGAGGCCTGCCGGCAGTATTTCTCACACTTCCTACGCCACTGGTCCGCCGATCCCCACACGTTCGACGACGTGCTGGAGCGCTGGGTGGACAACTTCATGAAGCCGGGCAATCTGCAGGGCGGCTTCAACTGGTATTTGAGCATGCGCGCGGGCCGCCTCGCCCTCATGAAGGGGGAGGCCCCGCCGGTGGCGCCCATCACCGTGCCCACGCGGGTGTTCTGGGGCGACCGCGATCCCGTGCTCAGGTCGGAATGGATGGACCGGCTGCCGGAGTATTTCCTCGATCTTGAGGCCTCGGTGGCTGAGGGCCTCGGCCATTTCGTCCATTACGAGAACCCGGACCGGGCCGCCGCCGAAGTGCGGGCCTTCTTCCACCGCGTGGGTTGAAGCCTCCGCGGCGCCTGAGCGCGGCTGTCTGGTCCATCACGCCGGAGCCGGTTCGAACCGTTGGCGCAACTCGGTTTTCAGCACCTTGCCCATGGGGTTCTTGGGCAGGGCGTCGAGCACCAGCCAGTGGCGCGGGCGCTCATAGTCCGCCAGCTTATCGGCGCAGAAGCGGGCGATCTCGTCGAGGTCGAGGTGGACCCCCGGCTGCGGCACGATGCAGGCGGCCACGTCCTCGCCGAGATGGGGATGGGCGATGGCCACCACCGCCGCTTCCAGCACGCCGGGAAAGCGGTAGAGCACCTGCTCCACCGCCACCGAGGCGATCTTCAGCCCGCCGCGGTTGATCACGTCCTTCTTGCGGTCGGTGAAGTAGAGATAGCCTTCCGGATCGAGATGGCCCACGTCCCCGGTGAGGATGCCGCCGGCTCGGAACGCCGCCTGCGTCGCCTCCGGATTGCGGAAGTAGCCCTTGCCCACGCCCGGCCCGCGGATGAGGATTTCTCCCGTCGCGCCGGCGGGCAGGGGGGCAGCGTCCTCGTCCACGATGGCGATCTCGCAATGGGGCATGGCGACGCCCACGGAGCCGTGCTTACGCCACATGTCGGCGGGCTCAAGGCGGGCGCCGGCCGGGCCGCTCTCGGTCATGCCGTAGATCTGCACCTGCTCCACGCCGGGCCAGGCCGCGTTGATCCTGCGGATGACTTCCGCCGGCATGGCGGAGCCGCCATAGCCCACCCGGCGCAGGCTGGAGACATCGTAGGCGCCCTTGGCATATTCCTCGATCATGAAATGGATCACCGAGGGCACGCCGTGCAGGAAGGTGGAGCGCTCGCGGGCGACGAGGCGCAGCCGTCCGCCATTGTCCAGCGGCTCCTCGAACACGAAGCCGCCGCCAGCCACCCAGCTCGACATGCAGCCGAGATTAAGCCCCGATGAGGTGAAGAACGGCCAGCCGCCCTGGTAGAGATCGGCCTCGCTCAGCCCCAGCGCGGCGCTGCAGCTGAGGCCGGCGCCGATCATGGAGCGGTGGTCGTGCATCACCGCCTTGGCCCGCGCCGTGGTGCCCGAGGTGAAGAGCAGGCAGGCGAGCAGGCTGCCGTCGGCGGGATCGTGTGGGGCGATGCCCGGCGGCTCGCGCTCGGGCTCCGGCCAAAGGCTCGTTTCCGTATCGATCTGCGCGCCCTCCACCACAAGGGTGTGCAGGGCCGGCGCCAGCCGGGCGAGGCGGCCGGCGCCTTCAGCGGTAGTCACCACGGCCGCAGGCTCCACCAGCGCCAGCGCGTGGGCCAGTTCCTCGTCCGCATAGCGGGTGTTGAGCGGCACCACGGCGGCACCAAGGCGCAGCGCGCCGAGGGCGGTGAGGATGCATTCGCGGCCCGCCTCGTTGCCCAACAGGACGGCGACGCGATCCCCCCTGCCCAGCCCGAGGCGCGCCAGCCCCCGCGCCATGGCCTCCATGCGCTCCACCAGCTGGGCATAGGTGAGCCGGTCGCGATGGCCGCTCGCGGAATGGGCGGAGAGGGCGAGGCGGTTCGGCGCCTCCCGCGCCCGCAGGCGCAACAGCTCCGGCACGGTGAGGTCGAACACGGCTGTGGGCGCAGCGGCGGGCACGGGGGAGGTGGAACGGGACATGGGCACGCTCGCTCAAGCGCCGCCGGTGGGCGGCGCGGATCGACATCGATTTCGCAGGGCCGCCCGCCCGCCGTCAAAACCCGCTTTGGTCTTCCGGACGGACCAATGAGCACGTTGTTTGCCGCCGGCTTCTCCCGTTCCCTCAGGTGCAACGGGCAAAGCGGCGCATCGCCGCCGCGTGTTTGCTCGAAGAGGCCAGCGGGAGGCATGAGCGTGAGTATCCGTGCGCACGAGGTCCGGATCGCCGCCTACGGGGCGGCCGATGCCCTCGTCCTTCAGGAGGTCGATCTGCCGGCGCCGGGCGCCGGGGAGGTGCTGGTGCGCCAGCATGCGGTGGGCATCAATTTCATCGACATCTACCATCGCCGGGGCGTGTTCCCCATTCCCCACCTGCCGGGCGCCATCGGGGTGGAAGCCGCCGGCGTGGTCGAGGCGGTGGGGCCGGGCGTGACGCGCCTCAGGGCCGGCGACCGGGTGGCCTATGCGGGGCCTCCGGTGGGCTCCTATGCCAGCGCCCGCGTGCTGCCGGAGGCCGCTTTGGTGAAGCTGCCCGACGCCATTTCGTTCGAGGCGGCGGCCGCCCTCATGCTTCAGGGCATGACGGCCCACATGCTCTTCACCCGGGTGCGGCGGGTCGCGACCGGCGACACCGTGCTGGTGCACGCGGCGGCCGGCGGCCTCGGCCTCCTCCTCGGGCAATGGGCCAAGGCGCTGGGCGCGCGGGTGATCGGCACGGTGGGCTCGCCGGCGAAGGCCGAGCACGCGCTCCGGGCCGGCTGCTGCGACGTGATCCTCTACAAGGAGCAGGATTTCGCGACCGAAACCCGCCGCCTCACCGATGGGGCGGGTGTGGACGTGGTCTATGAGGGGCTGGGAGGCGACGTGCTGCTGAAGTCGCTGGACTGCCTGAAGCCGTTCGGCCTTGCGGTCAATCTCGGCCAGGTGGGCGAGCCGCTGGGCGCGGTGGAGCTGGCGCGCCTCGGGCCGCAACGCTCGCTCGCGGTGGCGGTGCCCGGCGTGTTCGCCCATCTGCGCACCCTGCCAGACCTTCAGGCCGGCGCGGACGAGATGTTCGCCATGGTCACCTCCGGCGCTGTGGCTCCAACCGTCGGGCTCAGCCTGCCGCTGGCGGACGCGGGCGAGGCCCATCGCCGCCTTGAAGCCGGCACCACCACCGGCTCGCTCATCCTGATCCCCTGAGAGGCTGCCATGGACACCTTCTTCAGCGATGCGGAACAGGCGTTTCGCGCCGAGGTACGGGCCTTCATCCCCGCCAATCTGCCCGCGGATCTTGCCGCCAGGGTCCGGGCCGGCATCCATCTCTCGCGCGCCGACATGGCCCGCTGGAATGCCATTCTCGACGCCAAGGGCTGGGCCGCGCACCACTGGCCGCAGGCCTATGGCGGGCCGGGCTGGACCCCCATCCAGCGCTTCCTGTTCGAGGCCGAATGCGCGGACGCCGATGCCCCACCGCTGAGCGTGTTCGGCGTCTATCTCGTGGGTCCCACCCTCTACACCTTCGGCTCGCAGGCGCAGAAAGAGGCCTACCTGCCGGGCATCCGCTCCGGCGCGACCTTCTGGTGCCAGGGCTACAGCGAGCCCAATGCAGGCTCGGATCTTGCCAGCCTCAAGACCACGGCGCGCAAGGTGGAGGGCGGCTATGTCATCGACGGCGCCAAGGCCTGGACCACCGAAGGCCATTTCGCGGACTACATGATCTGCCTCGCGCGGACCAATCCGCAGGCGAAGCCCCAGGCCGGACTGTCTCTGTTCATCGTCGACATGACGGCCAAGGGCGTCTCGCTGCAGCCGGTCATCACCATCGACGGCGCCCACTCGGTGAACACCACCTTCCTCGACGCCGTCTTCGTGCCCGACGACGCCCTCATCGGCGAGATCGACAAGGGCTGGACCTATGCCAAGTTCCTGCTCAGCCACGAGCGCACCAACAACGCCCAGGTCCACCGCTCGCGGCGTGAGTTCACCCGGCTGAAGGAACTGGCGCGGCAGATGAGTGGGCCGGCGGGCGGCACCGTCCTCGACGATCCGGTTTTCCAGCGGCGCTTCGCGGCCCTCGACGTGGAACTGAGCGCCCTGGAGGTCACGGTCCTGCGCGTGCTCGCCGACCAGACCGACGGCCGCGAGCCGGGGCCGGAAGCCTCCATCCTCAAGGTCATCGGCTCCGAGCTGCAGCAGCGCATCAGCGAGCTGGCCATGGAGGTGCTCGGCGAAGAGGGCATCCGGCAGAGCCATGGTGAGGTGAATGGGGAAGCGGGGGCGGCCGCCACGCAGGCGGCAGGCTGGGCCGAGCGCCACCTCTTCCGCCGCGTGGTGACCATCTATGCCGGAGCCAACGAGATCCAGAAGACCATCATTGCCCGCACCGTGCTGGGGATGTGAGGAGCCATGCGCAGATCCGAACACCGACGCGAGGAGGATGCGCTGCTGCGCGACAGTGCGCGGCGCTTCCTTGAAGACACTTACGCCTGGTCGCCTACCCGCGCGGGCGATCCGCAGGCGCGCTGGCGTGCCATGGCGGAGCTGGGCTGGTTTGCCCTCGGCCTGCCGGAGGCGTTGGGCGGCATCGGCGGCGATTCGGCCCAGTGCATGGTTATCCTGGAGGAGGCCGGCCGCGTGCTGGACGAGGCGCCGCTGCTGGCGAGCCTCCTTCTGGCCGCGCTCGTGCTGGCGGCCCTCCCACTTGAGGTGGCGCAACCTCTGGCGGATGGCCTTCAGGCGGGCAGCGTGCGCTTCGCCTATGTCCCCGATGCCGGCCTGCGGCTGGGCGAGGGCGGGACATTGTTGTCCGGACGTAGCCGGCTGGCCCTCGGCATCGACCTTGCCACCCACTGGATCGTGCCCGTGGGCTCCGGCTCGGCGAATGGCGCGGCGGTGCTGCTGCTGCCGGCATCGGCCGCGGCGGCGCTGGACCGGACATGGCTGATGGACGGCCGAACCGCCGCCGTGCTCAGCTTCGCCGACCTGCCGGTGGCGCCGCACGCCATCGTGGCGCGGGGCGAAGCGGCCTACGACCTCGCCGCGCTCCTCGCCGATGCGGCGGCGGTGGGGGCCTCCGCGGAAGCCCTCGGCGCGGCCGATGCGGGGCTCGCTCTCACCGTGTCCTATCTCAAGGACCGCACCCAGTTCGGCGCGCCTCTGGCGACGTTCCAGGCGGTGCAGCACATGATGGCCGAGAGCTTCTGTGAGATCGCGCAGATGCGTTCCCTGCTGATGTGGGCGGCGGATGCCCTTGCCGGGCCGGCCGGGGAGCGCGCGCGGGCGGCGTCAGCGCTCAAGGCCTATGCCGGCATGCAGGGCCTCAAGGCGGTGGCCCGGTGCATCCAGGTCAGCGGCGGCATCGGCGTCACGCAGGAATACCGCATCGGCCACGTCTACAAACGCTTCCAGACCCATGCGGCGCTGTTCGGCTCCACGCAGGAGCATCTCGCCCGCTTCGGCGCCGCCGCGTGAAGTCTTCAACACACCTTCAAGACGAAGAAAGACCTTTCTCCCATGAAGCGGATCCCCCTGGAAGAGCGCTACGAGACCCTGAAGATCGAGCGCAAGGGCCGGCTCTTGACCCTCACCATGAACCGCCCGGATTTCCTCAACGCGGCCGACAAGGTCATGCATGAGGAATTGTCCGAGGTGTTCTATGACATCGCCAGCGATCCCGGCAGCGACGTGGTGGTCTTCACCGGAGCGGGACGGGCCTTCTCCTCCGGCGGTGACATCAACTGGATGCAGGAGATGATCGACCATCCCCACACCTTCGAGCAGACGGCGCGGGAGGCCAAGCGCATCGTCTTCTCCATGCTCGATCTGGAGAAGCCGCTCATCGCCCGCGTCAACGGCCACGCCACCGGCCTTGGGGCGACGTTGGCCCTGATGTGCGATGTGGTCTTCGCCGCGTCGGACGCCAAGATCGGCGATCCCCATGTGGCGGTGGGCTTCGTCGCCGGCGATGGCGGCGCGGCCATCTGGCCGCAGCTCATCGGCTATGCGCGGGCCAAAGAATTCCTCATGAGCGGCGACCTCTTGATCGCCCCGCGCGCGGCCGAGATCGGCCTCATCAACCACGCCGTTCCCGCCGCCGAGCTGGACGCGGCGGTGGAGGCCTATGTGGGCAAGCTGCTGGCGGGCGCCACCAAGGCCATCCGCTGGTCGAAGGTGGCCACCAACATCGAGCTGAAGCGCATCGTCCATGGCGTCATGGACGCGAGCCTCGCCTATGAGGCCCTGTCCAACATCACCGCCGACCACCAGGAGGCGGTGAACGCCTTCCGCGACAAACGCAAGCCCGGCTTCTCCGGCCACTGAGGAATTGGGGGCGACAACGCCCCCAATCAATGCAGTGCGTGCGCGGTGGGCGGCTCGGTGTCGTGCAGCAGGCCGTAGAGGTTGCGGAAGATGTGGCAGTGCGCCTCCATGGCCCGCCCGGCACGATCGGGATCGCGGGCCATGATGGCGTCGACGATCTCCACATGCTGCTCCAGCAAAAGGCTGTCGCGTTGCGGTGAAAACAGCTCTGTGAGCGTATAGTCGAAATAAACCGAGTAGACGTCGCGCAGCACTTCGGTGATGTAGAGCGCCACCGCGCTCCCCGTCGCCCGGGTGATGGTGAGGTGCAGGCGGAAGTCGAGGTCGATCTTGCGCCGTAGCGCGGGGATCGGCCGGCGCATCTCGCCGATGATGCGCCGCATGTCGGAAAGATCGTCCACGCTGGCGCACGCGGCGGCGCGCCGGGACGACCACGCCTCCAGATAATGCCGCAGGGCGCAGACATCCATGAGGTTGGCCTCGCTGCGCTGGACGATGCAGCGCAGCTCCTGCCCGCTCTCGCCGAGGGGCGCCTGCCACACATGGGTGCCGGTGCGCGCGCTGGCCCGCACCAGCCCCTGCTCCTTGAGCGCGCCGAGGGCCTCGCGCACCGACATGCGGCTGACGCCGAACAGGTCGGCGAGCTGGCGCTCGCTCGGCAGCTTGGCGCCGTCGGAGAGCTTGGCTTCCGACATCAGCACGCCGATTTCCGCGACGAGGCGCGCGCGCAACTGGTCGGGCTGGGTGATGGTGAGGGCCGCGAGCAGGGCGTCGCCTTCCAGAAGGTCGCCCACGCCGCGCCGGGGCGTCGAACCGCCATGGAAGTTGCACTGGAGCAGGGCGGCGGAGCGCTCCGCCAGCGCCACGCTCGCCGCCGGCAGGTCGTCATGGCGCAACGCTCGCGCCAGCCGGTGGGAGGCGATCTGGAGCGCCCGCTCGGTCTCGCTGGCCGGGCTCGCCTGGGCGCGTTCGAGGCCGCGGGACAGGTGGCGCATGAGCCACAGGAAGACCTCGCTCTGGGTCGCCTCCGCCAGGGCGAAGCGCACGTCCGCCTCGCGCTCGGCGAAGTGCGCGGGCGACACCGGCTGCGTCAGCAATGCCACCAGCCGGTCCCTCGGTTCGCTGGCGCCGTGCCGCATGGCCCGCACCAGGGCCCAGGAATCCAGATGGCCGCAGATCTCCATCAGGTCGTGCAGATTGGTGGAATTCGCCGCGATCAGCCGGTCGAGGCTGCTGCCGGCGTAACACTCGCTCACGCGGGTGCCGGAGCCCTGGATCGAGCGCAGGTAGCCGGCGCTCTTCAGGCGCTCCAGCGCGGTGCGCACGCACACCCGGCTCACCGACACGGTCTCGGCGATCTGCCGCTCCGGCGGCAGGCGGGCGCCCGGCGGCAGCCGTCCCGATGCCATGAGGGTCAGGAGGCGCACGGCGAGGCGATCGGAGACCGCCGACTTGGTTTGGGTCCGCAGGCGGATGCGGTCGGCGCCGGCAAAGCTGTTGAGGTCGAGCGGGCTTGGCGTCTCACCCCGAAGAAGGCACAGCTTCAGGTCCAATGCGGCATCGGACATCCCTTTTCCTCCCGCCGGGCTCGTATCGGCCCGCTGGCGGAAAGACTAGGGATGGATGATCAGCGGGGCAAGGCAGGTCTTGTCGCCACATTTTGTGCAGCAGCGAACGGATTTCCCGCGCGGCTGTTGGCTGGGTTCTCTGCGATTTTTCGCGGGTCATGTCACTTTCCGGCGTGTGGTCTCGACATGGGGACGCAATCCCTGCGACCGGCGACCATCGTGACCATGCATAGCGCCGGATCCTTCAAGGCCGTCCCGCCGCTACCCATCTACTCGAACTGGTGAAGCCGCGCGCCGCGCAGATCACCGGCTCCACCTCTTGCGCCGCAGCTGGCGGGGCTGATCCGGCCGGTCTGGATCGACGGCTTGCCGGGCTGTGTCAGCCGCGAGTGGGACGAGCCTTGCCGACCACAGCTCCCGCCATCCGCAATCCCGACAACTGGGGCGCATAGCCGGTCTGAGCGGCACCCGCGCTGGTATTCCGCCTGTGCATGAGGGGGCGGGCATTCCGCCTTGGAGGGCTTGATCTATGGCCGGCGTGAGCGCGACGGCTGGGTTCAAATCGATTTGATCGGCGCGTGCGCTGGGGCAGCAAATGCCCTACATGCTTTATCCTGAAGATCGCCCCCTCCCCCGCAGGAGACCGCCAATGTCCGCCGAAACTCCGTCCGCTTCGCCCGCCCCCCTGAACGCCCGTATCGGGGAGGTGACGGAGCGGATCGCGCAGCGCAGCCGCGACCAGAGACAGCGCTATCTCGATCGCATCGCCGCCGCTGCCGCCCACAAGCCCCGCCGCCAGGCGCTGGGATGCGCCAACCAGGCCCATGGCTTCGCCGCCTGCGCTCCCGGCGACAAGGCGGTGCTGCGCGAGGGCCAGGGCGCGAGCCTCGGCATCGTCACCGCCTATAACGACATGCTCTCCGCCCACCAGCCCTATGAGCGCTATCCGGAATTGCTGCGGGAAGCCGCCCGTGGCGTGGGCGGCGTGGCCCTGGTGGCCGGCGGCGTGCCCGCCATGTGCGACGGCGTCACCCAGGGCGAGGCCGGCATGGAGCTGTCTTTGTTCTCCCGCGACGTGATCGCGCTTTCCACCGCCGTGGCCCTCTCCCACCAGACCTTCGATGCGGCGGTGTTCCTCGGCATCTGCGACAAGATCGTGCCGGGGCTGGTGATCGGGGCGCTGTCGTTCGGCCATCTGCCGGCGGTGTTCATCCCGTCCGGTCCCATGACCTCGGGCCTGTCCAACACCGAGAAGTCGAAGATCCGCCAGCTGTTCGCAGAAGGAAAGGTCGGCCGCGACGCGCTGCTGGAGGCGGAATCCAAATCCTACCACGGCCCCGGCACCTGCACCTTCTACGGCACCGCCAACACCAACCAGATGCTCATGGAGATCATGGGCCTGCATCTGCCCGGCGCCTCCTTCGTGACCCCCGACACGCCTTTGCGCGATGCGCTGACGAAAGCCGCGGCGCAGCGGGCGCTGGCCATCACCGCGCTGGGCAACGATTACATCCCCGCGGGGCGGATGCTGGACGAGAAGGCGTTCGTGAACGGCATCGTCGGCCTGCACGCCACCGGCGGCTCCACCAACCACACCCTGCATCTGGTGGCCATGGCGGCGGCCGGCGGCATCGCCCTCACCTGGCAGGACTTTTCCGACCTCGCCGAGGTGACGCCCCTGCTCACCCGGGTCTATCCCAACGGCACGGCGGACGTGAACCACTTCCACGCTGCCGGCGGCATGGCCTTCGTCATCCGCGAGCTTCTGGGCGCAGGTCTCTTGCATGCCGATGCCGAGACCATCCTCGGGCGCGGGCTTGCGGCCTATACCAAGGAGCCGGTTCTGGCCGAAGACGGCAGCCTTGCCTGGCGCGACGGCCCCGCCGTCACCGGTGACGCCAAGGTGCTGCGCACGGCGGCCGATCCGTTCCAGGCCACCGGCGGGCTGAAGGTGCTCGACGGCAACATCGGCCGGGCGGTGATCAAGACCTCGGCAGTGGCCCCCGAGCGCCACGTCATCGAGGCGCCGGCGCGGGTGTTCCATGCCCAGGAGGAGCTTCAGGCCGCCTTCAAGGCCGGCGAGCTGACAGGCGACATGGTGGCGGTGCTGCGCTTCCAGGGCCCCAAGGCCAACGGCATGCCGGAGCTGCACAAACTGATGCCGCCCTTGGGCGTGCTGCAGGATCGCGGGCTGAAGGTGGCCCTCGTTACCGACGGGCGGCTGTCGGGGGCGTCGGGCAAGGTGCCCTCGGCCATCCATGTGACGCCGGAAGCGGTGGACGGCGGCGCCATCGCCAAGGTGCGCGACGGCGACCTCATCCGCGTGGACGCGGTGGCCGGCACCCTCGAGGTTCTGGTCCCCGAAGCCGAATGGGCCGCCCGCCCGGCGGTGACCGTGGACCTCAGCGCTTCCCACTCCGGCGTCGGCCGCGAGCTCTTCGCCCCCTTCCGAAACGCCGTCGGCCAGGCCGAAAAGGGCGCCTCGATCTTTGCCTTTGCCTGACGCGGCTCAGGCCGGCTCGGCGCCGTTGGCGGCGAGCACCGCTCCGGCAAGATAGAGCGAGCCGGAGATCAGCACTCGCGGCGGCGGCACCTGCGAGGTGCGGGTGATGCTGTCGAGGGCGCTGCCCACGTCGCGGGCGACCCGCGCCGACATGCCGAGGCCCATGGCGGCGGCGGCCACGTCCTCGGGCTTGAGGCCGGCATGCTCGCCGGGCACCGGCACGGCGATGGCCTCCCTCACCAGCCCGGCGAAGGGTGCGAGGAAGCCGGTGACATCCTTGGTGCCCAGCATGCCGAGGATGAGCACGAGGGGGCGCGAATAACGCTCCTCAAGCTCGCACAAAGCATGGGCGAGGGCGGCACCGCCGGCGGCATTGTGCCCGCCGTCAAGCCACACCTCCACGCCGGCCGGCGCCCGCGCCACCAGCGGCCCCGAGGGCAGGCGCTGGAGCCGCGCCGGCCAGTCGGCCTGGAGGATGCCGGCCTCATGGGCCGCCGGCAGCTTCACGGCGCGCAGCGTCGCCACCGCAAGGCCGGCATTGTCGATCTGGTGCGGTCCCACGAGGCGCGGGCGCGGCAGGTCCAGCAAGCCGTCCTCGTCGGCATAGACGAGGCGGCCGGCTTCCTCGCTGACGTTCCACTGCTGGCCGCGCACGAACAAAGGCGCAAGCTTCTTCGCCGCCGCCCGTTCGATGACGGTGAGCGCCTCCGGCACCTGCGAGCCGACCACCACCGGCCGGCGCGGCTTGATGATGCCCGCTTTCTCGCTGGCGATGGCCTCCACCGAGGTGCCAAGGAAGTCCACATGGTCGATGGAGACGGGGGTGATCACGCTCGCCAGCGGCTCGGCCACCAGATTGGTGGCGTCGAGCCGGCCGCCGAGGCCCACCTCCAGCAGCAGCACGTCGGCCGGATGCTCGGCGAACAGCAGGAAGGCCGCCGCCGTGGTGATCTCGAACAGGGTGATGGGCTGGCCGGCATTGGCGGTCTCGGTCCGGTCGAGGGCCTCGGCGAGGGCCGCGTCCGATACCAGCACGCCGCCCCCCGGCGCGCCGAGGCGGATGCGTTCGTTGAAGCGCACCAGATGGGGCGAGGTATAGACGTGCACCCGCTGGCCTGCCGCCTCCAGCATGGCGCGCATGAAGGCGATGGTGGAGCCCTTGCCGTTGGTGCCGGCCACATGGATCGTCGGCGGCAGCCGCCGCTCCGGATTGCCGAGGGCGTCCAGCAGCCGTCCCATCCGCGCCAGGGACAGATCGATCTTCTTGGGGTGAAGCGCGGCGAGGCGAGTGAGGATCTCGTCGGTGGCGCGGGCGGGCAGGGGGAAGGGGCGGGGCAGGGCCATGTTCATTCTCGCGCGGGCGCAGCGGCAAGGTGCCGGCGCCCGCTGGCGCGTCCTTGTCAGGCCGCTTCGGGGCGGGGCAGGCGGCCCTTGGGTGGCAGGGCCGGCGCCTTCATGAGCATGCGGCACAGGCGGCCCAGGGTGTCGCGCATCTGGTGGCGATGCACCACCATGTCGAGCATGCCGTGCTCGTGCAGGTATTCGGCGCGCTGGAAGCCGTCGGGCAGCTTCTCGCGGATGGTCTGCTCGATCACGCGCGGGCCGGCGAAGCCGATGAGGGCGCCGGGCTCGGCGATCTGGATGTCGCCCAGCATGGCGTAGGACGCCGTGACCCCGCCCGTGGTGGGGTTGGTGAGCACCACGATGTAGGGCTTCCTGGTCTCGCGCAGTTCCTGGATGGCGGCGGTGGTGCGCGGCATCTGCATGAGGGACAGGATGCCCTCCTGCATGCGCGCGCCGCCCGAGGCCGCGAACATGATGAAGGGCGTGCCCTTTTCGGCGGCGGTCTGGAGCCCCTTCACCACCGCCTCGCCAGCGGCCATGCCCAGCGACCCACCCATGAAGCCGAAATCCTGCACGGCGATGGTCACCGGCAGCTCGGTGAGCATGCCGGTCGCCACCTTCACCGCATCCTGGTAGCCGGTCTTGGTGCGGGCGTCCTTCAGGCGGTCGATGTAACGGCGCTCGTCGCGGAACTTCAGCGGGTCGGTGGCCACCTCCGGCAGCGCCACTTCCTCATAGGCGCCGTCGTCGAACGTGGCTTTCAGCCGCTTCACCGCATCCATTCGCATATGGTAGCCGGATGCGGGGATGACGTAGAGGTTGGCCTCCAGGTCCTTGTGAAACACCATCTGCCCGGTTTCGGGGCACTTCACCCACAGGTTCTCGGGAACCTCGCGGCGCGCCAGGAAATCGCGGATCTTCGGGCGGACGACGTTGGAAATCCAGTTCACGGGCGATCTCCGGAAGGCGGGCGGACAGCCGCGCTGCGGCGCACACCAATATGCTTCCATGTAATGGCAAGCGCGACGCGGCGAAAGTGCGGCAGGACGAAGCCGGGCCGCACATTCGTCTACCCCGGTGCCTCCCTCGCCCGGCTTAAGGGGGCAGGTGCCTCAGCGCTTGATGCTGCGCACCGCCTCGGCCAGTTCGCTCACCAGCGCTTCCACGCCCGGCAGGGTGTTGGCGGTGGCGTTGCCCTCGGCATCGAGGGTGCGGCGCACCACCTCCACCAGGGCGGAGCCCACCACCACCGCGTCGGCACCGGCGGCGATGGCCTTGGCCTGTTCCGGCGTCCGCACGCCGAAGCCCACGGCCACCGGCAGGTCGGTGTGGGACTTGATGCGGGCGACGGCGGCGGCCACCAGATCCGCGTCCGGCGTCGCCGAGCCGGTGATGCCGGTGATGGAGACGTAATAGACGAAGCCCGCCGTGTGCGCGAGCACCGTCGGCAGGCGCTTGTCGTCGGTGGTGGGGGTGGCGAGGCGGATGAAGTCGAGCCCGGCGTTCAGGGCCGGCAGGCAGAGCTCGTCGTCCTCCTCCGGCGGCAGGTCCACCACGATGAGGCCGTCCACCCCCGCCACCTTGGCGTCGGTGAGGAAGCGATCCACGCCATAGATGTAGATGGGATTGAAATAGCCCATGAGCACCACCGGCGTGGTGGTGTCCTCGGTGCGGAAGACCCGGACCATCTCGATGGTCTTGGCCAGGGTCTGGCCGCCCTTGAGCGCGCGCAGGCCCGCCGCCTGGATGGCCGGGCCGTCGGCCATGGGATCGGTGAAGGGAATGCCCAGCTCGATCACGTCCGCGCCGGCGCCGGGCAGCGCCTTGAGGATGGCGAGCGAGGTCTCCCCGTCCGGATCGCCCGCCGTGACGAAGGTGACGAGGCCGGGGCGGCCTTCCTCTTTCAGCGCGGCGAAGCGGGTGGAGATGCGCGTGGTCATGGGCCTGCCTGGATGCAAGGAAAGAGGAGGGCGCGGGAGAAAGCTCCCCGGGACACGGGTCCGGCCCGTGTGGCGCTTGAGCGTACCCACTCAGCCTCGGTCGATGGCCGAGGCTGATGGTCTTATTTGTGGCCGGTGATGGCGCAGGTGGCGCGGTTCGCCGACGTGCCACCGAGCAGGCGCACCTGGTCGGTTCCCGTCACTCCGGGCACGATGGAGAACAGGGTGGTGGACGACTTGCCCAGCGCCCGGTTGCCGGCGAAGAACTCGCAGGCGACATAGGTTTCCGAGATGGGCGCCGTGGTGCCGTTCTTCACCGAGACGGAGATGAAGGCGCCCGCCGGGTCGGTGACGACCTTGCCGGTGGTCAGCTGGAGCGCGGCCGAAGACTGGGCCGATGCCGGGGCGGCAACGCCCGCGACACAGGCGGCAACGCCAAACGCAAGAACCGCGGAGAACGACGTCATGGCTAAGCCCCCAGGCTGGTGCCGAGAATTTCCGCCACCTGGGGCACGTCCTTGTCCCCGCGGCCGGACAGGTTGACCACCATCAGGTGATCCTTCGGCAGCTTGGGTGCCAGCTCCACCACCTTGGCGATGGCATGTGCGGATTCCAGTGCCGGGATGATGCCCTCGAGCCGGGTGAGCAGCTGGAAGGCGTCCAGCGCCTCCTGGTCGGTGCAGGAGAGGTAGGTCACACGGCCCACGTCGTTGAGCCAGGAATGCTCCGGCCCGATGCCGGGATAATCGAGGCCGGCTGAGATGGAATGGGCCTCGGTGATCTGGCCGTCGCCGTCCATGAGCAGGTAGGTGCGGTTGCCGTGCAGCACCCCCGGCCGCCCGCCGGCGATGGAGGCGGCATGCTCGTGGGTGTCGAGGCCGCGACCCGCCGCCTCCACCCCGTAGATCGCCACGGTGGGATCGTCGAGGAAGGGATGGAACAGGCCCATGGCATTGGAGCCGCCACCCACGCAGGCGATCAGGCTGTCGGGCAGGCGGCCTTCCATCTCCTGCATTTGCTCGCGGGTCTCGCGGCCGATGATGGACTGGAAGTCGCGCACCATGGCCGGGTAGGGATGGGGACCGGCCACCGTGCCGATACAGTAGAAGGTGTCGTGCACGTTGGTGACCCAGTCGCGCAGCGCCTCGTTCATGGCGTCCTTCAGGGTGCGCGAGCCGGACTGCACAGCGACCACCTCGGCGCCCAGCATCTTCATGCGGAACACGTTGGGGGCCTGCCGCTCCACGTCCACGGCGCCCATGTAGACCACGCACTTCAGGCCGAAGCGGGCGCACATGGTGGCGGTGGCGACGCCATGCTGGCCGGCGCCGGTCTCGGCGATGATCCGCTCCTTGCCCATGCGGCGGGCGAGCAGGATCTGGCCGAGCACGTTGTTCACCTTATGGGAGCCGGTGTGGTTCAGCTCCTCGCGCTTCAGATAGACCTTGGCGCCGCCCAGATGCTCGGTGAGGCGCTCGGCGAAATAGAGCGGGGAGGGGCGGCCCACATAATGGGTGAGATAGCCGGCCATCTCGGCGTGATAGGCCGGGTCCGCCTTCGCCGCCTCGTAGGCCTGCTCCAGCTCCAGGATCAGCGGCATCAGGGTCTCGGCAACGAAGCGCCCGCCATGGATGCCGAAGTGACCCCGGAAATCGGGGCCGGTGCGATAGGAATTGAGAGCGGTCACGACGCGCGCACTTTCGATGAGAGATCTTCAGGCCCCGGCGCCGTTGTCGCGCGGGTCGGTTCAGCTTCGGCCGGCTGGTCGGGCAGGTGGCCTTCCGGGAGGCGGGCCTCGACGCGCCGGACCGCCGCGACGAAGGCGCGGATCTTGTCCGGCGACTTCACGCCGGGGGCATCTTCCACGCCAGACGATACGTCCACCCCGTCCATCCGGACCTCGGAAAGGGCCTGCGACACATTGTCGACAGTGAGGCCACCGGAAAGCATGAGCGGCCGGCCGGCGTCAAGGCCGGCGACCAGCCGCCAGTCGAAGGGCCGTCCGTTGCCGCCAGGGAGCAGGGCGCCGGGATCGGGCTTGGCGTCGAACAGGATCAGGTCGGCCACGGCGGCGTAAGCCGGCAGCGGGGCGAGGTCTTCCCGCCGGCCCACCGGCAGCGCCTTCATGACCGGCAGGCCGAAGGCGGCGCGGATGGCGGCGACGCGCTCGGGCGTCTCGTGGCCGTGCAGCTGGAGGAGATCGGGGGAGAAGGCGGCCACCACCTGCGCCAAAAGGGCGTCGTCGGGATCCACCAGCAGCGCCACCTTGCGCGCCCGCCCCTCGACCCGGGCGACGAGGCCCGGGGCCTCGGCGAGGGTGAGGTGGCGCGGGCTTTTGGGAAAATGGACGAAGCCCACCAGGTCGGCGCCCGCGTCCAGCGCCGCGTCGAGGGCGTCTGCGGTCGTGATGCCGCAGATCTTCACGTCGAGGTGCCGCGCGCCGCGGGTCCCGGTGTGGCGGGCCCCTGCGTCGCGGTTCCTTGCGTCCTTTGCCATCGTCTCAGCCTTGCGTGCGCCGTTCCGGGTCGAGGTCCGGGCCCCGGCGCATTGCGATCACGTCTCCACGTGGGTGAACTGGCCGGCCTTGCGGAAGCGCCAGAGATAGGTGGGCAGCACGGTCGCGAGCGCGGTGGGGGTGATGTCGAGGCCGGCGAAGGTGCGTCCTTCCGCCTTGGCGGCGTCGGAGACCACATTGTCCGAGCGCAGCATGGCCACCTGATCGGTGGTGAGCGGCGCGCCGGGCGCCCATTGGGTGAGACGGGCCATCAGGTTGGCCATGCCGAACGGCAGGTCCACCAGCAGGCGCTTGTGGCCGATCTCGCGCAGCACCAGCTCCATCAGTTCGCGGAAGGTGCGCACCTGCGGCCCGCCCAGTTCGTAGGTGGTGCCGGCCTTGGCCTTGCCGTCCACCGCCTTGAGGATGGCGGCGGCCACGTCGCCCACGAACACGGGCTGGAAGCGGGTCGTCCCGCCGCCGATCAGCGGCAGCACCGGGGAGAGGCGCGCCATGGCAGCGAAGCGGTTGAAGAAGTCGTCCTCGGGTCCGAACAGCAGGGAGGGACGGAAAATGATGGCATCGGCCGCTGCGGCACGCACGGCAGCCTCGCCCTCGGCCTTGGTGCGGCCGTAGCCGGAGGGGGAGTTGGCATCGGCGCCGATGGCGGAGACGTGCACCAGCGGCGCGCCTTCCCGGGCCGTGGCCTGGGCGATGGCGCGGGCGCCGAAGGCATGGACCGCATCGAAGCTCTGGCGGCCGGACTGGGACAGCACGCCCACGAGGTTCACCACCGCCTCGGCGCCGTCCACGGCGCGGGCGACGCTCTCGGGATATCGCACGTTGGCCTGGCTGACCTGGATCTGGCCGACGAAGCCGAGCGGCTGGAGGAAGCCCGCGAGTTCCGGCCGTCGCACCGCCACGCGCACGCGGTAGCCGCGCATGGCCAGCGCCCGCACCACATGCCGCCCGAGGAAGCCCGAGCCGCCGAACACGGTCACAAGGCTGTCGCTCACAGGACGATCGGTCACCGTCACATCGCTCATGCCGAACCCCCGCTCGCCGGCATTCCGCCGGTCCCCTGTGGTGGTGGATCTGCCGGGGACGCTTTTGCGGCCCCGGCACGTTCCTATATAGAGTGCGTCGAGCACATACGCGATGCAGGACCCCTCCGTAAAGGCGCCGCGATGCCGCCCTTGGGTGAGCCCGCGTGCACTGAAGAGTTGACGCGGGCGCGCTGCGACACTATAAGCCCGGCACTTCGCTGGCGGTCCTGCCGCCGGCTTGTCCACCCATTCATGCGCGACGCGGAGGGGCCATACGGGCCGCAAAGCCGGGCGCGAACCAGCAAGGACGGCCGATGGCCAATACGCCTTCCGCCAAGAAAGCGGTGCGCAAGATCGAGCGCCGCACCGAAGTGAACCGGTCTCGCCGCTCCCGCGTGCGCACCTACCTGCGCAAGCTTGAGGATGCGCTCACGGCCGGTGACGCCACCGCCGCCACCGCGGCGTTCCAGGCGGCGGAGCCTGAGATCATGCGCGCCGTCACCAAGGGCGTGCTGCACAAGAACACTGCGTCCCGCAAGGTCTCGCGCCTTGCCGCTCGCGTGAAGAAGCTCAGCGCTGCTTGATTTAGATCAATCAAGAATGCTGTCTTAACTTTAAAGGCCCGGCATTGCCGGGCCTTTTTGCTTGGCACAATCAAAATGTGGCAGGTAGCGGGCTGCTCGACCCTAGAGTGGCGATAGTCCCGATTCTCTCCAATCGTCAAGTCCTGCTTTCCGGCCGCTTGTGGAGGGGGCATGGGGCCGCCCTTCGACCGATCAGAAAAACGACATCCGGGTGAAAGGCTTAAAGGCTAAAGGTCGGAAGACGCCAAAGCGGACCCATTTCAGGGGTAGGAAAACACCTCGCCGCGCGGCGTTATTTCGCGTCCGCCGGCCGTCGCGTCCGCTCGGAATCTCACTGTCGCGACAGAGGTTTGCCGGCTGATATCGAGAACCGGTGCGGGTTGGTGGCGTCCTGGCTTGTGCCCGTTATCCCATGGGGCAGGGGAAAGGCGTTGCACCCCCAAGAGGGGCTGTGTATGTTCAATCTCACTCCGGGAGCGACACCGGGGTTCACCGACAGAATGAAGTTTTCACGGCTCTTCGTGCATGAGGAGGGGATGGCTGTGCTTGTATTCTTTCACCGCCCTCCCTTTGGTTGCTGTGCTGTGAATGTGTGTATCCTTCGTTCCGTCGAGCTATGCTAAGAGCGATTGTCTGGTCCCAGCTCTGAGCACGTTTTAGAACAAGCAAAAATCTGATTAATTCCAACGGCTGCCGATGAACTTCGTCGGCGGAAATGGGGCGGCTATGACTTCTGGCACACAAGCGGCAGCGGATGCAGCGGCATTTAAGGCTCACTTTCCGACTGCATTGCGTTGCGTTCCGATCGTCGGGAGTGCTGGCCTCGAGTTCATCTGTGCCTCGCCCCCTCCTCGCGGCAAGGATCGCGCATGACTTTGCGCTGATGCCGTAACAGCGTCCTGCGGACGTACCTGAAAACACCGCTCTCAATTTGCAAAAGTGCGCGCAGCCCGAAAGGGCGCGGACGGCTTTTGCGTCACTAACCAGGGAACCGCGTCGAACGCGGTCGGGGCTCGATGCTCAAACCTCATGCGCCGGCCGCGCGTCGTGCCGGATCGAACACGTTTCAGCCTGCCCTTGCGGAGACCGCCGGAATGGAATGCGCGACGACCGCGACCACCCCTTGGGAGCGCGTCCGTCAGCGCCTGCGTGAAGAGATCGGCGAGGAGAAGTTCACCAGCTGGTTCGCCCGTATGGACCTCGACAAGCTGACCGCCGACGCGGTCCAGCTCTCCGTCCCCACGCGCTTCCTCAAGTCGTGGATCCAGGAGAATTATCTGCCCCGCATCGCCGACATCTGGGCCGAGGAGAGCGGCGCCAAGCGGCGCGTGGACCTTGCCGTGCGCAATGCGTTTGCCCGTCCCGTGGCGCTGAAGGCGAACACGGTGCGCGAGGTGGTGACCGAGCGCACCGACATGCATTCCGGCGATACCCGCCAGCAGCCGGCCCGGACCTCCGACGGGCGCTCCACCGATGCCCGCGGTGCCGATGGACGGGGCTCTGATGCGCGGGCTGTCGAGCCCCGTGCCGCAGCGGCCGCCCTGTCCGACGCGGCGGCAGGGGACGTGGCGTCCGGCTCCCCCCTCGACGCCCGCCTCACCTTCGAGACCTTCGTGGTGGGCAAGTCCAATTCGCTGGCTTTCGCCGCCGCCAAGCAGGTGGCCGAGAGCGCCCCCGGCTCGGCGCCTGTGTTCAACCCGCTCTATCTCCATGCGGCCGTGGGCCTCGGCAAGACGCACCTGTTGCAGGCCATCGCCCGCGCCGGCGCGGTGGGCGGCCGGCGCACCACTTACCTGACCGCCGAGCGCTTCATGTATGGCTTCGTGGCCGCCCTGAAGACCCATTCGGCCATCGCCTTCAAGGATGCCCTGCGCACCATCGACACGCTGGTGATCGACGACCTGCAGTTCCTGAAGGGCAACAATCTCCAGCAGGAATTCTGCCATACCCTCAACGCCCTGCTGGACGGCGGGCGGCAGGTGGTGGTGGCGGCGGACTGTCTGCCCGGCGAGCTGGAGCATCTCGACGAGCGGGTCCGCTCGCGCCTCGCCGGCGGCCTGGTGGTGGAGCTGGCCGCGCTGGAGGAGGACCTGCGCCTCGAGATCCTGAAGGCGCGCTACCAGACCCTGACCGAGCAGCATCCGGGCTTCGCGGTGCCGGCGCCGGTGCTGGAGTTCCTGGCTCGCAGCGTCGGCCAGAGCGGGCGCGACCTCGACGGCGCGCTGAACAAGCTGCTGGCCTTCAACCAGCTCACCGGCGAGCCGGTGACGCTGGAGATGGCGGAAAACGCGGTCAAGGACCTCATCCGCCCCACCGATCCCAAGCGGGTGCGGGTGGACGACATCCTGCGCGTGGTGGCCAAGCATTATAATGTGTCGCGCGCGGACCTGCTGTCCCAGCGCCGCACCGCCACCGTGGTGAAGCCGCGCCAGATCGCCATGTATCTGGCCAAGACCCTCACGCTGCGCTCGCTGCCGGAAATCGGCCGCCGCTTCGGCGGTCGTGACCACACCACCGTGCTGCACGCGGTGCGTAAGATCGACGGCCTCGTCAACGCCGACCGGGCGCTGGCCGAGGAGATCGAGGTGCTGAAGCGCCTCGCGCTGGAGGCCTGAGCGGGTCGTCATCGACGCTTCGGGCCCATGGTCCGCGAATCCGGCGCCTGACGGCGCCGTTTTCGTTTGTGCCGGCCGAGTGGAGCGGGGCGTTCCAGCGGCCGTTTCAGCCGCGCGGGTGCGGGCTGCGGTGGATCGCGGGGGCAGCGGCGACGCCATGCGGTAAAAATAAGCCAGCCGCCCTTGCCTTGGCGCGCCTTGGGCGGCAATGTCTGCGGCCCGGCATCCGTCCTCCCGGCGGGTGCCCGCGCGACGCTTCCCGCGTTCCGCGCAATCGCCACTTGGCGCGCGATCCACCTTGCCCGTGACAGCGGGGGAGGGCGGAACGGGCGCCGTCCCCGAACGACGAGGCGGACCCACCGGCGGGACGTAGGCGCCCGTGGGAGGCCGGCTCCAGAGCGAAGAGTGAACGGGCCAGGACCATGAAGGTCACCGTCGAGCGCGCCGAGCTTCTCAAATCGCTCAGCCACGTCCACCGCGTCGTCGAGCGGCGCAACACCATTCCGATTCTCGCCAACGTGCTGATCAAGGCGGGCAAGAACGGGCTGGAGCTGAAAGCCACCGACCTCGACCTGGAGGTGGTGGAGAGCGTTCCGGCCGAGACCGGCCAGGCCGGGGCCACCACCGTGCCCGCCCATGTGCTCTACGACATCGTGCGCAAACTGCCCGAGGGTGCGCAGGTGCAGCTGGAGGCGGGCGGCGAGCGGGGTACGCTCACCGTCAAGGCGTCCCGCGCCCGGTTCTCGCTGCAGACCCTGCCCGAGGCCGACTTCCCGGACCTCGCTGCGGGCGAATTCTCCCATACCTTCAAGGTGAAGGGCGCGGACTTCCGGCGCCTGGTGGACAAGACCCAGTTCGCCATCTCCACCGAGGAGACGCGCTATTACCTGAACGGCATCTATCTCCACGTCACCGAGGGCGCCGGCGGCAAGTCCATGCTGCGGGCGGTGGCCACCGACGGCCACCGCCTCGCCCAGGCCGAGCTGGAGGCGCCGGCGGGCGCGGCCGGCCTGCCCGGCGTCATCGTGCCGCGCAAGACCGTGGCCGAGATCCAAAAGCTGCTGGAGGACAAGGAGGCGGAGGCCACCGTCTCGCTCTCCACCACCAAGATCCGGGTGCAGGTGGGCTCCATCGTGCTCACCTCCAAGCTCATCGACGGCACCTTCCCCGATTATGGAAGGGTCATTCCGCAGGGCAACGACAAGACCCTGATCGTGGACAAGGACGAGTTCGCCGCCGCGGTGGACCGCGTCTCCACAGTGTCCAGCGAGCGCGGGCGGGCGGTGAAGCTGTCGCTGGCCGAGGGCAAGATGACACTCTCCGTCACCAATCCCGATTCGGGCAGCGCCACCGAGGAACTGGAGGTGGACTACACCGCCGAGCCCCTCGATATCGGCTTCAACTCCCGCTACCTGCTGGACATCACCTCGCAGCTGGAAGGCGACACGGCTGAACTGAAGCTGGCCGACCCCGGCTCGCCCACGCTGGTGCGCGATTCCACGAAGACCGACGCGCTCTACGTGCTCATGCCCATGCGGGTGTGAGCCGGGCAAGTCTGGGCGCGACCGCCGACGCCGGGTCCAGCCCCGTGGCCGCGGGACCGGCCGCATTCGCCGCAAGACCGGCCGAAAGGTCCATGCCCCACGCCGCCATCCGCAAGCTCACGCTCACCGCCTTCCGGTCCTATCCGTCGGCGCAGGTGAGCGTTGGGGACGGGCCGGTGGTGCTCACCGGGCCGAACGGCGCGGGCAAGACCAATATCCTGGAGGCCCTGTCCTTCCTCTCCCCCGGCCGGGGGCTGCGGCGGGCCCAGCTGGGCGACGTGGGCCATCGCGCGCCCGGCGCCGCCGGCGAGGTGCCGTGGGCCGTCTCCGCATTGGTCGAGGGGGCGCTGGGTGAGGTCCGACTCGGCACCGGCCATGATCCGGCGCAGGAGGGCGGGGTGCGGCGCTGCCGCATCGACGGCGAACCGGTGCCCTCCGCCAATGCCTTCCTCGATCATCTGAAAGTGCTGTGGCTGACGCCGGAGATGGACGGCCTGTTCCTTGGCCCCCCCGGCGACCGGCGGCGCTATCTGGACCGCCTCGTGCTGGCGGTGGATGGTGCCCACGGCACCCGGGTCAACGGTCTGGAACGGGCGCTGCGCTCGCGCAACCGGCTCTTGGAGGAGAACGGCTCGGCGCGCTTCCTCGATGCGGTGGAGCACGAGGTGGCGGAGCTGGCGGTGGCGGTGGCGGCGGCGCGGCTGGAGACGGTGGCCCGCCTTGCAGCCGAGATCGCCGCCCACCGCGACGATGCTTCCCTCTTTCCCTTCGCGGAGCTGGCCCTGGATGGGGCGGTGGAGCGGCTCATCGCCGTCCATCCCGCGCTGGAGGTGGAGGACCGTTACCGTGCCCTCCTGCGCGACAACCGCCCCCGCGACCGGGCGGCGGGCCGCACGCTGGAGGGGCCGCACCTCACCGATCTGTCGGTGAGCCATGGCGAGAAGCAACTGCCCGCCGCGCGCTGCTCCACGGGGGAGCAGAAATCCCTGCTCATCGGCCTCACCTTGTCCCATGCGCGGCTGGTCGCCTCCATGCAGGGCTTCTCGCCCATCCTGCTTTTGGACGACGTGGTGGCCTATCTCGACGCCGCGCGCCGCACCGGCCTGTTCGAGGCCCTGGCCCGCCTCGGCGCGCAGGCCTGGATGACCGGCGCCGACCCCACCGCCTTCGCCGCGCTGGATGGCGCCGAGCGCTTCGAGGTGGCGCCGGGGACGATCGGGCGGGCGTAAGGCGCGGGCTCCTCTTCTGAAGATGCACTCCGCTGTCGCTGCAGCGGGTCGGGCCACGATGTGAGGCCTCCGAACAACCTCGCTTGACTCCCTCCTCACTAAACATCATATATCATACATACTAATAAGACGACCCGTGGGAGGGATGATGATCCGGCAGATTCTGGGTGGCACACTGGTGCTCGCGGCGGCGGCCGCCATCGGTCTTGCACCGGCGAAGGCCGATCCGCAGGACGTGACGGTGGGCTTCGTGCTGCCGCTGTCCGGCGGTTCGGCCACCATCGGCAACCAGACCAAGCTCGGCGCCCAGGTGGCGGCCGAACAGATCAACGCGGCGGGCGGCATCGCCTCCCTCGGCGGGGCGAAGCTGAAGCTGATCTTCGCCGACAGCCAGTCCAAGCCCGATATCGGCGCCTCGGAGACCGAGCGGCTGATCCAGCGCGAAAACGTCGCCCTGCTGGTGGGCGCCTACAACAGCGCGGTCACCTTCCCGGCCTCGGAAGTGGCCGAGCGCTACAAGACGCCGTGGATCGTCACCGGCGCGGTGAAGGACGAGATCACCGAGCGCGGCTTCAAATACGTGTTCCGCCCCAATAACAAGGCCACCTACGACGCGCGCGAGCAGCTCGACGCCATCGATCTTCTGAAGAAGGAGACCGGCAAGGGTCCCTCAAGCATCGGCCTGTTCTACGAAGGCACCGACTGGGGCCGCTCGCACGCCGCGAACATCAAGAAGTTCGCCAAGGAGCGCGGCTACACCATCTCCCTCGACGAGAGCTTCCCGCCCAATCAGGTGGACTTCACCGCCCAGATGCTGAAGATCCGCGCGGCGAAGCCCGAGGCGCTCATCGTGGTGGCCTATACGCCGGACCACCTGCTGTTCACCCGCCAGTATTTCGAGAACAAGATCAACATTCCCTACGGCATCCACTCGGTGGGCGGCGGCTCTGAAGATCCGTCCTTCTACAAGGCGGTGCCGCAGAAGGCCGTTGACTATCTGTTCGTGCAGGAAGACTGGCAGATCGACCGCCTGAAGACCGACACCGACCCGCGCGTGGTGGATGCAAACACCCGCTTCAAGGCCCAGGCCGGCTACGACATCAATTCCTACGGCGCCCAGGGCATCTCCAACATCTACCTCATCAAGGACGTGCTGGAGCGGTCCGCCTCCGCCGACCGGGAGAAGATCCGCGACGCGCTCGCCGCCACCGACATCACCTCCGGCATGCCGCTGATCGTCGGCTACCAGCGCATCAAGTTCGATGAGCAGGGCCAGAACACCTTCGCCCATGGGGTGATTTCCGAGAACATCGGTGGCGAGCGCCGCACCATCTGGCCCTCCGCCAACCGCGCCCCCGACACCAAGCCGGTGTGGCCGGTGCCGGACTGGTCGGCCCGCTGAGGCGCGCCCAGCGCGCAGCACGCGGCACTCTGGCGCCGGGAAGCCGGCGCCCTTTTTACCTGCCATATCCCCGTCCCCGATCCCGGACGGCGCCGCGTGCCGCGCGCCGTCCCCACGGAGGTGACCCCATGGATCCCCTGACCCTTTCCTTTGCGGTCATCAACGGACTTCTGCTTGGCGGAATCTACGGTGGCGTCGCCCTCGGGCTGAGCCTCATCTTCGGTGTCATGCGCGTCATCAATTTCGCGCACGGCTCGTTCCTGATGCTGGCCATGTATTGCTCGTATCTTCTTTGGGCGAGCCTTGGGGTGCATCCCTATGTCAGCATTCTTGTCACCGTGCCGTTCCTGTTCGCCGTCGGCTATGTGGTGCAGAGCGTAGTCATCTCCCCGCTCATCCGGCGCGAGCGGGCGCTGGTGGTGGAACCCACGAGCGCCCTGCTGCTCACCGCCGGCGTCTATCTGGTGGTGGACAACAGCGTGCTCATGGCGTTCGGCCCGGACGTGCGCTCGGTGACCACCGACATCACCTATGAATCGATCTTCGTCGCCGGCCTGCCCATCAACATGGCCCGGCTCATCGGCTTTGCCGCCGCGATCCTCGTGGCCTTCGCCCTGTCGTTCTGGCTCAAGCATTCGGACATGGGCCGTGCCATCCGCGCCACGGCGCAGAACCGGGATGCGGCGGCCATGTCCGGCATCAACGTGCCGCTGATCTACAACGTCACCTTCGGCCTCGGCTGCGCCGTGCTCGGCCTGTTCGGGGCGCTGCTGGTGCCGTTCTTCTCCATCACCCCCACCATCGGCCTGTCGTTCGGCATCAAGTCGTTCCTGGTGGTGGTGCTGGGCGGCATCGGCTCCATCCCCGGTTCGATCCTCGGCGGGCTGCTGCTCGGCGTGTTCGAATCCGTGGCCGCCCAGTTCGTCACCGCCACCTCGGCGGCGATCTTCTCCTTCGGCCTGTTCATCGTGATCCTGCTCATGCGGCCTGCGGGCCTCATGGGCCGAGCTTGAGAAGGCACGGGTTCTCCATGCGCGCCTCCTTCACCCTCATCCTCGGTCTGCCGCTGTTCGTGGCGGCGCTGATCCTGCCGTTCGTGGTCGCCGACAGCTATGTGGTCCATTCGGCGGCCATGGTGCTCTATTTCGCCTACATGGCCTCGTCGTGGAACTTGGTCTGCGGCTATGTGGGGCAGGTCTCGCTGGGCCACGCCGCCTTCTCCGGCATTGCCGGCTATGCCAGCGTGCTGCTGTTCACCGGGCTCGGCCTGTCGCCGTGGATCGGCATGATCCTCGGTGGCCTGCTGGCGGCGGCCATCTCGGTGCCGGTGGGTTATGCCACCTTCCGGCTGAAGGGGCCCTACTTCACCCTCACCAGCATCGCCTTTGCCGAGATCATGCGCATCTGGCTGGAAAATACCGACGAGTTCCTCGGCATTCCGCTGAAGGGTGCGCAGGGGCTCACGGTTCCGCCGGTGGGAGGCACCAGCTTTCTCGCTTTCCAGTTCGACGGCAAGCTGCCCTATTACTTCATCATCCTCGCCATGCTGGTGGGGGTGATGGCGGCGACCCATGTCATGGAGCGCTCGCGGCTCGGCTTTTACCTCAAAGCCATCCGCGGCAACCGCGACGGCGCCGAGGCTCTGGGCATCGACCCCACCCGCTACTGCCTGACCGCGCTGGCGCTCTCCGCCTTCCTCACCGGCCTTGGCGGCGCCTATTACGCGCAGCTGTTCCGCTACATCAATCCGGAGCGGAACATGGGCATCGACCTGTCCATCGACATGGCGGTGATGACCATCGTGGGCGGGCAGGGCACCCTGCTCGGCCCGACGCTGGGCGCTTTGGTGCTGCATCCGGTAGGCGAGATGGTGCGCGCCATGCTGGGCGGCCATGTGCTGGGGCTGCACCTCATCATCTACGGCGTCGTGCTGATGCTGGCGGTGCTGTATTTCCCGAAAGGCATCATCGCCCCGCTCCAGCGCTGGCTGACCCCTGCACCTAAAACACCCGCCCCGAAAGCGCCGGCGCAGATGGTGACGCCCAAGGAGGTCGAGGGACGATGAGCACCCGCATCCTCGAGGTGGACGGCATCTCCAAGCGATTCGGCGGCCTGCAGGCGGTCTCGCCGCTCTCCTTCCACATGGAGCCGGGCGAGATCCTCGGCCTGCTCGGCCCCAACGGCGCGGGCAAGACCACCGCCTTCAACATGATCGCCGGGGCGCTGCGCACCGACACCGGCGCCATCCGCTTCAGCGGCCGCGACATCGTGGGCGAGAAGCCGTGGGACATCTGCCGGCTGGGCATCGCCCGCACCTTCCAGCTCTCCAAGCCCTTCGGCGGGCTATCGGTGGTGGAGAACGTGATGGTGGGCGCCTTTGTGCGCACGTCCTCCGAGTCGGAAGCCCGCGCCGAGGCCGAGAAGGTGGTGGATTTTCTGGGCCTGTCCGCCAAAGCCTGCACGGATGCGGAGGACCTCACCGCCTTCGACCGGCGCAAGCTGGAACTGGGACGGGCGCTCGCCACCGGCCCGCGCCTGCTGCTGATGGACGAGGTGGTGGCCGGCGCCACACCCACCGAGGCGCAGGAGATGGTGGCGCTGGTGCGCCGGGTGCGCGACCTCGGCGTCTCCATCCTCATCGTCGAGCACGTGATGAAGGTGATCATGGGCCTGTCGGACCGGGTCATCGTGCTCGACTACGGCAAGCTCATCGCCGATGGACCGCCGCAGCAGGTGGTGAACCAGCCCGACGTGCTGAAGGCCTATTTCGGAGAGCGCTATGTCCATGCCCGCGCTTGATAACCTTGCAGCTGGGGCGTCCGCGTCCAAGGCGTTCGCTCGGGATGTGCCTGCGCTCGAGGTGAAGGACCTGTGGTCCGGCTATGGCGAGCAGGACGTGCTGCGCGGCATCGACATTTCGCTCAAGCCCGGCTCCATCGTGGCGCTGATCGGCGCCAACGGGGCCGGCAAGTCCACGCTCCTGCGCACCATTTCCGGCCTCATCCGGCCGCGCCGGGGCGAGATCCGCCTCGGCGGCGAGGGGCTCTCCGGCCTTGCGCCCCACCGCATCGTGGAGCGCGGCTTCGTGCAGTCGCCGGAAGGCAAGCAGCTGTTCCTCGACATGTCCATCCGCGAAAACCTGCTGGTGGGCGCCGCCAACCCGCGCGCCCGGGCGCGGCGGCAAGAGACGCTGGAGGAGGTGTTCGACCTCTTCCCCATCCTGAAAGAGCGGCAGGCCTACAACGCCTCCACCCTGTCGGGCGGGCAGCAGCAGATGGTGGCGGTGGGCCGCGCGCTCATGGCCCTGCCGAGGGTGCTGGCGCTGGACGAGCCGTCGCTGGGCCTTGCCCCCATCATGGTGGACCGCCTGTTCGAGAGCATCGCCCGCATCCGCGAGCGCGACCTCACCATCCTCATCATCGAGCAGAACGTGTTCCAGGTGCTGGAGATGGCGGACTACGGCTATGTGCTGGAGAACGGCGCCGTAACCCTCTCCGGCCCCGGGCCGGACCTGCTCGCGAACGATCATCTCAGGGCGAGCTATCTGGGGCTGTGAGCCCCGCCGCCCCATCGGGAGACATCCACATGACTGCTTTGGAGCGCGTCGCCGTCGTCACCGGCGGCGGCACGGGGATCGGCCGCGCGGTGGCCGAGCATCTGCTGGCGGACGGCTATAGTGTGGTGGTGGCCGGGCGCGACCGGGATGACGACCTGCCGGCAGCCATCGGCTTCGCCGAGCTGGATGTCACCGATGCGTCGGAGGTGGCGGCCTTTGCCGCCGGCTTCCCGCGCCTGTCGGCGCTGGTGAATTGCGCCGGCATCATCCTGCACGAAGGCCGGGAACTGACGCCGGAGGGCTTCGCCAAGGTCATCGACGTGAACCTCAACGGCTCCAACATCACGACGCTGGCCTTCCGCGCGGCGCTGGGCGCGGCGGGCGGGGCGGTGGTGAACACCGCATCCATGTGGAGCTATTTCGGCTCGGGGCGGAACCCGGCCTATGCGGCGAGCAAGGGCGCCGTCCTCCAGCTCACCCGCTCCCACGCGGTGGGGTTCGCGGCCGAGGGCATCCGCGTGAACGCGGTGGCGCCGGGCTGGATCGAGACCCGCCTGTCCGCCGGCGCGTTGCAGAACCCCGAGCGGGCCGGACCCATCATGGCGCGCATCCCCATGCAGCGCTGGGGCAAGCCTTCCGACGTGGCGCAGGTGGTGGGCTTCCTCCTGTCCCCGGCGGCGGCCTATGTGACGGGGGCCATCATCCCCGTCGATGGTGGCTTCGGCATCGCGTGATGGGCGGGTGGGGAGGTGTTTTGCCTGCCGCCTCCCGCCGTCATGCCCTGGCTTGGCCGGGGCACCCATCGCGCCGCGTGCGGGCCGTGTGAAGGCGGGAGCGCGTCCCGGCCGCCCTATGGATCCTCCGGTCGAGCCGGAGGATGACGGTGGGTGCGAGACGGATGACGGTGGTTCCGGTTTGCGCCCTCACTCGGCGGTGAGGGAGGCGAGCTTGCGCTTGCCGGGCGGGGCCTTGGCCTGCTCGTCCAGCCAGTCGGCCATGACGAGGCCCCAGGCGATATCCTGCTGGATGGCATGCTGCGCCCGCTCCGGATCGCGCGCCCGGAGCGCTTCCAGAACGTCATAGTGGCGGTGGTCCTCGCCGGCGATCTGGCGTGGCGGCAAGGTGGAGTGGAACACGCTGAGCAGCGGGCCCATCAGCGTCCACATATTCTCCACGATGGATTCGAGCAGCGGCAGCTCGGCGATCTCGATCAGCGCGAAGTGGAAGTCGCGGTTCTTCAGGCTCGCCTTCTTCGGGTTGGCGGCGGCGGCCTCGATGAACTCGTCCTGGATCTGCTCCAGCCGGCGGATCTGCTTGTCGGTGATGCGCTGGGCGGCGCGGGCGGAGGCGGCGCCCTCCAGCTCCATGCGGATGAGCTGGATCTCCTTCAGCCGGGCGCTGTCCAAGAGCGGCACATGAATGGCGGTGGCGGCCTTCATCTCCAGCGCCTGCTCGCTCACCAGGCGGAAGATGGCCTCGCGCACCGGGGTGATGGAGGTGCCGAGATCGGCCGCGAGCGCGGAGATGCGCAGCCGCTCGCCGGGCTCGAACTGCCCGTCGATCAGCGCCCGGCGGATGCGGCCGTAGACGCGGGCCGATAGATTTTCCTTCTCGATCTGCCGCAACTCGGCCATGGCATCCACGCTTCTGAAAGGACCCGGATACACCCTATATCACACGGCCAGCCCGGGTGCGGTGCTGGGGGATTTGCTCCCCTGCATTGCATCCTCCACAAGCGCGTCCGCGAACCGCCCCGCCTCGATGGCGAGGATGGCGCGCACCACCTCCGCCTCTTCCAGCACCCGGGGGAAATGCCGGGCATGGGGCGCCGAGAGGGTGAGGCGGGCGATGGTGGCCGCTTCCTCACGGGTGGGGGCCGCACCGGCGAGGGCGACAAGACTCGTGGGCAGGCCGATGGCGGCGTAGAAGCCGAGGAGATCGTCGAAGAAGTCCGCGTCACGGCCCTCCAGCACCAATTGCACCAGCACGCCGTAGGCGACCTCCAGCCCGTGCAGCGCGCGGGCATATTTCGGCACGGCGGAGAGGCCCCGCGTCATGGAATGGGCGATGGACAGGCCGCCGCTCTCGAAGCTGAGGCCGCTCATGAGCACGGTTGCTTCCACCACCAGGTCAAGGGCGTCGTCGGCCGCCTTGCGGTCCACGGCGGCGAGCGCCGCCGGGGCGTGGCGGCGCAGCACGTCGTAGCAGCCGCGGGCGAGGATCAGGGCGGAGAAGGCGGGGTCGGCGCCGAACACGTTGCGGCCCTTCGCCGCCACGCAGCGCTCCACCTCGAACAGCTTCACCACCGCATCGCCGATGCCGGCGAGGAAGAGCTGGCGCGGCGCCTCGGCGATCACCTGGGTATCCACCAGCACCAGGTCCGGGTTGGCGGGCAGCTTCTCCACCGCGAGCAGGCGGTGGTCGTCGTCATAGAGCACGTAATTGTGGCTGGTGGGCGCGTCGGTGGAGGCAATGGTGGGGATGGTCGCCACCTTCGCGCCGATGCGGTTGGCGAGCGCCTTGCCCGCGTCGATGCACTTGCCGCCGCCCGCCGCCGCGACCAGCGGAGGCGGGGTGTCGCCCAGCGCTGCAAGCAGGCGGTCGATCTCCGCGGGTGAGCTTTCCCCGCCGAAGCGCAGGCGGGCAAGGCTCACCCCCGCCGCGTTGCACGAGGCCTGAAGGCGGGCGCCGAACAGATCGTCGATGAAGGGGTCTATGACCAGCGCAGCGGCGTCGGTGAGGCGCGCCAGCTCGGGACCCAGATGATCCAGCGCTCCCTTGCCCTGCACATAGCGCCGCGGCGCGCCGAACACCTTCATCTGGACCCTCCGAATTCCTGTCCTGCGTCTGGCGGGGCGCGCCCGTGGGCGTCGTTACGAACATGATATATCGTGTATGATAATCGGAGATCAAGCATCTCGGCGGGATGCCGTTCCATGTCCGGCAGGCACACGACCGCCCTTTTCAGTGCCGGCCCTCCTGCCGTAAAAGCAGGGCATGCCGATCCGTCCCGCCACTCCCGCCGACATCCCCGCCATCGCCGCCATCTATGACGAGGCCGTGCGCACCGGCACCGCCTCGTTCGAGCTGGCGCCGCCCGGCGTCAGCGAGATGACGCGCCGCCACGCCGCATTGGTGGAGGCGGGCTTTCCCTATCTGGTCATGGACGAGGGCGGGGCGGTGCTGGGCTATGCCTATGTGGGCGCCTTCCGCCCGCGCATCGCCTATCGCCACACCGTGGAAAATTCCATCTATGTGGCGCCGGCGGCGCAGGGGCGCGGGGTCGGCCGCGCGCTTTTGGAAGCGCTGATCGCGGCGTGCGAGGCTGCGGGCTTCCGCCAGATGGTGGCGGTGATCGGCGACAGCGCCAATGCCGGCTCCATCGGCCTGCACCGCGCCTGCGGCTTCGCCGACATCGGCATCCTGCCGGCCACCGGCCTGAAGTTCGGCCGGTGGATCGATACGGTGCTCATGCAACGCCCCCTCGGGCAGGGCTCCGACACCGTGCCCGAGGAAGCGGACCTCAGCTTCAGCGGGTGATCAGCGTGCCCGCGCCGTGGTCGGTGAGCAGCTCCAGCAGCACCGCGTGGGGCACCTTGCCGTCGAGGATGACGACGCCTTCCACGCCCGCCTCCAGGGCATAGATGCAGGTCTCCACCTTCGGGATCATGCCGCCGGAAATGGTGCCGTCGGCGATCAGCGCCCGCACCTCGGCGATGGTGAGCTTGGGCAGCAGCTGCTTGTTCTTGTCCAGCACTCCGGGCACGTCGGTGAGCAGCAGGAAACGCTTGGCCCCCAGCGCGCCGGCGATGGCGCCGGCGAAGGTGTCGGCGTTCACATTGTAGGTGCCGCCGTCCACCGCAGCCGCCACCGGGGCGAGCACCGGGATCAGCTCACGGCCGAGGATCTGGTCGAGCACGGTGGTGTCCACCGTGTCCGGCTCGCCCACGAAGCCGAGGTCCACCACATGGTCGTTGTCCACCACCACGCGGTTGGCTTTGCGGGCGCGGACCATGTTGCCGTCCTTGCCGCACAGGCCGATGGCCTTGCCGCCGGCCTCGTTTATGAAGCCCACAATCTGCTTGTTGATGGAGCCGGCGAGCACCATCTCGACGATTTCCACCGTGGCCTTGTCGGTGATGCGCAGGCCGGCCGCAAATTCGGACTTGATGCCGAGCTTGGCCAGCATGGCGCCGATCTGCGGGCCGCCGCCATGCACCACCACCGGGTTCACACCCGATTGCTCCAGCAGCACGATGTCCTGCGCGAAGGTGCGCGCGCCCTCCTCGCCGCTGATGGCATGGCCGCCATACTTCACCACGACGATGGCGTCGTCGTAGCGCTGCATGTGGGGCAGCGCCTTGGCCAGGACCTCTGCCTGCAGCTGGGCTTCCGACACCTGCGTGGAAAGGGGCTCGTTCATGACGGGCTCGCTCATGATCCTTGGGGGGAGCCCGGCGGGTGCCGGGGCGGCGCCGTTCTAGCCGTTTCCCCGGCAGCGTGAAAGGGCAAGGCGGCGGGTGGCGCCTGGGCTCATGTTTTGTGCATATTCCCCAGCGGCAGTCTTCCACCGGTCGCGGAAAGGTGATCAGAAGCGGCCACCGGCCCAACACATTCGGCAGGTCAACAGCCCTCGGCGCGCCGGGTGCGGCCTGCCTTCAGGACGCTGCTGCCTCCCCCTCCAGCCATTCGCCAGAGATCGCACGGCCCAGATGACCACCCCCTCGTCCGCTTTCCCAGCGTTGCCATCGTCCGCCGCGCAGGGCCATCCCGTCCTCGGCCACCCTGTACATCCCGCGCCGCCGCGGCTGCCGCATGATTTGCGCGGACGATGGATCGCGCTGCTGTTCGTCGCCTGTTTCGCGCTGGTGGCGGTGCCGATCCTGACGCACCCCCTGCCGCCTTTGTCGGACTATGTGAACCACCTGGCCCGCATGCACGTCATTGCCGCGCTGCCGGACGACCCCGACATCGCGCGCTTCTACTATCTGAAGTGGTCCATCCTGCCGAACGTGATGATGGACCTGATCGTGCCGGTCATCGAGCGGGTCACCGACATCTATACCGCCGGCGAGATCTACACGCTGATGTGCTTCGCCCTCATCGCCGCCGGCACGCTGACGCTCAACCGGGCGCTGTTCGGCATGTGGTCGGCGTTGCCGCTGATTGCCTTTCCGCTGCTCTACAACGCCATCTTCCTGATCGGCGTGATGAATTATTACTTCGGCATGGGGCTGGCGCTGTTCGCGCTCGCGGCCTGGGCGTTCCTGCGGGAGCGGCCCTGGCCGTGGCGGTTCGCCATCTCCACACTCTTCGTCGTGGTGCTGTTCTTCTGCCACCTGTTCGCGGCCGGGGTGTACGGCGTCGGCCTCCTCGCTTTCGAGCTGGACCGCCTGCGCCAGGGGCGCGGCCAGCCTTGGGGGCCGCGGCTCGCCACCTTCGTGGCGGCGGGCCTGCCCTTCCTGCCCATCCTCCCGCTGCTGATCGCCAGCCCCACCTGGGGCCTCAGCACCGAGAATGTGTGGGAGCCGCAGGGCAAGGTCGAAGGCATCGAAATGGTCGTGAACGTCTATTTCGACTATGTGGCCGTCCTGTTGACCGCGGTGGTGGTGGGGGCAGGCATCTGGGCCGCGCGGCACCGCCTGCTCCACGTCCATTCGCTGATGCTGCCGCTGCTCCTGGTGGCGGGCGCGGTCTATCTCGCCATGCCGCGCGTGGTGTTCGCCAGCTACATGGCGGACCAGCGCCTGCCGGTGGCCATCGCCTTCTTCGTGCTCGCCGCCATGCGCGCGGACCTGCGCCATCGCCTGGCCCGGCGCGGCTTCGCCGTGGTGCTGATCCTGCTGCTGGCGGTCCGTGTCGGCGAAGTGCAGGTGGTGTGGAACCGCCTGTCCCAATGGACAGGTGCGTTCCACCAGTCGGTGGAGCAGATCAAGCCCGGCTCCCGCATCCTGGTGGCCTATGCCGACATCAACGGCGGCAACGACCCGCGCGACCTCGGCCTCGTCCATGCCGCCTGCCTCGCCATGATCGAGAAGTCGTCGCTGGTCACCACCGCCTTCGCGGTGAAGGGTAAGCAGATCCTGCGCGTGCACCAGCCCTATCGCGACCATGTGGACACCGAGGACGGTACCCCGCCCCAGATCGAGCAGTTGCTCGTGACCGAGGAGGAGCCCTCCGTCGACGGCCCGCGCTACTGGGACCTGTGGCCGCAGAATTTCGACTATGTCTACGTGCTGTTCACCGAGCACGGCGCCCCCAACCCGGACAGCGACCGGCTGAAGCTCGTCTACGAGGGCGAGCGCTTCCAGCTCTACCAGGTGATCCCGCCCGGCGCTCCGCCGTCCTGAGCCCAAGGGGGCGTTCCGGGGGGCGTGCCGTCACCGCACCGTCACGGTCCGGTGCAAGGCATGCCCCTTTCCGGTACAGAGCCCCCCATGGAAACCGTCTACACCAATGCCCGCCTGATCCTCGACGACGAGGTGATCGACGGCACCCTCACCGTCCGCGACGGCATCATCGTCGCCGTGGATGCGGGCCGCGCCCACGCGCCCTCGGCCACGGACTGCGCCGGCGACTTCATCTCCCCCGGCATCATCGACCTGCACACCGACGCGCTGGAAGGCCATTTCGTGCCGCGCCCCAAGGTGTTCTGGCCGGATGCGCGGGCCGCCGCGCTGGCCCATGACGGCCAGACGGTGGCGAGTGGCATCACCACCGTGTTCGATGCCATCTGCGCCGGCGGCTTCGACCAGGCCAAGGTGGAGCGGCGCGACCTGTTCGAGCTGATGCTGGACGCGGTGGAGGACGGCGCGGGCCTGTTCCGCGCCCACCACCTCGTCCACCTGCGCTGCGAGATGACGGACCCCGACCTGCTGGCGCTGGTGGAACCGGCGCTGGAGCGGTCGACCCTCGCCTTCGCCTCCCTCATGGATCACACCCCCGGCGCCCGGCAGTGGCGCAACGTGGATGTGCTGCGCGGCTTCCTCCTCGGCATCGGCAAGGATGCGGGGGAGGCCGAGCGGGAGATTGCCGAGCGCACCGCGCGGGGCCGCTCCAACGTGGAGCGCAATTTCGCGCCGCTGGTGGAGATGCTGGCCGCCACTGGCCTCGTGCGCGCCAGCCATGACGACACCACGGACGATCACGTGCGGCTCGCCCAGGAGGCCGGCTGCACGGTGAGCGAGTTTCCCACCACCCGGGAGGCCGCCGCCGCGGCGCGGGCGGCCGGGCTTGCCACCATCGGCGGCGCGCCCAACGTGGTGCGCGGCGGCTCCCATTCCGGCGGCGTCGCCATGGGCGCGCTGGCGGGGGAGGGGCTGGTGGACGCCCTCGCCTCCGACTACGTACCGGCAAGCCTGCTGCAGGCGGCGGCGCGGCTGCATCTGGCCGATGGCCTGCCGCTGCCGCGGGCCATGGCCCTGGTCACCCGCAACCCGGCGCGGATGGCCGGTCTCGCGGATCGCGGCCGGTTGGCAGAGGGGCTGCGGGCCGACCTGCTGCGCTTCCGCATCGTGGACACGACGCCCGTGGTGCGTCAGGTGTTGGTGGACGGCGAGCGGGTGTTCTGAGCCGCCGGAGGATTCAGAACAGGGGCGGCACGATACCCACCGGGAAGCCGGCGAGCTTGAGCGTGCCGGTATCGAAGCTGAGCGCGAAGGTGGTGCCCTTGCGCCCCTCCACGTCGCCCTGCTTGCCGACCATGGCGAGGGCGCTGACGATGGGCGACACCTCGCGCGGGATCACGCCGGCCCGGTCGAGCCCCTTCACCAGATCGTTGAGGCCGGCGAAGCCCAGGTCGAGCTTGCCGTTCAGCCGACCCTGCTGGTCCAGCGAGACGGCGCCGGTGGAGGTCATGGCGAGCTTGGGCGAGGTCACCGCGAAGCGCTCCAGCGTTGCCGTGCCGCCGGCCGCGGCCCAGGCCTTGAGCCGCTGCGCGATCGGCATGGGACGCAGGTCCGCCGAGGCGGAGACGGTGCCCTGGAGCGTCATGTCCACCGGTCCGTTGACCCCCAGCGCATTGAGCAGTGCACTCTCCCCGCCGAGCATGCCGGACGCGTAGTCCACCCCATCGGGCTTGCCGTCGGTGCCGGGGGCGAGGCGGGCGTGAAACTCGAACAGGCGGGCCGTGGCGAGGGGCGAGGCGGGGGTCCCGGCCGCCCCCGGCTGCTCGAGGCGCATGTCGTGGGCCTGCAGGGAGAAGCGCTGCGGCCGCCCGGACAGGTCGCCGACGCCGCTCATCTGCAGCAGCGACCAGTTGGCGCCATAGGCGGAGCCGGTGTTGAGGTCCTCGACCCGTGCCGGGCCGGCGAACTCGGCGACGATGTGGCTCGGCGCCCACACCTGCGCCACCGCATGGGCCGAGACCGCGGTGAAGCGCATGGCGTCGCCGCCCCGCGTCTCCAGCGTCGGGCTCTGGCAGCGCAGCTCGAAGCGGAACGGGAAGCCGCCGAGGCTACGGTCGGCACAGCCCCAGATGCGGCCGAGCCGGGCTTCCCGGCCGATCCAGGCATCGATCTCGCGCTGGGCGCGGTTGGCCGCATAGAACCACAGGCCGCTCCAGATCACCGCCAGGATCACGATGAGCGTGACCGGAACGATGACGAGCCAAGGCTTGCGGCGGGGAGGAAGGGCGTCGGTTGCGGTCATGAACGTCCCTGGGATGGCGGCCGCGAGGCCCTGCCGCGCGGGTCAGCGCCGCGCGAAGAGGCCCCGACGTATCGGGCAGTATGGGTTTTGTCGCGCAAGTGTGCGTCAGTCTCGCCCAGGGGCTGACCAGGCGCATGCTTGCGGCGGCAAGTGCCGGCTGTTAGGCGACGGTCTGGCGTTTCTGTCAACGCCCGAGCGCGTCGTGGCGCGGGCGGGCGCGAGATGAAGGCGCGTTGACCCGAAGCTGGAGCTACGGTCGCATCCATGGTGGACGAGCAGTCGGCGGATAAGGGCGGCGGACCGGCGGGCGGAATGCCGCCCCATGGGGGCGATGTCTGGGTGTTCGCCTATGGCTCGCTCATGTGGAATCCCGGCTTTGCCTTCGCCGAGCGGTGCGAGGCGCGGCTCACCGGCGCGCACCGCACACTGTGTGTCTATTCGTTCCACCATCGCGGCACGCCGGAACAGCCGGGCCTTGTGCTCGGGCTTGATCTGGGCGGCTCCTGCCGGGGCATCGCCTATCGCGTTGCCGCGGCGGACTGGCCGCAGACCCACGCCTATCTCACCGAGCGAGAGCAGATTTCCGGTGTCTATCGCGAGGTGACGCGCCGCATCAGCCTGCTGGATGGCACCGGACGCGAGGCGCCGGCGGTGGCCTATCTGGTTAACCGCGCCCATCCCCAATATGCCCGCGGCCTGACGCTGCAGGACCAACTCCACCTGGTGCGGCGTTCCCACGGCAAGTCGGGGCCGAACACGGATTATGTGGTGGCCACCGTGAAGGCGCTGGAGGGCCTGGGTATCCGCGACGCCGCGCTCGCCTTCATCGTCCACCATCTGGCCGGCGGCCATGGCGCACCGGCCGACCTGCCGCAGGCGGACGAGGAGGACACGCTGCCCTGAAGGTGGCTCACCTCATGCGACGGCGAGGCGGCGAGGATTCTGCCCTCAGCTTGACTGAAGCAGTCGACTCCCTCTCCCGCCGGGGGAGGCTTCACAGGGTGTCCGGTCGCGGCCGCAGACTTTCAAGCGGACACATCTCCGCCGATCAGGCTTGACGATCGGGAAAGATGCGAGATCGCCTTTCGCGCCCTCAGGCGGCGTGGCGGCGGTCGTGGCGGCAGCGCGGCAGGCCGGTGGAACGGGGGGCGGAGAGGACGGTGCCGCGGTCCATCAGGCGGCGCAGCGTAGGCGCGCCCTCCTCGCCGAAGACGTGGATGTGGATTTCATCTCCCCGTGTGCGCAGCGCGGCGTTGCGCGCGGCCTCTCCCGCGGGGCCGGCCCACATGGCGATGGCGCCGGCGGGCGTGCGCCGGGTGACCACCGCGAGGGCGTCGGGATAGTCGGGTGCGGCATCGGCGGGGTAGACGGAGAACACATGACGCACGCCGTTCTCGTCGCGCCAAAAGCGGTAGCGCGAGCCGAGGCCGTGCTTCAAGCCGTTGAGGTTGCCGGCATCCACAAGGGGGACGAGGAGCGAATCAGTTGCGTTCATGAGAACGAAACTAGAACGATATCGGCCCCTCGATCAAGAGTTTTCCACAGGCGGTGGAAAACGGGGATCGGGACCGGTTTCCGGGGGCCGCCGCACGTCCTCCGGAGCTGCCGTACCCAGGTCATCCAGCCCCTCGGCGAGCAGGCGATTGCTGGCGGTTTCGATGTCCCGTTCGAGGCGCGCCATGAAGGCGGTGCGGCCAAGGCCCGGGGGGATCGGCTCCAGCACCTCCACCAGGATGGTGCCCGGCCGCCGGATGAAGGCCCGGCGCGGCCAGTACAGCCCGGAATTGAGGGCGACGGGCAGGCAAGGCACGTTCAGGGTGGCATAGAGGTAGGCGACGCCGAACTTGTAGTCCGGCGGGGCGCCGGGCGGCCGCCGTGTGCCCTCCGGGAAGATCAGGATCTGCCGGCCCTCGGCCATGTCGGCCTGGGCGCGGCGCGTCATGGTCTTCAGCGCGGCCGAGCCGCCCTTGCGGTCGATGGGGATCATGCGCACCTTCGCCGCGATCCAGCCGAAGATGGGGATGCGCATCAGCTCCTGCTTCAGGATGAAGGCGGGATCGGAGAACAGGGGCAAGAGCGCGAAGGTCTCCCACGCCGACTGGTGCTTGGCGGCGATCAGCAGCGGCCCCTTGGGGATGTGCTCCAGCCCCCGAAACTCGGCCTTCGTGCCGGTGATGACGCGCAGCAGCAGCCGGTTGGTGGCGACCCACAGCAGGACGCCGTACTTCCACATGAGCCAGCGCGGGAGCAGGGGTATCAGCGGCAGGAGGACGATCAGATAGAAGGTCGTCATCCCGTAGAACGCGACCTGGAAGAGCAGCGAGCGGAGGGCCGTGAGGACACCGGTCACGAAGGTCTCCAGTCGCTTGGGTCCGTTTCATCTGAGCCTGCGTCCGGTCGGGCGGCGGATGTCCGGCGACGGATCTTGCAGGGCACGGCCACCTGATCGGCGATCCCGCGGCCAAACTCAAGAGTGGAACGCCGCAATCAGGGCGAAAGCCGCGCCTCCGCCGGGCGGAAGCCGGCGCTGGCGGCAGGAATGGGCGTGGGCGTGACGCGGAGCGTGGCGGGGGCGATGGGAGCAGGCTGCGCAGGGCGAGGGGATTCGCCGGCACCTGCCACCGCTTGGGCCGGGCGGATCTTCACCGTGGCCATGATGAACTTCAGGTACTCCTTCACCAGCAGCTTCAGGGTGCCGGGATCGCTCCACCAGCTTTCCGGCTGGGTGCGGGTGGTGACGACGGGGTAGGACACCAGCTCCACGTCCGGCAGAGCCCGGCCCAGCTCCATCATGGCCCGGGGCATGTGCCAGGAGGAGGTGACCACCACGAGCGAGCGGAAGCGCTTCTCCCGTGCCCATTCTGCCGCCTCCAGCGCGTTGCCGCGGGTGTTCAGCGCCTTGTGTCCGAGATCGATGCAGCAGCCCAGCAGATGCTCGCCATCCGGCAGGGCGCGGCGCATCTCGTCCATGGAGGTGGCGGGGTTGACGCCGGTGATCAGCAGGCGCCGGCCCCGCCCGTCGGCCAGAAGGCCCACCGCATCAACGATGCGCGATGGTCCGCCGGTGAGTACCACGATGGCGTCCGCCGGTTTCACCGCCGCCGGCTCGCGGGCGGCGATCTGCGCGGTGAAGGCCAAAAATCCCGCCGCGACCGCGACGCCGGCCAGGCCCGTCAACAGCACCAGGCTCACGACGAGGCGGCGCAGAAGGCTGCGCGGGCGGGCCGGGGTTTGAGCCCGTGCGCCCGTCCTGCCTGTCGCGGACTGCTTCTGCCGCACCGCTCTGCGCCCGGTGTTGGACATGGTCATGAAACGAAGAATGCCCGTGGAATGCGGCGGAGGCGAGGAAGACCGCAGCCGGTCAGCCCGCCCCGCTTCCGCGGGGCACATTTCATTGGATCGTCCTCAACGTCCGGTAAACGGTGACGCGGGAGGTCAGGGCGGTTGCGAGCGCCACCACCGCCACCGCCACCGCGATGCCCAGGAAGCCCCACAGGCCGGGATTGAGCCAGCTCACCACCGTGGGCAATTCCGGATCGCCGCCGAGGCCAAGCTGGGGCAAAGCGGCGATGGTGCCGAATACCGCCGCCGCACCAAGGCCGCCGATGAGCCCGCCCTGGGTGCCGATCTTCAGGAAATGGCGTTGGAACTGCGCGGCGATGAAGCCGTCCCGCGCGCCGACGAAATGCAGCACCTCCACCACCGCCCGGTTGGTGGCCACCGCCGCGCGGGTGGCGAACACCACCGAGAGCACGGTGGCGAGCCCCACCAGCGCCAGCATCACCACGCCGATGAGCATCACCGCGTCGGTCACCGCCACGAGGCGCCGGGACCAGCCGCGATGATCGTCCAGGGAGGCGGTGGGGATCTTGTCGGTGAGGGTACGCTTCAGCCGGGCGAGATCGGCGGTGCCCGCGCCGTCGAGGCGCAGCACCACGACACGGGGCACCGGCAGGTCGTTGAGGTCGAGGCCGGAGCCCAGCCACGGTTCCAGCAGGCGCGAGGTTTCCTCGCCGGTGAGGATGTGGGCGTCGGCGATGCCGGGGGTCTTGCGGGCGATGTCGGCGGCGGCCTGCACCTGGGCGTCGGTCGAGGCCTTGTCGCCGGCGCGGATCTGGATGGTGACTTCCCGCGTCACGTCCGAGCGCCATTGGCTCGCGGTGCTGCGCACCGCCACCGCCGAGCCGATGGTGATGGCGGCGAGGAATGTCATGATGGCCACCACCGCCACCAGCGCCCGCCCGGCAATGGTGGCGGAGGGCACGATGGAGGTGGGCTGGCGCGCCTTTTCCGGCCGGGGCTTGGCGGGGGCGGATTTGGCGGCCCGCGCCGGATCGCCAGGCACGGCGGCGGCCGGCGGCTTGCCGGCGGGGGCGGTGTCATTCGTAGACATAGAGGCGCCCGTCGGCGATCACGAGGCGGCGGGCGTCGTACTGGTCCATGAGCGCGATGTCATGGGTGGCCAGCAGCACCGACGTGCCGGACTTGTTGAGTTCGATGAACAGGCGCAGCAGCCGGCGGGCCAGCGTCGGGTCCACATTGCCCGTGGGCTCGTCGGCGAGCAGGAATTCCGGTCGGCCGATGAGGGCGCGGGCGATGGCAGCCCGCTGCTTCTCGCCGCCCGAGAGGATGGGCGGCAGTACATGCATGCGGTCGCCGAGGCCGACCCAGCCCAGAAGCTCGGTCACCTCGGCGCGGTAGCTCGCCTCCTCCTTGCCCAGCACGCGCAGGGGCAGGGAGACGTTCTCATAGGTGGTGAGGTGGTCCAGCAGGCGGAAATCCTGGAACACGATGCCGATGCGCCGGCGCAGCACCGCCACCTCGTCCGGATCGAGGGAGGAGACATCCCGCCCGAACAGGGTGATGAGCCCGCGCGTGGGCTTCAGCGACAGGAACAGCAGGCGCATGAGGGTGGTCTTGCCGGCGCCCGAGGGGCCGGTGAGAAACTGGAACGAATTGGGCTGGATGCCGAAGGACACGTCCTTCAGCACTTCCTGTCCCATCCCGTATCTCAGGCCGACATTCTCGAACCGGACCAACGCCCCTTCCTTCCCGCGAATCGCCAGTGATGCATAAGGCCCCAACATAAACGAAGCGCGCCGGCCCGCCACCGGCCGGGACTGTGGGTGTCGGGGAGACGGACGATGATCCGGGCGTCGCCTCGCACCCGCGCGCGGAGGAGGGTGGAGGAGGGTGGATGAGGGCTGCCAGTGCTTTCCGGTGTCGGCCGGTATACATCCGCGACGGCCCTCGCCGGGGTGCCCGGCCATCGTCCGGGTGGACGCCCCGTCCCATAAGGCCCATGCTCGCGCATCTTGCGATGAGGAACCATGACCCTGCCCAACGTCACCGTTCTCTACGACGAGAACCGCATCGCCGCCCGCAACCACTCCCTCGCGGTCGAGATCGCCGCCACCAATCCGGAGCGCCTGCTCGCCGTCGCGGTGCTGAAGGGCTCCTTCATGTTTGCCGCCGACCTGCTGCGCGCGCTGCACGGCTCGGGCCTCGAGCCCGAGGTGGAGTTCATGCACGTGTCCTCCTATCGCGAGGCCACGGTTTCCTCCGGCCAGGTGGAGATCCTGCGCGACGTGCAGAGCGACGTGCGCGACCGCGACGTGCTGCTCATCGACGATATTCTGGAATCCGGCCGCACCCTGGCCTTCGCCAAGGATCTGCTGATGGCGCGCGGGGCGCGGCGGGTACTGGTGTGCGTGCTGCTGGAGAAGCCCGGCAAGCGGGCGGTGCACATCGACCCCGACTTCGTGGGCTTCACCTGCCCCGACGTGTTCGTAGTCGGCTACGGCATGGACGTGGCCCACGCCTTCCGCCAGCTGCCCTTCATCGGGCACATCAAGGGGCTGGGCTAAAGCCCGCGCGGCGCTTGAGCGGGGGCCAGTTTTCAGCCCGCGCGGCGCTTGAGCGAAGGGACCGCCTCACCCGCCCTTCATTCGCGCGGCGATGCGCTGGCCGATCTCGTAGGCCCGCTGCTCCAGCAGCACCGGCATCTCACACACATAGGTGAGGGAGCGCGCCCGCTCGTCGAAGATGCGGGCGTCCCACGTCAACTGCTCGTCCAGGGTCTTGGTCTCCGCGCTCTCGGCGGGGACGTTGGTCATGACGGCGGTGGCCTTCGCCTGGCTGAGTTTCTCGCCCTCCTCGCGGATGCGGTCGGCGAGGCGCTGCTGGCCGCGGGCATAGCGCTCGATGCCGTGCATGATGCGGCTGCGCTCGGTGTTGATGATCTCGTAGGTTCCAGCCATCACCCGCAGCAGCCTTGTGTTGGCCTCGGGGCCGGCTTCGCGCGCGAAGAGCTGGAGCACCACGTCGACCTCGTCCATGGGGGTGCGGCGGGAGGAGATCCTCTGGGCGACGGTGGCCGCCTCCTGGTCGTCGGTCCATTTGCCGGCGGTGGCGGGGTCCGGCCCGTTCCACACCTGGGCGAGATCGATCTCCGGCGCCTTGCGCTGCATGCATGGCCAGTCCGGGTCGGCCTTGGGCTGGGCCAGCGCCGGCAGGGATGCGGCCAGGAGCAGGCCGGCGGCGATGAGGGGGAGCGAAACGGAGCGTATCACGCGGCTTCTCCTTTGGGACCGCCACGCCGCCCCATGATGCCGCGCCCGGGATCATAGGCGACGACGGCGAGGGCGAAGAAGACGATGGTGGTGCCGAGCACGACGGCGAAGGAGGTGGGCTCGAACACGCCGTAGAGCGCGTTGCGCACCAGCTCCACCGCATGGGTGAAGGGATTGACCATGCAGACGATGTAGAGCGTCTCGCTCGCGTCGCGTACCCGCCACAGGGGGTAGAGGGCGGAGGAGGCGAAGAACATGGGGAAGATGACGAAGTTCATCACGCTGGCGAAATTCTCCAGCTGCCGGATCAGCGAGGAGATGACCAGCCCGATGGAGCCCAGCATCAGCCCGGTGAGGATGAAGGCGGGCAGCGCCGCGAGGTAGCCGATGGGCGGCATCTCCACCTCCCACAGCCGCGCGATGGCGAGGAACACATAGACCTGCGCCAGCGACACCACCACGCCCGCCACCAGCTTCGACAAGAGCAGGAACCAGCGCGGGAACGGGCTGGTGAGCAGCACCCGCATGGAGCCGACCTCCCGGTCGTAGACCATGGAGAGGGAGGACTGCATGCCGTTGAACAGCTGGATCATCACCGCGAGGCCGGGCGTCACATAGACCTCGTACAGCACATAGGTGTCGTAGGGCGGGATGATGGACACGCCCAAAACGCTGCGGAAGCCGGCTGCGAAGATGAACAGCCACACCAGCGGCCGCACCAGAGCGGAGAGGAAGCGCTCCTTCTGCTGCACGAAGCGCAGCAGCTCGCGGTTCACGATGCCGCCAAGGCATACCGCATGGCCGGCCAGGCCCAGCGGGCGGGCGACGGGCGGGGCGAGGACGCGGGGCGGCAGCACGGTGTCGGTCATGCTGTTGTCCTCATGCCGCATCCCCTGCGCGGGCCGCCGTCATGGCGCGGAAGGCGGCTTCCAGCGCGGCCGTGCCGCCCTCGGGGACAGGTTCCGCCTTGGGGCGGGCGGGGGCGAGATGGCCGCCGGCCACTTCGCCGGCGGTGCCGTGGGCGATGATGCGGCCCTTGTCGAGCACGTAGATGTCGTCCTCCGGATGTACCTCGTCGAAGATGTGGGTGGCCCACAGCACCGCGAGGCCCTCGTCGGCCACCAGCCGCCGCACGATGTCCACGATGGCGGCGCGGGAAGAAAGGTCGAGGCCCACGGTGGCCTCGTCCAGCAGCAGCAGGCGCGGGCGGTGGATGAGGGCGCGGGCGATCTCCACCCGCCGCGCCTGCCCGCCAGAAAGGGTGCGCACCTTCTCGTGCAGCCGGTCGGCGAGGCCCACCAGATGCAGCAGCGCCGAGATGCGCGCCTTCAGCGGCCGGCCGGAAAGGCCGTGCAGGGCGCCGTGGTAGGCGAGGTTCTGGTTGACGGTGAGGTCGAGGTCCAGCGTCCGGTTCTGGAACACCACCCCCAGCTCCGCCAGTGCCGCCGACGGCGCGGAGGCGAGGTCGCGGCCGAAGATGCGCACCGCGCCTTCGCGCGTGCTGTAGAGCCGCGTCGCCAGCGAGAACAGGGTGGTTTTGCCCGCGCCATTGGGCCCGAGCAGCGCCACGAAGCGCCCCGCCGGGACGGTCAGCGACACGTCGTCGAGGGCGCGCCGGGCGCCGAAGGCGTGGCTGACCGCGCGGATTTCCAGCGCCGGCGCTTCCTGATCGTTCATGCCGCCTCTCCGGGGCAGTGCGAAGACATGACCGCCTGAACGTAGGCCGGCGTCCGCGTCCCCAAACCGGTGTGGATGCCCGGCCTTGTGCCGGGCATCCACGCCGTGCCGCCAGTACTGCGCTTCGGGAGGTCGCACCCGGCCGATCCGCGTGGATAGCCGGGACAGGGCCGGCCATGACGTTGGCTTTGAATCGTTTGTCTGGTGACCATTCGGTTGGCCGCGTCCATGCTGAGGCCGTCGTGAAAGACTGCCACCTATTGGGGCGAGACCACAACGCCCCACGGGGCACCGCCGACCTTGATGGATTTCACCACCTTCAGCTCCGGCACGTCGATGACGGACACGTCGTTGGAATTGCCGTTGGTGGTGAACAGCAGCTTCTCGTCGGGGGTGAAGGCGAGCTGCCATACCCGCTGGCCCACGAGGAGATATTTCTCCACCTCGAAAGTCTCGGCATTCACCACCGCCACCCGGTTGGCGGGACCGAGCGCCACGAAGGCGCGCTTACCATCCCTGGTGATGCGCACGCCCACGGGCTGGATGGATTCCTTGGACACGCCGGGGATCTTGAAATCGATCTTCCTGATGATCTGGCGGGTCTGCGGGTCGATCACCGAGACCGTGCCGCCCACTTCCGCCGACACCCACAGGCGCTTGCCGTCGGCGGAGAATTCGGCGAAGCGCGGGCGCGCGTCCACCAGCACGTTGCCGATGATCTTGTTGGTCTTGGTGTCGATGAAATGGGCCATGTTGGTGGTTTCGGAGGTGGCCACCAGCGTGTTCCCGTCCGGGCTCACGGCCATGCCTTCCGGCTCGGTGCCCACCGGCACCTGGGCGATCACCTTGTTGGCCTCCACGTCGAGCACGGTGACCTGGTTGTCGTCCTCGTTGGCGATGTAGAGCGGGTTGCCGGTGGGATGCAGCGCGAACAGCTCCGGATCGGGACCGGACTTCAGCTTCCGCAGGATCTTGAGGGTCGCGGGATCGATCACCTGCACCGCGTGGTCGTCGCTGGCGCAGACATAGACCGCCTTGCCGTCCGGGCTGATGGTGATGCCGCGCGGGCGCCGGCCCACCTTCACCGTCTGCTTCACCTCCAGCGTGGTGGAATCGATCACGCTGATGGTGTTGCCCTTCTCGTTGGACACATAGACCGTATAGGCGGACGCGGCGTCGGCGGCGAGCAGCGCGGCGGCGCCGGCCAGCAGCGCGGCAAGCCGGCGGAGACGAAGAAGGGTCATGAAGTGTCCTCCCGGACGGTGGCGCTTTTCGCGCGCTGTCATTTCAGGCCGCGTCATTTCAGGCGGCATCGGGATTCGCCCTCGTCGGTGCCGAGGGTGTCGAGGGGGGTGCGCTGGTGCAGGAAGCCGTCTTCCGGCGCCACCGAGACGATGTCGAGGGGCTGCGCGATGAGCAGCGGCTGGCGCAATTGCTGGTCCCACGGCCGGATGCTCACCGGCACGCCCTTGAAGGCCGCGAGGCTGAAATCCGGCGTGCGCAGGAAGGCGGCAAGGGTGGCGGGGTCGGCGCTTTTGGTGCGTGTGGTCGCCTCGCCGATCATGCGCGCGGCGACCCAGGCCTGGTAGTCCGCCGGCCGCATGGTGCGGGAGGCCGAGCGCAGGAAGCGGCTCTGCAATTGCGCCGAGCCCCAGGCATCCTGCGCCGGATGCCAGGTGGAGGCGGTGAGACCCTGCGTGCCCACCACGAGGCGCGGCTCGTAGGTGCGGAAGGGAATGTAATTGCCGAAATCGTTGGCCTCGTCCGCCACCACGATCACGTCCGCGTCCACGCCCCGGCTGAACACCAAAGCATCGGAACGGGTAATGCTGTCGGAGCGCTCGCGCCCCAGCGGGCCGAAGGTCCAGGGCTTGTCGGCCACGATCTTCAGCCCGAACTTCTTCGCCGAGCGGCGCAGCGCCTCGGCATAGAGGGCGTCCGCCGGCTGCGGGCCGGTGATGAGGAACAGCTTGGTCCAGCGCTTGGTGGCGAGGAACTGCACCAGCGCGTCGGTGAGCATGGCGCGGCTCGGCGCCACGTGGAACACGTTGGCCCGGCAGTCCTGGGCGCGCAGGGCATCGTCGGTGGCGCCCACGTTGAACACGACGGCGCCCTTGTCCTTCACCGCATCGGCCACCTTGAGCAACTCGGCACCGGGCAGGTTGACAATGAGGAGGCGGGTGCCGTTCGCCACCAAGGCGCGGGCGGCCTCCGCGGGGTCGTCGTCCTCGGCCAGCGTGGTGGTCTCAAGGGCGAAGCTCTGGCCGGTGAAGAGGCCGGTGGTGGTGTTGTCCTTCAGGGCCAGTTCCGCGCCAGCCACGGCCTCGTCTTCCGGCACCGCCAGGAGGTCGTAGAGCGGGGGCGGCGGCACGGCACGGGTGATGAGGCCGATGCGGATATCCAGCGGCTTCGCCTCGGCGTCGGGCTTGGCCGCGGCTGGCGCCGTGGCATCCGCTTGCGGCTGCTGCGCCTGTGCCAGACCGAGGCCAGCCACCGGGCACAAAGCCGCCGCCGCGAGCAGCACGGCCGGTAGCAGCGGGCGAACAACGCGGATCAGCATGGGGCCAAAATCAGCATCGCTTGAGCAGGGTCCGGTACGATCACGTCCGAAGAGGCGAAGATCTAGACACCATCGTCTGAGGGGTGCAACCGAATAGATCTAAGAAAACAATAAGATGTTCCCGGCTTGCCACGCCCGGTGCGGCTGTGACACCCTCACCCCGAAAAGGTTGGCGCCATGTGGTGTGCTTACAAGGGTCTTCAAACCGCCCGGCGTGTCGGCGCGGGCCTTGCCGTAGCGTTGGCCATCTCTTGCGCCTTCGCAGGGGTGCTCGCCTGCGGGCCGGCGGCGGCTGCGGGCGTGCCCACCGCCGTGTTCGGCTTTGAATTCTTCGATGATACCCTCGACACTCGGCCCGACGTGCTGGCCGAGCAGGCGGCACGCCTGAAGCTGGTGAATGCGGAGCTGGCCCGGCTCATCGCCGAATCCGGCGAGATGGCGCCGGTGGACCTTAAGGGCGAGGCTGCACGCATCGCCGAGCTCGGGCCCTTCTACAAGTGCAACGGCTGCGAGGCGGAGATTGCCGGCGCCGCCGGCGCTCAGCTCGAGGTGCTCGGCATGGTGCGCAAGCTTTCCAATCTCATCCTCACGTTCACGATCCGGGTGAAGGAGGTGGGCGGGACAGAAAGGTTGGTGCGCGGCGGACAGGTGGACATCCGCGGCAACACTGACGAATCCTGGCTGCGCGGAGTGCGCTACCTGATGAAGAATCGCATCCTTGCGCCGGACCAGCCGCCGCTCGACCCCAGATAGGACCGCCGCTCGCCGTCGGCGCATTTGCACAAGACTACGGCCCGGGGAACGGGCCGCACCATCGGAGGAACGTGTTTCATGAAGCTGTTGCTTGCCGCCGCCGCGGCGTTTTCCCTTGCGCTCCTGCCCGTCGCCGCCGACGCGCACGGCCCCACCCGCAAGAAGGTGACGGAGACCGTCGAGATCAACGCCCCCGCCGAGAAGGTGTGGGCCGCCATCGGCAATTTCCAGGACATGAGCTGGCATCCGGCCGTGACCGCAAACACCGGACAGGGCGGCAATGCCATCGACGCGACCCGCAAGCTCACGCTGCAGGGCGGCGGCACCATCGACGAGGTGCTTTACAAGTTCGAGCCTGAGCAGAAGAGCTATTCCTACCGCATCGCGGAAGTGGACGTGAAAGTCCTGCCGGTGACCAATTATTCCTCCACCATCACCGTCACGCCCATCGACGCCACCCATTCCAAGGTGGAGTGGCGCGGCGCCTTCTATCGCGGCTACCCCAACAATGATCCGCCGCCGGAGCTGAGCGACGAGGCCGCTATCGCCGCGGTGACCGGCGTCTATCGCGGCGGCCTCGACGCCCTGAAGGCCAAGCTGGAAAAGGGCTCCTGATGGGGCTGAAGGCGAGGGGGGCTGTCGCCGCCCTCGCGCTCTTGCTGGGTGCTGCCGCTTCTGTCGCTTCCGCTGCGGCGGAGGAAGCCTTCGTCACCGACCAGCCCGGCAACGAGGTGGCGGTGGTGGATCTGCGCGGCACGGACGGGGCGCCCGCGCGTCTCGTCGCCCGCATTCCCGTGCCCGGCCAGCCGGCGGGCGTGGCGGTGTCGCAGGACGGCCGGCGCGCCTTCATCACCAGTCCCGAGGGCAAGGCCCTCAGCGTCATCGATACGGCGGCGCGCAAGGTCATCGCCCGCATCCCTCTCACCGGCGGTCCCCTCGGCGTGGCGGTAGCCCCGGCCGGACGTCCGGTCTATGTGGCCGACTGGTACGGCGCGCGCCTGCTGGTGGTGGACCCCGACAAGCCCGATGAGATCCACACCGCGCCTGCCGGCGCCTCCCCCTCCGGCCTCGCGGTGACGCCGGACGGTGCCTTCGTGCTGTCGGCCGACCGCGACGACGACGCCGTCTCTGTCATCGACGCTGCGCGGCTGGAGCGGGTGGCGGTAATCCACGTGGGCAAGCGGCCGTTCGGCATCACCCTCTCGGCGGATGGAACGCGCGCCTATACGGCCAATGTTGGCTCGGACGACGTGAGCGTCATCGATGTGGCCGCCCGCGCGGTGGTGGCCACGGTGAAGGTGGGATCGCGGCCCTATGCGGTGGCGCTGACCGGACGCCTTGCCTTCGTCACCAACCAGTATGCCGGCACCGTGAGCGTGTTCGACGTGGCGACGCTGGAGCCGCGGGGCCTCGTCCATGTGGGCGAATATCCCGAAGGTATCGCCGCCGGCGCCGATGGCCGGCAGGTCTATGTGGCCAACTGGTTCGACAACACGCTCTCCACCATCGACGTGCAGACCCTGAAGGTGGTGGCGACGGTGGAGGTGGGTGAGGGCCCCCGCGCGTTCGGCGCCTTCATCCGGCGCGACGCGAAACCTTGATATCGTCGGCCCCGGTCATTGACCGATGCCGAGCGGGTCCGCTCACAGGCCATCGGTCAAGCCGTGCCCAAAAAGAAACGACCGGCGGGGATGCCACCGGTCGCTTCAGACTTACTTGTTGAAAAATAGGGCGGCCAACCGCTGAAGCAGACCCTTCGGCATCGCCGGAAGGTCGCCGCTCTGCCCAGGGTGGTTTCCGCTCTAGGCCGCCGCGAAGGGGTGCTTCACCAGATCGCGCTGCTCGGTCGCTTCCTTGGCGGAGGGGTAACCCGCCACGGCGCGCTCGATGGAGAGCTTGGTCGCCTCGTAGTTGTACTGCTGGATCTTGGCGTCATCCGCCGCTTCCCAGTGGATGAACACGCCGACGGAGATATAGAGGTCGTCGGCCTCGTCCACGGGGATGGTGCCTTCGGCCACCGCGTCCTGCACCGCCTTGGCGACGCCGCGCTGCGCGGGTCCGAACATCTGCACCGCCTGCCGCGCATCCTTGATGGTCACCTTGTTGAACAACAGGGTGTTGGGCTTGCAGGGCATGTTGGGGGCGAGCACCGCGAGAAGCGAGGTGAAGCCGTCCTTGTTGTTGGTGAGGCTGTTGCAGAACGCCGTCTCGGCGGCGCTGCCGCGCGGCCCGATGATGAGATCGATGTGAGCCACCTCGTTGCCGTCGCCGACAAGCGCTTCACCGATCAGAACCTTGTTAATCTTAGCCACCTTATGCCCTCCCTCGTAGATCGAACAGGGATGACCGCCCCGAAGGCATTCCGGGAAGCGGTCATATGCCGCCTACCCTTGTTGTCAGCGCCCGGCAGGAGTGCCGAACCGGTTCACCAGATAGCGGCGGGACACTAGCCGAGCCCGCCTTCGCCAGCAAGCCGGCCGCAAGGGGAAACCATGCGGCACTGCAGCGAGAGCGTTGTTGCCCTCGAAACGCGCAAATCCGCAGATTTTGCTGCGGTCATGATCGGTTAGAAGACGTTATTGGGGCTTCCCCCCGCTTTCATGGCAAGATTGGCTGGATAAACGTGCCGACCCTGAGCGTGGCTTGAAGCCGCAGCCGCGGTCGTTCGCCACGCCCGGTGAGAAGATCCGGGTTCCAAGAGAGTCTGGCTGCAAAGCAGCTGTCCTTGGCATCGTATTTGCCTTGCAGTGAATGCTGAGAAGTTCATAAGAAGACCGGCGGTAGATCACGATAATACCGCGAGCCAGAGGTAAACTGCCGGTGCGAGGCAGTGGGACGGAAAACGGAAGGGCGGCAGACCCAGCACAGCCAAATGGGGAAGTCACCGTCATGTTCGTCGTGCTTTATGCGTGCCTGATCACCGCGCCGGCCACCTGCCGGGAAGAGCGGATCAATGTTTCGGTGGAGGTGGCCGCGCCCACCGCCTGCATGATGTCGTCGCAGTTCACCATCGCCCAGTGGAGCGAGGAGCATCCCCAGTGGCAGGTGGGCCGCTGGAAGTGCGTGCCCGCGAGCCGCCTTTCCCGCGACATCTGAGCCCGCGCCCGGCCGGCGCGTCTCCAGGACGGCTCCCGCGAAATCCGGGCGTCCGACCTCTCCATCGGACCTCCCCTTGCGTCGGTGTGGCCGCCCTCCCATCCTTTAGGTCGAGGCGCGGCTCGCGCGTCGGGAGGACGGGATGAATCACCTGAAGACGGCGATCCTGCTTGCCGGCCTCACCGCCCTGTTCATGGCGGTGGGCTTCGCCATCGGTGGGCGGGGCGGCATGATGATCGCGTTCGTGGTGGCGTCGGCCACCAACCTGTTCAGCTACTGGAATTCCGACAAGATGGTGCTGCGCATGTACGGCGCGCGCGAGGTGGACGAGACCACCGCGCCGGACTTCGTGCGCATGGTGCATGAGCTGGCGCGCCGGGCCGACTTGCCACCGCCGCGCGTGTTCATCATGGACAATCCGCAGCCCAACGCCTTCGCTACCGGCCGCAACCCGCAGAATGCCGCAGTGGCGGCCACCACCGGCCTGCTCCAGTCCCTCAGCCCCGAGGAGGTGGCGGGGGTGATGGCGCACGAATTGGCGCACATCAAGCACTACGACACCCTCACCATGACCATGACCGCCACCATCGCCGGCGCCATCTCCATGCTGGCGAACTTCGGCCTGCTGTTCGGCGGCGGCAACCGCAACAATAACAACCCGTTCGGCGCCATCGGTACCATCCTGATGGTGATCCTGGCCCCGCTCGCCGCCATGCTGGTGCAGATGGCCATCTCCCGCTCGCGGGAATATGAGGCCGACCGGGGCGGTGCCGAGATCCTGGGCCGGCCCATGGCGCTGGCATCGGCACTGGCGAAGATCTCCGGTGCGGCCCACGAAGTGCCCAATTATGAGGCGGAATCCAACCCCGCCACGGCCCATATGTTCATCATCAATCCCCTGTCGGGGGCGCGGATGGACAATCTCTTCTCCACCCATCCGGCGGTGGAGAACCGCATCGCCGCCCTGCGCGCCCTGTCGCAGCAGATGGGTAGCGGCGGCTTTGCGCCCGGCCCGTCTCCCGCGGTGCGGCCGCCGGGCGGCAACCCGTGGGGTGGCGACCCCGGGGGTGGCCAGCGCCGCGGTCCGTGGGGGTGAGGCGAGGCCCGCGCCGTCCGGTCCTTTAGCGCCCGCGTTCGGATCGAAGCCGGACGTTTCCGCCCGCGGCCCTGTGCGGCGCCATCCCCGTATTTCCTGTCGATGCCGGGCGCGCGTGCGCTGACAGGGCGCGGACCGCCCGATACCGTGCGCCCATGAGCCCAGACCGCGCCCGGACCGCCACCCCAGATCTTCCGCAGGACTCCCCCGAGGCCGCCAGCGCCGCTCCCGCCCCCGCGCGGGCGGAGGAGGCGCGTGTCACGCCCATGATGGCGCAGTATCTGGAGATCAAGGCGGCCAATCCGGACAGCCTGCTGTTTTACCGCATGGGCGATTTCTACGAGCTGTTCTTCGCCGACGCGGAAGCCGCCTCGCAGGCGCTCGGCATCGTGCTGACCAAGCGCGGCAAGCACCTGGGCGAGGACATTCCCATGTGCGGCGTGCCCATCGACCGCGCCGAGGAATATCTGCACAAGCTCATCGCTCTGGGCTTCCGCGTGTCGGTGTGCGAGCAGCTGGAGGACCCGGCGGAGGCGAAGAAGCGCGGACCGAAATCCGTGGTGCGGCGGGACGTGACCCGCCTCGTCACCCCCGGCACGATCACCGAGGACGCGCTGCTGGATGCCCGGCGCGAGAACGTGCTGGCGGCGCTCGCCCGCGTGCGGGCCGGATCGGGGCCGGAGGATTTCGCCTACGCGCTGGCCTATACCGATATGTCCACCGGCAGCTTCCGGGTCGCCGCCACCGCGCGTGACGACCTCTCCGGCGACCTCGCCCGCCTCGATCCGGCGGAGATCCTGGTCTCCGACGCGGTGCTGGACGACGGCGAACTGCGCGCGCTGCTGCGGGCCTTTCCGGCGGTGACGCCCCTGCCGCGCCAGTCCTTCGACGGGGCGGGGGCGGAAAAGCGCCTCGCCGATTTCTTCGGCGTGGCGGCGCTGGATGCCTTCGGCACCTTCGCCCGCGCCGAGCTGATCGCGGCGGCGGCCATCGTCGCCTATGTGGATCGCACCCAGCTGGGCGCCAAGCCGCTGCTCTCCCGTCCGGTGAAGGAAGCGGAAGGCGGCATCATGGCCATCGATGCCGGCACGCGGGCCAATCTGGAGCTGGTGCGCACCACCTCCGGCGAGCGGCGTGGCTCCCTGCTCGCCGCCGTGGATCGCACGGTGACGGCGGCCGGGGCGCGCCTCGTCGCCCGCCGCATCGCCGAGCCGCTCACGGACGTTGCCGCCATCCGTGCCCGGCACGACGGCGTCGCCCATCTGGTGGAGGAGGGCGAACTGCGGCGCGAGCTGCGCGCCCGGCTCTCCCGCGCCCCCGACATGGCCCGCGCCGTCACCCGCCTCGCCCTCCAGCGCGGCGGCCCGCGCGACCTTGCCGCCGTGCGCGATGCGCTGGACGGCGCCCTCGCCATCGCCGGCCTGTTGAGCGGGGAGCCACCGGCGGACCTTGCCCGCTCGGTGGCGGCGCTGGCGCGGGTGCCCCATGCCCTGGTGCTCGACCTCGCCTCGGCGCTCGCCGAGAGCCTGCCGCCCCACCGCCGCGACGGCGGCTTCATCCGCGAAGGCTGCGACGCCGAGCTGGATGCGACGCGTGCCCTGCGCGACGAGAGCCGGCGCGTGGTGGCGGCGCTGGAGCGGCGCTATGTGGACGAGACCGGCGTGCGCGCCCTGAAGATCCGGCACAATGCGGTGCTCGGCTATTTCGTCGAGGTCTCCGCCCAGAACGCCGACCGCCTGCGCGAGGCGCCACACGACGCCGTTTTCGTCCACCGCCAGACCATGGCGGGGGCGGTGCGCTTCTCGTCTGTCGAGCTGGGCGATCTTGAGAGCCGTATCGCCAGCGCCGGCGAGCGGGCGCTGGGGCTGGAGCAGGCCATCTTCGACCGGCTGGCTGCCGCCGTGGTGGCCGAGACCGAGACCATCCGCGCCGCCGCGGAGGCGCTGGCGGAACTCGATGTGGCTGCGGGCTTTGCAGAGCTTGCGGCGGTGGAGAACCATGTGCGCCCGCACATGGAGCCGGGGGTCGCCTTCGCCATCGCCGGCGGGCGACATCCGGTGGTGGAGCAGGCCCTCGCCAAAGAGGGCGGGCCGTTCGTGCCCAACGATTGCGACCTCTCCCCGCCGGAGGGGTTCGAGGACGGGCGCATCGTGCTGGTCACCGGGCCGAACATGGCCGGCAAGTCCACTTTCCTGCGCCAGAACGCGCTCATCTGCGTGCTGGCGCAAGCCGGCGCCTTCGTGCCCGCCCGGTCCGCGCGCATTGGCGTGGTGGATCGGCTGTTCTCCCGCGTGGGCGCGGCGGATGACCTCGCCCGCGGACGCTCCACCTTCATGGTGGAGATGGTGGAGACTGCCGCCATCCTGAACCAGGCCACCGCCCGCTCCCTGGTCATCCTCGACGAGATCGGGCGCGGCACCGCCACCTTCGACGGCATGTCCATCGCCTGGGCCAGCCTTGAGCACCTGCACGAGGTGAACCGCTGCCGGGCGCTGTTCGCCACACATTTCCACGAGCTGACCGCCCTGTCCCAGCGCTGCAAGCGGCTCTCCAACGCCACGGTGAAGGTCACCGAATGGCATGGCGACGTGATCTTCCTGCATGAGGTGGTGCCGGGGGCGGCGGATCGTTCCTACGGCATCCAGGTGGCCAAGCTCGCCGGCCTGCCGGAGGCGGTGATCACCCGCGCCAAGGCGGTGCTGGCGGAGCTGGAAGCGGCCGAGCGCGCCTCTCCGGCCCAGAAGCTCATCGATGACCTGCCCCTGTTCGCGGTGCGCCCGAAGCCTGCGGCCGCCGCGTCAGTGGACCCGAAGGCCGAGGTGGCGCTCGCGGCCCTCGACGGCATCGACCCCGACAGCCTGAGCCCGCGCGAGGCGCTGGATGCGCTCTATCGGCTGAAGGGCCTCCGGCGCGAGGGGTGAAGGCACAGCCCGGATTGTCTTTTCCGCCACTGCCCGCCCATTCCCACCACCGTCGCCTTCCGGCTTGACCAGCGGGCTCAACTCACCACGTGAGCCGGTGGTGGCGTGCCGGAAGTGTTATTCCAGTGGCAGTCCCGGACGTCCGGCCGAGCCGGGCTGCGATGGCGCGCGATCGCCCGTCGATGGCGGGCGTTTCAGCCCGTCAGCCGCCGTTCTGGGTCGCCGGCGCGGCCGGCTGGGCCGGCGGGCGCTGGAGCAGTTCGCCCCAGGCGGAGAAGGCATCGTTGAAGGCCTGCTCGCCGGCGGGGCCCTTCTCGAAGGCCAGGACCGCCTTCTTGTTGTTGGTGTAGGTGATGAGCGTATCCAGCCACGGATAGGCCTGCAGCAGCGTCACGTTGCGCTGGCGGTCCGCAGGCTTCTCGGACAGGCCGACCAGGAACAGGGTGGGGTTCACCCGCACCGCGAGGCCCGCCAGCGGTGTGCCGAGGGCCTGCTGGTTCGGCTTCATGCGCACCGCATCCACATTGGAGACGCCGCCGAAGGGGAAGTCGTCGGGCAGCTTGAAGCCGATCTCGATGGTGTGGGAGGCCGGCAGGGTCTGGTCGGTGTTGCGGCGGAGCACGAAGCTCATGTTGATCTTGCGCTCGGGGATAACCACGTCACCGCGCAGGCCGATGTCAGGGGGAAGGCCGGGGCCGGCGTTGACGGTCTCGGTCTTCCAGACCACGGTGCCCTCGAACACCTGCGGCTGGGCACCGCCGGGGGTCTCCTCCAGCAGCACGGCGCGGGCGGGACCGCCGCCGGCCCGGGGCGCGGCGGCCGGGGCGCGCCGGGCGGCATCGCCGGAGGCGCGCACCACCCGGTCGGAAATCTTGGGCTGGTCGCTGGAGCCGGAAGCGGCCGGTGCGGCGGCGCGCTGCTCGGAGGAGCCGCCCAGGAACATGTCACGATTCACCACCGCGAAGGCGATGCCGCCCAGCACCAGCAACGCGAGCGCCAGCCACAGGGCGAATTTCTTCCAGGAGGGGCCGCCCTCCCCATTGGTGGAGTGGCGGGCGCCGTTGGCGGCGGCGACCCGGCTGCGCACCTCGCCGCGACCGCGCACTGGCGGGCGGCTGTCGGCCTCGGCGTCGTCCTCTTCCTCCTCGCTGCGCTGGCGGGGCGGCAGGCGGCGCTCGGCACGGCCATTGGATTCGGGCGCGGGAGCGTGCGGTTCGGCCGGCGCGGCCGGCGGCGGGCGCAGCAGATCCCTGGCGGTGGGCGGAGCGGCAGGCGCATGGGCGGGAGGCTCAGGCGCGGCAGTCGGCTCCGCCTCCTCCCGGTCCTCGGGGGCGGCTTCGGCCTCGTCCTCGACGGTGTCGGCTGAATTGTCCTGCTGGGCGTAGTCGGCCTCGACCCGGCGGATGGCCTCTTCGAGGCTCATGCGCTCGCGGGTGATCTCGCCCTCTGGCAAAGGCGGGTCCACCCCGCGCAGCTGGCGCATGAGGGCCGTGCGGGCCCGGTCATAGACCGCGCGCCGACCCTCCCCGGTCTTCTGGGGCAGGCTCGAAATCGCGCGGACCAGCAACGGGTAGTAGTCAGCCATGAGAGACGTGCGCTTCGCCTTGAGCCGTTAGGGCAGCTTGCCATGACACAAGGTCATGAAAGACGCCCTATCGCATTTATATGCTGCATTTCCTGGACGCGAACCGCAGTTCGCGCCGCGTGAAATGCTCCGGATCCGCGTCACGCCCGAAGATCAGGCCTGAAACGGATTGTGGACCAGAATGGTATCATCGCGCTCCGGGCTGGTGGAGAGCACGGCCACCGGACAGCCGATGAGCTCCTCCACCCGTCGCACATACTTTACCGCCTCCGCCGGCAGGTCCGCCCACGAGCGTGCGCCAGCGGTGGAATCCTGCCAGCCTTCCATGGTCTCGTAGATGGGCTCGGCGCGCGCCTGCGCCCCGCTCTCCGCCGGCAGGTAATCGATTTCCTTACCGTCAACCCTGTAGCCGACGCATACCTTCAGTTCGGTAAACCCGTCCAGCACGTCGAGCTTGGTGAGCGCGATGCCGTGGATGCCACAGGTGCGCACCGTCTGGCGCACCAGTACCGCGTCGAACCAGCCGCAGCGGCGGGCCCGGCCGGTGACCACGCCGAACTCGCGGCCCTTGCTGCCCAGGGTCTGGCCCACTTCGTCGGTCAGCTCGGTGGGGAAGGGGCCTTCGCCCACGCGGGTGGTGTAGGCCTTGGTGATGCCGAGCACGTAATCCAGAGCGCCCGGGCCGATGCCGGTGCCGCTCGCCGCCGATCCCGCCACCGTGTTGGACGAGGTGACGTAGGGGTATGTGCCATGGTCGATGTCGAGAAGCGCGCCCTGCGCGCCCTCGAACAGGATCTTCTTGCCGTCGCGCCGCGCCTTGTCGAGCAGTTCCCACACCCGGTCCATGAAGGGCAGGACCTTGGGGGCGATGGCGAGCAGCTCGGCCACCAGGGCGTCGCGGTTCACCTCTTCCATGCCGAGGCCGCGGCGGATGAGGTTGTGGTGGGTCAGCAGCCGATCCACCTTGGCCGGCAGGGTGGACGGGTCGGAGAGGTCCACGAGGCGGATGGCGCGACGGCCTACCTTGTCCTCATAGGCCGGGCCGATGCCGCGCTTGGTGGTGCCGATACGCGCACCCTCAGCGGTGGCGCTCTCGCGCAGGGCGTCCAGCTCGCGGTGCAGCGGCAGGATGAGCGGAACGGTTTCGGCGATGCGCAGCCGGTCGGGACCGATCTCGACCCCCTGGGCGGCGAGGCGGGCGAGTTCGTCCACCAGCGCCTGCGGGTCCAGCACCACGCCGTTGCCGATCACGGAGAGCTTGCCGCCGCGCACCACGCCCGAAGGCAAAAGGGAGAGCTTGTAGGTGACGCCGCCGACGACCAGCGTATGGCCCGCATTGTGGCCGCCCTGGAAGCGGACCACCACGTCCGCCTGCTCCGACAGCCAATCGACGATCTTGCCCTTGCCTTCGTCGCCCCATTGGGAGCCGACTACCACCACGTTGGCCACCTTAAGGCGCCTCCCGGTCCGGCGCGGGTGCATCGCAACGCACGCGCGCACAAAGGAAAGCCCCGGCTCAGGTCCGGGGCGTTACGAATGCGTCTTACGGGATCGGCGCTGGCGAGGCAAGGTAAACGAGGCGCAGCGCGCGTGCGGAAGGCGGCGCGTGGCAAAGCCGTTGGCGCGGGCACATGGTTCGTGCTCTACCTTGCGCGATGAAACCGCCTTCTCGCGCCCACAAGCCCGCCCGCCGCCCCGGTTCAGGATCCGCCCCGGCTCCTGGCAAACCTACTGCTGGCAAACCTGCCGCCGCGACGCCCGGCCTTGCCGCCCGCATCCTCGCCGTGGACGGCCTTGAGCAGGTGCTGCGCCACGGTGCCGCGCTCGAGGATGCCCTAGACGCGGATGTCGCCCTCGACCCGCGCGACCGGGCGCTGGCCTACCGCATCCTCGCCACCAGCCTGCGCCGCATCGGGACCCTGCGCGCCCTGATCGCCAAGCTGATGGAGCGCGGTCTGCCGAAATCCGCGCCGCGGCTGGAATCCGTGCTGTTGGCCGGAGCGACGCAGATCCTGTTCATGGACGTGCCCAACCATGCCGCCGTGGGCCTGTGCGTGGACGTGGCCCGCGCCGACCGCAACACTGCCGGGTTCGCAGGCCTCGTGAATGCCGTGCTGCGCCGCCTCACCCGCGAGGCGGACGCGCTGATGGTGGGCATCAGCCCCGATTTCGCCGATACGCCGGAATGGATGGGCCAGCGCTGGATCAAGGCGTACGGCCTTGAGACCACCCGCGCCATCGCCGCCATGCACAAGGTGGAGCCGCCCCTCGACATCACCGTGAAGGCCGACCCGGCGCTCTGGGCGGAGCGCCTGTCGGGCGAGGTGCTGCCCACCGGCTCGGTGCGCGTCCTGCAGGCTGGGCCGGTGCGCGCCCTGCCGGGCTTCGCCGAGGGCGACTGGTGGGTGCAGGACGCCGCCGCCGCATTGCCGGCCCGGCTGCTGGGCGACGTGAAGGGCCTGAAGGTGGCGGACCTGTGCGCCGCCCCGGGCGGCAAGACGGCGCAGCTTGCGGCGGCGGGTGCCATCGTCACCGCCGTGGACCGTTCGTCGTCCCGCCTCACCCGGCTGAAGGAAAACCTGGAGCGCCTGAAGCTTTCCGCCCAGGTGGTGGCGGGGGATGCGGCCGACTTTTCCGGCGGCCCGTTCGATGCCGTGCTGTTGGACGCGCCGTGCTCGGCCACCGGGACGCTCCGGCGCCATCCGGACATCGCCGTCAACAAGCGGCCGGGGGATCTCGTCACCCTTGCCGGCCTTCAGGCCCGGCTGATCGCCCATGCGGCGGACCTGCTCAAGCCCGGCGGCACCCTGGTCTATTCCACCTGCTCGCTGGAGCCGGAGGAGGGGGAACAGCAGGTTGAACGGCTGCTGGCCGCCCGCAGTGATATAATCCGCGCACCAATCGTGCCCGGAGAGGTGGAAGGCATCGATCCGTTCATAACTCCTCAAGGGGATGTGCGCACTCTTCCCAGTCACTGGATGCGGGGGGAAGCGGAGCGGTCGGGTCTCGACGGCTTCTTCGCCGCCCGGCTGAAGCGCCGGGCCTGAGGTCTCAGGCCCGGTCGGCCCGGTCGGCCCTCCCATCCGTTGCGAATCAGTCGGTGAAGACGAGCGCATGCGGATTTGGAATGGAGCGGCGGGGCCTCTTCAGGTCGTGGCCAAGGGCGTTTTCGCCAGAGGCGTCCTGGCCAAGGGTCTCGCCCCGTCAGCGGGGAGAGCCGTGAGCCGGAGCGGCCTGAGAGAGCGCACGCGCCTGATGGCCCTCCTCGCGGAGCTGTGGTCGCAGCAGGTGCTTGCGCGCCTCGGCGGCCGTACCATGGCGCTCGGCTACGTGCCGGTGCCGGTGCCCGAGCGACTGCTCATCGCCCCCCAGGACCTGCGCACCGGCGACGCGACGCTGGCCAGCGAGATCTATTCCGGCCGCTTCGCCTTCGCCGGCAAGGTGATGCTGCTGGACGGGCGCACCCCGTTCGAGCTGGTGCCACCTTCCGTGGAATGGGCCGAGGCGCTGCACGGCTTCGGCTGGCTGCGGCACCTGAAGGCCGCCGGCACCACCATCGCCCGTGCCAATGCCCGCTCGCTGGTGGGCGACTTCATGCGCGATCCCGGCAAGGCGCGGGCGGTGGCGGCGCGGCCGGACGTGGCGGCGCGGCGCATCATCTCCTGGCTCACCCAGGCCACCTTCCTGCTGCAGGACGCCGACCACGATTTCTACCGCCGCTTCATGCGCTCGCTGGCCCGGCAGGTGCGCCAGCTGCGGCGCATGGCCAACGACGCGCCGGACGGCCAGCCGCGCATGCTGGCGGTGACCGCCCTCGTCTTCGCCGGCCTGTGCATGTCGGACCAGGGTCGGCTGCTGAAGGCGGCGGACAAGCGCCTGTCAGAGGAGCTGGACCGCCAGATCCTGCCCGATGGCGGCCCGCTCACCCGCAATCCCGGCATGCTCATCGAATTGCTGCTGGATCTTCTGCCGCTGCGCCAGGCCTTCACCGCGCGCAACCAGCCGGCACCCCCCGCGCTCATGAATGCGGTGGACCGGATGATGCCCATGCTGCGCTTCTTCCGGCATGGCGACGGGGCGTTCGCCCATTTCCACGGCATGGGGCACACGGCGGCGGACCAACTCGCCACCATCCTCGCCTTCGACGACGCCCGCGGCGCGCCGGTGGCGAACGCGCCCTATTCCGGCTACCAGCGGCTCGATGCCCGCGCCCTCATGGTGATCGCTGACACCGGCCCCCCGCCCCCAGCCATGGCGAGCTGGGAGGCCCATGCCAGCTGCCTCGCCTTTGAATTCTCCTCCGGCCGGCACCGCATCGTCATCAATTGCGGCGTGCCGGAGGTGCATCGGGAGATGTGGCGGCAGGTGGCGCGCTCCACCGCGGCCCATTCCACAGCCGTCATCGCCGACACCTCGTCCTGCCGCTTCCTGCAGGGCGGCTCCATGACGCGCATCTTCGGCGCGCCCATCGTCTCCGGACCCAAGCACGTGGAGGTGCAGCGCGGTACCCGCAACAATGCGCTGCTGCTGCGCGCCAGCCACGATGGCTATGCGGAGCCGTTCGGCCTCATCCACCAGCGCTCGTTCCGCCTCGCCATGGAAGGCAACCGGCTGGACGGCGAGGATGTGTTCAAGGCGGCCGAGGAGGGCGCCAAGCTGCCGGCGGAGACATTCGCCATCCGCTTCCACCTGCATCCGTCCGTGACGGTGGAACGGCTGGACGATCCCCACACCGCCTTGCTCAGCCTGCCCAACGGTGAGGCCTGGGCCTTCGCCGCGCCGCACGTGCCGCTGGGGGTGGAGGAAAGCGTGGACCTCGCCGCCGCCGGTGGCCCGCGCCGCACCGCGCAACTGGTGCTGTCGGGCGAGGTGGTGCGCACGCCGCGCGTCATCTGGACCTTCGTGCGCACCCGCGAAGCCCAGAGCGTGCCCCCGGGCCGCCCGCCAGCCCGGGGATAGGCGGGGGGCTCAGAGCTGCCGCGTGATGTTTGCTGCGAAGGAGAGGATGTGCGCCCGCGTCGCCTCCTCGGCGCCGTCGCCGTCGCGGGCGGCGATGGCGTCGGCGATGGCGGCGTGCTCGTCCACCACGCGGGCATGATGGCCGGCATCGCGGAGCGACACGAACCATACCCGCTGCGCCCGCTCGTGCAGATTCTTCAGGATGTCGCCCAGCACCGGGTTGCCGGCGGCCGCCGAGATGGTGGCATGGAAGGCGCGATCGAGCGCCATGGCCGTTGCAACATCACGCTCCGCCGCCGCCGCGCCGCCGCGCCGCACATTGTCGGCCAAAGCGGCGAGGGTGGCACTGTCGGCCCGCTCGGCGGCAAGGCGGGCGCAGAAGCCTTCGTTCAGCAGCCGCACCTCCACCATGTGGCGCACTTCGTCGGCGCTGATGGGGCGCACGATGATGCCCTTGCGCGGCAGCACCTCCACGAGGCCGTCGCGCATGAGCCGGTCGAACGCCTGGCGCACCGGGGTGCGGCCGAGGCCGAGGCTGGACGCCACCTGCGCCTCGCTCAGGGCCTCTCCGGGGCGGAACACGCACATGATGATGCGCTGTTTGAGCACCTCATAGGCGGTGTCGCGCAGCGAGCGGCCCGGAGCGGTTCCGGTCTCCGCCGTCGCCTCTCCCAGCTCTGCGTCGATCTGCATGGGCGCCCTCCGGACGTGTGTTCTCTTCGAGTTTAGCCGGCGATCGGCAGGATGCTCACATCATAGCCGTGGCGGATGGTGCGCTTCAGCACCGGGTCCTCCAGCTCGAACTCGAAGCGCGCCGCGGGACGGATGCCGCCCTTGGCCGCGAGGGTGCCGCAGAACATGGCGGTGCCCTCGGAAAGGCCCGGCCCGTAGCCAGCGATGATCTCGCCCGGGGGCAGCATGGCCGAGACCGGGCCCTCCTGGTACAGCACCCGTTCCCCGCCGATGGTGGCGAACGAGCGGATGATCAGGCTGTCCCAATGGGGCTGCACGTCGTCCAGCACCCACAGCTCGGGGGCGACGGGCTTGTCGCACATCTGCTTGGAGACGGTGATGCCGTAGGTCTCCACCGTGCGGTCAGTGTGGTCCGAGCCGACGCCGAGGAAGCGGCGCCCGCCACTCTCAAGCACCATGAACTCCACCTCGCCGGAGGAGTCCGGCCCGGTGCATTCGATGGCGTCGGCGGTGGTGAAGCGGGCGGCCGCCACCCGGTAATAGATGGGGGTGGAGGCGGGGCGCGGCACGCCCAGCTCTTCCAGCTCCACGATGTGCTTTTCCAGCGCCGCCTTGTCGCGGCCGGTCCAGCCGGCGATCACAGCGTGGCGGATCTCCACCGCAAGGCGCTTGGCGGCGCCGTCGGCATGGAGGGTGAAGTCAAGTGTCGTGCCCGGCATGGATGTGTCTTTCGAGGGAATGGAAGAAGAGCCGGCGCCTTCCGGTCAGGGGCAGGAGGAAGGCGCCGGCCGTACGCGGAGTGTGCCGAGGTCAGTTCGGCATCCGCGTATCCAGAAGGGTCCACTTCCCGCCCTTCACCTCAAGGATGTAGACGGGCTTCACGGCGTCGCCGTCGGCGAAGGAGATGGCGCCTTCGAGCGCCGGCACGTCCTTCAGCTTGGCCACCTGGTCGCGGACCGCGCTGCGCTCGGCGGCGAGCTTGGCCTTGTCGCCGGTGGTGCCGGCCCGCTTCATGGCCTCGGCGTAGAGGTAGACGATGTCGTAGACCGAGGCGTCCATCTGGTTGGGGTCGGTGCGGTTGAGGCCGGCGGCCTTGGTGCGCTTGGCGAATTCCGCCGCGAAGGCGCGGGTCTTGTCATTCACCTCGGGGAAGAAGGTGGTGCCGATGGTGAGCGTTTCGCCGGCGCCATCCATGCGCTTGGGCAGCTCGGGATCGGCGATGGTGGTGCCGCCGATGAGGCGGGTGGAGACGCCCTGGCGCTTCAGTTCCTTGGCGATGGTGATGGCGCCTTCCGGCGGCGAGCCGAGGCCGACCACGTCGGGCGCCATCTGCTTCAGCTGCGCCACCTGGGGCGACAGGTCGAAGGCGGCGAGCTGGAAGTCCACGGCGCCCTTGGAGGGGATCGAATACTTCTCGAACATCTTGGGCACCACGCCGGTGCCGATGGATTTGGACACCACGTCGTCGGTGGCATAGGCCGCCGCGCCCGAGGCCATGGGCAGCTTCTTGTCCTTGATGGACGCCAGCACCTGGTCGATCACCTTGCCTTCGTCGGTGGTGTTGCGGAAGCCGTAGGTGAAGCCCTTGGTGAGGCCCGGCGCCGAGGAGGCCATGGACATCTGCGAGATGCCCTCGCGCTCGCCCACCGGGAAGGTGGTGCGCACTTCCGAGGAGGAGAACGGCCCGATGATGGCCAGCGCCCCCGCATCCTGCGCGAACGCGCGCACGGCGGTGGTGGCCTGCTTGGGATCGCCGGCGGTGTCGAACTTCACCACCTTGATCTTGCGGCCGTTGACGCCGCCCTTGGCGTTGATTTCCTCGACCGCCATGTCCACCGCCACCTCATTGGTGTTGGCAAGGCTCACGTAGGGGCCGCTCTTGGCCATCATGTAGCCGAGGACGAGCTCTTCCTCCGCCCGCGCGGTGCCGGCGGTGACCAGCGCGGCCAGGAGGCCGGCGCCAAGAAGCAGACTTTTCTTCATGTCCAATTCTCCTCTGGATTGCTCTGGTTTTTCTGTGTGTCGCGCTTGTTTTCGTCACGCGAACCGGTCTTCACTTCACTTGAAAAGATCAGTGGGCATTCGCCCCGCCGAGATAGGCGTCCTGGAGCCTTGGATCGGCGGCGAGCGCCTTGGGGTCGCCGTCCATGGTCACGCGGCCGAGTTCCAGCACGGTGGCGGCATGGGCGACCTTCAGCGCCTTGCCGGTGTTCTGCTCCACCAGCAGCACCGAAAGGCCGTCGCGGTTCAGTTCGCAGATGAGGTCGAACAGCTTCTCCACGAACAGCGGCGAGAGGCCGAGGGAGGGTTCGTCCAGCATCATCAGGCGGGGCTTCGCCATCATGGCGCGGCCGATGGCCAGCATCTGCTGCTCGCCGCCGGAGAGGCAGGAGGCCAGCATGTGCCGGCGCTCGGCGAGGTTGGAGAAGCGGCCATAGATGGCGTCCATCTCGCGGCGGATGGCGACGGTGTCGCGCCGCATGTGGGCGCCCAGCAGCAGGTTCTCTTCCACCGTCAGGGAGATGAGGATGCGCCGGCCTTCCGGCACCAGCACCAGCCCCTGCGCCATGCGCCTGTGGGGCGCCGCGCGGGTGAGGTCGGAATCTGCGAAGGTGATGCCGCCGCCCTTCGCCGGGACCGCGCCGAGGATGGCCTTCAGCAGGGTGGACTTGCCGGCGCCGTTGGCTCCGAGCACGGTGACGATCTCGCCCTCGCGGACGCTGAGCGAGACATCGGTGAGCGCGGCCACGCGGCCATAGGAGACGGAAAGGGCGGAGACTTCGAGCAGCGCCATGTCAGGCCTCCCCGTCCGAGCCGATATAGGCCTCGCGCACCCTGGGATCCTGCCGCACGCGGGAGAGGGGACCCTCGGCGATCTTCTCGCCGAAATTCAGCACCACCACGTTCTGGCAGATGGACTCCACGAAGTGCATGTCGTGCTCCACCACCAGCAGGGTGATGCCCTTGGCCATCAGCGCCTTGAGGTGATCCCTCAGGGCATTGGTCTCGGAGGGATTGAGGCCGGCGGCGGGCTCGTCCAGCATCAGCAGGCTGGCGCCGGCGAGTGTCGCGCGCACCAGGTCGATGCGCTTCCTCACCCCATAGGGCAGGGCGGAGACGGTCTCGTCCGCCCAGCGGTCGAGGCCGCTTTCCTCCAGCGCGGCGCGGGCCTCGCGCTTCCAGCGGTGGTTGGGGATGAGACGGTAGGGGGTGAGCAGCGCGGCCAGTGAGGAGGCACGCACATGCTGGCCCACCAGCAGGTTTTCCAGCACCGACAGATGCGGCATCAGCCGGACGTTCTGGAACGAGCGGGCGACGCCGGTGCTGATGCGGCGGCGGGAGGGCATGCGGGTCACGTCCACGCCGTTCACCGTGATGCGGCCGGCATCCACGCCATAGACGCCGCTGACCATGTTGAACACCGTGGTCTTGCCCGCCCCATTGGGGCCGATGAGCGCCGTGGAGACGCCCTTCGGCACGGTGAAGGACAGGTCGCGGATGGCTTGGACGCCCGCGAACGACTTGGACAGGGCGGAGATTTCCAGCGCCGTGCTCATGAGGAGGCCTCCGGCGCGCGGCGACGGAACAGGCGGAACAGGGCGGCCGTCACCAGCCCCTGAGGGCGGAGCGCCATGAAGACGATGATGAAGACTGCGAACACGGCGTAGCGCCACTGGTCGGAGGCGCGCAGCAGCTCCGGCACCAAAGTGAAGAAGACGGCGCCCACCAGCGGACCCCACACGGTCTGGGTGCCGCCGAACAGCACGTAAAGGACGGTGAAGACCGACAGCAGCACGTTGAAATGCTGGGCCTCCACGAAATTGTAATGGTGCGCATAGAGGGCGCCGCCGAAGCCGGCCACCATGGCGCCCAGGGCGAAGGCCGCCACCTTCATGCCGCGCACCGGGACGCCGAGCAGGTCCGCCACCGTGGCGTCGCTCTTCACCGCCGTCAGCTCGAGGGCGAAGCGGGTGCGGGAGATGTAGAGCATCAGCACCACCACACCCGCCGCCGCCGCGAACACCACGTTGGGGCCGGCATAGTCGGTGACGGGATAGCCCGCCGCGCCGCCTACCACTTCGAGATTGAGGAACAGCGCGGAGATCACCTGCCCAAGTGCGAAGGTGGCCATGGCGAAATAGATGCCGTGGGTGCGCAGCACCGGCAGGCCGATGAGGAGGCCGGTGAGCCCCGCCGCCAGCGCGCCCGCCGGGATGGCGGCCCACATGGGCCACATATATTCGTTGGTCAGGAAGGCTGAGCCATAGGCGCCGATGGCCATGAAGCCGGCGATGCCGAGATTGAGCTGCCCGGCGGCCAGCGGCAGGTAGACCGCATAGGCCGCCATGACATTGAAGGCGAGGACGACGAGGACGCCGGTCAGATAGCCGCTCATTACAGCTTCTCCCGGCTGGGGGCGCGGCCCATGAGACCCTGCGGCCGGACGATGAGGATGAGGAGCAGCAGGCCGTAGACGGTGATGTTCACCACGTCCGCGCCGATGAAGGAGATGGAGACCACCTCGGCAAGGCCGATGAGCAGGCCGCCCAGCACCGCGCCCCAGATGGAACCCATGCCGCCCACGATCATGGCGGCGACGCCCTTGAAGCCGACGCCCTCGCCCATGAAGGGCGACACCTGCTGGTAGTTCACCGCGAACAGGATGCCGGCCAGCGCCGCCAGCGCCGCCGAGGCGACGAAGAGCTGCGGCACCAGGCGGGCGATGTCGATGCCCATGAGCAGCGCCGTCTCGCGGCTCTCCGCCACGGTGCGGATGCGCCGTCCGGCGGCGGTCTTCGCCAGCACGAAGGACAGAGCGGCCACGATGCCCAGCGACAGCACGAGCGAGGCGAGCTGGGCATAGCCGATGACGAGGCCGCCGAGGCGCAAATTGAGGTCCGGCAGCAGCGCCGGGAACGCCTGCTGGTCCGATCCGAACTGAACCAGCATGAGGTTTTCCAAAAGCACCAGGAAGCCGAGGGAGGACACCAGCGGCACCTCCGGATCGCCGCCCTGCATGGGCCGGTAGGCGAAGCGCTCCACCAGCAGGGAGATGAAGGCCGCGGCGGCCAGCGCCCCGGCGGCGGCGAGCAGGAAGGGCCAGCCGGCCTTCATCAGTCCGAAGGCAAGCATGCCGCCGGCCATGAACAGGCCGGGCAGGGAGAAGTTGAGGAAGTTCAAGACCCCGATGGCGAGGGTGAAGGCCACCGCCACGAGCATGTAGATGGCCCCGAGCATGAGGCCGTTGACGATCTGCTGCGCGACCATGGCGACGGGGCAACCTCGCTGGAACGCCGGGATGGAGCACCCGCCAGCCGCAGTCGCGACAGGCGAATTAGCTAATATACAAAGCTATCTTGCTTTCCCATGCAAGCTGAAATTTCAGGCGGATTTCAGATTTCAGTCGGCCAGCCAGAGTTATTGCGACGTTGCGGATTAGTGACTTTATTCCAAGGGGTTATAGTGAACGAAAAGAGGGTTCCGGCGCCCGGCGCTGACGCCGGGGTGAGCTGCGCGGTGCCCAACGGTGCGGCAGGTCGGCTTCGGTGATCTGGCGTCCGCAGGTGGGTCGGCCGATGCCAGCGAGGGGTCGGGCTGATCTTGCCGGCCTCGATCTTGCTATGGCCGTTTCAACCCATCGTCCGATGCCAGGGGTTGTCACAGCCCGACGATTTTTGTCGGAACCCGGACATTGGTCGTCACCGTGAGGTGGTCATGAAGCTCATCGTCGAACGTCTGGTCGTCGAATCCCTGGTCGAGGCCTTTCCCGATCAGGCCCATCTTCTGGCCCAGCCGCGCCTGTCCACCCGCATGGAGCTGGGGCTCGACACGCTGAAGCCCGACGAACTGGCCCACCTCCACGACCTGGTGCTGAAGAATGGCGGCACCGCCGTGCGCGGGCAGGAAGAGCAGCTCGCCAACCTCGTCGGCGTGTTCAAGGATGAAGGCCGGCGCTTCGCCCCGGAAGAGCTGGAAGACCTCGCCGGCGAGCTGGCCCTCTACTTCGTGAACTCATCCATCCGCGGCTGGCTGTTCCGCATGAATGCGGGCGGCAAGCCCGAGCCCTACCTCATCACCCGGCTCGACTACACGCCCCCCGGCGAGGAGGAGGCCGGCCGCGTCATCATCGAGCTGAAGGCCAACAATCGCGGCAAGATCCATGTGGAGAATCTGCTGATCCGCTCCAAGGATCTGCGTGGCCTCACCATTCCCGGCACGCTGGCGGCCAAGGGCTGGCTGATGGAGGACGCGGGCCTGCTCGCCTCCTTCGACGACCAGATGGTGCGCTATTTCGAGTGGCGGGCGCGCTACGGCCACCAGTTCTCCGGCAAGGGCACCGGCATCTTCGCCGAGGATCCCACCGCCAACCGCCGCGACACCGACTGGGCGCGCAAGTCAATCATCGTGCTGTCCTCCTCGGGCTCCGAGGCGCGCCTGGTGAATGACGAGGAACTGCTCGGCGAGCGCACGCTCGGCAACGAAACCTCGGGCTTCTTCCTCGACAAGATCGTGAAGAAGGCGGACAAGCAGAACCTCTTCCACATGGCGGTGGACGAGGCGCTGAAGGCGGCGCAGGCGAACGTGCGCAAGGGCTCGTTCACCGACATGCCGGTGCACCCCCTCATCCTCATGTTCCATCTGGAACTGCACCACCACGTGTGGGTGCATGTGGACGACATCCGTCCTTACGAATACCACCCCGAGCTGAAGCACAAGCTGGTGCTGCCGCCCGAGCAGACCGACCTCATCGACATCCTCACCGCCGAGATGAACACGCTCATGGACGACGTGGTGGCGGGCAAGTCCGGCGGCACCACCGTGCTGTGCGCCGGACCGCCCGGCGTCGGCAAGACCCTCACTGCCGAGGTCTATTCGGAGATCATCCAGCGCCCGCTCTACCGGGTGCATTCCGGCCAGCTCGGCCTCGATGTGGCCCACATGGAGCAGGCCCTGAAGGATGCCCTCACCCGCGCCCAGCGCTGGGGCGCGGTGATGCTGATCGACGAGGCGGATGTCTACATCAAGCGCCGGCAGGACAACCTCACCATGAACGCGGTGGTGGGCGTGTTCCTGCGCGTGCTCGAATACTTCAACGGCCTGCTGTTCCTCACCACCAACCGGGTGGACGATATTGACGAGGCCATCATTTCCCGCTGCATCGCGCTCATCAAATACCATTCGCCGGGACCGGACGACCGCCGCAAGATCTGGCGGGTGATGGCGGACCAGTTCGGCCTGCCGCTGTCGGACGAGCTGATCGGCAAGCTGGTGGTGATGTTCCCGGAGACCTCCGGACGCGACATCAAGGGCCTCGCCAAGCTGGTGGCGAAATATTGCTCGCAGAAGAACGAGCCGCCCAACATCGACGCCTTCCGCCGCTGCGCCATTTTCCGCGCTCTCGACGTGCCACCGGTGGAAGCGGCCTGACCGCAGACACCAGTCCCCAGAGGACCTTGCGCCCGCCCGGTTTACGGGCGGGCGTTTCTTTTCGGCCCGGGGGCCGGTTCAGCAGCAATTGTAATGGACCGTCCCGAAGCCGGACACGTCATAGCCGCCGAGATCGGCGGCACGGGCCTCGAAGGCGGGCGCGAGGCAGAATGCCACCAGCTTCTGGAACGGCGGATCGAAATAGGCCTTGCGCCAGACCAGGAGATCGAAGCGCTCCTCCAGCAGCGGCAGGAAGCGCAGATTGTGAAGGCGCGCCGCCGCGGCGATGCCGAGCCCCACGTCCGCCCGCCCGGCGGCGATGGCCAGCGCCAGGTCGGTCTCGGTCCGCTCGACGGCGTCCACTACCCGGAGGTCGGCGCGCGCCATCTTCTCGGCGGACAACAGCCGGTCCAGCACCAGCTCGCTGCCGGCTTCCGGCTGCCGCGCCTGGAAGCGCAGGCCCCGGACATCCTTCAGGCTTTTGGGAGGACGGGCGATATCGGGCCGGTAGAGGAGGCCGCGCACCCGCCGGGCCCATTCGATCAGCACCCATGGCTCGCGGCAGAAGCGGCCTTCCACCGTACCCACGTTCCAGCCCTGTGGATCGGGCACGTGCAGGCCCACGGCGATGCATTCGCCCCGCTCGGCGCGGGCGAGCCCATCGAGCGCGCCGTCGAGGAAGGCGGCGATGCCGGAGCGCGATTCGCGCAGCGCCCAGTCGAGCAGGGGGTCGTGCCCGCCGGCGAGAACGAGCGGGAAGGGTGCACGCTCGCCCGGCGCCTGGGTCTCCCCAGGCTCGCGCGGTTCAGTGGCGCCTCCCAGCCAGCTCTCGATTTCCTTGCGCGGAAACAGCAGTTTGCCCGTCACCCGCCGGACCGGGAGACTGCCCGTCGCCACCAGATCGTAGACCTTGCGCTCCTTCACGCGCAGCAGCGCCGCCAGCTCGCGGGTGGTCAGGAAATCCGACATGCTCCGATGCACCGTCACGGCAGGAACCCGAAAAAAACGACACGTTTCACCTATATTCACATGAATACGGTTTCACGCGAAATTCAACCTCTATCGCTGCGATATGGCGGCGCGCCCGGGTGACGCTGAGATGGACACGGGGAAATGGACACGGGCTTGCATTTCGGCCCCGGTCGCGCCAGCACAGGCGCACCGCCTTGGAGCCGGGCCCGATCGGGTTGAACCCGCCTGATCGGCGCATCCGTCTCCCGCCCTCGAGATCGGGGACGCGCAGCCAGCGCGTGCTCTGGACCAACCGGATCGCTCCCATGTCGCCAGCCCGCATCGGCATCGTCACCATTTCGGACCGCGCCAGCTCCGGCGGCTATGCCGACCTCTCGGGGCCGGCCATCGAGGCATGGCTGCGGCAGGCCATCACCAGCCCCTGGAGCGTCGACTATCGGGTCATTCCGGACGGTTTCGAGAGTGTGCGCGATACCCTGATCGACATGTGCGACCATGCCGGCCTCGACCTCATCTGCACCACCGGCGGCACCGGCCCGGCCCCGCGCGACCTGACCCCTGAGGCCATGGCGGCGGTGATCGAGAAGCCGCTGCCCGGCTTCGGCGAGCAGATGCGCCGCATCAGCCTGAACGAGGTGCCCACCGCCATCCTGTCGCGGCAGGAGGCGGGGGTGCGCGGCAAGACCCTGATCGTGAACCTGCCGGGCAAGCCGGCCTCCATCGCGGTGTGCCTCGGGGCGGTGTTCCCGGCCATTCCCTATTGCCTCGACCTCATCGGCGCGGGGCGCATCGAGACCGACCCGCAGGTGTGCGTCGCCTTCCGCCCCAAGGGAGCGTGAGGCCTTGGAGCGTGAGGCCTTGGAGCGTGAGGCCTTGGGAGCGCGATTAAAGCACCACCACGCCGCGGTGCTTGGCCTCGCCTTCCGGTTCCACGTGGATGGTGATGATGGCGTCGTCCATGTCCTGCTCGAAGGCGCTCTCGATGCGGTCGCAGATCTCGTGGGCGGCCGCTACCGTCATGGCGCCCGGCACCACCAGGTGAAACTCCACGAAGGTTATGCGCCCGGCATGGCGGGTGCGCAGGTCGTGGGCCTCGATGGCACCGGCGGCGTGGATGGAGACCAGCTCCTTGATGCGCGCCACCACGTCCGGCGGCGGGGCGGCGTCCATCAGGCCGCCCACGGATTCCTTCATCATGCCCCAGCCGGTCCATAGCACGTTGAGGGCGACGAGCCCGGCCAGCAGCGGGTCCAGCTGCGGCCATCCGGTGACTGGAACCAGCACGAAGCCCGCCAGCACGGCTGCGGAGGTGGCCACGTCCGACATCAGGTGCTTGGCGTCGGCGATCAGGGCCGGCGAGCGATAGGCCCGGCCGACGCGCATCAGGATGACGTACCACACCACGTTGACGACGGTCGCCGCGCCGTTCAGCAGCATGCCCTTCACCGGCTGGTCGGGCAGGGTGGGGTTCTGGAAGCCGTTATAGGCCTCGCGCATGATGGTGAGCGCGGCGATCACCACCAGCACCCCCTCGATCACCGCCGAGATGTATTCCGCCTTGTGGTGGCCGAACTGGTGGTTGTCGTCGGCGGGCCGCGAGGACACCTGCAGGGCGATCAGCGCCGCGCCGGAGGCGGCCACGTTGATGATGCTCTCCAGCGCGTCGGACAACAGCGCCACGGAGCCCGTCACCCACCACGCCAGCGTCTTGAGGCCGAGCACGATGATGCCGACGAGCACGCTCGCCGCCGCCACCCACAGCGTCTTGCGGCTCATGTCCGCCTCCTGTCCTGTCAAAGGCGAGCGCGGCCGGTTCGGCCCGCGCTTGTCCGTCCGCACTGCTCGCGGCCCGCGGGGGCCTGCGCCGCCGCTGCGGACAAGGTGCCTGTGGAGCAGCTTCCCACCGGAGCGGATCGCTCCGCCGATTGGAAGTTGGCTCAAATTCAATGGGTTGGGCGATATGCCCGGCCCGGAACGATCCGGACGCGCTATGCTCTAGCCGCTGGGCCGGTGCAGCGCAACGCCCCATGATGCCGCCCGTCCGCCCATCCCCGCTGCCGGCCGGCGGGACGGTTACTTCACCATGTGCTGCAACGCCTTCAGCATGGCGTCGGATGGTATTATTATAATTCCGTCAAAGGGCGTGCTCATCTCCAGGATCAGGAAGATCGCTCCGCCCAGGGAGAGGGCACACAGGAGAAAAATCGACACCGACACCGAGTTGACCGGCGAAAACAACCCGAAGCTCATGAAGATGAAGGTGAGCCAGACGATCAGCACGACGGTGAAGATGGGCGGCACCTGCACCGCGCTTTCCTCAATCAGCACCCAGCGCAAGGCGGCCAACGACTTGTAGCGGTCGATGGCCTCCGCCTTGAGTTCCACCTGGTCCGGCGTCTTCGGCTCAAGCGCGCGCACCATCTGGCCCACATGCGAGAGGGTCTGCTCGGACACCTCGCTGTTGACGAGGGTCTTCGTGGTGTCCGCCGGCCAGGTCTCGTCGAGGGCGTGCTCTGTATAGCCGCGCAGCGCGGCGCGGGCCGGATCGGCGTCCGGACCATAGTGCCGGAGCGACAGGTCGAGGGTGATGAGATAGGTGGCGTATTGCTGCACGTCGCGGTTGGTGGTGTCGAAATTCCCCTTCACCGACGCGGTCATGAGGCCGAGGATCAACGAGGCCATGGCCGCCACCATACCCACCGCGAGCTTCACCGCCTCCTGCGTTTCCTTGGAGAGGTGCTGTTCCTTCAGCTTGCGGGAGGCCGCCATGCCGGCGATGGCACCGCCGAACAGACACACGAAGACGATCCCGGCGACCACCAGTGCGTCCATGCCTTCACCCACCCCCAGATGCAGCGGTTCTGTCTGTGATGGTCAGAACAGCCCGCGCCGATAGGTAGCGCTCCGGCGCGGGAGGTAAAGAGGCAATCGCGCCCGCCGCTGCGTCAGGTCGGGTCGATCACCGGCGCAGGCCCGGGGCGCTGCTGCTATTCCGCAGCCTTCACCGGCGTGTCGGCCGCAAGCTTCGCCTCGGCGTCTTCCTGCTGCTTGAGCACGTCGGGATGCGGCATGGACATGATGTTGTAGCCGGAATCCACGAAATGGATCTCGCCCGTCACGCCACCCGACAGCTCGGACAGTAGGTAGAGGGCGGAGCCGCCCACTTCCTCGATGGAGACGGTGCGGCGCAGGGGGGCGTGGCGCTTCTGGTAGTTGAACATCAGGCGGGCATCAGCGATTCCGGCGCCGGCGAGCGTGCGTACGGGCCCCGCCGAAATGGCGTTTACGCGGATGCCGGCCGGCCCGTAATCGGCGGCGAGGTAGCGCACCGAAGCTTCCAGCGCCGCCTTGGCCACGCCCATCACGTTGTAATTGGGCATGACGCGGGTGGAGCCGCCATAGGTCAGGGTGACGAGCGACCCGCCATTGGGCATCAGCGCGGCGGCGCGCTTGGCGATCTCCGTGAAGGAGAAGCAGGAGATGACCATGGTGCGGGAGAAATTCTCTCGGCTGGTATCAGCATAGCGGCCCTTCAGCTCCGACTTGTCGGAGAAGGCCACCGCATGGACAAGGAAATCGATGGTGCCCCAGCGCTCCTTCAGCGCCGCGAACACGGCATCCACGCTGGCGAGGTCTTCCACGTCGCACGGCAGGAGGATGGAGGAGCCGAGGCTCTCGGCCAGCGGCTTCACGCGCTTGGCCACGGAATCGCCCTGGTAGGTGAAGGCGATCTCGGCGCCCTGGCCGGCCAAGGCTTTGGCGATGCCCCAGGCGATGGAATGGTCGTTCGCGACCCCCATCACCAAGCCACGCTTGCCCTTCATCAGGTCCTGCATCACCCACCCTCTCGCGCCTGAAACGCCGATAGCAGACCGCGCGGGCCGGCACCACGGCACGGCCCTTCACCTTTCATGACCGACCCTGACGCATGCCTCTGGGGGAGGTCGTAGAACCCTTGCCCCGGATGGCCCTGCCTCAAGCCGGTATTGCCCCCGCTGGCCTGGCCCGCGGGGGCTGCACGGCGGACATCCGCCCGGCGGGGCTCAGGCCTCCGTCGTGCAATCACGCATCCACGTGCTTGAAGACCAGCGACGCATTGGTGCCGCCGAAGCCGAACGAATTGGACAGCACCGCGCCGAGCTTCACATTGTCCTGCCGCGCGCGGACGATGGGCATGTCGGCGAACACCGGGTCCAGTTCCTCGATGTTGGCGCTCTCGCAGATGAAGCCGTTCTGCATCATGAGGAGGCAGTAGATGGCTTCCTGCACGCCGGTGGCGCCCAGCGAGTGGCCGGTCAGCGACTTGGTCGCCGAGATGGGCGGGCACTTCTCGCCGACGCCGAACACCTTGCGGATGGCCTCGATTTCCGGCGGATCGCCGGCCGGGGTCGAGGTGGCGTGCGGGTTGATGTAGTCGATGGGCAGGTTCACGGTGGACAGGGCCATGCGCATGCAGCGCTCGGCGCCCTCGCCCGAGGGGGCGACCATGTCGTAGCCGTCGGAGGTGGCGCCGTAGCCGGCGACCTCGCCATAGATCTTGGCGCCGCGGGCCTTGGCGTGCTCCAGCTCTTCCAGCACCAGCACGCCCGCGCCGCCGGCGATGACGAAGCCGTCGCGGTTTACGTCATAGGCGCGGGAGGCCTTGTGGGGCGTGGCGTTATACTTGGAGGACATGGCGCCCATCGCGTCGAACAGGCTGGAGAGGGTCCAGTCCAGCTCCTCGCAGCCGCCGGCGAAGACCACGTCCTGCTTGCCGTACTGGATCTGCTCGTAGGCGTTGCCGATGCAGTGGTTCGACGTGGCGCAGGCCGACGAGATGGAATAGTTGACGCCCTTGATCTTGAACCAGGTGGCGAGCGTCGCCGACGCGGTCGAGCTCATGGCCTTGGGCACGGCGAACGGGCCGATGCGCTTGGGGCCCTTGGTGCGGGCGATGTCCGCCGCTTCCACGATGGTGCGGGTGGACGGGCCGCCGGAGCCCATGACGATGCCGGTGCGCGGGTTGGAAACCTCGGACGGCTCCAGCCCCGAATCGCGGATGGCCTGGTCCATGGCGACATGGTTCCAGGCGGTGCCGCCGCCGTGGAAGCGCATGGCGCGGCGATCCACCACCTCTTCGGCGTTCAGCGTCGGCGCGCCCTGCACCTGGCAGCGGAAGCCGAGCTTGGCCTGGTCCTCCGCGAAGGAGATGCCGCTCTTGGCCTCGCGCAGGCTGGCGAGCACCTCTTGCGTGGAGTTGCCGATGGACGAGACGATGCCCATCCCGGTGACGACGACGCGCCGCATGTCAAATCCCCATTGGAAAGCAGCAGTATGGCCGCGGATCGTGGCGGCGCCTTGTCAGGCGCTCGCCGCTCCCGCGGCGGGTGCCGCATCGGCCTGGAACAGGCCCACCTTCAGATCCTTCGCGCGATAGATGACGGCATCGTCCGCCGACAGCCAGCCATCGGCGATGCCCAGCACCAGCTTGGAGCGCATCACCCGCTTGAACTCGATGCCGTAGACCACCTTCTTCACGCCCGGCAGAACCTGGCCTGAAAACTTGAGTTCGCCGAGGCCCAGCGCCCGGCCGCGGCCGGGCGAGCCCAGCCAGCCGAGATAGAAGCCGACCAGCTGCCACATGGCGTCGAGGCCCAGGCAGCCGGGCATAACCGGGTCGCCCTTGAAGTGGCAGGCGAAGAACCACAGGTCCGGGTTCACGTCGAGCTCGGCGCGGATGAAGCCCTTGCCGAATTCGCCGCCGGTCTCGGAAATCTCGACGATGCGGTCGAACATCAGCATGGGCGGCAGCGGCAATTGCGCGTTTCCGGCGCCGAACAGCTCGCCACGTCCGCAGGCGAGGAGATCTTCATATGCGAAGCTGGTTTGCCGGTCCGCCATTCTCAAGCGTGTCGCCATTCTGCCCGGAAGGGGTTGATCCGCGAGGGGACCCCTGGGGATGTTGCCGAAAGAGCCCTAAGGCCCGCCCCCGTCATCGGCGGCGGGCACTCCCTAACATAGGGACGGGCGCACTCAAAGTCATGAAAGCGTCACGCCGTACGCAACGGTGCCGCAACGGAGCGATCCGTTTGGCGAGAGGCGATCGCGGGTGGGGGCAAAGGGAAATTCGGTCCAGGCGTGAACCCAGCCGACCCCGGCCGCGTTGCTCGCCTGTCGCTTGCAGTGCGCCTTGGCCCAGCGTTAAGGACGTTTCGTAAGGATTTTGGTTAAGGGTGCCATCTCGACGGCTCGGGAGACGGACATGCCGGTGTTGAAGGAGTTCAGGGAATTCGCGGTCAAGGGCAATGTGATGGATCTCGCCATCGGCGTGATCATCGGCGCCGCCTTCGGCAACATCGTGACCTCGCTCGTGGGGGACATCTTCATGCCGGTCATCGGCGCCATCACCGGCGGCCTCGATTTCTCGAACCACTTCATTCCCCTGTCGTCGGCTGTGACGGCCGACAACCTGGTGGACGCCAAAAAGCAGGGAGCGGTACTGGCGTATGGCTCCTTCATTACCATCGCCATTAATTTCCTGATCGTGGCGGCGGTACTGTTCCTGGTGGTGCGGACCATCAACACCCTGCGCCGGGCCGAGGAGAACAAGCCGGCGCCGGCGCCGACCCGCTCCGAGGTGCTGCTCACCGAGATCCGCGACATGCTCGCCAAACGCCCGAGCTGACACGCCCGACCTTAGGCGCCTCAGCGCACGTCCACGCCCACCGCATCGGCAATGGAGGCGAAGCCGTCCGCCTTCAGCCGGGCGGCGAGATCCGTCTTGATCCGGGTCACGAGGCCGGGGCCATGGAACACCAGGGCGGAATAGATCTGCACCAAGCTCGCCCCGGCGCGGACCTTGGCATAGGCGTCCGCTCCGGAAGCAATGCCGCCCACGCCGATGATGGGCAGCCGGCCGCCCACAAGCCGATAAAGCGCCCCGAGGCGCTCGGTGGACAGGGCCAGCAGGGGCTTGCCGGAGAGGCCGCCGGTCTCGTCCTTGAATTTGCTTTGCAGGCTCGCCGGGCGCGACAGGGTGGTGTTTCCCATGATGATGCCGTCCACGCCGGTGGCGAGGGAGGCCTCCGCCACGTCGGCCAGGGCCGCGTCGTCGAGGTCCGGCGCCACCTTTACCAGCAGGGGGGTGCGCGCGGCGGGATCGGGCATGGAGGCATTGCGCACGCTAATGACGTGGGCGAGCAGGGTTTCCATCTCCGCCCGCGCCTGCAGCGCCCGAAGGCCCGGCGTGTTGGGCGAGGAGATGTTGCACACCAGATAGTCGGCGAGGCGGCAGGTGGCCGAGACGCCGGCGCCGTAATCCTCCAGCGCGTCCTCGCTCTCCTTGTTCTTCCCCACATTGGCGCCGACGATGCCGCGCTTGCCGCTGGCCCGGCGCTGCCCAAGGCGGAAGACGAAGGGGGCGAGGCCCTCGCTGTTGAAGCCGAAGCGGTTGATGACCGCCTCGTCCTCATCCAGCCGGAACAGGCGGGGCAGGGGATTGCCCGGCTGCGGGCGCGGCGTCACCGTGCCGGCCTCCACAAAGCCGAAGCCGAACCTGAACAGGGCGTCCGCCACCTCGCAATGCTTGTCGAATCCGGCGGCAAGGCCCACCGGATTGGGGAAATCGAGCCCCCACACCCGCGTCGCCAGTACCGGATCGTCGGGTCCCCCCGACAGGTCCGGCACCAGGCCGCTCTTCAGCACGCGGATGGACAGGTGATGCGCCTGCTCCGGCGTCATGAACCGGAACAGGGGCTTGAGGACGCCGTAGAGGTCCATCCGCGCGGTCACTCGCCGGTGACGGCGGTGCCGCCGTGGGCCTTCGACCAGGAGTGGGGATCGTGGAGGAAGGACTCGATCTCGGCGATCTGGGCGGATTCGAACCGGTTCATGGTCTTCACCGCCGCCAGCACGTCCCACCAGGTGGCGAGGCGGTGCAGGCTGAGCCCGGCCTGGTCGAAGATGCCCGAGGCCTCGGCGAAGATGTCGTAATAGAAGAACACGAAGCAGTGCGAGCACTCCGCCCCGGCCTCGCGCAGGGCGTTGACGAAGGTCACCTTGCTCTTGCCGTCGGTGGTGAGATCCTCCACCAGCAGCACCCGCTGGCCGGGGGCCAGGTGTCCCTCGATCTGTGCGTTGCGGCCAAAGCCCTTGGGCTTCTTGCGCACATACTGCATGGGCAGCATCAGCCGGTCCGCCACCCAGGCTGCGAAGGGGATGCCCGCCGTCTCGCCGCCGGCTACGGTATCGAACTGCTCGTAGCCGATCTCGCGGAAGATGGTGGAGATGCCGAAGTCCACCAGCGTCTGGCGCACGCGGGGGAAGGAGATGAGGCGCCGGCAGTCGATATAGACCGGGCTGGCCCAGCCGGAGGTGAAGATGAACGGCTCGCCGGAGGAAAAGCGCACGGCCTCCACCTCCAGCAGCATCCGCGCGGTCTGCTCGGCGATGGTGGCCTTGTCCGGAAAAGCAGTGACATTCGCCATGGGAAGGGCCTCGGTGCCTCGATTATGTGACGCGCATATATCAGAGCCGTGGCCTAATGCGACAGCCCAGGCGCCGCAGGCACGCAAATGAGCCGCAGGCCGGGGGATGTGCCGTGGGGAGGGCGGCGCGCCTCAGGTGCCCGGAACGTGCGTCAGCACCGGGCGACCGCCGAAATGCGCCTGGAGATTATCGATGACCAGATCGACGGTGGCTTTCACGGCCTCCGGCGAGCGGCCGGCGATGTGGGGCGTGAGCACGAGGTTTTGCTGCCGCGTGAGGTCCGGCGGCACGTTTGGCTCGCCCTCGACCACGTCGAGGGCGGCGCCGGCGATGCGCCCGTGTTCGAGGGCATGGACCAGGGCCGCGGTATCGACCACGCTGCCGCGGGCAATGTTGACGAGGAAGCCCGCCGGCCCGAGCGCGTCCAGCACATGCGCGTCCACCAGATGCCGCGTGGCCGCCCCGCCGGGGGTGGCGACCACCAGTAAGTCCGACCATTGGGCCAGGGCCCGGGGGGAGGGAAGATAGAGCCAGGGCGCGCCGGCCCGGGGTGTGCGATTGTGATAGGCCACATCCATGCCGAACCCGCCGGCGCCGCGCCGCGCGATCTGTTCGCCGATGGTCCCAAGGCCGAGGATGCCCAGCTTCTTGCCCGAAATCATCGGGCGGGGCTGCCGCGACCGGAGCCAGTCGCCGCGCCGCACCGCATGGTCGGCGCCGACGATGCCGCGCACGATGGCCATGAGCAGGGCCATGGCGTGGTCGGCCACAGTGGCATCATTGGTGCCGGGGCCATGGGTGACGACGATGCCCCGCGCCCGGGCGGCGTCCAGATCGATTTTCTCGTAGCCGGCGCCAAGGGCGCAGATGATTTCGAGGGCCGAAAGCGCGGCGATCTCGTCGGTGTCGAGGCCGGTGGACCCGTTGGTCAGGACCGCCCGGATGTCGTCCCCCGCGGCGCTGATGACCTGCGCGCGCTCGGCCTTGTCGACGGCGACGCGCAGCCCGAAACCAGCGGCTTCGAGGCGGGATGAGGAGACAGGATCAATTTCGATTGTAACCAGAAGCGGGATCGGCATCGTCTGACCTTCGTCCCGGGGCCTGTCCGGCACCAGCGTGACCAAGGCCGGGGACCCGATGCGTTGACGCCCCGGCCTGCGCTTCAGCCCTCGCCGCGACGGCCGGGCTTGCCGATGCCGCTCACGTCAAACTCCAGTCCGTCGGCGGTATAGCGCGGGTCCGGCCCGGTGCCGGCCGCTTTCGCGCCACCCTTTGCCCCGCGCAGCGGCAGGCCCAGGGAAAGACTGAGACGCCGCTTGCGAGCGGCGATTTCTTTCCGTAGCGGGAAGACGGGGACGTTAATCGTGATCGTCATAGCCACGCTCCAAAAGTATATCGCGCGTTCAAGTCAGCATGGATCAGTTACAAACTTTAACAGAATAGTAACATTTCCATGCCCCGAGGGCGTGCTTCTATGGCACGGCCACATAACGCTGGCTGAAGGCGGCGTTTATTGGGCGTTCATGCGGATGAACGAGGGCTTAACCCGGATGCTCCGAGCCTGTTGCAAAATGGCCGCGCGCGACCTGCGCAAACAGGCTATTCCGCCGCCGAGCGGGCGAGGCGCCAGTGGGCGAGGAGGGCGCGCAGCGCCGCCGGCTTCAATGGCTTGCTGAGGATTTCCATGTCCGCCGCGCGGGCCGCATCGCGCACCTTCTTGCTGCGGTCCGCGGTGATGAGAACGGCCGGCAGTTTCCCCAGTTTCCACCTCAGCGACATGACCGCGTCGATGCCGTGGCCATCGTCGAGGTGATAGTCCACCAGGGCCACGCCCGGCATCTTGCGCGTCAGCCGCACCGCCTCCAGGGCGCCGGCGGCGCTCGACGCGGTGATGACCTCGCAGCCCCAGCCCTTCAGCAGCAGCTCCATGCCTTCGAGGATGGCCGGCTCGTTGTCGATGGCGAGGACGGTGAGCCCGTCCAGCTGTGCGCCGCGGCGGGTCGGCGCGGGGACGGCCTGCGGCTCCTCCGGCATGGAGACGGCCACCGGCAGGTCGACGCTGAAGGTGGAGCCCTTGGACGGCTGGGAGGTGACGTCCACCTTGTGCTCCAGCACCCGGGCGATGCGTTCCACGATGGAGAGGCCGAGTCCGAGCCCGCGCGCCACCTTGGCGCCCTGGTCGAGCCGCTGGAACTCCTGGAACACCACCTTGTACTTGGAGCGCGGGATGCCCACCCCGGTGTCGTGCACCTCCACCCGCAGCCGGCCCGCGTGGCGGCGGCAGCCCACCAGCACGCGCCCGTGGGGGGTATATTTCACGGCGTTGGAGATCAGGTTCTGCAGGAGCCGGCGCAGCAGCCGCCGGTCCGAGCGCACGGCGAGCGAGCACGGCACGAAGGTGAGGTCGAGATTCTTCTCCCGCGCCAGCGGGGCGAATTCCATCTCCAGCGGCTTCAGGATGTCGGCGATGCGGAACGGCGCGATCTCCGGCCGCATCACGCCCGAGTCGAGGCGGGAGATGTCGAGCAGGGCGGAGAGGATCTCTTCCACCGATTCCAGCGAGGCATCCACGTTGCCGGCGAGGCGCTCCTCCTCCGGTCCCCGCGCCCGCTCCACCATGGTGGTCACGTAGAGCCGGGCGGCGTTGAGCGGCTGGAGGATGTCGTGGCTGGCGGCGGCGAGGAAGCGCGTCTTGGAGAGGTTGGCTTCCTCCGCCTCGGCCTTGGCCTTCTCCAGCGCCCCGTTGAGGCGCTCCAGCTCCTCGGTGCGCTCGCGGACGCGGCGTTCCAGATTCTCGTTGGCCCGCTCCAGGGCCAGGGCGGCTTCCACGGAAGCGGTGATGTCGGTGAAGGTGACGGCGATGCCGCTGTCGGGCATGGCATCGGACCGCGCCTCGATCACCGCGCCGCGCTGGTGCAGGCGCTCGGAGAAGTCGGGGCTGGGATGGGCGTAGCGGGCGATGCGCGCGCCCACCCCCGCAGCGCTCCCCTTCGCCTCGTCGTCGGCGGGGGCGGAGGCGAGGATATCGGTCAGCGGCACGCCCACCGCGTAGCATTCCGCCGGCAGGTCCAGCATCTGGCCGAACTGGCGGTTCCAGCACACGAGGCGCAGGTCGCGGTCGAACACGGCGATGCCCTGGCGCACATGGTCGATGGCGCTCTGCAGCAGCTCGCGATTGTACTGGATGGCGGCGGAGGCATCGTCGAGCAGCTTCAAGGCCGCCTTGGTGGAGACGGTGCGCTTGCGCAGCAGCAGTGACAGCACGATGCGCGAGGAGGCCGCCCCCACCGCCGAGGCCAGCAGGTGCTCGGCATAGCGCACCATGCCGGCGTCCGCCTCCCGGTGCGGATCGAGGATGAAGCCGTGCTGGCGGGCGTAATTCTCGAAGGCGGCGCGGGCCCGCTCGGCGCCGAGATAGCGTTCCACCGTCGCCATCACCTCGCCCAGCGTGACCGAGGAGCGCCAGCGCAGGAAGGCCGGGCGCATCTGCCCGCGGTCGCCGCCACCGGCGAACAGGCGGGCCTGCACCCGCTCGATCTGGCTCGGCTGGGTGAGGAAGGAGACCACCACCAGCACCAGCGTGTTGATGCCGAGGCTCCAGGCCACGCCATGGGCCAGCGGCGTGGCGGAAAGGCCGAGCAGCGCCGTGGGCTTCAGCAGCCACAGCCCGAACGGGCCGTTCTGCACCACGGTGGAGGAGATGAGGCCGGCCTCGGCAAGGCTCGGCAGCAGCAGCGTATAGGCCCACAGCGCGCTGCCGGTGAGGATGGCGGCGATGGCGCCGTTGGCGGTCGCGCGCTGCCACAGGATGCCGGCGGCAAAGGCCGGTCCCACCTGGGCGATGGCGGCGAAGGACAGGAGGCCGATCTGGGCCAGCTGCGCGTCGCCGGTGATGCGGTGGTAGAGATAGGCGGCCAGCACGATGACGAAGATGGCCACCCGCCGCACCATCAGCAGCACGCTGGTCATGTCGTCGGGCGGACCACCGTCGGCCTTGGCGGCGCGGCGGCGCAGCAGCAGGGGCATCACCAGGTCGTTGGAGACCATGATGGCGATGGCCACCGATTCCACGATCACCATGGCGGTGGCCGCCGAGAGCCCGCCCACGAAGGCGAGCAGCGCGATGGTGTCGAAGCCGGCGGCCAGCGGCACCGCCAGCACATAGACATCGCTGTCCACCATCTGCAGCGGGAACAGGGTCATGCCGGCGAGGGCGAGCGGCACCACGAACAGGTTGATGAGCACCAGGTAGAGCGGGAACAGCCAGCGCGCCCGGTGGATCTCCTCCTCGCCCTTGTTCTCCACCACAGCCACGTGGAACTGGCGTGGCAGCAGCATGAAGGCGCCACCGGAGAGCACCATCATGGTCAGCCAGTTGCCGAGCGGGAAGCCGTGCTCGAACGGGGCGGTGACGCCGGCTTCGCGCGCCGCGTACCACAGCTCCACGGGGCCGTCGAAGATGAGGAAGGTGACGACGATGCCGACGGCAAGGAAGGCCGCGAGCTTCACCAGGGATTCGGTGGCGATGGCGAGCATCAGGCCGTCCTGGTGCTCGGTGGCGTCGGTGTGGCGGGTGCCGAACAGGATGGCGAAGGCGGCCATGGCGCAGGCCACGAACAGCGCAAGGTCGCCCACCACCGTGCCGCGCCCGTGCTCCCCGGCGAAATGGCCGAGCATGGCCACGAGGGAGGCCGAGACCGCCTTGAGCTGCAGCGAGATGTAGGGAATGGCGCCGACGATGGCCACCAGCGCCACCAGCGCCGCGATGCCCTGGTTCTTGCCGTAGCGCGCCGCGATGAAGTCGGCGATGGAGGTGATGTTGTTGGCCTTGGCGAGGCGCACCACCCGCATGAAGACGGGGGCGCCCACAGTCATCAGGATGATGGGGCCAAGATAGATGGTGAGGAAGTCAAAGCCCTGGGTGGTGGCAAGCCCCACAGAGCCGAAGAAGGTCCACGAAGTACAGTATACCGCTAGCGACAGCGAATAGATCATGGGTCGCGGCGCGCGCCGCGCCGCCTTCGGCCGCAGCCGGTCGCCATAGCTCGCGATGGCGAACAGGAAGCCGATGTAGGCCAGCGCTGCGAAGATGACGACCGAGGCCCGAAGCATGTCTCCCGTCCGGCGGCCCGATCAAAGGCCTGCCCGTTCGCTTGTTGTCATTGAAGCCAACTCATCACTCGCGGGCGGCCTTGTCCAGCGCCGGATTCCCGGAGGGTGCGGATGCAGCCAAAGGTCGTAATCGCGGCGCCAAGGCATTGTGCGACTGCGATAAAATACCCGCGCGATGAGGGTTTTTAGGGGGCACTGCAGAAAAATCTACAATCTCAGGTTTTATGCCATGAGCTATCATGATATTCTGGACAAGTTCCACTCGGAAAAATCGGTATTGGCTCTGTCAGGGGGGTTCCAATGCATGACCGTGTTTCGCTGTCTAAGTTTGTCGCTGATCGCTTGAGAGTCGAGTTCGACAGAATTAAAAGACAATACGAATCCAGTAGTCCAATCCGAAATTTTGTGGTGGACGATGTTCTGCCTCCGGATGTCGCTCTTGCGATTTATGGAAAATTCCCGTCCGGAAACAATATGCGGCTCAACAAATCCTTGCGTGAGCTCAAGTTTATCTCCGCACAGATGAATGAACATGACCGGTTGCTGGAGGAGGCGATCTATGCCTTCCAAGAGCCGGAGATCGTTGAAATCATCAGCGATGTCGTCGGCAAGCACGATATGGTTCCGGACGACAATCTCTATGCGGGCGGTATCTCGTTAATGGCGCCGGGGCACTTCCTCAATCCCCATCTCGACAATTCACACGACAAGGATCGCCGGTTGTGGCGCAATCTCAACCTGCTGTATTATGTATCGCCGGACTGGCCCGAGGATAAGGGCGGCAATCTCGAGCTTTGGCCTGAAGGCCCGAAGAAAAAGCAGATCACCATCCACTCGAAGTTCAATCGGCTCGCGGTGATGGAAACCCATCACGAGACGTGGCACTCCGTCAGTCCCATCACCAACACGGCCAGCCGTTGCTGTGTCTCGAATTATTACTTCGGCCCCACGCCGATGCATCCGGAACAGGAGTTCCACGTCACCTCGTTCCGTGGTCGTCCGGAGCAGCCAGTGCGGGATATCGTGCTGCAGGCCGACATCGCCGCGCGGTCGGCCGTGCGCGCGCTGTTTCCGCAGGGCGTGGTCGAGAACAAGCACAAATATATCAAGTAGGAGGGCGCCGGCGTCTGCGCCTGCGATCCGGTACACGGGGGTTGGCCCCCTGGTGCCGTCCGTTGCGGGCCGGGAGCGCGTGCGTCCGCGCGCGCTCCCGCGGCTGCGGCGTCCGCTATGGCGACAGGAAGAAATCCACCGCCAGCGCCACCACCGGCGGTTGCCAGGCGTGGGGGCCGTTATATTCCATGAAGGTCACATCGTAGCCGGCGTCCTTGAGCAGGGCCGCGTGCACCCGCGCGCTGCGCGCGATGGGGATCTGCTCGTCGTGGACCCCGTGGGAGATGAAAACGCGCGGCGCGCCCTGTTGCCGGTGCACCGACATGAAGCCGGCGGACGAGGCGATGACGTGAGTCACGAAATGCCCGTTGGTGAGGCCGAGGGACAGGGCATAGCTGCCGCCGTCGGAATGGCCGGCGAAGGCGATGCGGCCGGGATCGACGGCAAAGCGCGCGGCCACCGCTGCAAGGGCCATCTCGATCCGCTCGCGATCCGGCCCGTTGCCGGCGATCACGATGTCCCAGGTGGGGAAGGTCGATTGCGGCACCAGCAGCAGGAAGCCATGGCGCTGCGCATGGGCTTCCATCATGGGAAGGATCTTGGCCGCGCTGCCCCCGCCGCCATGGAACAGCACCATCAGCGGAACCGGCACGTCCGGCGCCAGACCCTCCGGCACCACCAGCAGCGCATCGCGCTCGGCGGCGATGCCCAGATCATGCCGGCCGGGCGGCAGCGGCGGCAGGACCGGCGGCGTGGGGGTGAAGGCGATATGTCCGACAAGAGTGGAATCGAGCATGACCAGGCCCTGATGAGCTTCTTATATCTGGTCTACCGTATGCCAGTAACTGGATGAAGCCCCATCTTCCGGGAATGGTGTGGCGCGGCGGCTCAGAGCTTGCCGGCGGCGGCCTTCTCCAGGGCATCACGCAGGGCGGTGACTTCCCTTTGGAGCCTTACCGCGTCGTCGAGATCAAGGCCGGTGGCCTTGAGGATACACTCGGGGATGGTCCGCGCCTGCGCCCGCAACGCTTCGCCCTGGGCGGAGATGCGCACCCGCACCACCCGCTCGTCTGCGGGATCGCGGCTGCGGGTGACAAGCCCGAGGGCCTCCAACCGCTTCAGCAACGGTGTCAGGGTGCTGGATTCCAGTCCCAGCTTCTCGCCGATGCCGCCCACCGTCTGGTCGTCCTTCTCCCACAGCGCCACCATGACGAGATACTGCGGATAGGTCAGGCCGATGGCGTCGAGCAGCGGCTTGTACACGCGGGTGAAGGCGTGGCTTGCAGCATAGAAGGAAAAGCACAACAGGTCGTCCACGGGCATCAGCGCGGGTGCCGGCACGTTGGCCGGGCCTGGAGTCAAGGGCGGCGTGACGGTGGTGTGGGGGGTGTCTTCACGGGGCATGGCAACGACCTTAGGTCTCTGGCCTCAATATAATTCGTACGCGATATAATCGCAACCGCTTGACAGCGAGGGGTGGTCTGGCTAGAAACATCGTACACGAATTAATCGTGTCGACTAAATATCGCCACGCCATCCGAGAAGGAGCAGTCCCATGCCCGTGAACGTTCTTTACAGCACCTCCGCCCGCGCCACCGGTGGCCGCGACGGCCATTCCGCCACCCTCGACGGGGCGGTGGACGTGAAGCTCTCCACCCCCAAGGAACTGGGCGGCGCCGGCGGCGACGGGGTCAATCCCGAGCAACTGTTCGCCACCGGCTATGCGGCGTGCTTCCTCGGCGCCATGAAGTTCGTGGCTTCCCAGGGCGGCAGCGCGAAGGTGCCGGCGGACGCCAGCGTCACCTCCACCGTGGGCATCGGCCCGCGTTCGGAAGGCGGCTTCGGACTGGAGATCGCGCTTGAGGTGTCCCTGCCAGGCGTCGATCGCGCGGCTGGCGAAGAGCTGATCGCCAAGGCGCATCAGGTTTGCCCGTATTCCAACGCCACCCGCAACAATATCGACGTGAAGCTCACCCTCGCGTGAGCCATACCGGCCCGCGCCGCATTTTACCGCGCGGGCCGGATACATTGATATTCAACCTTTGCGGGTAAATCTTATTTCAAGAGATGTGGCACTTCGATCGACCGAGCTTTGCGACCCAAACGACAGCGTGAATAGACATAATATTTTCAGTAAGCGGCGGAAAATTGCGCTGTGGACCTACCGTAGATATGCGTCATATTAGGTTGTGCAACCTAAGATGGTTTCTATGGGGGGTAACATGCCGATTGAGCTGGCCAGGATCGACGGTGTCCATGTGGTCCAGGACGACGATGGGCGCGTGCATTGGGAATCGGGCGGCGCCATCGACGCCGACGGGGCCAACGGGCAGAACGGTGCCAAGTTTGCCTATCGGGAGGACGACAAGGGCCTCGACGCTCTCCAGAACGCCGGCTATCCGAACGGCGGCTGGCACAATGTGCTCGTCGAACGGGGCGACGGGGAACCCCTCAGCGACGCGGACGGCAACATCTATTCCAAGACCACCTATGCCTGGAAAGGTCGCCCCATCCCCAAGCGTTATGTGGATGCGGCGACGATCCCCTATGTGGTCGTCAACCCTCTGGTGCGCCGGCACGCGGTGGGCGTGGTGATCGGGTGCCGGGCGCTCATCACCTATCAGCAGAGGAGCGTCGTTGCGGTGGTGGCCGACGTGAGCGGAGCCACGCGCATTGGGGAATTGTCCATCGCCGCGGCCAAAGCTCTTGGCTTCCGCAGGTCGTCGCCGCGCAACGGTGGTGTCGATTCTGGCGTCCGGTTCGAGATGTGGCCCGGCAGTGCCGCCATCATTAACGGGGAGATCTACGAACTCCAGCCCGCGTGAGGGCTGCCGCGCGTTGGAGCGGCGCCTGTCGACGGACTCTGCATGGGCCGGCTGGGGCCTCTTGGTCTCAGCTGGCCTCGCTGCGCAGGGCCATCTTCTCGCGGCGGCGCTGGACCGAGGAGGGAATGTTCATGCCTTCCCGATACTTCGCCACCGTGCGGCGGGCGATGTCGATGCCCTCGTCCTTCAGCTTCTGCACCAGGGTGTCGTCGGAGAGCACGTCCTCCGCGCTCTCGGCCTCGATGAGCAGCTTGATGCGGTGGCGTACGGCCTCGGCCGAATGGGCCTCGCCGCCGCCCGAGGCGGAAATGGCCGACGAGAAGAAGAACTTCATTTCCACCACGCCGCGCGGGGTGGAAATGTATTTGTTCGAGGTGACCCGCGAGACGGTGGATTCGTGCATGCCGATGGCGTCGGCCACTGTGCGCAGGTTCAGGGGCCGCAGATAGCGCACGCCGTGCAGCAGGAAGGCGTCCTGCTGGCGCACGATCTCGCTCGCCACCTTCAGGATGGTGCGGGCCCGCTGGTCGAGGGAGCGCGTCAGCCAGCTGGCGCTCTGGAGGCATTCGGCCAGGAAGCTCTTGTCCTCGGCCGAGCGCGCTACCTTGGCCACGGTGGCATGATAGGTCTGGTTCACCAGCACCCGTGGCAGGGTCTCGGAATTCAGCTCCACCAGCCACTCGCCGTCCTTGCCCGCCCGCACATAGACATCCGGCACCAGCGGATGCACCACGCCGGAGCCGAAGGCGAGGCCCGGCTTGGGATCGAGCCGGCGAATCTCGCCGATCATGTCGGCAAGGTCCTCGTTGTCCACGGCACAGACCCGCTTGAGGGCATTGCGGTCATGCCGGGCCAAAAGCTCCAGGTTCGCCACCAGCGCCTGCATGGCGGGGTCGAAGCGGTCCCGCTCCCTGAGCTGGATGGCGAGGCATTCGGCGAGGTTGCGCGCGCCCACGCCAGATGGCTCGAAGGTCTGGATGAGCTTCAGCATGGCTTCCACCTCGGCGCGCGGCACGCCGAGCTGCTCCGCCAGCTGGTCGAGGTCGCCGGTGAAATAGCCGGTCTCATCGATGAGGCCGATGACGTTGACGCCGATGAGCCGCCGCGCCGGGTCGCTCACCGCCACCGCAAGCTGGGCTTCCAGGTGGTCGGCCAGGGTCATTTCGGCGGTGAGGAAGGCTTCGGGATTGTAGTCCTCGCCGCGCTCGCCGCCGCCCCATTCGCCGGTGGAGGGGCTCTGGCCGGTGGAGCCGCCGCCGGCGGCACCGCGGTCGGCGGGGGCGTCGTCCGGGAAGACGTTGCCGAGATCGGTGTCGAGGCGGGTTTCCATGGCTGCCCGGCTGGGCTCCATGTCGCCGGGCATCCAGTCGCCGGAAACAGCGGCCTCAGGCTCGGGGGCGGGGGCGTCGTCCCGCTGGGCGGTCTCGGAGGGGGTCTCGCCGCCGGCGCTGTCGGCCGGGCCGTCGCCTTCGGTGATGCGCTCCAGGAGCGGATTGCGCTCCAGCTCCGCCTCCACGTAGGCCACCAGCTCCATGTTGGAGAGCTGCAGCAGCTTGATGGCCTGCATCAGCTGCGGCGTCATCACCAGGGACTGGCTCTGGCGGAATTCCAGCTTGGGGCTCAACACCATGGCGGAAGCCTCCGCTGGCGTGGCACGGGTCGGGCGAGCGGAAGGCGGGGAGAGGCGGCGCTCATAGCCGGAACTCCTCGCCGAGATACAGCCGCCGCACCTCAGGGCTGGAGACGATGGATTCGGGATCGCCCTCCATCAGCACCGATCCGGAATGGATGATGTAGGCGCGGTCGATGAGGCCCAGCGTCTCGCGCACATTGTGGTCGGTGATAAGCACGCCGATGCCGCGGGAGGTGAGGTGGCGTACCAGGGCCTGGATGTCGCCCACCGCGATGGGGTCGATACCGGCGAACGGCTCGTCCAGCAGCATGAAGGAGGGCTGGCTTGCCAGCGCACGGGCGATCTCAAGGCGCCGCCGCTCGCCGCCCGACAGCGCGATGGAGGGCGACTTGCGCACGTGGGTGATCTTGAATTCCTCGAGGAGGGCTTCGGTCTCCTCCCGGCGGCGGGCGCGGTTGGGCTCGGTGACCTCGAGCACGCCCATGATGTTGTCCTCCACCGAGAGGCCCCGGAAGATGGAGGCCTCCTGCGGCAGGTAGCCGACGCCGAGGCGGGCGCGGCGATACATGGGCATGGGGGTGATGTCGTGGCCGTCCAGCTCGATGCGGCCGCGATCAGCCTTCACCAGCCCGGTCACCATGTAGAAGCAGGTGGTTTTGCCGGCGCCGTTGGGGCCGAGCAGGCCCACCGCCTCGCCGCGGCGGACGTTGAGGCTCACGTCGCGCACCACCTGCCGGCCGCCATAGGACTTGGCGATGCCAAAGGCCGCCAGCGCGCTGGTGGAATCGAAGGGCTGAGCGTCGCGACCGTCGCCGCGGCCATCAAGGGCGGCGTAGCGGGTATCGTCCCAGCCGCCGTCGTCATAGTCGGCGGCGTTGCGCGGGTCGTCCTCGTCCCACTCGCGCGTGTCGCGCGGGGTGTCACTTTCGCTCCGGCGGGTGATGCCGCCGGACCTGGCCTTAGACTTGCCGAACATGGACAGGACGTTCAACGCGACCTCCGCACCCCCGGCCCCCGGATTGGAAGGTTTAGAACGTCCTTGCCGGGGATGCAACGTTTCCATGCAAAATGTGGGCCGTATGGCGCTGCGATCCAGCGCGCGGCTGGGGCAGTCGCGGTTCATCTGGCATAAAATATTGATTTAAAAGCGATATTGTACAAATGGTGACGGCTGTACCTGCAGTCCCGGCTACCGCCGGAAGCGCATTTCAACCGCTGCGCGCGTTCGCTTTCGTCAGCGGCGGGGGGCTTGTCCGCCCTGGTCGGCGGGCTTGGGCAGGGTGTCCTGCTTCAGGCTGCCGGGGACGATCAGGCTTTCCACCCGCCCGCCCTCGAACTTGGACACGCCGGAGACGAGGTCCACCACCAGCTTCTGGCCACGGATCACGTTGGGGCCCTGGGTGAGGACCACCGGCTTGCCCACGAGGGTGACCGTGTTGGTCTTCATCTCGAACACGCCGCTGTCGCCGGTGGCGGTCTGTTCCTTGGTCTTCACCACCACGCCGCCCACGGCCTCCAGCTTGCGGATCTGGCCCTTCTGGGACGGGTCGACGCCGTTTGCCTGCTCGCCGGCGGGCTGGCCGCCGGCCTGCTGGGCCACGGAGCCCTCGTAATAGACCATGAGGTCCTTGGAGCGCAGCGTGGTGTCGCCCTGGGTCACCAGCACGTTGCCGGAAAACACCGCGACCTTGTCCTTGTCGCGCACCTCAAGGGAATCCGCATTGATGCGCACCGGCTGGTCGCGGTTCTTGGCAAAGCCCTGAAGAGCGTTAGGCACGTTGGAAGTCTGCGCCACAGCGCTGCTTGACGTTGCAACACCCACAAGGGCGGTGCCGGGCGCCGCGACGAGCATCGCCGCCGCCGCGGCCTGAGCGAGGCGCCGGGCGCGGAAGGCGAGGCCGGTTCGGTCCTGGGACTGGCGGATCATGGGTTGGACACCGGGCGTCGCGGGGGAAGGGGAGTGGGCTGGGCGGCGGGCGTGGCGGGCACAGATCCCACCGCGTCGCCATGGAGTTTGGCGGGTGTCCCGGCAGGCGCGCCTGCCGGCGGGGTGGCCTCGCCAGACTTCTGGCCAGGCAGGTTGGACATGCGGAAATCCAGCTGCACGTTGCCCTCGAACAGGGCGCGGGTGCCACGGTCGCCCACGTGCAGGCGGTCGGCCACCAGCCTGCCGTCCAGATAGGTGAACACCACCGGGTTCTCGGTGGCGATGGTGCCGGCCTTCACGTCCACCTCGGCATCCTGCAGGCGGCCGCCGTAGCCGCCGTTCATGGCGAGGTCCACGCCGTCGCCCAGGGTGATGAACTGCTTCTTCGTATCGAAGGTGCCCACCTTGGCGGCGACCTTGGCCCAGCCCTTGTCGGTCATCTCCAGCCGGGCCTCGATGTCGGTGAGGTCGATGAGGTCCGGGTGGGTCAGGTCCTGGGTGGCGGTGCGCGCGGTGACGCGGTAGCCGCGATTGTCGTCGGTGAAGCCGGAGAGCTTGGGCAGCTCCATGGTGAGGCGCGAGCCGGACAGGGTGAGGTGCCCGATCTCGAACGGAAGCTCGATGGAAAGCTTCAGTCGAGACAGGATGGAAACCGCGCCGATGGCCACCACCGCGACGACGATGGAGAGCGGCAGCAGGCGCTTGATCCAGCGCACACGCTTGCTGTGGCGCCGGGCGCTGGAAAAGTCCGGGCTCGCGCGCTGATCGAGGGCGGCTTCCTCGTCGGTGTAGTCCCGGAAGGTGGGAGACGCTTCCAGGCGCGCATCAGGGCGCGCGTCGAGCCGCGCGTCTTGGAGCGCGGCCGCTGGCACGGTCCCTTGCCGGTCGAGATCGTCTGGCGACACGTGTCGGTTCATGGCCCTGTTCCGGCGGCGGGCCAATCCCGCGTGCGCCTGTCATGGTTGGCAGAGAGACCGTTCGCCGATCAGGTCGCGATACGAGCTGGTCGGCGCGGGCTCTCACTGGCCTCAAGCCACAGGGCCGGCCGGCGCGTCGCCCCACGCACCCGGCCAAATTGTCCGAAATGGCGAGCCGGTGCAAGGCCCGGCCGGAAGACCTTGCCAGCGTTTGATTTTTATAAAGGTTGCCGGCTCAGGAGTGGGCGAAGATGTCCTCTTCCGCCCAGCCCGAGAGGTCGAGGGCCGCCCGCGCCGGCAGGAAGGCGAAGCAGGCGGCGGCGAGCCCGGTGCGGTTCTCCCGCGCCAGCATCTCCTCCAGCTTGGCCTTCACCGCATGAAGGTGCAGCACGTCGGAAGCGGCATAGGCGAGCTGGGCGTCGGAGAGGTCCTTGGCGCCCCAATCGGAGCTCTGCTGCTGCTTGGAGATGTCCACGTTGATGGTCTCGCGCAGCAGGTCCTTCAGCCCGTGGCGGTCGGTGTAGGTGCGCACCAGCCGCGAGGCGATCTTGGTGCACCACACCGGCTGCGGCATCACATGGAAGGTGTGCTGGAGCACCGCGATATCGAACCGTCCGAAATGGAACAGCTTGGTGATGGCGGGATCGGCCAAAAGGCGCGTGAGGTTCGGCGCGGTGGTGGCGTCGGCGCCCTGCGGGATCTGCACCAGGTCGGCGCTTCCGTCGCCGTTGGACAGCTGGACCAGGCAAAGCCGGTCGCGGAAGGGGTTGAGCCCCATGGTCTCGGTGTCGATCGCCACCACGGGCGCGGCGACGAAGTCCGCGGGCAGGTCGCCGCGATGCAGGCGGATGGTCATCGGTGCGTCTTTATCTTTCTGGATCGCCACGGCTTTTAGCGAAGCACGGCGCCCCTGTCGATGGCCGTGCGGCGGCGGCTCCCATGCGGGACACGACGGCTGTTCGTCTCCTGATTCGCCGTGATAGAAGGGCGCGCCTTTCCACAGGGGGGAATCATGAAGCGAAATGTCGTCGTCGCCGGCCTGCTCGGCCTGCTGCTGGCGCTGGGCTGGCTGGTCTCGGCCGGCGAAGCCATGGCCCAGCCGGTACCGGGGGGCAGCTATCTCAACAGCTGCAACAACGTGCAGGTGCGTCGCGGCCGCGACCTCACCGCCTTCTGCGCCACCCGTCGCGGCAATTGGGTGCAGACCCGGCTCAACGACTTCCCGAGCTGCCGGGGTGACATTTCCAACCAGGACGGCCAGTTGTGGTGTGTCCGTGGCCGGCCCCTGCCGCCGCCCCCCGCGCCGGGTCCCCAGCCGCTGCCGCCCGGCTCCTACCAGCGCAGCTGCCGCAATGCCTTCGTGGGCCCGGACAACGTCCTGCGGGCGCAGTGCCGTGCCGGCGGCCATGTGTGGATCCCGGCCGCGGTCAACCTGCGCTATTGCTGGGGCGCGCGGGATATCGCCAATTTCAACGGTCAGCTGACCTGCACCCGCTGATCCGAACCACCTGCATCAAACAAAAAGGGGCGCCGCGGCGCCCCTTTCCTTTTGCCGGATCCAGTCTTGATCAGCGCCGCAGGCGGCTCACGTCGCGCACCGCGCCGCGGGCGGCGGAGGTGGTGAGCGCTGCATAGGCCTGCAGCGCCTGGGAGACCACGCGCTTGCGGTCCGCGGGCTTCCACGCGGCGTCGCCCTTCGCCTCCATGGCAGCGCGGCGCTGGCTGAGCACCTCGTCGGACACCGCCACGCGGATGACGCGGTTCGGGATGTCGATCTCGATGGTGTCTCCTTCCTCCACCAGCCCGATGGCCCCGCCTTCCGCCGCTTCCGGCGAGACATGGCCGATGGACAGGCCCGAGGAGCCGCCCGAGAAGCGCCCGTCGGTGACCAGCGCGCACGCCTTCCCGAGGCCCTTCGACTTCAGGTAGGACGTGGGATAGAGCATCTCCTGCATGCCCGGCCCGCCGCGCGGACCCTCGTAGCGGATCAGCACCACGTCGCCGGCCTGGATGCGCCCGGTGGAGAGGATGGCTTCCACCGCCGCGTCCTGGCTCTCGAAGATGCGGGCCTTGCCGGTGAATTTCAGGATCGATGCGTCCACGCCCGCCGTCTTCACGATGCAGCCGTCCAGCGCGATGTTGCCGTACAGCACGGCGAGGCCGCCGTCCTTGGAATAGGCATGGGCCACGTCGCGGATGACGCCGGTCTCGCGGTCGAGGTCGAGGTCGTCCCAGCGGCGGGACTGGCTGAACGCCACCTGTGTGGGCACCCCGCCCGGCGCGGCGCGGAAGAAGGTGGCGACGCTCTCGCTCTTGGTGCGCTTCACGTCCCAGCGGTCCAGCGCGTCGGCCATGGTGGCGGCGTGCACGGTGGGCAGGTCGGTATGGATGAGGCCGCCGCGATCCAGCTCGCCGAGGATGGCCATGATGCCGCCGGCGCGGTGCACGTCCTCCATGTGGATGTTGGCCACCGCCGGCGCCACCTTGCATAGCACCGGCACCCGGCGCGACAGGCGGTCGATGTCGGCCATGGTGAAGGGCACCTCGCCCTCGTTGGCGGCGGCGAGCAGGTGCAGCACCGTGTTGGTGGAGCCGCCCATGGAGATGTCCAGCGTCATGGCGTTCTCGAACGCCTTGAAGGACGCCACGGAGCGCGGCAGGACGCTGGCATCGTCCTGCTCGTAATAGCGGCGGGCGAGGTCGACGATGAGGTGGCCGGCCTCCACGAACAGCCGCTCGCGGTCGGCGTGGGTGGCCAGCGTCGAGCCGTTGCCCGGCAGCGCCAGGCCCAGAGCCTCGGTGAGGCAGTTCATGGAATTGGCGGTGAACATGCCGGAGCACGAGCCGCAGGTGGGGCAGGCGGAGCGCTCCATCACCTGCACGTCGGCGTCGGTGACCTTGTCGTCGGCCGCCGCGATCATGGCGTCGATGAGGTCCACCTTCTTCTCGCCGGTGGAGAGCAGCACCTTGCCGGCCTCCATGGGGCCGCCGGAGACGAACACGGCCGGGATGTTGAGCCGCATGGCGGCCATCAGCATGCCGGGGGTGATCTTGTCGCAGTTGGAGATGCACACCATGGCGTCGGCGCAGTGCGCGTTGACCATGTACTCCACGCTGTCGGCGATGATCTCGCGGGACGGCAGGGAATAGAGCATGCCGTCATGGCCCATGGCGATGCCGTCATCCACCGCGATGGTGTTGAATTCCTTGGCGACGCCGCCGGCCTTCTCGATCTCGCGGGCCACCAGCTGGCCGAGATCCTTCAGGTGCACGTGGCCTGGCACGAACTGGGTGAAGGAGTTCACCACGGCGATGATGGGCTTGCCGAAATCCCCGTCCTTCATGCCGGTGGCGCGCCACAGGCCGCGGGCTCCGGCCATGTTGCGACCGTGGGTGGAGGTGCGGGAGCGGTACTGGGGCATGTCCTCTCTTGCCTCTTATGTGTTGTGGTGCGCGATGGCTCTCGGCCCGGCGCGCAATGCTGCCGGCCGTCTTAGAACCATGTGGGCCTGCGTGAAAGGCCTTTGATGCGACACTCTATCACGCCTGCGGGCGTGCCCGTGATCACGAGGGTGGGCACCGGACTGCGGCGGGACGCCGGTTTTCCAGCGCGGCTGAAGTCGGCTATGTCCCGGCCAAACATCGAAAGATAAGGATAACACATGGACGGGGAGGCGTTCCGCCACTGGGCGCACAAGGCGGCGGACTGGGCGGCGGACTATCGCGCCGGCCTGCGCGACCGGCCGGTGCGCGCCGGCACCACGCCGGGGGAGATCGCGGCCCAGCTGCCGGCTTCCGCCCCGGAAGAGGCCGAGCCCATGGCCGACATCTTCGCGGATTTCGAGCGTATCCTGGTGCCGGGCATGACCCATTGGCAGCATCCGCGCTTCTTCGCCTACTTCCCGGCCAATGCCAGCCCCGCGAGCGTGATCGGCGAGTTCCTGTCCTCCGCCATGGGCGCCCAGTGCCTGCTGTGGCAGACCTCCCCTGCCGCCACGGAGCTGGAGATTGTCGCCCTCGACTGGCTGCGCCAGGCGGTGGGCCTGCCGGAAGGGTTTTCCGGCGTGATCCAGGATTCGGCGTCCTCGGCGACCTTGTGCGCCTTCCTCACCATGCGCGAGCGGGCGCTGGGCTTCACCGGCAACCGAACCGGGCTTGCGGGCCGACCGCAGCTGCGGGTCTACACCTCCAGCGAGGTGCATACCTCCATCGACCGGGCGGCGTGGTTCTGCGGCATCGGCGACGACAATCTGGTGCGCATCCCCACCCAGGGCCCGCTCAGGAGCATGGTGCCGCAGGCGCTGGAGGCGGCCATTCAGGCCGACAAGGCGGCCGGATTCGTGCCGGCGGGCGTCGTCGCCTGCGTGGGTGGCACCAGCACCGGCGCCATGGATGACGTGGCGGCCGTGGTGGAGGTGGCGCACCGGCATGGCCTGTTCGTCCATGTGGACGCGGCCTGGGCGGGCTCAGCCATGGTGTGCCCGGAATTCCGGTCCCTGTGGGCGGGGGTGGAACAGGCCGACTCCATCGTGCTGAACCCGCACAAGTGGCTCGGGGTTCAGTTCGACTGCTCTGCCCATTTCCTCAGGAGCGCCGACGACCATCTGGCGACGCTCGCCATCCAGCCGGAATATCTGAGGACCCACGCCCATGAGGGCGGGGATACCGGCATCGTCAATTTCAGCGAATGGACCATCCAGCTCGGCCGCCGCTTCCGCGCGCTGAAGCTGTGGTTCGTGCTGCGCGCCCATGGCCTGGAAGGCCTCAGGCAGATGATCCGCAACCATGTGGCCTGGTCGCAGGCGCTGGCCGCGCGCATCGCTGCCGAGCCGGGCTTCTCGCTGGCCTCGACGCCAGTGCTCTCCCTGTTCTCCTTCCGCCACGATCCCGGCGACGGCCGCGACGGCGATGCCCACATGCTGGCCCTGCTGCAGGCCATCAATGACGGGGGGCAGCTCTATCTCACCCCGACCCGGGTGGACGGCCGCCTCGCCATCCGCTTCCAGGCCGGGTCCATGGACGCCACCGCGGACGACGTGGACGCCGCTTTCCACATCATCCGCGACACCGCCCACGCCCTGACCTGAGGCTCTCACCCCTGCGCGGGCGTCTCCGGCGCGGCGTGCCAGCTGCGCACCGGGGCGCGGGCGCGGCCCTGGGTCGATCCGCTGAGGCCGTAATGGACGGCGAGCCGGTCGAGGGCGAGGCCCAGCACCACCTTGGCGGTGCGTGCCGGCCACAGCCGCTCGCGCTCCACCGCCTCCAGCCCCTTCAGGAAGCAGCACACGTCCAGCAGCACGCCGGACAGTTCCGGTCCCACCGCCGTCATGGCGCGGGCGACGCGCAGCTTGGCGGCCAGCACCATGTCGGTGAAGGCCTCCGGCGTGCCGGCGCCGGACACCTCGCTCCAGCGGCTGGTGATGCGCGGGGTGAGCTGGGCGCGGGTGAAGTCCGCCCGCAGCCGCTCGCCGGCGATAAGCTGGGTCGGGTCCACCAGGGCACGGCCATCCTTGCCGGTGCGCCGGGCCAGCCAGGCGAGGGGGCTTTCCGCGAGGTTCATCTGCGGCGCGGCGGCATCCGCCGGGGCGGCGCGGCGGGGCTGGACCTTGGGGAAGTGCGTCTTGCGGGGCGCCATGGTCAGCGCTCCGTGGCCCAGCGCAGGCAGGCCTCCATCTGGGCCACCCGGTGGTCGAAGGCGGGATCGTCCCGCAGGTCCTCGATGCGCCGGCAGGCATAAGCGACGGTGGAGCGGTCGCGCCGGAACGCCTGGGCCACGCCCGCCTGCGACAGGCCGAGGCCCACATGGGCGAGGTACATGGCGATCTGCCGCGCTGTCGCCACCGGCGCGGTGGACCGGCGCAGGTCCACCAGGGCATCCACGTTGAGCCCGGCCATGGCGGCGACGATGGCCGTCGCCAGCCGGCAGGAAGTGGGCCCGGTCGTTCCAGACAAGGCAGGGGTCGCGGCGACCGATGGGCGGGACGGGGCCTGTGCGCAGGCGGCGTGGGGCTCGACCGGCTGGTAAGACATTACACCCTCTCGTTGTGGGGAAAAAATTCCTACAACGATCTTCTTGCGTTTCAAGGGGGTGTGGAGAGATCTTGCAACTTATGTTTGTGGCAGACTGACACTAAAACCTGTTGTATCAATTGGTTGTATGCGGGATTCAGTGTGCGTCTGACGTTCCGATCCTAGGAATTTATCCCCCTACCTCCCCGCCGGGCGACCATTCCGCCTCACAAGGGAGAATGGATCATGCGGGCAGCAGCCGGGGTGGGATCGGGGCGGGTTTACGCCTTCACTTGCGAAGATCCGGAAGCGCGGGTCCGGCGTCACATGGCGGGGCTGGCCGTTGCCTATGGCGCGCCGGCGGCCCTGGCGCGGGCGCTGCGCCTGGCGCGAAAGGCGGCATTCAGGGGCGGGATCGGCTACGATCCGGCGCGCCACGCAGCGCTGGTCCGGCTGGCACGGAGCCGACCGGGTCGCTTGCGTGACGGGGCGCCGACGTGCCGGGGCTGAATATGACTGCGCCCCGGCGGGGGCCAGGGCGCAGACTTTCGTGTGGTTGTCAGGTCACTCGGGCGAAACGCCGCTCGCTCAGAGGCCTTCGAACAGGGCCGTCGAGAGATAGCGCTCGGCGAAGGACGGCACGATCACCACGATGGACTTGCCAGCCATGTCGTCACGCACCGCGATCTCCAGCGCCGCCGCCACGGCCGCGCCGGAGGAGATCCCGCCGGGGATGCCCTCGTAGCGGGCCAGCGCCCGGGCGGTGTCGAACGCGGTCTGGTTGCCCACCGTCACCACCTCGTCGATGATGGAGCGGTCGAGCACGTCCGGCACGAAGCCGGCGCCGATGCCCTGGATCTTGTGGGGGCCGGGGGAGCCGCCGGACAGCACCGGGGAATCCTCGGGCTCCACCGCGATCATCTTGAGTGAGGCCTTGCGCGGCTTCAGCACCTGGCCGATGCCGGTGATGGTGCCGCCGGTGCCGACACCGGCCACCACCGCGTCCACCTTGCCGTCGGTGTCGTTCCAGATCTCCTCGGCCGTGGTGCGGCGGTGGATGTCCGGGTTGGCCTTGTTCTTGAACTGCTGGGGCATGGCCGCCTTGGGCAACTCGGCGATGAGCTGCTCGGCGCGGGCGACGGCGCCCTTCATGCCCAGGTTCGCCGGGGTCAGCACCAGCTCGGCGCCGAGAATGGCGAGCATCTTGCGGCGCTCCACCGACATGCTCTCGGGCATCACCAGGATCAGCCGGTAGCCGCGCGCCGCTGCCACGAAGGCCAGAGCGATGCCGGTATTGCCGGAGGTGGGCTCCACCAGAACCGTGTCCTGGTCCAGCACGCCGGCCGCCTCCATCGCCTCGATCATGGCGACGCCGATGCGGTCCTTGACGCTGGAGATGGGATTGAAGAATTCGAGCTTGGCCAGAATCTCGGCCTTTGCCCCGCGCAGCTCGGCGAGGCGCTTCAGCCGCACCAGCGGCGTGTTGCCGATGGTCTCGGTGATGGAATCATAGACGCGGCCGCGCCCCGGACGAGGCTGGGCGGCGGGCACGATCTTGGCGGCAGGTCCTGCCATGGGCGATCTCCTTGGGAAATTGGTCGCCGGCACGCGGGGGGCGTACCTCTCAAATGGCGAAATCGATCCTCTCGTGCTCCGAACCGTGGCCCTTGCCATCGGCGCTGCGGCAGAGGTCCTCGAGCGTCACCGCGTCGAGCGCAGTGTCGAACGTATCTTCGGCCGCCGCAACGGCAGGCTGGACCACCTCGGTCACCAGCGGGGGCAGGATGATTTCCTTCTCCTCCTCGGCCCCCTCGACGACCCGGACGATCTCGGCGACGGAGACGCGCCGGCGCTCGCGCGCCAGCTCGTAGCCACCGCGGGGGCCACGCACCCCCTTCAGCACGCCGGCATGGACCAGCGCCTGGAGCACGGGTTCAAGCCGGCGGGGCGGAAGGCCGTGCCGGGCTGCGAGTGCCTTGGCAGCCACCGGAGCGCCGCGCGCGTGCACGGCCACATCCACGACGGCTGCAATGGCGAGGAGGCTTTTGTCGGATAAACGCGGCATCAGGCTGTAGCTACTTCTTCAAAAACGTAGCTCCGAAGCCGGTTGAACCAAAACCACCGGAGCCGCGTGCAGTTTCACTCAGATCTCCGGATTCTTCCAGCATTATTTGGGTGACCGGGGCAACCACCATCTGGGCGATGCGCATGCCCCGCGTCACGGTGAACGGCTCGGGCCCATGATTGATGAGCAGGACCATCAGCTCGCCGCGATAATCCCAGTCGATGGTGCCGGGCGTATTGAGCACGCTCACCCCGTGCTTGCGGGCAAGGCCCGAGCGGGGACGCACCTGGGCCTCGAAGCCCTCCGGCAAGGCGATGGCGAAGCCGGTGGGAACGGCGGCGAACGCCCCGGGCAGGAGGATGAGGGGGGTCTCCTCCGGCAGGGCGCTGGAGAGGTCGAGGCCGGCCGCGCCCTCGGTGGCATAGGCGGGCAGGGGCAGGCCTTCGCCATGGGGCAGGCGCTGGATGCGGACCGAAGGGCGGCTCATCGGGCTTCTCCCGCAAGTTCGGCGGCCATGCGCGCCACCAGATGGCGGGCGACTTCGGCCTTGGAGGCGGAGGGCCAGTCCTCCACCCCGGCAGCGGTCACAAGATGCACGGTGTTCACATCGCCTCCCATGATGCCGGTTTCCGGCGACACGTCGTTGGCGACGATCCAGTCGCAGCCCTTGCGCAGGCGCTTGTCGCGGGCATGGGTCACCACCTCCTGGGTCTCGGCCGCGAACCCCACCACGAGGCGCGGCCGCAGGGTGCCATGGCGGGCGATGGTGGCGAGGATGTCGGGATTCTCCACCAGGGTCAGGGTCGGGGCGCCGCCGGCGGTCTTCTTGATCTTCTGGTCGGACGCGTCGGCCACGCGCCAGTCGGCCACCGCGGCGGCGAACACGGCGGCATCCACCGGCAGGCTTTCCTCCACCGCGGCCAGCATCTGTTGCGCCGTCTCAGCATGGATCACCTTGACCCCCTTGGGGTCGGCGACCTCGGCGGGGCCGGACACCAGAATCACCTCCGCCCCCGCCGCCCGGGCCGCCGCGGCGATGGCGTGGCCCTGCTTGCCGGAGGAACGGTTGGCGATGTAGCGCACCGGGTCGATGGGCTCGTGTGTCGGACCGGAGGTCACGAGGATGCGCCGCCCCTTGAGCAGGGGGGCCTCGGCGATCCCGAAATGGGCCTCGATGGCGGCGAGGATCTCCATGGGCTCGGCCATGCGGCCTTCCCCGAACTCGTCGCGCTCGGCCATGGCGCCCGCGTTGGGCCCCACCATGGCGATGCCGTCAGCACGCAGCTGCGCCACGTTGCGCCGCGTGGCGAGGTGCGCCCACATGCGCGGGTTCATGGCGGGGGCCACCAGCACCGGCTTGTCGGTGGCGAGCAGCGCGGTGGTGGCAAGATCGTCGGCGATGCCGTGGGCCATCTTGGCCAGCAGGTCCGCCGTGGCGGGCGCAACCACGACAAGATCCGCCTCCCGCGACAGGCGGATGTGTCCGATGTCGTGTTCGGCGGTGAGGTCGAACAGGTCGGTGAAGACGCGCTCGCCGGTGATCGCGCCCACGGACAGGGGGGTGACGAACTGCCCGGCCGCCCGGGTCATGACCGCCCGCACTTTCGCGCCGCGTTCCTTCAGGCGGCGGACCAGCTCCAGGCACTTGTAGGCGGCGATTCCGCCACCGATCAGGAGGAGGATGCGTTTATCGTTAAGCATCGGCGGCTCCCGCTCGGCCTGCGGTCCGGCGGTGGCGCCGGGCGCCGCTGCCGACCTTGGATCGTCATGAACGCCATATAGACCGCGCCGCCGCGCGAGGCGAGACGGCGCGCGATGGGGTGGTTGCACATTTGCGCAACCCAGCCGAGCAGTTTGGGCCGATTGCGAAAACGGCTGGCAGGATTGTGGCGAAAGCGTTTCCAGCGCTCTAGGATCATCTCCATGAGGGGCACTTCTCGCCAGAACGGACGGTCTGAGCCGAGCGCGAGCGCGAACGATCTGCGACTGACCGCCATCGGCGGTGAGTTCGCCGATCCGGCGCTGGAGGCGGTATTCCGCGCAAGCCGCCTCGGCGAGGCGCTCCGGCAGGCGCGCGTCCTGTTTGCCGCCTCGGTGATCCTCAACGCGCTGTTTCTCCTCAGCGACTGGCGCTTTGCGGGAACCGCGCATTTCGCCGTGGCGGTGTCGGCGCGATTCGTGGTGATCCTGGTGTCGCTGCTTTGCCTCGGCGCGATCTACCTGGCGAACACTCCCCGGCGGGCCGACCTGATCTACGCGTTCTGGCAATGGGGTACGGCGAGCGCGGTGGCGGTGCTGGTGACCTCGCAAAGCCAGCTGGCGCTGCTGGTGGTCATGATGCTGCCCACCATCTTCTATCTGGCGGTGCCCATCTCCTTCTCCTGGCTGCTGGCCGGCGGCATCGGCAGCAGTCTCCTGCTGTTCTACGGCTATGCCGACATGTCCATCGGCTGGCAGGTGGGGCTGGGACTGGCGCTTGCCGTGGCCTCCCTGAACATCGCGCTGATGATCGTGGTGTCGCGCACCAACCGCATGGAGCGGCAGTTCTGGGCCACGGCGGGCGAGGCCCAGAGCGCGAACGAGCGGCTGCGCATCAGCGAGGACACGCTGGAGAAGACGTTCCAGGCGGTGCCGCTGCCCCTCGTGGTGGCGCGGCTCGACGATGGGCGGCACGTCAAGTCCAACGCGGCGGCCCGGCGCTTCTATGGCGGCTCGCTGGACGCGCTGACCGGCGGCCTTTGCGGTGGCTGCCTTGAGCCGGAGGCCGCCAGCGTTTTCATGGGCCGCCTGCGCTCCGAGGGCGGGGTGACCGGTTTCGAGACCACGGTCTCGGTGAGCGGAGGCGAGGAACGGCGCGTGGTGCTGGCGGCCGCCGCCATCCCCATGGAGCCGGCGCCGCACCTGGTGGCGGCGCTGGTGGACGTGACCGAGCGGCGCGTCGCCGAGGAGCAGGTACTCTACGCGGCGACCCACGACGGGCTCACCGGTCTGCCCAATCGCGCCGCCTTCCAGGACCGTCTCGGCGCTGCGCTCGCGGCGCGCCGGCCGGGGCAGGGGGTTTGCCTGCTGCTGATCGATCTCGACGGCCTGAAGGACGTCAACGACACCCTCGGCCACGATGCCGGCGATGCGGCGTTGATGGAGACCGCCCACCGGCTGGATGCCCTGCTGGAGCCGGACGGCCTGCTGGCCCGGCTGGGCGGGGACGAGTTCGTGGCGGTGGTGAAGGGGGCGGCGCCGGTCGCCGCCGGCCAGCGGCTGGCCCACGCGATTCTCGCTGAATTACGCCGGCCGGTGCTGCACGCCGGACGCCATTTCACCACCCGGGCCAGCATCGGGCTCGCCGCCTGCCCGGACCACGATTGCTCCTATGGCGAACTGATGAAGGACGCCGACCTCGCCCTTTATGCCGCCAAGCAGCAGGGCCGCAACCGCGCGGTGGTCTACGCCCCGGCCATGCGGCAGGCGGTGCTGGAGCGGGTGGCGCTCAACCGCGCCATGCGGGCTGCGCTGGCGGAGGACGAGATCATTCCCTATTACCAGCCCAAGGTGTCGCTCGTGACTGGGCGCATCGAGGGGCTGGAAGCTCTGGTGCGCTGGCGCCGCTCGCCGCACAGCGTGCTGTCGCCGGGATCGTTCGAGGCCGCGCTGACCGATCCGGAGCTGGCCGTCCTCATTGGTGAGCGCATGGTGCGGCGGGTGTCGACAGACGTGCGCGGCTGGATCGAGGCGGGCCATCCGTGCGGGCGAATCGCCATCAACCTGGCGCCCGCCCAGTTCGCGGGTGGCGACCTCGCGGCGACGCTGCTGCGCCAGTTCCACGCCGCGGGGGTGGAGCCGACCCATTTCGACGTGGAGATCACCGAGACCGTCTTCCTCGGCCGCAGCTCCGACCACGTGGCGCCCATCCTCGATGAGCTCTACCGGGCGGGCGTGCGCATCGCCCTCGACGATTTCGGCACCGGCTACGCCGGCCTCATCCACCTGAAGCAGCTGCCCATCGACACCATCAAGATCGACCAGAGCTTCGTGAAGGATATCGAGCGCGACGCCTTCGACACCGCCATCGTCTGCGCCGTGATCGATCTTGGCCGCAACCTCGGCATGCGGGTGGTGGCCGAGGGGCTGGAAACCGCCGGGCAGGCCCGCTTTCTCAAGGACAAGCGCTGCGAGCTGGCGCAGGGCTTCTTCTTCTTCCGTCCCCTCGACGGGGCGGAGATGACCGAGCTGCTGCGCAAAGAGGGCGATGAGGCCGCCGCCGCCCGTCTCGCAACGTTTGAGACGAACTGACTGCGATCGCGTCGGACATCGGACGGGTGATGCGATCCGGCGAAAGCATAACCCCCGGGGATTGCTTTGGTGCGCTGCAGCGCCGCAGGGTGAGGAAAGTTGCGGCAAATGCGACGCGACGCCTTTCGCAGTGCGAAATCTTTTTGCCGACACATGCGCTTAATCGTCAATTTTCGAACAATTGTCAGCTCGGGACGGGCCAGATGATGGCATCACTTGGCGCGAAAACGGACACTGATCAAAATGTGCTCAAAACGGCGGCAACTTTTGCCCTTACCTTGGGCACGACATGAGAATGAAACTAAATCAAAGTGTCGCTAATCATACAAAAAATTGGGATGGGAGCCTGAGGTGACGGAGACAGCACCATGGTTCATAACGAAGCGTTGCAAGTCGAGCGCGAGCAGCCCCGGGCTCATGTTCCCCTCGTATCCCTGAGCGACGTGGCGCTCACCGGGATCTACGAGATCTCGAAGATTTTGACGGCGCCGAACCGGCTTGAAACCACGCTGTCGAGCGTGGTCAGCCTGCTTTCGTCCTTCATGCAGATGCGCCACGGCGTTATTTCGCTGCTGGAAGACGACGGAATTCCCAACATCACCGTGGGCGCCGGCTGGAACGAGGGCACCGATGCGCGCTACCGCGCACGCCTTCCGGAGAAGGCGATCGGCCAGGTGATCGCCACCGCCGTGCCGCTGATCGCGGAGAACGTTGCTTCCCATCCCGCTTTCGCCCCGGCCGATGTGGCCGCGTTGGGCGCCAGCGAGGAGACCCGCGTCTCCTGGATCGGTGTTCCGCTGCGCGTCGGCGCGCGCGTTATCGGCACCCTCACCATCGACCGGGTGTGGGACGGGCGCTCCGTGTTCCGCCTCGATTCCGACGTGCGCTTCCTGACCATGGTGGCGAACCTCATCGGCCAGACCGTGCAGCTGCATCGCGTTGTCTCCCGCGATCGCGAGCGCCTGATGGCCGAGAGCGGGCGCCTGCAGAAGGAATTGTCCGAGCTGAAGCCCCATACGGGCAGCCGCGAGCGCAAGCGCGTCTTTGTGGACGGCATCATCGGCGAGAGCCGCGAGATCCGCGCGCTGCTCGACAAGATCATGATTGTCGCCAAGTCCCATTCGCCCGTACTGCTGCGCGGCGAGAGCGGCACCGGCAAGGAGTTGATCGCCAAGGCGATCCACGAGATGTCGCCGCGGGCCAAGGGCCCCTTCATCAAGCTGAACTGCGCCGCGCTGCCGGAATCCGTTCTCGAATCCGAACTGTTCGGTCACGAGAAGGGTGCCTTCACCGGCGCCGTGGGGGCCCGCAAGGGTCGCTTCGAACTGGCGGACAAGGGCACGCTCTTCCTCGACGAGATCGGCGAGATCTCGCCCTCGTTCCAGGCCAAGCTGCTGCGCGTCCTGCAGGAACAGGAGTTCGAGCGGGTCGGCGGTTCCCACACGCTGAAGGTGAACGTGCGTGTCGTCGCCGCCACCAACCGCAATCTTGAGGAAGCGGTGGCGAAGAACGAGTTCCGCGCCGATCTCTACTACCGCATCAGCGTCATCCCGGTGATCGTGCCGTCGCTGCGCGATCGCCGCGTGGATATCCCGCTGCTCGCCAACGAGTTCCTCGATCGCTTCAACCGTGAGAACGGTCGCGATCTGGCGTTCAATCCCGACGCCATGGAAGTCCTTATGGGCTGCGGTTTCCCCGGCAATGTGCGCGAGCTTGAAAATTGCGTGCAGCGCACCGCCACCCTTGCCCAGGGCGGCGCCATCGTCAGCGACGACTTCGCCTGCAAGCACAACGAGTGTCTGTCGGCGCTGCTGTGGCGCAGCCCGGCCGAAGCGGCGACGCGCCGGCCCGTGGAAATCCCCTTGCCGGTGATGCCGTCGGTGGTCGCTCCCATTGGCGGCGAGCCGGCCAATTCCAATACCGTGACCAAGCTCCCGCTGCCCATGGTCGCGCCGCAGCCGCTGTTGCCGGCCGCCGCTCCGGCGGTGGCGCCAGCCCGGCCGACCGCGCTGGACGAGGACTTGTCTGAGCGTGAGCGGCTGGTGGACGCCATGGAGCGGGCCGGCTGGGTGCAGGCGAAGGCCGCGCGGCTGCTGGGCCTGACCCCGCGCCAGATTGGCTACGCGCTGAAGAAGCACGACATCGAGATCAAGCGCTTCTGACGTCTTCCACTCTCGTCCGGATCCGGCTGAGCCTTCGGGTGTTCGGCCTTGAACCCGAAGTCGGCTGCGGCCGACTTCGGGTTCCGGCGTTCTGAGGTCCGTTCGTCGTGCCTCCGCACCCGTCACGACCGCTTGCAATCCCTGTCCCGCGGGCGGGCACAGGGCGTCGGAAAATGGCGCGACCACGGGCCTTCAGGCCGGGTGCGCCATCGCGCTGTGAGGCTTCCGATACCGACAGGCGGGCTGTCGCACTTGCGACACGTTGTAGGGGGAACGACAGCACGATGTTCTTTTGCTCAAAAGATTATTTATAATAATTCAATGGGTTAGCCGATGGCACGGTGCTTGAAAGAGAGCCATGCCTGCCAATCTGCACAGCGCGGAGCTAGCCCATGGCCTACAAGATTATTACGTCTCAGTGCACCGTCTGCGGCGCTTGCGAGTTCGAGTGCCCGAATGCCGCGATCAGCCTGAAGAACGACACCTACGTCATCAACCCCAAGAAGTGCACCGAGTGCGAGGGCAGCTTCGAGACCCCGCAGTGCGCGGTGGTGTGCCCGGTGGAAAACACCTGCGTCCCGGCCTGACGGACTGGGCGGCGGGTGGCCCGCAAGGCGCTCTCGGGCGCGTCTGCGGGCCGGTCCCCGCGCAGCCGGTTCAGCGGGAAGTGTTCACTGGGACGCGTTCGGTAATCGCATTCCAGTGGTGAGTGAAGTGAAGGCGGGCGGTGGATCCCAGATCGCCATCCGCAGGGTGCCGAGGCCCGGCGCATCCTGAATGGATGCGGGGCCGGCCGGTTTCCGGGCGAAAGCGTTTCAGGCGAAGTCTTTTCAAGGCCCCTGGCGGGCTTCATGTGCGGTGTGCTGCGCCCGGTAACGTGAGCGCGCCGCCGCTGGCAAGTTGGACGGAGGGACATATGGCGGCCGTACAGGACACAGTCGAACAGGTTCGCTCCATCGACGTCGACCAGTACAAATACGGGTTCGAGACCCTGATCGAATCCGAGAAGGCGCCGAAAGGCCTTTCGGAGGAGGTGATTCGCTACATCTCCGCCAAGAAGGAAGAGCCGGAATGGATGCTGCAGTGGCGCCTTGACGCCTATGAGCGCTGGCTGACCATGCCGGAGCCCGAGTGGGCGCGGGTCGACTATCCGACCATCGATTACCAGGATCTCTATTATTATTCCCAGCCCAAGCAGTTCAAGGCGCCCAAGTCGCTGGACGAGGTGGATCCGGAGATCCTGAAGACTTACGCCAAGCTCGGCATCCCGCTGCGCGAGCAGGAGATCCTGGCCGGCGTCGAGATCCCCGAGGGCGAGCGGCCGAAGATCGCCGTGGACGCGGTGTTCGACAGCGTCTCGGTCGCCACCACCTTCAAGGAAGAGCTGAAGGCCGCCGGCGTCATCTTCATGCCGATCTCCGAGGCGCTGCGCGAGCACCCCGATCTGGTGAAGCAGTATCTCGGCTCCGTGGTGCCGCCCACCGACAATTATTTCGCGACGCTGAACCAGGCGGTGTTTTCCGACGGCTCGTTCGTCTACATCCCGCCCGGCGTGCGTTGCCCCATGGAGCTGTCCACCTACTTCCGTATCAACGAGAAGAACACCGGCCAGTTCGAGCGCACCCTGATCATCGCCGACAAGGGCTCCTACGTGTCGTACCTGGAGGGCTGTACCGCCCCCATGCGCGACGAGAACCAGCTCCATGCCGCGGTGGTGGAACTGGTGGTGCTCGACGATGCCGAGATCAAGTATTCGACGGTGCAGAACTGGTATCCCGGCGATGCCGACGGCAAGGGTGGCATCTATAATTTCGTCACCAAGCGCGGCGACTGCCGGGGCAAGAATTCCAAGATTTCCTGGACCCAGGTGGAGACCGGCTCGGCCATCACCTGGAAGTATCCGAGCTGCGTGCTGCGCGGGGAAGGTTCTTCCGGCGAGTTCTACTCGATCGCGATCTCCAATGGCCGCCAGCAGGTGGACAGTGGCACCAAGATGATCCATCTGGGCAAGAACACCACCAGCCGGATCATCTCCAAGGGCATCTCGGCGGGCCGCTCCAACAACACCTATCGCGGCCTCGTCTCGGCCCATCGCAAGGCCGCAGGCGCGCGCAATTTCACCAACTGCGATTCGCTGCTCATCGGCGACAATTGCGGGGCGCACACCGTGCCCTACATCGAGGCGAAGAACCCCACCGCTCAGTTTGAGCACGAGGCCACCACCTCGAAGATCTCCGAGGACATGCTGTTCTACTGCATGCAGCGCGGCCTGACCCAGGAAGACGCGGTCGCCCTCGTGGTCAACGGCTTCGTGCGCGACGTGCTCCAGCAACTGCCCATGGAGTTCGCCGTGGAAGCGCAGAAGCTCATTTCCATCAGCCTCGAAGGCAGCGTCGGCTGACGCCAAGTCTTCGATCGTCCAAATCGCCCGGCCCCACATATCAAAGGATCTTCACCATGGCTCCCCTTCTGGAAATCAAGGACCTCCATGCCGAGATCTCGGGGGGGCGCAAGATCATCGACGGCATGAACCTCACCATCAATCCCGGCGAGGTGCATGCCATCATGGGGCCGAACGGCGCCGGCAAGTCCACCCTGTCTTATGTGCTCTCGGGCAAGCCGGGCTATGACATCACCGCCGGCGAGGTGATCTTCCGCGGTGTGAACCTGCTGGAGCTGTCTCCCGACGAGCGCGCGGCCCAGGGCCTGTTCCTGTGCTTCCAGTATCCGCTGGAAATCCCCGGCGTCTCCAACATGGCGTTCCTGCACACGGCGGTGAACAGCCAGCGCCGCAAGCGCGGCGAGACCGAGCTGACCTCGCCGGAGCTGGTGCGCAAGGTACGCGAGCTGGGCCAGACGCTCGGCATCAACGCCGAGATGCTGAAGCGCCCGGTGAACGTGGGCTTCTCCGGCGGCGAGAAAAAGCGCAACGAGACGCTGCAGATGGCGCTGCTGGAGCCCTATCTGTGTGTGCTCGACGAGGCGGATTCGGGCCTCGACATCGACGCGCTGAAGGTGGTGTCCAACGGCGTGAACGCGCTGCGCTCGCCCGAGCGCTCCATGCTGGTGATCACCCACTACCAGCGCCTGCTCGATTATATCGTGCCGGACGTGGTCCACGTCTTCGCCGCCGGTCGCATCGTGCACACGGGCGGCAAGGAACTGGCGCTGGAGCTGGAAGCCACCGGCTACGCCCAGTACCAGAACGAGGCGGCGTGATCCCATGGCCGCCGCGACCTCTGCCCAGATCCGACCCATGAAGACCAGTGCCGAACTGGCGCTGGCCGAGACCTTCGCTGCCGCGCGCACCGCCCTTCCCGGCGGCGCGGACGTGGCGGCCCAGCGCGCCGCCGCCTTCGACACCTTCGCCGATGCGGGCCTCCCCCATCGCCGCGTGGAGGCCTGGCGCTATACCGACCTGCGCGCCTTGATGCGCGAGGCCCGTCCGCTCGCGGCCCCGCCAGATGCGGAGGCCAAGGCCGCTGCCGCAACGGCCGGCGCCATGCTGGCAGGCCTCGGCTTCCGCCGCCTGGTTGTCGTCAATGGCGCCTTCGTGCCCGAGCTGTCGGACCTCGCAGGCCTTGAAGCCGGCCTGTCCATCCGCTCCATGGCGGACGCGCTGACCAATGGAGATGCGCTTACGGGCCAACTGGGGCAGACGGTGGCGTCGTCGGACGCAGTGCTGGCGCTGAACACCGCGCTCATGGGCGACGGCGTGGTGCTGCACGTGGCTGCCGGCGCGGTCATCGAGCGTCCGGTCGAGCTGGTCTTCGTGACCACGCAGACGACCCCCGTCTCCATGTTCACCCGCTCCCTCGTGGTGGTGGAGGAGGGGGCATCCCTCACCCTCATCGAGAGCCATGAGGGCCCCGCGGGCGTCGCCTACCAGGTCAACACCGCGCTGGAACTGGTGGTGGGCGCCGGCGCCAATGTGGAGCGGGTCAAGATCACGGCGGAAGGCTCGGATGCGGTGCATCTCGCCACGCTCCTTGCCAAGGTCGACGCCAACGCCACCTTCGCCAACACCTTCTTCACCACCGGCGGCCTGGTGGTGCGCAACCAGCTTCTCGGACACCTCGCCGGCGAAGCGATCCACGCCCGCATGAATGGCGTGAGCCTGCTGTCAGGCAAGCAGCATGCGGACACCCTGTTGTCGGTGGACCATGCGGCGCCGGCCGGTGAGAGCCGGGAATCCTTCCGCGCCGTTCTCGATGGCGCGTCGCAGGACATCTTCCAGGGCAAGATCGCCGTGCGCCAGGCGGCGCAGAAGACCGATGCCCGCATGCTCAGTCGCGCCCTGCTTTTGACCGAGACGGCGGAAGCCTGCGCTAAGCCGGAGCTGGAGATCTTCGCTGACGACGTGCAGTGCGGCCACGGCTGCACCACCGGCACGCTGGACCAGCAGCTGAAATTCTACCTCATGTCCCGCGGCATCGCCGCGAAGGAGGCGGAAGCGTTGCTCATCCAGGCTTTTGTGGGCGAGGTGCTCGACGCCATCGGCAACGAGGGCGTGCGCGCGGCGCTGACGGATGCGACCCAGGCTTGGCTCCTGGGTCGGGAGTGAATGATGCTTCCTCTCCCCGCTCCGCACCCTGCCGTTTCCAACGGCAGCTATGACGTCCTGCGCGTACGCGAGGACTTTCCCATCCTCGACCTGAAGGTCAACGGCAAGCCGCTGGTCTATCTGGATAATGGCGCCTCGGCCCAAAAGCCGCGGCAGGTGCTGGACCGGATCCAGCAGGTCTACACCTCCGAATATGCCAACGTGCATCGCGGCCTGCACTACCTTGCCAATGCGGCCACCGAGGCCTATGAGGGCGGGCGCGCCCGCGTCCAGCGCTTCCTCAATGCGGCGCGGCCGGAAGAGATCGTCTTCACACGCAGTGCGACGGAGGCGATCAACCTCGTCGCCGCCACCTTCGGGAAATCCCGCATCAAGCCCGGCGATGAGATCGTGCTCTCCATCATGGAGCACCACGCCAATATCGTGCCCTGGCACTTCCTGCGGGAAAGCCTTGGTGCGGTGATCAAGTGGGCGCCGGTGGACGAGGAAGGCAACTTCCTCATGGACGAGTTCGAGGCCCTGCTCACCGAGCGGACCAAGATGGTGGCCATCACCCAGATGTCCAACGTGCTTGGCACCACCGTTCCGGTGAAGGAGGTGGTGAAGATCGCCCACGCACGCGGCATTCCGGTGCTGGTGGACGGATCCCAGGGCGCGGTCCATCTCGACGTGGACGTGCAGGATCTCGACTGCGACTTCTACATCATCACCGGCCACAAGCTGTATGGGCCCACCGGCATCGGCGCGCTCTACGGCAAGTATGAGCACCTGGAGGCCATGCCGCCCTTCAACGGCGGCGGCGAGATGATCCGCGAAGTGCGGCAGGACACCGTCACCTATGGCGATCCGCCCCACCGGTTCGAGGCGGGCACGCCGGCCATCGTGCAGGCGGCGGGCCTCGGTGCCGCGCTGGACTATATCGAATCCATCGGCAAGGCCCGCATCCGCGCCCATGAGGCGGAACTCACCCGCTATGCGCAGGAGCGGCTCGGCGAGCTGAACTCGGTGCGCATCATCGGCACGGCCAAGGACAAGGGCGCCATCATCTCGTTCGAGATCAAGGGCGCGCACGCCCACGATTTCGCGACGCTGATCGACAATGACGGCATCGCCGTGCGCGCGGGAACCCATTGCGCCATGCCGCTGCTGGAGCGCTTCGGCGTTTCCGCCACCTGCCGCGCCTCCTTCGGCCTCTACAACACACGCGAGGAAGTGGACCGCTTCGTCGCCGCCCTCTCGAAGGCGCAGGAACTGATCGGCTGAAGCTTCAGCACACGACATCTTACCCCGGACCGGGCGGTCTTTTCCGCCCGGTCACGCGCTTCCCACCTATAATTTTACGCCTCCCATTTTCAGATCGGGTCCCGCCGCGTCCCTTCTTCGGCACGCGTCACATTGCGGCCAGCCCGGCCGGCGCTTCGCGCGACATGCGCTGTTGGGCCCGAACCGATCCCATCCAATTCGATCCCAGGCGTCCGTCTCCCGACAGGGGCGGAGCAGGTCCGGTCGCCCGCCCGCCGGCCGCAACGACCATGGTGGCGTGCCCGCGTCGAACTTGCGACACGGTCCCCTGTCCTTCGCCCGTGTCGGCTTCCGCCCACGCCGGCAGAGCCTCCCGGCAGTGTCCTGTTTCAAACAGCCCTAAACTGGCGTGTCGGCCGAAATCTTCGTGTGTCGGGTTCTGAACACGGGCGCAAGTGCCGATAGCTATTCAATAAACATCTGTTTTCAAAAGCCTTTTTGCAGTGCGATCTGCTGGCACGCTGGTTGCTAGCTTCTATTGCGGGCGACAGGTTGCTGGCTTTGTGGGCCCCTACAAAGGCCACGTCCGCATCCGCGCCGGAGTGCAACGTCCCGGGGTGTGAACGCCAGCCGGCGCACACCGTACAGACCGGGCAGGACCGAATGTCGGCTAA
>NZ_JBAFVB010000003.1:0-488406 GCF_043193975.1 Xanthobacter versatilis | reverse complement strand
CGTCAGCGACGTCTTGCCATGATCCACGTGACCGATCGTGCCGATGTTGCAGTGCGGCTTCGAGCGGTTGAACTTCTCTTTGGCCATCGTTCTCTCTCAGTCGGTCAAGCGCCCCGCACGGGCCGCGAAAAAAGCCGCCGTGGGATAGGGGGTTTCTCCTACTTCTGCAAGAGCCACCCGCGATAGGCCTCGGCGAACTTGCGCACGAGGCCGGCCCCCGGATCGTTGCCGGACGACGCCTCCATCGCCGAGGCGACCGGGCTCGACAGCCCGCCCAGCAAGGGAATGGCGACATTAAGGTCCGGAGAATCAAGCAGCGTCACGCCGTGCTGGTCCACTAGCAGCACCCGCCCGGACAGGGTTGCGACCTGGTCGGTGAAGATGCGCCGCGCCACCGAGGGCACGTCGAAGCGTCGGAGGTCCACCACGATTTTCACCGGCTTCTGCCCGGTGAGAATGGATGCCGTCGCGGACGGCATCTCCTGCTGGAACAGGCTCGACGCACGCGCGAGCGCGAAGCTGGCCATGGCCGGCTCCTCGCGGATGGGGCGTGTCTTGATCCGGTTGATCGTGTCCTGGTCGAGAGCGTGGGCGGCCAGATAGGCTTCCTCCTCCGCCGGCCATGAGCCGAACGCCTGCGCGCCTTTCACCTCGACGCCGGCAAGGCGGAACTGGCCGAGGTCGGCCAGCGAAATGGAGGGCGCGGGCAGCGACGCGCACGCGGCGAGGATGACGAGCAGGATCGGCCAGATCAGGAATTGCAGGCGCACGGACTTCCCCCGGAGGTAGGCGGGCGGGAAGCTGCCTCAAAGAGAGCACAAGCGGAAGTGGAAACTTGCCGCAAGGACATATGCCGGAAGTGGAGTGGAGCGGGTGAAGGGAATCGAACCCTCGTATTCAGCTTGGAAGGCTGCTGCTCTACCATTGAGCTACACCCGCGCGCCGCGAGCCTTAACACAGCCCTCCGGCGGGCGGAAGACGGGGGCGATCAGGCTGGGGACAAGTCCCGATGGCGATGGCCGCGCCTTCGGGCGGAGGGACAGTTGCAACCGCCCCCTGCTTCGGCCCGGCATCGACGCGGGGAGGCTGGGAAAGGCTTTCGCACGTCTCCAAGCGGTTCTGCATAGATGCCCGGGCTTGTCCCGTGCATGACGGGGCGATTGCTGATGCGCCCTTCTGAACTTGCAGACGGGCTCCCAGAAGCCGGGCGCAGGGCCAAGGCGGCCGTGCCGCTTTCGTGGCTCGGAATTGTGAAATCCGCTACGGCCAAAGGCGTGAGACCAGGCTTTCGCCGCTCTCGTCTCGGCCCGCACGACGGGTGGTGGAGGGGGTTGGATTTGAACCAACGTAGGCAGAGCCAACGGATTTACAGTCCGTCCCCTTTAACCACTCGGGCACCCCTCCATCGACGCCCGTCGCACCGGTTCTTCCCAGCTCGAGGCCGGGAAGCTCTTGCCAAGCTGGTGATCCGAGGATTTCCCAGCAACGCGAAGCCGGCGACGAGCACGCTCAAATCACCGTCCGAGGATCGGGGTTATGTGAAAGCTGTGCGCTGAAGTCAACCGGAAATGATGCCGGTGCACACGGCCTGTGGACGGCGCGCCGGCGGTGCTCCGCCACAGCCGGCCCGATCGCTGCCGACCGGAGCCCGCCGCACCGCGCAGCCCGCATCCCGGCGCCGGATCCCCGCGTGACGCCCCTTGCGCCGGACGGCGGGGTCTGACAAAGCCTCCTCATGTCCGACCGTCCGCCCCGCGAACCCCGCCGCCCCGGCTCCCGACCGCCCTTCACGAGCCGCCCCGGCGCGCCCGGTGCCCCACGCTGGGCCAAGGGTGGCAGCGGCGGTGGCGGCAAGGCCGGGGGCAAGCCGCCGTCGTGGGCGGGGGCGGACGACGTGGCCCTGCTCTATGGCTGGCACACGGTGGCGGAGGCCATCGGCAATCCGAAGCGCCGCTTCCGGCGCCTGCGCGCCACCGAGAATGCAATCCACCGCCTCGCGGAAGAAGGCCTGACCCCGCCCATCGCGCCCGAAATCGTGCGGCCGGGCGACATCGACAAGCTGCTCGGCGCCGACGCGGTGCACCAGGGCCTGCTCGCCGAGGTGGACCACCTGCCCTCCCCGCGCCTCAAGGACATCGCCAAGACCGATCTGGTGCTGGTGCTGGACCAGATCACCGACCCGCATAACGTGGGTGCCATCGTCCGCTCGGCGGCGGCGTTCGCGGTCAGCGCCATCGTCACCACCGCCCGCCACAGCCCGGCCGCCACCGGCGTCCTCGCCAAGAGCGCGTCGGGCGGGCTGGAGCATGTGCCCTTCTGCCTCGTGACCAACCTGGCGCGCGCGCTCACCGAGCTGAAAGAGAACGGCATGCTGGTGGTCGGCCTCGACAGCGAGGGCCCCGCCGACCTGGAAGACACGCCCATGCGAGCGCCACTGGCTTTGGTGCTGGGCGCCGAGGGCAAGGGCCTGCGCCAGCTCACCCGCGAGACCTGCGACGTCCTCGCGCGCATCGACCTGCCGGGGGCCATCAAGAGCCTCAACGTGTCCAACGCCGCCGCCCTCTCGCTGGGCATGGCGCGGCGGGTGATGAAGCGCGCCTGAGCGCCCCGCCTGCAGGTGCGGGGAAGCAGGTGCGGGGAAGCAGGGAAGTTGTTTTTGCATTGCCGCAAAAAGACTTCGCCACCGCACCTAAGACCATTGACCAATCGTAACTGCGCGACACCTTCGTCATGGTATCGACATGGCGCATTGTGCGCCGTGAGTATGCACCGGACAACCTGCACCGCAAGCTGACCGGCCTTTGCTACTTCTTGGTTCAAGTAAGCCTGCCGGAACACATCCGCACGTCAGAGGCGGAAGCGGCGGGCCGACGGAGAAACGCCAAAGGACCCCGTGGCACCTTGCGGCTGAAACGCGGCTTCTGGAGTCCAGAGGTCGCGATTGCTTCATCGAGCAGGTGAATGCCCCGTGGGCCAACCCCGCCGCATCCCGTGCGCGCGGATGTTTTGCGTTGTGCCGGCACGGCCCGCCTTCCGACAGATCGTGTTCAGTTCGACATCCGCCCCCGGGCGGAGCCCTGATGCGACGGGAGGGACTTTTCCATGAGCGTGACGACTGCAGGGGCGGCCGCCAAGCCGCGTCCCATGAGCCGGGAGGAGAAGAAGGTCATCTTCGCTTCCTCCCTCGGTACCGTATTCGAGTGGTACGATTTCTATCTGTACGGCTCGCTGGCGGCCATCATCGGCGCCCAGTTCTTCAATGTGGCGGGCGCCGACGGCAAGCCCATGTTCGACCAGGCGACGCGCGACATCTTCGCGTTGCTGGCCTTTGCTGCCGGCTTCCTGGTGCGGCCGTTCGGCGCCATCGTGTTCGGGCGCATCGGCGATCTCGTCGGCCGCAAATATACCTTCCTCGTCACCATCCTCATCATGGGCCTGTCGACCTTCATCGTCGGCATCCTGCCCTCCTCCACCCAGATCGGCATCCTCGCCCCGATCGTCCTCATCGGCCTGCGCCTGCTCCAGGGCCTGGCGCTGGGCGGCGAGTACGGCGGCGCGGCGACCTATGTGGCGGAGCATGCCCCCCACGGGCGGCGCGGCTTCTACACCTCGTGGATCCAGACCACCGCGACGCTGGGACTGTTCCTGTCGCTGATCATCATCCTGGTCACCCGCACCCTGGTGGGCGAGCCGGCGTTCGCGGCCTGGGGCTGGCGCATTCCGTTCCTGGTGTCCATCGCCCTGCTCGGCATCTCGGTGTGGATCCGGCTCCAGCTCTCCGAATCGCCCACCTTCAAGAAGATGAAGGAGGAGGGCACCACCTCCAAGGCGCCGCTTTCGGAAGCCTTCGGCGCTTGGGGCAACCTGAAAGTCGTCCTGATCGCCCTGTTCGGCCTCGTCGCGGGCCAGGGCGTGGTCTGGTACACGGGCCAGTTCTATGCCCTGTTCTTCCTGCAATCGATCCTGAAGGTGGACGGCTACACCTCCAACCTGCTGATCGCCTGGTCGCTGGTGTTCGGCACCGGCTTCTTCGTGTTCTTCGGCTGGCTGTCGGACAAGATCGGCCGCAAGCCCATCATCCTCGCCGGCTGCCTGATCGCCGCCGCGAGCTACTTCCCGCTGTTCAACATGATCACCTCCTACGCCAACCCGGCGCTGGAGAAGGCCATCCAGAACGTGCGGGTGACGGTGGTGTCCGACCCGGCCAATTGCGGCAGCCTGTTCAACCCGGTGGGCACCCGCGTCTATACCGCGCCGTGCGACATGGCCCGCGACTTCCTGGCGAAGTCCTCGGTGAAATACTCCACCGAGCCCGGCCCCGCCGGCGCGCCGGTGCAGTTGAAGGTGAACGACGTGGTGGTGCCCTACGGCCCGGACTTCAACAAGTCTGCCGCCGCGGCGCTGCAGGCGGCGGGCTATCCCACCGCCGCCACGAACAAGGACATCATCAAGATGGCCCATCCGTTCGACATCTTCCAGGCGCGCACGGCGGCGGTGATCGGCCTGCTGTTCATCCTGGTGCTGTTCGTGACCATGGTGTACGGCCCCATCGCGGCAGCGCTGGTGGAGTTGTTCCCGGCCCGCATCCGCTACACCTCCATGTCGCTGCCCTACCACATCGGCAACGGCTGGTTCGGCGGCCTTCTGCCGGCCACCGCCTTCGCCATGGTGGCGGCCACCGGCGATATCTACTACGGCCTCTGGTACCCGATCGTGATCGCCCTGATGACCTTTATCATCGGCCTCCTGTTCGTGCCCGAGACCAAGGACCGCAACATCGACCATTGGCACTGACGCCGGCGCGCGGTTCCCCCGCGCCGCGTCCGGCCCGGCAGGACGGCCCCGCCCCCAAGGCGGGGCCGTTCCTTTTGGGGACTGGTTTGGGGGCGCTTGTCGCACGGCAGCAGCGCTGCTAGATCAGAACGACGGCGCCGGATTAGCACAGCGGTAGTGCAGCGGTTTTGTAAACCGAAGGTCGGGGGTTCGATCCCCTCATCCGGCACCACTTTTCCGTGCGATTTGGCATTGAACGGCGACATGCGCGCGAAGCTCCCAGTCGGCGCAAGGACGGTGCTTGCTTAGAACGCGAACCGACGCCACCGCATCCCCCAGCGCGCCAGAGCGCAACTCGCTGGCGCCGACGCCGGGCATGTGCCTGGCGAGATGGACGGACGACGGGCCTTCAACCCGTTTCGCCGCGCGGCGGCTATCGCGACGGGCTCGGTTTCAGGCCCCGATGCCGCCCGGTCGGCCATTGCGGATGATCACGATGGGCTTGTGCTGACCTTCGACATTGACGATGAGCTGACGGATCGTCCAGCGCTTGCCTTCGCGGGTCGCTTGGGAGATCACATTCGCTGATCCCCTCTCACCATGGATCGGAATGCTGTAGTTCGCGAAGCCGGTGCCGTCGTTGTTGACGGTGACCTGGCCAAAAATCCAGAAGCTATCTTGGATGTCCGGACCAAGCGCCCTGGTGACCTCCTGATCCGACTGGACGGCTTTCATGGTCAGCGCATATGCATCCGCGCTCTTGAGGATGCGCGGCAAGCTGGCGACCAGCGTCCCGCTGCCTCCGAGCACAACCATCCAGACGATCAGGCCGGCGATCCCCCAGGCGCGCTGGGTGCGGCGAAATTGGTCGACGCTACGCCAGGCGCGATTGCGCCACGCCCAGCGGCTGCCCCTCAGGCCGAGCACGATCATCATGATGATATTGACGAGGGGGATGAGGGCGAGCAGCGCGATCCAGGTCGAATTGCCGACACCCCAGATCCAATTGAGGAAGAACGCACCCCAGTTCCAGCGGTCAAGTTCGGCCGGGACGTCGGCAGGGTCGTTCAGCGCTTCGTTCGTCATCGATGGAATCTCCTCACCTCACGATTGCGTGTTAGGTGTGGAGAGGGCAAGCCTGAGTTGAACTCACCGGAGCCTCGGTGCCGCGCCACGTGATCGCACCGGCCCCCTGGACCAGCGCCCGGCTCGTGCAACGTCGCCGGAGAAAAGGGCACGTGTCCGCCAGGCCGGTCCCCTGCCGAGCCCGTCGCCACTACGGCTTCAGGGCCTGCGCCAGCTCCCGAACGCCCGCGCGCAGGGCCTTCCCGGTGGGGCCGGTCGGAAGACCATCGACCATGTGGATCGCGTCAGGCACCTTGAAGCGCTCGGTCCGCTCCCTGCACCAGTCGCGAAGCTCGTCGGCGGATGCGGCATGCCCCGGCTTGAGGACCACGGCGACATGGAGGGCCTCGCCGAGCCGCGGGTCCGGGACGCCCGCACAGAGCACCTCGGCCACGGCAGGGTGCGCCGACAGCATCAGCTCGATCTCGGCCGGAGCGATCTTGTTGCCACCGCGCGAGATGATCTCCTTGATGCGGCCGACGATCTCAACGAATCCGTCAGGGCGTTGGCGCGCCACGTCGCCGGTGCGGAAATAGCCATCGGCGAACGCGGCCTCGGTCAGGTCCGGATTGTCCAGATACCCCAGCATGCCGAATGGCGAGCGAACCTGCAGCTCGCCCTGTGGTGCGTCCGCCGGTGCCGTGACGGGGGCAGCGTCATCGATGGCGAGGCGGTAGGTGACGCCCCGGGTCGGCACGCCGATGGAGCCGCGGCCGGGCGCGGCATCGCGTGGCAGGAGGCAGAAGTCGCAGGACCCCGTCTCGGTCAGGCCATAGAGGTCGAAGACGCCGGCACTGGGCAACTGGTGGGAGATCTGGCCGGACAAGTGCGTGCCGAGCGCCTCGCCACCGGTGAGAATGGCGCGCAGCGTCGGCGCCTCCAGCTCTCCCTCGCCGAACATGGTCCGCAGCATGGAGGGTACCGTGGCCAGCACCGTCGCGCCCTGGAGCCGCCGGCGCAGCGTGGCAGGCGAGAACTTGCCCACCAGCGCCAACCGCGCTCCCGCCCGGAGCGACAGCAGCGCCACCCACAGGCCGAAGATGAAAATGAGCTGCAGCGGCAGGACAACCGTGTCCAGCGGCGTCAGCCGCAGGAGCTCCTGCAGCGCGTCGAGCTTCGCCGCCAGGCGATCGTGGCCGAGCACGACGCCCTTCGGCTTGCCGGTGGAGCCGGATGTGAACACCACCAGCGCCGCGCCCCGCAGCAGCGGCCGCTCCGGCGGCGGAACATCGGCCAGGGTGACCAGCTCGCCATCCGACAGGAGGAAACGGGGCCGGACCTGGTCCAGCATCACCGCGCGCGTCGTCTCGGCGGCGGCGGCGTGGAGGGGAACCACCACGCCCCCCGCCTGCCAGACACCGAACAGCGCGGCAAGGTCCGCCGCGCGGTTGGCGACGCTCACCACCACCGGCTCGTCGGGCCGGATCCCGGCGGCCCCCAGGCGCGCGGCAAGGGCGGCGGCGGCCGATGCCAGGGCCGCCGTGCCCGAGGTGGTGCTGTCGTCCTCGACTTCGCCTGATGCCGTTGACAGGATGTCGAAGAGCGCGCCGGGCCGGGTCTGCGAGGGCATCGTGGTCCCCTCAGACGTCGCGGGCGGGGAAGCGGGCATCGCGCCAGGCGATGGCCGCCTTCAACCCGTCGCGCCGGGCGACCTCGAAGAAGGCGATCTTGTCGGGCGAGCCGGCCCCCTCGATGGCAAGATCGATCTCCAGCGCGCTTTCCAGCGCCTGCAGCATACCCTGCGTCTCCAGTGCCCGGTTGAGCGCGCGCTTGGTCTCCTTCACCAGACCCGGATCGATGGCCCCGATGTGCCGGGCGATGCGCAGGGCCTCGGCGTCCAGCCCGTCGCCATCGACGACGCGGTTGACCATGCCGATCTCGGCGGCGCGCCGGGCCGGCACCCGGTCCTCGCCCAGCAGGATGATCTCCTTGGCGATCTTGGGACCGACGATCCAGGGCAGCAGCATCACCACGATGCCGGCGCCGAACTTCAGTTCCGGCTCGCCGAAGAAGGCATCCTCGGTGGCGATGGTCATGTCGCAGGCGAGGGCCAGTTCACAGGCACCGGCGAGGCACGGGCCGCGCACCGCGGCGATGGTGGGCTTGGGGCAATGCCAGAACCGCATCACCGTGTCGAAATCCTTGCGCAGCAGCGGGCGCCAGGCATCCACGCCCGCCGGGCGCGCCTCCATCTGCGCCTTGAGGTCGAAGCCGGAGGAGAAGGCGTGGCCGGCTCCGCGCACGATCACCGCCTTCACGCCCGCATCGGCCTCGGCCACGTCCATGGCGGCATTGATCTCGCCCAGCATGTCCTGGTCGAGGGCATTGGTGCGCTCGGGCCGGTTGAGGGTGATGCGGGCGACGCCATGGAGCGTCTCGTAGAGGATCTTGGAATAGGTCATGGGTGCCTCGTCGGGAAACGTCAGCGGCGGCCGCCCGCCATGGCCGCAGCCTCGGGCCGCAGCCTCAGGCGGAGCATGGCGATGACGCCGAGGAAGGGGCCGATGGCGAGCAGGCAGAAGGCGTAGCGCCAGCCGAGCAGATCCACCGCGTAGGGCAGCAGATGGATGCTCGCCAGAGTGATGAGGAAGCCGACGCAGGTCTGAACCGTGAGCATGGTGCCCACCAGGCTGCGGTCGGACAATTCGGTGACGGCGGCGGAGAATTGCGCGGAATCGGCGATCACGCTCACGCCCCAGACCAGGGCGACGGGCAGCAGCAGCCAGGGGGAGGCGCCGAAGAGCAGGCCGATGACCGCCGCGCACAGGCCGCTCACGGCCATGGACAGGGCCGTCACGAAGGTCCGGCCCAGACGGTCCGCCGCGAATCCGCCGCCGAGCGCGCCCAGCGCGCCGATGGCCACCACCGCGAAGGTGGCGAGGCGAGGGTCGAAGGGCGGGGCATCGCCATAGCGCAGGGCGAAGCTCGCGGCGAAGAAGGCGCCGATCCACGCCCACATGGCGTAGAGCTCCCACATGTGGCCGAAATAGCCGAGGTTGGCGAGCCGCAGCGCCGGCCGGCGGACGGCATCGAGGGCATTGGACAGGCGCAGGGGCGGAGCCTTGGCCTGGTTGGGCCCCAGTTGCGCGAAGCGGATCAGGACCGCGGCGACGAGCGCGCTCGTCGCCGCGCCCGCAACGGGCGCCCGCCAGTCGAGCCCGCCGATGGCGGCCATGGCGTGCGGCGACGCCGAGCCCAGCGTCAGGGCCGCCACCAGCATCCCGATGAGCAGGCCGAGGTCGCCCCGCGCCCAGGTGGCGGCAAGCTTCATTCCCACCGGATAGACACCCGCCATGCACATGCCTGTGACGAAGCGCAGGATCGCCACCGCCGGGTGAGTGGGCTCGAACAGCAGGATGGCGCCGTTGGCCAATGCGGCGACGAGGGCGGACGCCGAGAACAGGGTTCTCAGGTCCGCCCGGTCGGCCAGCGACAGCAGGGCGCTCAGAAGGGTGCCGGCGACGAAGCCCGCCTGCACGGAACTGGTGAGCAGGGCCTCCTGGAACGGCGACAGGTCCCATTGCGCCCGGATGGCGCCGAGGGAAGCGGTCGTGGCGAACCAGGTCGCCATGGCCGCGACCTCGGCGATCACCAGGATCGCCAGGGAGAAGGCCTTGCCCTTCAGCCGGATGACGGGCTGCACCGGCGCGTTCACCTCAGCCGGCCTTCTTCAGCATGGGGCAGGTCTCCGGCGACATGGGTCGGAACGCCTCGTTGCCGGGGATGGTGGCGATGAGCTTGAGATAGTCGTAGGGCACCTTGGACTCCTCCGGCGTCTTCACCTGCCACAGGAACATGTCGTGAATGGTGCGGCCGTCGGCGCGAATCTCGCCCTTGCCGAACAGCGGGTCGTCCGTGGGCATGGCCTTCATCTGCGCCACCACGGCGGCTCCATCGTGCGCCTTGGCCTTGTCCATGGCGGCGATGGCCTTCATCCAGTGCAGGGTGGAGGCATAGGTGCCGGCCTGGTTCATGGTGGGCATGCGGCCAGCGTTGCGGGCGCCAAAGGCCTTGCCGAAGGCGCGGGTGCCGTCGTTGAGGTTCCAGTAGAAGGCGTTTGTCAGCATCAGGCCCTGCGCCGTCTTGAGGCCGAGGGAGTGGATGTCCGACAGGAAGATGAGCAGGCTCACCAGCTTCTGCTTCTGGCTGAGGCCGAACTCGGCCGCCTGCTTAACCGAATTGATGGTGTCGCCACCGGAATTGGCCAGCGCCACCACCTTTGCCCCGCTGCCCTGGGCCTGCAGGATGAAGGAGGAGAAGTCCGAGGTCTGGAACGGCGCCAGCGCACGACCCATCACCTGGCCGCCATTGGCCTTCACCACCTCGGCGGCGTCGCGCTCCAGGGCGTGGCCGAAGGCATAGTCGGCGGTGAGGAAGTACCAGGACGTGCCGCCCTGCTTGATCATGGCGCGGGCCGTGCCGTTGGCCAGCGCCCAGGTGTCGTAGGTCCAGTGGACCGTGTTGGGCGTGCAGGCCTTGCCGGTGAGGTCGGAGCTGCCGGCGCTGGCGACAAGGAACACCTTGTTCTTGTCGCGGCTGATGTCGGCGACGGCGAGCGCGACCGACGAGGTGGGCACGTCGACGATGGCGTCCACCTTGTCGAGGTCGAACCAGCGCCGGGCAATGGATGAGCCCACGTCCGCCTTGTTCTGGTGATCGGCCGAGACGACCTCCACCTTGAAGCCGTGCTTCTCGGGCTTGAAATCCTCCACCGCCATCTGCGCCGCTGTGACGGAACCGGGCCCGGCAATGTCCGAATAGAGGCTCGACTGGTCGTTGAGCACGCCGATACGGAAGGTGGGAAGATCCTCCGCATGGGCTGCGACCACGCATGACAGCATGGTCGCCGCGGCAAGGGCAGCGCGCATTTTTCTCTCCCTGGCATTGTTTGGCCGCGGCGTCTTCGTCCGCGATCGGTCAAACTGAAAGCGCCCAATCCCCTATTTGTCAAACAAATAATTTTTAGGTTGATTTGACCGCCCACATCTGAGACCAAGAAGGTGAGACAGGGAGTGCGGGCAAACCAGATGGAACCGACCTACGGCCAGATTGTCACCACCAGCGCCGCCAGCCAGATCGCGGACCAGCTTCAGCAGGCGATCGTGGACGGCCGCCTCAAGGTGGATGAGCGCCTGCCGACTGAAGAGGAGCTGGCCGCCCAGTTCGGCGTGTCGCGCCCCACTGTGCGCGAGGCGCTGAAGCGGCTGGCGGCACGCCACCTCATCCGTTCGCGTCGCGGCCCGACCGGCGGCACCTTCGTCACCGGGCCGTCGCCCGAGGACCTGGCGGCCAGCCTCGGCACCTCGGTCACGCTCATGGTGGCGAGCGGCGGCATCACGCTTGAGGAGATGGCCACGGCCCGGCTGGAGATGGAGGCGGTGTGCTGCCGCCTCGCCGCGCAGAACCGCACCGACGCGCATCTCGCGGCGCTGGAGGCGGAGATCGCCCTGCAGAAGACCGCCGCCGTCTCCGACCAGGATTTCTGCGCCTCCGATGTGCGGTTCCATCGCGCGGTGGTGGACGCCGCAGGCAACGCGCTGCTGCGCTTCCTCATGAACGCGGTGGTGGAAGCCCTGATGCCGGTGAGCAACATGATCATCTTCCGGGTCCGCGACCGGAAGGAGATCGTCGGCCACCACGAGCGCATGCTGGCGGCCCTGAGGGAGCGGGACGGCGAAGCCGCCGTCGAGGCCCTCGGCGGGCTCGTCCACTACATCCGCGCGCAATATGCGAAGGCCGACGAGGCCCGCAAAGCCCCTCGCCGCTGAGCCCTTACGCCGACAACTGCATCGGCTGTTTCACAGACAAGACCACAGGGAAACGTCGCATGAGCAACGAAACGTTTCGCGCCCTCATGGCGCGAAAGACAGAGGCTGGCCAGTCCATCGCCATCGAAACCATCACCGAAGCAGATCTGCCCGAGGCGGATGTGACGGTTGATGTGGAATATTCTTCGTTCAACTATAAGGACGGGCTCGCCCTCAAGGGCCTCAGCCGCATCCTGCGTGCCCTGCCCATGGTGCCGGGCATCGACTTTGCCGGCACCGTCCGCTCCAGCGACTCTCCCGATTTCCAGCCCGGCGACAAGGTCGTTCTCACCGGCTGGGGCGTGGGCGAAAACTGGTCCGGCGGCTTTGCGCAACGGGCGCGCGTGAAGGGCGAATGGCTGGTGAAGCTGCCCGAGGGGCTCTCCAGCCGCCAGGCCATGGCGATCGGCACCGCAGGCCTCACCGCCATGCTCTGCGTGGATGCCTTGGAACGCTACGGCATTGCCGCCGGCGGCAACGTGCTGGTGACGGGCGCGGCGGGTGGTGTAGGCAGCGTCGCGGTGCGCCTGCTCTCGCGGCTCGGCTACAAGGTCAGCGCCCTTACCGGCCGCCGCAGCGAGGAAGACTTCCTCAAGAGCATCGGCGCCACCGACATCGTCGACCGCGACACCTACGCGGCAGCCGGCAAGCCCCTGCAGGGCGAGCGCTGGCACGGGGCGGTCGACACGGTCGGCGGGCCGATCCTTGCCAACGTGCTTGCCTCCACCGTCTATGGCGGCGCGGTGGCCGCCTGCGGCCTCGCCGCATCGACAGACCTGCCGACCACGGTCTTCCCCTTCATCCTGCGGAACGTGGCGCTCCTCGGGGTCGATTCCGTGAATTGTCCGACGCCGCGGCGCGCGCACGCGTGGGCACGCCTTGCGGAACTGCTCGAGCCCGGCGACCTCGATCTGGTGACGCAGGAAGTCGGCCTCGACGACCTCCCCAAGCTTGCCGACGACATCATTGCCGGCCGCGTCCGAGGCCGGACGGTGGTTCGCACCTAGGACTGCTTGGCTCCATCGACCCGAAAGACCAAGGGAATGCGGCGCTGGGCACCGCGTCGCATTCCCTCCGGCCCCTCGGCGCGCGCGCACCGATGGACGTGGTGCCTTTCGGTTGGTTCTCCTCCGCGCGGAACAGGCACGCCCACGCCGGACCGGTGCCCTGGAAGACGGTGGCGCCCTCCCCGGCCTCGACCCCCACCCGATTTTTCCTGAGCGGGGCTGGGCCGCTTTGGCAGCAGAGCCGCCCCATGGGCTCGGTCCTGCGCCTGCCCTGCCCGCTCTTCACCGGCATGCCGGGCAGGACCCGCCGTCCTCGGTCGCGACAAATCGCACCACGCAGCCCTTGCGCCATGACACCGTCATCATCATCTACCATCCATGTGGATGGTGGGAGGATGGTGAAATGACCAACAAGGTGCAGGAGCTGCGTCCAAGGCAGGCGGAGAGCGAGAAGATCACCATCAACCTCGGCTATGTGGACCTGGGCCAGGTCGACCTGCTGGTGCGCGAGGGGTTCTATTCCAACCGGACCGATTTCATCCGCACCGCCATCCGCAACCAGATCGACCGCCACGACGAAGCCCTCAAGAAATCACTGGCGCGACATCAAATGGACCTCGGCCTGCGGCGCTATAGCCGCGCCGATCTCGAGGCCGCGCAGAAGGCCGGTGAGATGCTGCATATCCAGGTCCTGGGAATGGCCGTGATCGCCGAGGACGTCTCCGCGGAGCTGGCGCGCTCGACCATCGCCTCGCTTCAGGTGCTCGGCGCCTTGCAGGCCGGCCCGGCGGTGAAGGCCGCCCTGGCCGATCGTATCCTCTGACTTTTGAAACCACCTGTGCTGGACGCCACCGGCCTCCCCCTGCGCGCCCCCGCGCTTCGCCGAATTGAACCGACAGGAGTCTCGCCACATGGCCAGACGATCCAAGATCGACGTTTTGGAAGCCACCCGCCTCACCCGTCAGGGCCGGCTTGAAGAAGCCATGGCCGTGCTGCGCGGGGACGTCGATACGCCCCACGACGCAGACACGCCGCCTGAAGCGGATGGCAAGGCATTCGTAGACCTGGTGCCGCCCTCGGCGGCAACCGGAAGCGCCTGGACGACACCGTCCGCCGCCGCGCCGGCGGCCACGGCGCATCGCAGCGAGACCGGCTCGGCTGCCGTCCCGTGGCTGGACGGGCTGCTCGATATGGTGCTGAACCGGACCGCGACGAGCGGGCATGAAGCCCCGACCCACACCCCGGCCCCAACCGCGCGCGGTGGCGTGGCGGAACCCGCGCCCCAGAAAGCGCGTCTCCATATGCCGTCCGGCAAAAGCTTCGAGGAGCGCACCTTTGCCAACGAGGCCGGGCGCCGAACCTACAAGCTTTATGTGCCCGGCCGCTTCGACGGCCAGCCGCTGCCCCTCCTGGTGATGCTGCACGGCTGCACCCAGTCGCCCGATGATTTCGCCACCGGCACCCGGATGAACGAGCTCGCGGAAGAGCACGGCTTTTTCGTCGCCTACCCGGCCCAGAGCCACGACGCCAATGCCTCCGGATGCTGGAACTGGTTCAATGCGGGCGATCAGCGGCGAGACCGGGGCGAACCGTCCCTGATCGCCGGCATCACCCGCCAGATCATGGACGATTTCCCGGTCGATCCCGATCGGGTGTTCGCCGCCGGCCTGTCCGCCGGAGGCGCCACGGCGGCGATCATGGGGGCAACCTATCCCGATCTCTATCGCGCCATCGGCGTGCATTCCGGACTGGCCTGCGGCGCCGCCCGCGACATGTCCTCCGCCTTTTCAGCCATGCGCCAGGGCGGCCATCCAAGCGTCGGGACGGTGGTGCATCGCACCGACGGAAAGATCGTCCCCACCATCGTGTTCCATGGCGACGGCGACAGAACGGTCCATCCCCTGAACGGCGCGCAGGTGGTGGCGCAGGTGGCCGCGCAACTGGCGGCACAGGCGAAGGCCGAGGAGAAACTGGCGGTGACCATCACCTCCGGCCAGACGCCGGAAGGCATCGGCTACACGCGGGAGGTGCAGAGCGACGACACCGGGCGCAGCGTGCTGGAGCACTGGGTGCTCCACGGCGCCGGCCATGCCTGGTCCGGCGGCAGCCCGTCGGGATCCTACACCGAGCCGCGGGGACCGGACGCCAGCCGCGAAATGGTGCGCTTCTTCCTGCAGACCACATCCGTCCCGGGCGGCTGAGCGGCCAGCGAGGCCGCTCGAAAACGCCTCAGCCGCCGATGTCGGGCAGCCAGCTTATGGACATGGCGAACGACTGCGCCCCGCCCGGCGCAATGTGCGCGAGGCCGGGCTTCTCCGCGAAGGGCCGGCCATCCCCCTCCGGCGTGGCGAAGCCGTGCCAGGGCTCGATGCACACGAAAGGCGCGCCCGGCTTCGACCACAGGCCGAGCTGCGGCATGCCCGGAAAGCCAATCTCAAGGCCCGGCGCGCCGGGCACGCCGAAGCGGATGCGGTGCGATCGGACGGTGCGGAAGATCACCGCGTCACGCTCGAACAGGGCGTCGTCGGGCGCGATGATGCCGCTCGCAGCCGGATTAGGCTCGGTGGCCGCCGAGAGCAGGCCCCCCACCGGCCGGTGCACCGGCTCCACCTCCGGCTCATCGAACAGCAAGCGATGGTCGGCCCGGCTGCCGCCATAGGGCAGCGGCCACAGGAAGGCTGGATGGAAGCCGAAGCTCGCCGGCAGGCTGTCCGAGCCCGGATTGCGTACCGTTCCCGTAATGGTGAGGGTGGTGCCGTCGAGCACATAGGCCACGTCCAGCGCGAAGGCGAAGGGATATTGGGCGCGGGTCTCGGCGCTCGGCAGCAGCCGGAATACGGCACGGCCGGGCTCCTCCTCCACCACATCGAACGTGCTGCGCCGGGCAAAGCCATGCTGCTTCATAGGGAAGCGCTGGCCGTCGTGGAGCAGCTCATCGTCCGGCAGGCGGCCGACGATGGGAAACAGCAGCGGCGCACGCCCCGCCCAGAACGCCGCATCGCCATGCCACAGCAGGTCGCGGCCGGCGCCGTCGCGCAGCCGCACCAGCTCAGCGCCGAGGGGGGCGATCTCCGCCGACAGCACGCTGGAACTCAAGCTCACCGACTTGCCCGCCATGCTCATTCGCCCTCCGGATCATGCGCCTTTCGCCTTCGTAGCATCGCAGGGGGGCGAAAGGCATCCCGGTCGCAAGCCTGGCCTGTGGCTTGCTGGACAGCGTCCGGGCCGGTCTTGCGTGGATGCCTGAGCCGGTTGCGCCGCAGGACGGCGGTGGCCTGTCAGCTTCGCTACATTTCGCACCGATCACGCGCATGAAACGGCGTAATCCGCGATGGTCCGCAACTTGCGTGTGGCTGGCCAGACGTTGGTTTCTGCGAAGGCGATCCCCATGGCGTTCACCTCTGTCTGTCCCACGAGTGCCGTGAGTGAGGGGGCCATGGGCCTCTTCCAGGTCGGTCGCAAGAGCGTGCTGTTGGTGTGGCCCACGGGCGGCGAGCTGAAGGCCTATCGCGGACGCTGCCCCCACGCCGACATGCCCTTGACCGACGCTACCTTCAACGGGCAGACCGTCACCTGCCCCATCCATGTGTGGGGCTTCGACGCCACCAGCGGCAAGTGCGTGACCCACCTCGTGCGCAATGCGCTCCACCCCTATGAGGTGCGGGTGGAGGGCGACGAGATCCTGGTGGACGTGGGACCGGTGAAGCCGGCCCGCGCCCCGGCCTGATCGCGCCTGCGCGTCTCGCGTCACGTTTCGCCTCGGACACGCTCGGCAGCGACCGCGCAGCCATCGGCTGGCGCACCGCCGCGCTGCGCCGCGTGGGCACCGTGCAGCGCGTGGGAGCGGGTGACGGGGCGTACCGCCCCATTGCTGCCCTCACCCCTCTCAGGCAAGGCGCGCGCTACTGTCACGCCCTCGCCCGTAAGGGTCGCGCTGCTTCTCCCCTCTCCCTTCCACGCGGGAAAGGGTCAGCGGCAGCATTGGCCCTTCAAGCCCGAGGAACCACCCGACGGACGCGGAGCTTCCCGCGTCCATCAGGCCCTCCCAACCGCACGCCTCAATCCCCACCCAGCGTGATGCGGCCCGTGCTCGCCACCTCGGTCTCACCCACCCGGCGGGCTTCCAGCTGCCTGGCGGACGGGGCCGGCCGCACCATGTGGAAGCGCAGCACCTTGGCCGGGCGTCCCCCGTCCGCCGGAGCACTTACGAGAAGGTCCGCGCCCTCGGTGGTGCTGGTGGTGGCGACGCTCAGGCCGCGCCCGCCGGCGCCGAACGGCTGGAGCGATGCCATCTCGCCGAACGCGACGGCAGGATGGGCGGCGGCGCTGTGGAGATACATCGCCGGGCCGCCATCCAGCGCCGAGCCGCTGGAAAACACCTTCACCGTGCCGCCGTCGAGCTGGCCCACCACGATACGCTCGGCGCCGCCCAGCACCCCGGCCAGCCAGCCGGTGGCGAGCGAGACCCCGCCCTTGTAGTCGTCGCCGAAGGGTGAGAACTCGGCCGAGATCACCGGCTCGAACCGGTCCACATTGCCCCGGCAGATATCGCCAAAGGGCGCGAGGGCGGCCGGGATCGGCGTCGCCGGTGCGGGCGCGGGCGGTGACAGGGCCACCGGCGTCGCGGCGCCGATGGGCGACAGGAGCGGGAAGGCGAACACCTTCACTCGCGCCGGCGCGCCGGGACCGGGCGCGGTCACGATGCTCTGCCGGCCGGTGGCGAAATCCACGAAGCCGGTGCCGAGGGTGACGCCGGAGCGGTCGTCGCCGTAGGGGCTGAAGGAGGAGAACAGCGCCGGCGCCCAGCCCAGCGGCAGCAGGGTGGAGCGGAACACCTTCACTTCGCTGCGCACACCCGGCCCCGAACCGGCGATGATATTGTCGGCCGTCGTGCCGTCGATCTGGGCCACGGCGACGCTGACGCCGCCCGTGGCGCCCGCATCGAACGCCCGGAACCGGGCCAGTTCCCTGGTGAACGGTGCCGCGCCCTGCCCCGCGCCGCCCTTGCCCGCCCCTCCGGAGAACACGGCGACCTCCGGCGCGCGGCCGGCTCCGGCGCCCACCACCAGGTCGTAGACGCCGTCGCCATCCACATCGCCCATGGCGACATTCACCGTGCCCTCGAAGCCGGGAAAGGGCGTGACGGTGGCGAGAAGGCGGTCGCCGTTGTTGTCGAACACGCGGACGCTGGCCGCCCGCCCCGGCCCGCCGGGAATGGCGACCGCGTAGGTGGAGACGGCGGGAATGATGTTCACCAGCGCCATCAGGCCGTTATCCTCATGGTTGAGGCGGTGGCAGTGCATCACGAACAGGCCGGCATAATCCAGGAAGCGGGTGCGGATGGAGAGGGTGCCGGGCTGGATCACGCTCTCCTCCGGGCCGAGGTTCGGCGCCGGCACGTTGACGTTGTCGAGGCCCTGCATCAGCGGGCCGAGGGTCAGATCCACGGTGGGATCGGACATGGCGACGAGCTGGAAGTCGTTCACATGGACGTGGATGGGATGCTCGTCGTTGTTGATGTTGCTGAAGGCCCATTCCTCCACCGAGCCGAGGCGCGGCTGGATCAGCGGCACATTGGGGAAGGCGCCGCTGTCGAAGGCATAGATGAAGGTCTTCGGATCGTCGGTGCTGGCGAGATCATTGAGGAACCCGCCATTGATCAGGATGCGGCGGGTCAGATCCGGCGTCAGCCTGGAGAGATCCTCGAACGGGGCGCCGGGCACCAGTTGTTCGCCCTCCCGGAACACCGTCGTGGTGCCCTTCGTGGTGTCCTTCGTGGTGTCCTTCTTGGTGAGCTGGCCCCCGTCCGGCACCGCCCGCGCCAGCACCTGGGTGGGGAAGAAGAAGAAGCCGTCGAAATAGCTCACCGCCGAAGGCGCCACGCTGAGGGTGCCGAGCACGGCGGGCGGGTTTTCGGTGCCGTTGGCGGTATAGAGGATGCCGGGCGCGTTCTGGGTCCGCGCGCCACCGCCCAGCGGCGGCATCTCCAGCACCAGGTCGCCGGTCTCCGGCATGGTCACGGCGATGGCGAAGCGCGACGCCGGCGGAATGAGGAGGCGCGTGCCGTCCTCGTCGGTCGGATAACGCACCACCGGGCTCGGATTGCCGTCCTGCCCGAGGATGGCGATCTTCGGGTGGCGGCCCGTCGCCGTCTCGGTGAGGCGGACATTCATGTAGGCGATGTCGGAGATGTTGGAGAGCACCCAGATCTCGGTCTGCCCCGGCTTGCTGCGGAGCGTCGGCTGGAACTGCCCGTTCACGGTGAACTGCACGTCGCGCAGATGGTCGGGCTGGGCCGGGTCGGCGGGCACGTTGCCCGCGCTGCCGGCGGCGGCGGTGAAGCTCTGCAGGCTGTTCGGGATGAACTGGAAGCGCCCGCGCATGTTGTTGATCGAGAGCGGCCCGGCGTACCACACGGTGGCGAACTGCGTGCCGGGCCGGGCCTGCGTGAAGTTCACCGGCGCCAGCACCGGGCGATAGGTGCCGGCGGCGAGCGCGCCGGGGGCGGGCGGCTCCAGCGTGCTGACGAATTGTGGCCAGTTGGCATTGTTGAACTGCGGCGCAGGCCCCTGCCGATCGAACACGAAATTATATTGCAGCGCCATGTTGCGGATGGGGATGGCCTGCTGCGTCACCACCGGCAAATTGCCGTCCGCCCGCCCGATGGTGAGCAGGCCCGCCAGGCCGAAATAGACGTGGGCGGCGGTGAGGGTGTGCAAATGCGGGTGGTACCAGTAGGCCCCCTGCGGATGGTCGGCCGGGATGCGGTAGACATAGGTGTTGGCGGTGCCCGCCGGCATATGCAGCAGCACATTGTCCGAATTGCCCCTCGGGCTCACATGCAGGCCGTGGGTATGCAGGTTGATGGGCGATTCCGACAGCGGCGCGGGATCGAGCGGCACGGCAGCGCCCCGCGCGGCATAGTTGGGATCGTAGAAATCGCGGACGGTCAGGTCCTTGAGACCATTCTCCAGATGGATGACCAGGGTCTCGCCCGGCGCCACCTGCAAGGTGGGGGCGGGATAGACATCGCGCGCCGAGGCCGAGCCATCGGAGGCCGTGCCCTGCACCAGCGTGTAGCCGAACAGCAGCGCGTTCTTCACCGGGACGGCCGAGGTGTCGAGCCGGGCGGCGCCCTGGTGCGCGGTGAGCCGCACTTCGAGCACACCGTCCTTGCTGGCGAGGGTCACCGGCTCGCGGAAGGCGGGGGCGGCGCGGCCCTGCGCCGGCGCTCGCGACGGCGTTTGGGCCTGGGCTTGGGCCTGGGCTTGGGCGGCGGCGCCGATGACGCCGAAGGCGAGGAGAAGCCAGCGCGAATGCCGACGTAGGCCGTTGACGGTTCCCATGAGCTTCCCCCGCCGCATTTGTATTTTGTGCGACCATAGCAGCACTTGCGGCCGCGGATGCAATGATGCGCCGTGCGATCGGGGCGATGGGCGGCGATCCGCGCTTCACGGTGGCGTGCGGGGATCCGATCGCGTCGCGCGGTCCCGTTCTTGCTACGCGCGGCATGGATCTCACACGAGACAAGCCGAGCTGGAACCATGACACAGCCCACGCCCCGCCCCGGCCGCACCATCGCCTGTCCGACCTGCGATGCCCTCACCACACTTGCCGCCGGCGAGGATGCCAAGGCCGCCCGCTGCACCGCCTGCGGGGGACCGCTTTTCACCGGCCGGCCCATGGCCCTGACCGCCGCGCGCTTCGATGCCCACACCGGCCAGAGCGACGTGCCGCTGGTGATCGACTTCTGGGCCGACTGGTGCGGGCCGTGCAAGTCCATGGCTCCGGTGTTCGAGGCGCTGGCCGCCGAGTTCGAGCCCCATATCCGCTTCGCCAAGGTGGACACCGACGCCGAGCGGGAGCTCGCTTCCTATTTCCGGATCAGCTCCATCCCCACCCTCAGCTTCATCCATGCCCACCGGGAGGTCGCCCGCGTGGCCGGCGCCATGTTCGCCGGCGATCTGCGCCGCTGGCTCTACGACGCCCTGTCCCAGACCGAGGAGAAGGAGACCGCAGCGCCGGAGCCCGCGCCGGAAACGCCCTGACCCTGGGGCAGGAAGACGGGGTAGACTGGCGCGGGCGCATGAGCGTCGCGCGGTCAGCGGCGCCGTGGGCGATGAATGGCGGCCAATCGGATCCCGGCAGCTCTCGTGTTGCCATTTCCGGCGTTGCCAATATCCTGCCGCTCCGCCCGAGTTATGACATGGTTGAACCCGACATCCTTTTCACCCGCATCCTTGAGTTCATGCAGGGCGGGGCGCTCGCCCTCGACCGGCGGGGGCACGTGCGGGCGTTCAATCCGGCGGCGGAGCGCATGCTCGGCCTGTCGCCGGCGCGGGCCGGCGAGCAGCCGTTCGCGACCATGCTGTTCGACGATCCGGCCAATGACGATTTCGCGCAGGCGTTGCTCGACGCGGTCTACGACGCCGGCACCAGCCACAGCCGCGACATCGCCTATTATCGCGACGGCCAGCTCGCCTGGCTCAACATGATCACCTCGACCCTGTGGTCGCATCGCACCGAGGCCGAGCCCGCCCGCAAGGTGGGGGTGGTGGCGCTGTTCATCGATATCACCGAGCGCAAGGTCGCCACGGAAGAGCTGCGGCGCGCCAACGAGGAACTGGAGCGCCGGGTGCAGGAGCGCACCCGGCAGCTGGCCGAGGCCAATCTGAAGCTGCAGAGCGAGATTGCCGAACGGGTGCGGGCGCAGGAGCGGATCGCCAACCTCGCGGAGCACGACGTGCTCACCGCGCTGCCCAACCGGCGGCGCTTCGAGCGGCGCCTCGCCGCCGCGGTCGAGCAGGGCGAGCCGTTCGCCGTGCTCTATCTCGATCTCGACGGGTTCAAGGCCATCAACGACACCCACGGGCACGACACCGGCGACGGCCTGTTGCAGAACGTGGCCGAGCGGCTGCGGGCCTGCCTGCGCGAGGACGACACGCTGGCGCGGCTCGGCGGCGACGAGTTCGCCGTCATCCTGGCATCCGCCCGCACGGCGGATGAGGTGCGGCCGGTTGCGGAACGGATCATCGACCATGTGGGCGCGCCCTATGGTGCCGATGGCGATCCCGAACTGAAGATCAGCGTCAGCGTCGGCATCGCGCTCTACCCGCAGGCCGGGCGCACCCCGCGCGCGCTGCTCCAGGCGGCGGACCGGGCCATGTACGAAGCCAAGCGCGGCAGCCGCCAGCCGGTCCGCCCGCCGGCACCGGACAGCAAGGAGGTCTAGGCGCATCCGCCGCACGCCAACCGGCCGGCCACGAGCCACGGCGCGGGACACGGCGCGGCGGAACACCGGACCGGTGATCGACAAGAGGATTTTCGCCCGTGCGTGAAGCATGGGCCATAAATGATGCGAGCCGTCCGGAAACAGCGACGCGTCACCTCTTCAGCAACTTCTGCGTCGTCGGGCTGGAAACGCTTGGGAGAACGCTCGAATTTCAGCTGTTCTCAAGAATTTCGGACTGGCTGTGATGAAATTGACATTGTCCATGATCGGAAAGCGTTTCGATCACCCTGCATTGTGCCACGTGACCATGGGCGCAGCCGTCCACCATGCGCTGAAGTTCTGCTTCCAGCGCCTTGAGAGCGGCGATGCGGCTGCGCACGTCGATGAGCCGCGCGCTGGCAATCTCGTCCGCCGCCGCGCACGACTGCTCGGGCCGGTCCTGCAGCGTCAGCAGGGTGCGGATGGCCTCGATCTCGAAGCCCAGCTCGCGCGCATGGCGGATGAAGGCGAGCCGCCGCAGGTGGGTGGCGTCGTAGAGCCGGCGGTTGCCCTCGGTGCGCGGCAGCGCCGGCATCAGGCCGATCTCTTCATAAAAGCGGATGGTGGGCACCTTTACCCCGCTGGCACGCGCCGCAGCGCCGATGGGCAGGAGGTCGGGAAAATTTTCGGATGATGGACCAGACATTGGGGCTTGCTCCTCTAGTGACTAGAGCATCTAGGTTATGCAGGCTGACGCAAAGAAAGGCCGCATCATGACCGCCCCCCTCGTTCAAAGCCGGTTCCGCGTGACCGGAATGGACTGCGCCTCGTGCGCGGCAAAGATCGAGGGCACCACGCTGCGCATCGCCGGCGTCGCGGAAGCGGAGGTCTCGGTGGCGGCCGGCACTCTGGTGATCCGCCACGCCGCGGATGCCGACCTTGCCCCCCTCGCGGGGCGCCTGTCGCCCATGGGCTACGCCCTCGCCCCGCTCGCACCCGGCGGCGTGCAGCGCAAGGCCCACGACCATGGAGAGAGCTGCGCGGGACACGATCATGCTGGCCACGATCATGCCGGCCACGACCACGCGGCTCACGACCACTCCGACCATGACCACTCTGGCCACGACCACGCAGAAGTCGGCGGGCACGACCATGGTGCGGCGCCTGCCGCCGAGGGCCGCTGGTGGTCCACCGGCAAGGCGCGCCTCACCCTCCTGAGCGGCCTCGCTCTGGTGACGGCCTTCGGCGTCGGCACCTTCGTCCCGGCGGCGCAATCCTGGCTCTATCTGGCCGCCATGCTGGTGGGCCTCGTGCCCATCGCCCGCCGCGCCGTCGCGGCGGCGGCCAACGGCATGCCCTTCACCATCGAGATGCTGATGACCATCGCCGCGGCGGGCGCCGTCATCATCGGCGCGACCGAGGAAGCCGCGGCGGTGGTGTTCCTGTTCCTGGTGGGCGAACTGCTGGAGGGCGTCGCCGCCGGCCGGGCCCGCGCCAGCATCCGCGCGCTCACCGCGCTGGTGCCCAAGACCGCACTGGTGGAGCGCAACGGCGCCACCCTCGATGTGCCCGCCGGCAGTCTCAAGGTGGGCGAGGTGATCCTGGTGCGGCCCGGCGACCGGATTTCGGCGGACGGCCTCATCGTCGCCGGCGAGAGCGGCATCGACGAGAGCCCGGTGACCGGCGAAAGCGTGCCGGTGCGCAAGGGGCCTGAGGCTACCGTCTTCGCCGGCACGGTGAACGGGGAGGCGGCGCTGCGGGTGCGCGTCACCGCCACCGCCGAGGACAACACCATCGCCCGGGTGGTGAAGCTGGTGGAGGAGGCGCAGGAAAAGCGCGCGCCCACCGAGCGGCTCATCGATCGTTTCTCGCGCTATTACACGCCCGGCGTGGTGGTGGTGGCGGCGCTGGTGGCGGTCATTCCTCCGCTGCTGTTCGGCGGGGCGTGGGATGCGTGGATCTACAAGGGCCTCGCCATCCTGCTCATCGGCTGCCCCTGCGCGCTGGTGATCTCCACCCCGGCCGCCATCGCCGCCGGCCTCTCCGCCGGGGCCCGGCGCGGGCTGCTGCTGAAGGGCGGCGCCGTGCTGGAGATCGCCGGCAAGATCACCACCGTCTGCTTCGACAAGACCGGCACCCTCACCGCCGGAAAGCCGCAGGTGACGGACGTGATCGCCTTCGCCCAGCCGCAGGCCGAGGTGCTGCGCCTCGCGGCGGCGCTGGAGACCGGTTCGAGCCACCCCCTTGCCAAGGCCATTCTGGACCAAGTGGCCGCCGACGCCATCGCCATTCCCGCGGCAGAAGCCGCGCAGGCGCTGGGCGGCAAGGGCGTGTCGGCGCTGGTGGAGGGGCGCGAGGTGTTCCTCGGCTCGCCCCCGGCCGCAGCCGCGCGCGCGGCTTTGACGGTGGTGCAGGCCGACCAGATCGCGGCGCTGAATGACGCCGGCAAGACCGTGTCGCTGCTGGTGGCGGACGGCGCCATCGCCGGGGCCATCGCCATGCGCGACGAGCCCCGCCCGGACGCCGCCGAGGGCCTTGCCGCCCTAAAGCGGGAGGGCATCCGCACGGTGATGCTCACCGGCGACAACCGGCGCACGGCGGAGGCCATCGGCCGCCAGCTGGGCATCGAGGTGCGGGCCGAGCTGCTGCCGCAGGACAAGCTGCGCATCGTCGGCGAGCTGCAGCGCGAGGGCGCGGTGGTGGCCAAGGTGGGCGATGGCATCAACGACGCCCCGGCGCTGGCCGCCGCCGACATCGGCATCGCCATGGGCGGCGGCACCGACGTGGCGCTGGAGACAGCGGATGCCGCAGCCCTCCACGGCCGGGTGAAGGACGTTGCCTCCATGATTGCCCTGTCCCGGCGCACCATGGGCAACATCCACCAGAACATCGCCATGTCCCTTGGGCTGAAGGCGGTGTTCCTGGTCACCACCATCGCCGGCATCACCGGCCTGTGGCCGGCGATCCTCGCCGACACCGGCGCCACCGTGCTGGTGACCCTGAACGCTTTGCGGCTGCTGCGCGTGCGGCTGGAGTGACGCCCCTGCGGGCGGCGCTATCTGGCGCCGTCCGCAGGACGGTAGCGCAACGCCTCCACCAGCACCGCGAACGCGGCAGAGGGCTGGCGGCGGCTGGGAAAATAAAGGTGGTAGCCCGCAAACGCCGGGCACCAGTCCTCAAGCACCCGCACCAGCCGCCCGTCGGCGATCTCGGCCGCGACCTGGTCTTCCATCACGAAGCCAAGCCCGAAGCCCGCCGTGGCGGCGCGGACGATCATGGCGATATTATCGAAGGCGAGCTGCCCCTCGACCCGCACGCGGATTTCGCGTCCGTCCCGCTCCAGCTCCCAGGCATAGAGCGCGCCGGAGCTGAGGAGGCGCAGGTTGATGCAATTGTGCTCGGCGAGGTCCTGCGGCGTCCTGGGGATGGGGTGCGCCGCGAAATAGGCCGGCGCCCCGACCACGGCCATGCGCAGGTCCGGCCCGATGCGTACCGCCACCATATCCTTGGCCAGTGCCTCTCCCAGCCGCACGCCGGCATCGAAACGCCCGGCCACGATATCGGTGAAGCTGGAATCGATGCTCAGCTCCACATGGATGTCCGGATGGTCCGGCAGCAGGCGTTCCAGCGCCGGCCAGATCACGGTGCGGGCGGCATGTTCGGCGGTGGTGATGCGGATGGTGCCCGCCGGCCTCGACCGCAGCTCGGCCAGCGCGGTCAGCTCGGAACCGATGCTCTCTAGCGCCGGCCGGAGCGTCCCGAGCAGCCGCTCGCCCGCCTGCGTGGGCGCCACATTGCGGGTGGTCCGCGTCAAGAGCCGCACCCCCACCCGCGCCTCAAGCCGGCGGATGGTGTGGCTCAGCGCCGACTGGGAGGTGCCCAGCCTTGCGGCGGCGCGGGTGAAGCTGCGCTCCTCGGCCACCGCGAGGAAGGCATTGAGGTCGACCAGATCCTCGCGCTGCATTCATGAATCCAGAACATGAGTTCATGCCGATTTTACCGTCTAATCCATGGATGGACCACGCCCTATTTTCACGGACGCACCGGGCACCCGTTCCCGAGCCCCCCGGACGAGCCAAATGGACGAGCCCACTGGAGACGACCATGAAAACACGCATGCTGGGCAAGAACGGACTTGAGGTTTCAGCCTTGGGCTTCGGCTGCATGGGCCTCAACTTCAGCTATGGCCACGCACTGGACAGGAATGATGCCATCGCCCTCATTCGGCAGGCGGTGGAACGGGGCGTGACGTTTTTCGACACCGCCGAAATCTACGGCCCCTTCACCAATGAAGAGATCGTCGGCGCGGCGCTGGCGCCGGTGCGCGAGCGGGTGGTGATCGCCACCAAGTTCGGATTCGCCATCGATCCCAAGACCGGCAAGCAGACCGGAATGGACAGCCGCCCCGAGCACATCCGCGCGGTCTGCGATGCCTCCCTCAAGCGGCTGGGGGTGGAGGTCATCGACCTGTTCTACCAGCACCGCGTGGACCCCAACGTCCCCATCGAGGACGTGGCCGGCGCCGTGAAGGACCTGATCGCGGAAGGCAAGGTGAAGCATTTCGGTCTCTCCGAACCCGGTGCGCAGACGGTGCGCCGCGCCCATGCGGTGCAGCCTGTCACGGCGCTGCAGAACGAATATTCCCTGTGGACGCGCGGGCCGGAGACGAATGGCATCCTTGAGGCGTGCGAGGAGCTGGGCATCGGCCTTGTCGCCTACAGCCCCCTCGGCAAGGGCTTCCTTACCGGGGCCATGGGCCGGGACACCAAGCTCGCCGACGGGGACTTCCGCAGCATCCTGCCGCGCTTCACGCCGCAGGCCATGGAAAAGAACCAGGCGCTGGTGGACCTGCTGAAGCGCATCGCCGCCCGCAAACAGGCCACGCCCGCCCAGGTCGCACTGGCCTGGCTTCTGGCGCAAAAACCCTGGATCGTGCCCATCCCCGGCACCACCAAGCTCAACCGGCTGGAGGAGAACCTGGGCGCGGCCGACATCACGCTGTCCGCCACCGACCTCGCCGAGATCGAACAGGCGGCGGCCGGGATCCATGTGGAAGGCGAACGCTATCCCGAGCAGCTCATGGCCACCATCGGCCGCTGAGCGGCCCGACCCATTGCGCGCGGGTCCCAACAAAAACCGGAGAACACCAGCATGTCCGACAATATCGCAGGCAAGGTCGTCGTCATCACCGGCGCCAGCAGCGGCCTCGGCGCGGCGACCGCCCGGCATCTTGCCGCCGCGGGGGCGAAACTCGTGCTCGGCGCGCGCCGGCTCGACCGCCTCCAAGCACTGGCCACGGAACTCGATCTCGGTGCGGCTGCCGCCGTCGAGACCGACGTCACCGACCCGGCGCAGGTCAAGCACCTGGTGGACGCGGCGGTGGCGACGCACGGGCGCATCGACGTGCTGCTCAACAATGCCGGCCTGATGCCGCAATCGCTGCTCGAACGCGGCCGGGTGGACGAGTGGGACCGGATGATCGACGTGAACATCAAGGGCGTGCTCTACGGCATCGCCGCCGCCCTGCCCCACATGAAGGCGCAGAAGGGCGGCCACATCATCAATGTCTCGTCGGTGGCGGGGCACAAGGTGCGTCCGGGCAGCTCCGTCTATGCCGCCACCAAGGCCGCCGTGCGCATGCTCTCCGAAGGGCTGCGCCAGGAGGTGAAGCCCTTCAACATCCGCACCACCATCATCTCGCCCGGCGCGGTGGAGAGCGAGCTGCCGCAGAGCGTGACCGAGCCGGACACGGCCAAGGCCATCGCCGACTTCTACGCCGCCTATGCCATCCCGGCCGACAGCTTCGCCCGGGTGGTGGCCTTCGCCATCAGCCAGCCCGAGGAGGTGGACATCAACGAGATCCTGTTCCGCCCGACCGCGCAGGAGCTGTGACACCGGGGGGCCGGCACGGGAAGCGGGTCTGCTCCGCCCTCTTCCCGCACATGCCATCGGCCCCGGTCTTTGACCGGTGCCGAGAGAGTCACGCTCAAGCGCCGCGCGGGCTGACCAAAGGCCCTTGAGCCAAGCTCACGGGCTTTGGCATCAGTCCTGCTGCCGCGTGCCATCCAGCCCCAGCACCTGTTCCAGCCGGTCCAGCGCATGGAGCACCGCCCCCATATCGACCGGCCCCAGCGCCGCGCGCAGGCGGTCCTCGAAGGCGCTCATGTCCGGCACGATGGCGCGGTAGGTGGTGGTGCCCAACGGGGTGAGGCTCAGGAATTCCTCGCGCCGGTCCGCCGGATTTTCCGCCCGCGACAGCCAGCGCCGCTCCTCCAGCCCCTGCACCGCCCGGCTCACCTTGGTCTTGTGCAGCCGGGCATGGCGGCCCACCTCCCGCGCCGTGCTGCGGGGCAATTGGGCCAGTGTCGCCAGCACCCGCCATTCGGGGATGGTGAGGCCGAACTTGCGGCCATAGACCTCCCGCAACTGCTCCGACACCGCGGCGGCCACGCGGTTGAGCCGGTAAGGGAGGAAACGTTCGAGGTCGAGGGTGCTCATGGCTTGTTAGTTACATTTTCAACTGTCATGGTCGCAACCAAATTCGGGAGCTTGCCATGAACAGTCTGCCCCACCCCCACCTTCAGGGCGCGCCGCTGCGCCACAGCGCGCTCGTGCCCGGCTACATGTCCGGCTTCGGCAATTCGTTCGAGACCGAGGCGCTGGAAGGCACCTTGCCCATCGGCCGCAACTCGCCGCAGAAGATCAATTACGGGCTCTATGCCGAGCAGCTCTCCGGCTCGCCCTTCACCGCGCCGCAGGCGGTGAACGAGCGCTCCTGGCTCTACCGCATCCGGCCCACGGTGAAGCATTCCGGTCGCTACCGCCGCGTGGACAAGGGCTTGATCCGCACCGCGCCCATGGCCCGCGACGAGAGCGAGTTGACGCTCGGCCAGTACCGCTGGAGCGCGCTGCCGCTACCGCAGGACAAGCGCACCTTCGTCTCCGGCCTTGCCACCCTGACCACGGCGGGGGACGCCGACGGCCAGAGCGGCATGGCGGCCCACATGGCCTTCGTCACGGCGTCCATGGAGAACGACTATTTCTTCAACGCGGACGGCGAATTGCTGGTGGTGGCGCAGCAGGGGGCGCTGCGCTTTCGCACCGAATTCGGCGTCATCAACATCGCGCCCGGCGAGATCTGCGTGATCCCGCGCGGCGTGATCTTCAAGGTGGAGCTGATCGACGGGCCGGCCCGCGCCTATGTCTGCGAGAATTACGGCGCCACCTTCACCCTGCCGGACCGTGGCCCCATCGGCGCCAATTGCCTTGCCAACCCGCGCGATTTCCTCACCCCCGTCGCCGCCTACGAGGACCGGGAGCTGCCCTCGCAGCTGTTCGTGAAGTGGGGCGGCGAATTGTTCGTCACCGACATCGGCCAGTCGCCCCTCGACGTGGTGGCCTGGCACGGCAATTACGCGCCGTACAAATATGACCTGCGCACCTTCTCGCCCGTCGGCGCGCTGATGTTCGACCATCCGGACCCGTCCATCTTCACCGTGCTCACCTCGCCGTCGGGCACGCCGGGCACGGCCAACATCGATTTCGTCATCTTCCCCGAGCGCTGGATGGTGGCGGAGAATACGTTCCGCCCGCCGTGGTACCACCGTAACATCATGTCCGAATTCATGGGGCTCATCTTCGGCGTCTACGACGCCAAGCCCGAGGGCTTCGAGCCCGGCGGCTTCTCCCTGCACAACCTCATGCTGCCCCACGGGCCGGACGAGCAGGCCTTCGAGCACGCCTCCACCGGCGAGCTGAAGCCGGTGAAGCTGGAGAATACGCTGGCCTTCATGTTCGAGACCCGCGTGGCCCAGCGCGTCACCGCCTATGCCGCCGGCGTGCCGCAGCTCCAGGCCGATTATGTGGACTGCTGGGCCGGCCTGAAGAAGCGCTTCGACCCAACCCGCAAGGATGCGTGGTGAGGTGAGGGTCTTCCCCGTCTGACTTTGCCTCCGCGCCGGCGCCGCATCCCGGCGCCGGCCCTTCCTTGCCCCTGCCCGGACCGCTCCCATGATCGACGCGACCCACGATCCCGCCCGCACCAGCTGGGTGGCCTCGGCCAACGGCCATTCCGATTTCCCCATCCAGAACCTGCCCTTCGGCATCTTCAGCCCGCCCGGCGGGCAACCGCGCGGGGGCGTCGCCATCGGCGACGACATCCTCGATCTCGCCGTGGCGCTGGAGCTGGGCCTGTTCGAGGGTATCGCCAAGGCGGCGGCGCAGGCGGCAGCAGGGTCGACCCTCAACGCCTTCTTCGCCCTCGGGGCGGCGCCGCGCGCCGCGTTGCGCGCGCGCCTCGTCCAACTGCTGGATGCCCATGGCGCGGAGCGCTCCAACGTGGAGCCCCACGCCGGCCGGCTGCTGCACCGCGCCGCGGACTGCACGCTGCACCTGCCCGCCGCCATCGGCGACTATACGGATTTCTACGCCGGCATCTCCCACGCCACCAATGTGGGCAAGCTGTTCCGGCCGGATAACCCATTGCTGCCCAACTATAAATACGTGCCCATCGGCTATCATGGGCGGGCCTCCTCCATCCGGCCCTCGGGCTTCGACGTGCGCCGGCCCAACGGCCAGCGCAAGCGGGCCGACGAGGCGGAGCCGACCTTCGGCCCCTCCCGCAACCTCGACTACGAGCTGGAGCTGGGCATCTTCGTCGGGCCGGGCAACGCCCTCGGCGAGCCGGTCTCCATCCACGCCGCGGGCGAGCACATCGCCGGCTTCTGCCTGCTCAACGATTGGTCGGCCCGCGACATCCAGGGCTGGGAATACCAGCCACTCGGCCCGTTCCTCGCCAAGAACTTCCTCACCACCGTGTCGCCCTGGGTGGTGACGCCGGAAGCGCTGGCCCCCTTCCGCATCCCCCAGCCCGCGCGGCCGCAGGGCGATCCCGCGCCCCTGCCCTATCTGCTCGATGCTGCCGACCAGGCGCTGGGCGCGCTCGACATCACCCTGGAGGTACTCATCGAGACGCCGGGGCTGAAGGCGAAGGGCCTGCCGCCCCATCGCCTGTCGCGCGGCTCATCAAGCGACCTCTACTGGACCGCCGCCCAGTTCGTCGCGCACCACACCTGCGGCGGCTGCAACCTGTCGCCCGGCGACCTCATGGGCACCGGCACCATCTCCGGCCCCACGCCGGACAGCTTCGGTAGCCTTTTGGAACTGTCGCAGGGCGGCAAAGCGCCGCTCACCCTCGCCTCGGGCGAAGAGCGGCGCTTTCTGGAGGATGGCGACACCGTGATCATCACCGGCCGCGCCGCGCGCGAGGGCTTCGTCTCCATCGGCTTCGGCGCCTGCCGTGGCACCATCCTGCCGGCGCTCGGGTGAGCGCCGTGCGGCTCTATACCTATTGGCGCTCCACCTCGGCCTACCGGGTGCGCATCGCGCTCGCCCTGAAGGGCATCGCGGCGGAGCAGGTACCGGTGCATCTGGTGCGCAATGGTGGGGAGCAGCATGCCCCGGCCTATGCCGCCCTCAACCCGCAGCAGCGCCTGCCGACCCTGGTGCTGGACGACGGCACCGTGCTCACGCAATCCCCGGCCATCCTCGAATATCTGGAGGAGGCCTATCCGGCCCCGCCCCTGCTGCCGGCCTCGGCGGTGGCGCGGGCGAAGGTGCGCGCGGTGTCAGCGCTCATCGGCTGCGACATCCACCCCCTCAACAATGTGTCGCCCCTCACCATGCTGCGCCGCGAGCTGAAGCAGGACGAGGCCGCCGTCTCCGCCTGGATCGCCCGCTGGATCACGGACGGCTTTGCCGCCGTGGAACAAATGATCGGCGAGGAGGGCTATTGCTTCGGCCACGCGCCCGGCCTTGCCGACCTCTATCTGATCCCGCAGCTCTATTCCGCCCGCCGCTTCAATGTTCCGCTGGCGGCGTTCCCTCGCATCCTGCGGGTGGAGGCTCTTGCGGCGACCCATCCTGCCTTCATGGCTGCCCATCCCGCCCGGCAGGCGGATGCGGAAGGGTAGGCGCCCGGCTTATCCCCGCCGGCGAGTTGCCATCGCGGCAACGCCTCTCTAGTGTCCCGCGCGCCTGCGGCGCTGCCGCCCGGCCGGCCCACGAACGGGACGACCGGGCCGCACAGCCGCCGGAAATGGCCCAGCGAGCACATGATGATTGATCCCGCCCTTCCCGCCCACATGCGGCCCGACCGTTCCTTCCAGGCCCTGCTGCTGACCCTTCAGCGCTTCTGGGCGGACCAGGGCTGCGTGGTCCTCCAGCCCTACGACATGGAAGTGGGCGCCGGCACCTTCCATCCCGCCACCACCTTGCGGGCGCTGGGCCCGAAGCCCTGGAAGGCGGCCTATGTGCAGCCCTCCCGCCGCCCCAAGGACGGCCGCTATGGCGAGAACCCCAACCGGCTGCAGCATTATTACCAGTTCCAGGTGATCCTGAAGCCGTCGCCCGACAACCTCCAGGAGCTGTACCTCAAGTCGCTCCAGGCCATCGGCGTGGATCTCGGTCTGCACGACGTGCGCTTCGTGGAGGACGACTGGGAGAGCCCGACGCTGGGCGCCTGGGGCCTCGGCTGGGAATGCTGGTGCGACGGCATGGAGGTGTCGCAGTTCACCTACTTCCAGCAGGTGGCCGGCATCGAGTGCGCCCCCGTCTCCGGCGAGCTGACCTACGGGCTGGAGCGCCTCGCCATGTATGTGCAGGGGGTCGAGAACGTCTACGACCTCAATTTCAACGGCCGCGAGGGGGCTGAGAAGATCAGCTACGGCGACGTGTTCCACCAGGCCGAACAGGAATATTCCCGGCACAATTTCGAGGCCGCGGACACCGAGATGCTGCTGGAGCAGTTCCGCATGGCTGAGAAGGCCTGCCACAAGTACCTCGCCTTCGGCGACAAGGGCGAACGCCACGAAATGGCGCTGCCGGCCTACGACCAGTGCATCAAGGCCTCCCACGTCTTCAACCTGCTCGACGCGCGCGGCGTGATCTCGGTGACCGAGCGGCAGAGCTACATCCTGCGGGTGCGCGAGCTGGCCAAGGCCTGCGGCGCCGCCTGGCTCAAGACGGCGGCCGGCGGGGCGGCCTGAGCGCCCCTCCCCCGCTTCCGGCCCCCTTCATCGCCTTGCGCGACCCAGATTGATCAAGACTGATCCCATGCCCGACCTTCTCATTGAACTCTTCTCCGAGGAAATCCCCGCCCGCATGCAGGCCCAGGCGGCCGACGGGCTGAAGAAGCTCGTCACCGACGCGCTGGTGGAGCGGGGCCTGCTCTATGAGGGCGCGAAGGCCTTCGTGACCCCGCGCCGGCTGGCGCTGGCTGTGCACGGCCTGCCCGGCCGGCAGGCGGACCAGCGCGAGGAGAAGAAGGGCCCGCGCGTGGGCGCGCCGGAAGGGGCCATCGCCGGCTTCCTGAAATCGGCGGGGCTTTCGTCCCTCGATCAGGCCACCGTGCAGAGCGACCCCAAGAAGGGCGACTTCTATGTCGCCGTGGTGGAAAAGCCCGGCCGTCCCACCCCGGAGGTGATCGCCGAGATCATCCCCGCCATCATCCGCAGCTTCCCCTGGCCGAAATCCATGCGCTGGGGCTCGGGAAGCCTGCGCTGGGTGCGGCCGCTGCATTCCATCGTTGCCACCTTCGGGGCGGAAGGGGACGAGCCGGAGGTGGTGCGCTTCGAGGTGGACGGCATCGTCTCCTCCAACATCACCTACGGCCACCGTTTCCTTGCCCCCGCGCCGATCACGGTGAAGCGGCTGGATGACTGGATGGCCAAGCTGGAGGCCACAAAAGTGGTGGTCGACCGCGACCGCCGCAAGGACATCATCCTCAACGATGCCAAGGACCTGGCGCTCGCCAACGGGCTTGAGCTGGTGGAGGACGAGGGCCTCCTGGACGAAGTGGCGGGGCTGGTGGAATGGCCCGTGGTACTCATGGGATCGTTCGAGGAGCGCTTCCTCGACATCCCGGACGAGGTGATCCGCGCCACCATCCGCGCCAACCAGAAGTGCTTCGTGCTGAAAAACCCGGCCACCGGGCGCCTCGCCAACCGCTTCCTGCTGATCTCGAATCTGGTGGCGAGCGACGGCGGCGCGGCCATCGTCGCCGGCAACGAGCGCGTCATCCGCGCCCGCCTGTCGGACGCGAAATTCTTCTGGGATACGGACCGGGTGAACGGGCTGGAAAGCCGGATGCCCCGGTTCCAGTCCATCACCTTCCACGAGAAGCTGGGCTCGCAGGCCGAGCGCATCGAGCGCATCCGCCGCCTCGCGGTGGAGATCGCGCCGAAGGTGGGCGCCGAGCCGGCGCTGGCCGAGGACGCGGCGCTGTTCTGCAAGGCGGACCTGCTCACCGAGGTGGTGGGTGAGTTCCCCGAGCTTCAGGGCCTCATGGGCCGCTATTACGCGCAGGGCGAGGGGCTGGCTCCGGAAGTCGCCGCCGCCTGCGAGGAGCATTACAAGCCGCAAGGCCCCGGCGACCGTGTGCCCACCGCGCCGGTCTCCATCGCCGTGGCGCTGGCCGACAAGATCGACACGCTCGTGGGCTTCTGGGCTATTGATGAGAAGCCGACCGGGAGCAAGGACCCCTACGCGCTGCGCCGCGCAGCGCTGGGGGTGATCCGGATTGTGCTGGAGAATGGGCTGCGGCTGCGGCTCAACGAGATTCTTGAGAGATCTGCTGCTCCTGTCGTAACGAAGCTTGCAGATAAGTTTTTTCAGCTAAACGAGGATGGCTCATCGCCATCCGATCACTTTGATCCAAATACTCTCCCTGCCGGTGCATGGGATGAGTACTGTGCGGCCCGCTTCGCTGAAATCTCCGACCTCCTCTCCTTCTTCGCCGACCGCCTGAAAGTCCACCTGCGCGAGCATGGCGCGCGCCATGATCTCGTGGATGCGGTCTTCGCCCTCGAAGGCCAGGACGACCTGTTCCTGCTGGTGGAGCGCATGACGGCGCTGGCCCGCTTCCTCGACACCGAGGACGGCAGGACGCTTTTGGCTGGCTATCGTCGCGCGGTGAACATCCTGCGCATCGAGGAGAAGAAGGACGGCCGCGCCTTCGCCGGCCCCACCAATGCCGCCCTGCTGAAGGAGCCGGCCGAGGAGCGCCTCGCCGATGCCATCGAGCAGGTGAAGCGCCGCGTCGCCACCGCCGTGGCCGCCGAGGACTTCGAGACCGCCATGACCGCGCTCGCGGACCTGCGCGCCCCCGTGGATGCCTTCTTCGACGCGGTCACGGTGAATGATCAAGACCCTGCCCTGCGCGAGAACCGCCTGAAGCTGCTGGATGAAATCCGCGCCGCCACCCGCGGCATCGCCGATTTCGACCGCATCGGCGGCTGACGCTCCGCACCCGCGCCCCGGCCCCAGCCGCTCAACAAAAAGCCCCGGAGCAGCGCTCCGGGGCTTTTCTCATCGGCGATGACAGACGGCTCAGCCGCGGGTGCGGGCGCGCACCATGAAGTCGTCATAGGTGAACTCGACGATCTGCCACCACAGATAGGCGTTGTTGCGGAACGCCTTCATGTCTTCGTAGATCTTCTTGAAGTCTTCGTTCTTGGCGGCGATCTCATCATAAAGCTGGTGCGAGGCCTTGTAGGCCGCGTCCATCACGTCGTTGGGGTAGCGGCGCAGCTGGGTGCCGGCCTTCACCAGGCTCTGCACCGCGATGGGGTTCTTGGCGTCGTAGCTCGCCAGCATGCTCTCGTTGGCCTGCGCCATGGCAGTGGTGAGCGCCGCGCGATAGTTCTTCGGCAGCTCGGCCAGCTTCTCCTGGTTGACGAAGAAGTTCAGCGCCGCCGAGCCCTCCCACCAGCCGGGGAAATAATAATACTGCGCCACCTTGTAGAGGCCGAGGCGCTCGTCGTCATAGGGGCCCACCCATTCGGCGGCGTCGATGGTGCCCTTCTCCAGCGCCGGATAGATGTCGCCGCCGGCGAGCTGCTGCGGCACCACGCCGAGCTTGGCCAGCACCTGCCCGCCGATGCCGGCGATGCGCATCTTGAGGCCCTGCAGGTCGGCCACGGTCTTGATTTCCTTGCGGAACCAGCCGCCCATCTGGCCGCCGGTGTTGCCGCCCGGGAACATCACCACGCCGTACTTCTTGTAGAACTCGTTCATCAGGGTCAGGCCGTTCCCGAACAGGAACCAGGCGTTGATCTGGCGGGCGTTGAGGCCGAACGGCACGGCGGTACCGAAGCCGAAGGTGGGGTCCTTGCCCACATAATAATAGGACGCCGAGTGGCTCATCTCGACGGTCTTGTTCTGGGTGGCGTCCAGCGCCTGCAGGCCGGGGACGATCTCGCCCGCCGCGAACACCTGGATCTGGAACTTGCCGTCGGTGATCTCGGCCACCTGCTTCGCCATCAGCTCGGCGGCGCCATAGATGGTGTCCAGCGACTTGGGGAAGGAGGAGGCGCAGCGCCATTTCACTTCCGGCGCCGACTGGGCGATGGCCGGCATGGCGACAGCTGCGGACGCGGCAACGCCCGCACCGGCGGCGGTCAGGAAATCACGGCGTTTCATGGATGGCTCCCTAGACTTCTTGGCGGCTCAGCCTCTCGCAAGGGCCGGCATACCGCTGTTCTAGAGCACCCCGTCACCTGCTGGCAACGCACGCCGGCCCGATCGCAGCCCACCTTATCCTAAAGTCACAGAAGCTTGGCCGCGCGTTCCCCCTCGCGGCCCCCCACAGCCAGGCTCCGCCCGGCCGTGGGGGGCGTCGCCTCACTCGATGACGATGCGCGGGGCCTGCTTGCTGGATGAGGTGACGCGATCCAGCGCCGCCTTCACCCCCTGCGCCACGTGGCGATAGGCGGCGGTCTGCGGGCTCTCCGGATCCGAGATCACGATGGGCAGGCCGGCGTCGGACATCTCGCGGATGCGCATGTGCAGCGGGATCTCGCCCAGGAAGGGCACGCCCATCTTGTCCGCCTCGGCGTGCGCGCCGCCATGGCCGAAGATGTCGGAGCGGCCGCCGCAATGGGGGCAGATGAAGTGCGACATGTTCTCCACCACGCCGAGGATGGGAATGTTCACCTTCTCGAACATGGCGACCCCGCGCCGCGCATCGATGAGGGCGAGGTCCTGCGGGGTGGAGACGATGACCGCGCCGGCCAGATTCACCTGCTGGGCCATGGTGAGCTGGGCATCGCCGGTGCCGGGGGGCATGTCCACCACCAGCACGTCGAGCGGGCCCCACTTCACTTCCTTCAGCATCTGCGAGATGGCGGACATGACCATGGGCCCGCGCCAGATCATCGGCGTGTCTTCCTCCACCAGGAAGCCGATGGACATCAGCTGGAGGCCGAAATTCTCCAGCGGGATCATGGTTTTTCCGTCCGCCGTGGTCTCCGGCTTCTGGGCCACGCCGCTAAGGCGCGGCACCGAGGGGCCGTAGATGTCGGCGTCGAGCAGGCCCACCTTCAGGCCAAGGTCGCGCAGGGCGAGGGCGAGGTTGATGGAGGTGGTGGACTTGCCCACGCCGCCCTTGCCCGAGGCCACCGCGATGATGGAGGCAACGCCCGGCACCGAGATTCCGCGCGGGGCCGGCGCGCCATGGGAGTGGCCGTGGCCATGCCCGTGGGCCGCCTGGGGCGCGGGGGCGGGCGGGGCCATCTTGCGCTCGGCGGTGAGGGTCACCAGCGCCGAGACCACGCCGGGAACGGCCTTCACCGCATCCTCGGCGGCGGCGCGCACGCCTTCCCAGGCGCGGGCCTGGGCCGGGTCCACATTGATGGACAGATAGACCTTGCCGGAGGTGACCACCACGCCGGAGAGGGCGGGCGACACCGAGAGGGCGACGCCCTCCGGGGTGCGCACCGAGGCGAGGGTGGAGCGGACCAGGTCTTCGCTGAGTTCGGCTGTATTGCTCATGGTCTCAACTCTGTTGCCGGTCTCCCGCGCCGTCGACGTTCCGGGGGCAGGCGCGCGGGCCCGGTGTGTGAAAAAGGGAAGTCGCCAATTGAGTCGCATGACATCTCTGAACTGCAAAGCCCGACATATGAGCGCTGATGAAAGGTTGGGCAAGGGAGGGGACACCTCTCCTCGCGCCGCCGCTGCCACAGCGCCCTTGCGACGCATCCATCTGCGGGACGATCGAGGCTCGGAAAGATTGGGTTCACTCACATCGTGGATGATCCAGCCCTCACCGAAAACGACATTTCTTGTGAACTCTGCGCCTGTCAAATTAAATGGTATTGTAACTTCCTCTTCTGACATCCAGAAAAATAAATCACATACCAGATCAATAACGCATTCAAATTCAATCAGATCCAATTTTATTCTCGCATTAGGATGCGTATTATCTAAATTATATTTGTCAATATATCCGAAATAAACGACCACAATATCGAATTCATGACGACTGATAAATTTCGATTTCCAGGATCCATAAAGGAGTGGCCTATTGGGAATTTGCACGCTGAAGGCCTCGGCACCCCCATCAGCAGTGCGGACCGACCCAGCGTATGCAATGCTCCCATAGTGGAACTCCAACACAGGGAACGGGTCCATCTGATCCTCCAATCGCCGTGTCAGAGCCCGTTTGGACCTTCAAAAGCATAACCGCAATCGCACCCGTCATGCCCGGGCTTGTCCCGGGCATCCACGCCGAACCGCCTGGAACAATGTACGAGACTCATTCCCAGCCCAGCCGCGTGGACGGCCGGGACAAGCCCGGCCATGACGATGATAAAGCGCGGGAGAGGTGTGGCGATGGGGGCAGGCCCGCGCCACCACACACGGCCGTGCAAATTGGAAGCACCGCAGCCCCCACCCTGCCCTCCCCCGCACGCGGGAGAGGGTTCTGCAGCGCTCCCGGTCGCATAGCGGTTTTTCCACCAGCCCTCGCCTGTCCCAACGCCCCCTACCCACCCCGCCCCAGCGCGCGGGCGATGTCGGCCTGAAGCTGCGGCAGCAGGTCGGCTTCGAAGAAGGGGTTGCGCTTGAGCCAGCCGGTGTTGCGCCAGGAGGGATGCGGCAGGGTATAGACCGCCACCGGATGCGCCAGCGCCATGCCGGCCGCGCGCACCTCCCGCCAGTGGTGCACGGTCTGGGTCAGGCTCGCCTTCAGGTGGGCGCGAAGGCCGAGCCGCGCCAGATGATAGGCCTGCGCCGGGCGGCCCACCGCCAGGATCAGCCGGAACGCCGGCAGCGTGGCGAACAGGGTGTCGTGCCAGGTGGCCGCGCATTCGCGCCGGGGCGGCAGGTCGCCGCCGGCCGCATCCTGCCCGGGAAAGCAGAAGCCCATGGGGGCGATGGCGATGCGGGACGCATCGTAGAACTCATCGTCGCTCACCCCCATCCATTGACGCAGCCGGTCGCCCGAGGCGTCAGTGAAGGGCCGGCCGCTGGCATGCACCTTGGTGCCCGGCGCCTGGCTCGCCACCAGGATAGCCGCCGTGTCCGACACCCACAGCACCGGGCGGGGTTCGTGAGGCAGCGGGGCGCCGCGCGGCGCCTCCACGCACACCCGGCAGGCGCGGATGCGCGCCACCAAAGCGTCGAGGGCGGGATCAGATGTCGAGTTCGAGCCCATCCTCGGCCACGATGAAATGGGTGGGGTCCACCTCCCCCCGGCGCGCCCACATGGCGTCACCCATGTGGGTGAGCAGGATGCGCCGGGCGCCGAGGTCCGCGCGCCGCTCAGCGATGGTGCGGTAGGCGAGATGGCCGTAGGGCTCGCCCTCGAAGGCGAAGCTCTCGCAGATGAAGAGGTCCGCCCCCCGGGCAATGGGCAGCAGTGCGTCGGTCCATTGGGTATCGCCGGAGAAGGCGAGGGTGTGGGTGCCGTCCTCCAGCCGCAGGGCGGTGGAGGGCGCTCCAGAGGGATGGACCACCGCGGCGGTGGTCAGGGTCAGGGGGCCATGACGGGTAGTGGAGCCGGGCTCCACCTCGGTCACGCTCCAGGCGAATCGCCAGTCGATCTCCCCCATGCCGGGGAACAGCACCTCCATGGCCGCCGTCAGCCGCGCCCGGGTTCCGGGCGGGCCGACGATGGACAGCGGCCGTTCCCGCAGATGGACGAACTGGCCATCCAGCAGGAGGAATGGAATACCACCGAAGTGATCTCCATGAAGGTGGCTGATGAACACCGTGTCGATGTCCGCCGAACCCATATTGAACCTGTTGAAGTTCACGAGGGCGCTGGCACCGAAATCGAGGGTGGCCTTGACCGCCTGTGAGGCCACCAGGAAGCAGCTGTTGCCACGCCCGCCGGAGCCGAACGCGTCGCCGCAGCCGACCACCTTTAGCTTCATGATTTCAAGCCTTTGCGCTCGGCCGGGCCGAGACGGCCGCATGCCAGCGGGCAAGGTTTTCATGGGTGGGCGCGAGTGCCACGCGGATCACCCGCATGAAATCCACAGCCACCAACAACGTAATGTCCGCCACGGTGAAACGGTCGCCCGCGATATAGTCGCGACCGGCCAGGGCATCGTTGAAAAAGTCGAGTGCGGCCAAGACCTTGGACTTATTCGCCTCGCCCCACTCCGGCACCTGCGGCACTTCCATGGCGGCCATGCCGGGATTGAGGTGTCGGAGCACCATCATGATGGGATAAAGCAGGTCCAGCTCCACCCGCCGCTGCCACATTTCCACCAGCCCCTGCTCCGTCGGCGTTAGGCCGAACAGGTTGGGCTCGGGCTGCATCGCCTCGAAATAGCGACAGATTGCAATGGTTTCGCAGATGACGGTGCCGTCATCCAGCTCCAGCACAGGCACGCGCTGGCGCGGATTGAGGCGGGTGAAGTCGTCCGACTTCTGCTCCAGCTTGCCGAGGTCCACCTGCACTGTGGGAACGGAAATACCCTTTTCCGCCAGGAAGATGCGGACGCGGCGCGGATTCGGCGCGCGACTTGTATCGTAAAGCTTCATGTCCCTGGCGCCTCCAGCCTCGCCTTGTTTTGACAAGCGAAAGACCATGCCTGTCCCGGCCACGCAAGGGCTCCGGCGCAGTGGCAAAAAGCCAAGTCATGCGGCGGCAGCAGCCCTCCACACCCCTCAGGACCCGCGCGGATGAGCGGCGCGCCATTCCACCGGCGGCTGGAAGCTGGCGCCCCAGATGCCCCGCCCCGCCGCCCGCGCCTCAGCCTCCGCCCCGGCATAGGCGCGGCCGAGATAGGCCACCGCAAGGCCTTGCTGCACCATGTGTTCCGACAGATCCACACCGCCGGCCCGGCACACGGCCAAAGGCCGGCCATACTTGTCGCGCCGGGATGCAGCACAGGTCACCGGCCCGGCCCGCAGCGCCTCCTGGAGCACACGCCGGGCCGCCTCGCCGCAGGCCCAGGTCCGCCCCGCCCGCATGCACTCCTGCCTCAGCTCCGGCGCATCGATGCCACTGAGCCGCACACGGGTGCCGGCGAGGTCCAGCGTGTCGCCATCCACAGCAAATGCATGCCCTTCCAGTATTTCCTCCCGGCTGAGCAGGTCCGCCAGAAGCCACAGCGCGCCGAGGATCAGCGCCGCCATCACAAGGTCCTTGATGCGCATGCGGAGGCCCTGAAAGGTTAAGGGGCCGGACTTTCGGCGCAGGTCCGTTAACCCCCCGTTAACCGCGACGGCCGCAGGAGTCGGGGACATTGATCCGTCTGGCCCGGCGCAGGTCTCTCCCCGGAGGCGCGCCGTCCGCGAAGGGCTCCTGCCGCATGTCCGGCCCCTTTTGCCCCCCGCTCGACGCCGCCGCCAGCTCCCCGCCGGAGCCCGCGGCGCAGGCGGACGGACTCCCCCTCGCGCCCCCCCTGCCCCTCCCCCGCCCTGCCCGCAGCCTCGCAGGCCCATGGCTGGTGGCCGGTCTCGGCAGCTTCGGTCTGGCGCTGGCCGGCGGGGCCCTGGCTGGAAGCGCCGGAGCCGTGGCCGGCGGCGCGGCGGCACTGATCGCCGCAAGCCTCCTCGTCCTGCGGTCCCAGCGGCTGGAAGCGGCCCTGCGCGCGGCCGAAGCGAGAGCCGATGCGGCGGAGGCGGCGGCACGGCAGGCAACCGCCGAAAACCTCGCAAAGTCCAGGTTTCTCGCGGAGATGAGCCATGAGCTGCGCACCCCGCTGAACACGGTGATGGGCTTTTCCGAGATGATGGCGGACGAGGTGCTGGGTCCCCATCGGGTGCCGGCCTATGGCAGCTACGCGCGCGACATCCACGCCTCCGGCCAGCATCTTCTCGCGCTCGCCGACGACCTGCTCGACCTTGCCCGCATCGAGAGCGGCCACCGCACCCTCATGGAAACTCCGGTGCGGCTCGATGCCCTGGCGGAGGACTGCGTCGCCATGATGCGACCGCTGGCCTCCGGCGCCCGCGTGACCCTGACCGCCGAGGTGGCGGGCACGCCGCGCCTGTGGGGGGACGAGCGGGCGCTGCGCCAGATCGCCCTCAACCTCCTGGCCAATGCGGTGAAATTCACGCCGCACCACGGCTCGGTGCATCTGCTGGCCGGCATCGGTGCGGACGGCGTGCCGTTCCTCGCCGTGGAGGATACCGGGGCGGGCATCGCCGAGCGCGAGCTGCCGCTGGGGGCGGCCCATCCCCGGGAAAGCCGTGTCGACCTCGCCACCGGACGCGGCGCCGGGCTGGGACTTGCCATCGTGCGCGGCCTCGCCGGCCTGCACGGCGGCGCATTGGCGCTGGAGCGGCGGCCGGGCGGCGGCACGCGGGCCGAAGTGACGTTTCCTCCCGCGCGCGCCCTGCACTCCTGAGCTTTCAGCCTTCGGACACCCCGGCCTCGGCGAAGGTGGCCATACCACGATGGCAGGCCACCGCCGCCTTCACCACACCGATGGCCAGCGCCGCGCCTGAGCCTTCCCCCAGCCGCATGTCGAGGTCGAGGATCGGACGCAGGCCCAGCCGGTCGAGCAGCGCGCGATGGGCCTTCTCCGCCGAGACATGGCCGGCGAGGCAATGGTCGAGAGCGGACGGGTCGAGGGCGTGGAGCACGGCGGCGGCGGCGGTGACCACGAAACCATCCAGCACCACCGGCACCTTCTCGTGCCGCGCGGCGATGATCGCGCCTGCGATGGCGGCGATTTCGCGCCCGCCAAGGCGGCGCAGCACCTCCAGCGGATCGGACAGGTGGTCCTTGTGGAACGCCACGGCATCGCGCACCGCGGCGATCTTGCGCTCCAGCACCTCGCCCGTGGAGCCGGTGCCGGCGCCTACCCACTCCTCCGCCGTGCCGCCGTAAAGCCCGTGGCACAAGGCGGCGGCGATGGTGGTGTTGCCGATACCCATCTCGCCGAGGCACAAAAGATCCGACCCGCCGGCGATGGCTTCCATGCCGAAGGCCATCGTGGCCGCGCAGGCCTTCTCATCAAGCGCAGCGCCTTGGGTGATGTCCGGGGTGGGATAGTCGAGGGCGAGGTCGAACACCCGCAGCCCGGCGTCGAAGGTGGCGCAGATCTGGTTCACGGCCGCCTTGCCGGCGGTGAAGGTGGCCATCATCTGCTTGGTCACCGCGCCGGGATAGGGCGAGACGCCGCGATCGGCGATGCCATGGGTCGCGGCGAATACCGCCACCATGGGCCGGTTGACGGTGGGCATGGAATTGCCCTGCCAGGCCGCGAGATGGGCGGCGATGGCCTCCAGCCGGCCCAGCGCGCCGAGAGGCTTCACCAGCTGTTCCTGCCGCGCCAGCGCCGCCTCCCGCGCGCCCTCGGACGGGCCGGGCATGGTGGCGACGAGCTGGCGGATGTCGTCGAAGGGCAGGCCGGATTCGCTCGGATACATGGGCAGGCTACCTGAAGCGGCACCGGGACGCAGGACCCGGCGCGGGAACGGAAAGCCGCTGCATAGAGCCAAAGTGTCTCCGAGCGAAGGGGGCAGAAGGGCGAACCGGTAGGGTCGAGTACGCGACTCACGCCCCGGAAGGCGCGGCTTCGGTCAGGCCGCGGGACCAGGGCGGAACACGCAGCGGGCCGCACCGTCAGAGGGCTGGCCCGGCCGCGCGCAGTGGTGCAGACCGATAGTTGCTGTGCCGCTCAGCGCTCGCCCTGAGACTGCGCCACGTGGTCGCGCAGCTCCTGGAGCGAGGCGAAGCGCACCACCCCATCGGGCAGGTCGGCCTGGATGGAGCCGTCCGAATAGAGCGTATAGGCCATGCCGCCGACGATGCCGGATTTCAGGATGCGCGGCTCCTCGGGCTCGCGCCGGGGCGGCGGAGCGGGAGGGACGGCCGGAGCCGGCTGTTGCTCGGGCGCCGGGCGGGCCGGGCGCGGGGGCGGCTCGTAGCCGGTGCGCGGACGCGGCGGGGCGGGCGGCGGCGTCACGGCAGGCTGGGGCTGCTGCGGCTCGGCCCGGCGCTGCAACCGCTGGCGGCGTGCCTCCAGCATGGGATCGGCGGTTTCGGCCTCCGGCTCGGCCGGCGGCGGAAGCGGGGCGTTGCGCGAGGGCGGCGCGATCCGCTCGCGGGCCTCGACCGGCGGAAGCGCGGCGGGGGCGGGCTCGGCGGCGATAGCCTCCGGCTCCGGCGGCGCCAGATCATCCGCGGAGAGGCGGGCCTGTGCGCCACGGCCGCCGACGCGCGCCGGATAGGTGCCCTCGGCAGGCGCTTCCGCGCCGGGATAGCTCCGCTCGACCTGCTGAGTGAGGCGCTCAAGCTGGCGCAGCACCAGACCCATAGCGGTAATGACGAACCCACCCGAGGCCGCCACGGCCCCCGTGGTGATCAGGGTGTTGCCAAAGGTGGACACGAAAATGGAGACGCCGAGCGCGATGACCGCAACCCCGGCCAGAGCGATCAGAACGCCGAGAAGGACCAGGAACCACCACATCTGCCACCCCACTCCCGCTTGCCAGCCTAAAGGCCGCTATACACCAAAGGTGGTACCTCGCCGGGAAAATCGGCCGCATCAAGGTTGTTTGAAGGCAGGGGCCGCCCTATCTAGGTGCACGCTTGGACATGTCGTATACCCGGTATGGCGCCGGGGCCACGATTTCGCCCCGAGCACGACGCCGGATACATTGCGGAGATGTTTCATGTCCTTCACGCTGCCCGAACTGCCCTACGCCTATGACGCCCTCGCCCCCTACATGTCGCGCGAGACGCTGGAATACCACCACGACAAGCACCACCTCGCTTACGTGAACAATGGCAACAATCTCCTAAAGGGAACTGAATTTGAAGGAAAATCCCTGGAGGAGATCGTCAAGGGCTCGTTCGGCAAGAACGCCCCGCTCTTCAACAATGCCGGCCAGCACTACAACCACCTGCATTTCTGGAATTGGATGAAGCCGAACGGCGGCGGCGCCATCCCCGGCGAGATCGAGAAGAAGATCATCGAGGACATCGGCTCGGTCGAGAAGTTCAAGGAAGACTTCATCGCCGCCGGCGTCGGCCAGTTCGGCTCGGGCTGGGCTTGGCTCGCCCTCAAGGACGGCAAGCTCGTGGTGCTCAAGTCCCCCAACGGCGAGAACCCGCTGGTGCAGGGCGCGACCCCGATCCTCGGCGTCGACGTGTGGGAGCACTCCTACTACATCGACTACCGCAACCGCCGCCCTGACTATCTCAAGGCGTTCGTGGACCACCTCGTGAACTGGGACTACGTCGCGGAACTGTACAGCAAGGCTGTCTGATCCGACGGGTTCCCCGCCTCTGGCCTCCCGGCGGACCGCCGGGAGGCCCTTTGCCGCCGAAGCAAAAGTGCTGAGCAAATTCTTCTCTTTGTGGTGAACGATTCAGCGCCACCAAGATGATCCGGACACCTCTCCTTGCGTCGCGGAGACAATCGGCCGCAATTTCACTCCGGATTTGCCTTAAAATTTTGCATTGCACAGCATAATTTTGTTGCGATTGGACGCTACTCCATCTTAGCTGTGACGCGCTCCACCGACTGCGGTAGAATGGTAATATCTACTTCAGGGGAATGAAGCTTTCGGCTTCAACCGGTGGGTGTGCACGCGAAGAGTTGGTCGTCCGTCGGGGTTCTCCTTTCATGTCGTTCCTAGAGATCGATCGTCGGCCAGGCGCGGTTGCGGATGCCTGTGCCGTCATCCTGCTTGCGGCCGTAACCGTCATCGCCGCCCTCACCTTCTCCGATTACGGGCTCGGCTGGGATGACTTCACCCATTCCCAGTACGGCGACCTGCTGTACAAATACTTCTCGTCGGGATTGACGCAGCGGAAAGTGTTTTCCTTCGTCAACCTGTACTATTACGGCGGCGGCTTCGACCTGCTCGCCGCCTCCCTCGCCAAGGCCATGCCCTTCGTGGACGTGTTCGACATCCGCCGTCTGCTGGGCGCGCTGGTGGGCGTCGGCGGCTTCTTCATCGTGTGGCGCATCGGGCGGCGCCTCGCCGGCCCGTGGGGTGGCTTCGCCGCCATGGCGCTGCTGATGATCTGCCCGCTCTTCTACGGCCACATGTTCATGAACGTGAAGGATGCCCCCTTCGCCGTGGCCGTCGCCGGCGTGCTCTACGCGATGGTGCGGGCGTTCGACGAATTCCCCAATCCCTCCCCGCGCACGGTCACCCTGTTCGGCCTGTCCCTCGGCCTTGCCATCGGCACCCGGGTGATGGGGCTGATGTGCGGCGTCTTCATCCTCGCCGCCATCGGCTTCCTGTTCGTCACGGAAGCCCGGCATCTGGGCCTGAAGGCGGCGCTGAAGCGCAGCCTCGCCTTCACCGGCATTCTCGCCCTCGGCCTGCCGCTGGCCTATTTCGTGATGGGCATCCTGTGGCCCTGGGGCGTGGCCGAGCCGCTCAATCCCCTGGTGGCGCTGAAGTATTATTCCAACTTCTGGGAAGTGCCCTGGCGCGAGATGTTCGAGGGACGGCCGATCCTCGTGCCCGACATGCCGCGCTCCTATGTGCCAACCCTGTTCTCGGTGCAGATGCCGGAACTGTTCCTCGGCCTCGCCCTTGCCGGTACGGCGGGCGCCATCGTGTCCGCCCTGTTCGGCAAGGATACGCCGGCCAAGCGCGCCCGGCTGGTGCTCATCGTCACCGCCGCCTTCTTCCCGGTGCTGCTCACGGTGACGGCCCGGCCGGTGGTCTATAACGGCATCCGGCACTTCGTGTTCGTGACGCCGGCCCTGGCCCTGCTCGGCGGCGTCGCAGCCTCCTGGCTGTGGGAAAAGGCGCAGCGCCTGCCGCGCCTCGCCCAGGGCGCCGTGGCGGCCGCCTTCCTGGTGGGCCTCGCCATGCCGGCGGCGGCGTTCCGCAACCTGCACCCTTATGAATACACCTACTACAACCATATGGCGGGTGGCATTCAGGGCGCCGACAGCAAGTTCATGCTCGACTACTGGGGCCTCGCCTTCAAGCAGGCCACGGAAGAGCTTGACGAATATGTGGAGCAGCACCGCCGGTCCCTGCCTCAGGGCCGCAAGCTGCGGGTTGCGGTCTGCGGACCCTACTTCGCCGCCGCCGCCGAGCTCGGCCCGCGCTATGAAACCACCTACGACAGCAGCAGCGCGGACTTCTATCTGCGCCTCGGCGAGTTCTACTGCGCCGACGTGAAGGCGCCACAGCTGGTCAAGATCGAGCGCGAAGGCGTCACCTACGCCACCGTCTATGACGTGCGCGGCCGGCCCTTCCCCAGCGTGTTCGCCGCCGGGCAGTAGGCCCCACAGGTCCCCAATGATGAAGGCCGGGCACCTGCGTGCCCGGCCTTTTCGTTTGCACCGTCGTCCAGCTTGTCCGCCTGACGCTCAGTTCGCCTTCAGCAGCTCCGGCACGGAGAGCAGGACGAACTCGTTGTCGTCGTTCTTCTGCGGGAAGCGGCCGGCGGAGTACGGCAGGTTGTTGTCGTTGCCCACCACGATCTCGGTGGGGCTCACCATCACCACGTTCTCGATGGTGAAGAAGGGCATGTCGAGCACGCCCTCGGTGCCGCCCTGCCGCGCCTTGCCATTGGGGTCCTTGATGGCGAGCAGGTCGATATAGCCCACCTTGCGCACCAGCTGGCCCGCAGTCTCGGGCGAGAACTCCACCTTGTAGACGCGCTTGAACTTGGCCGGCTTGTCGAAGCAGGTCGGCTCCACCTTGCCCTCGGCGCAGGCCTTGAAGCGCGAGCCCTCCAGGCTGTCGCGCTCGATGATGAGGCCGTGGGTGTCGTCGATCATGTTGAAGTCGCCGATGGCGTTGCCGGCCACCGCCAGCGGATATTTCCAGGACCGGCCGGTCCAGTCGCGCTTGGCGATGTCGAACTCGACGATGCGCAGCACCTCGCTGTCACCCACCTTCTCCTTGCCGCCGGCGGCCGCATCGAACAACGGGCCTTCCAGCAGCGCGTACAGCTTGGTCTTATCAGGGGACAGGGCCATGCCCTCGAAGCCCTTGGAGCGATAGACGTTGAACGCCGCCTTGGCGTCCGGCGCCGAAGGGGTGCTGACCGCCGGATGATCGGGCGAGCGCGCCGGCTTGCCGTCCACCTTGGTCTCGAACACGGCTTTCACCTTGCCGGTGAGGTCGGTCTCGATCAGGAAGGGTCCAAACTCCTCGCCGAACCAGATGCTGTCGCCCACCACCTGGATCGATTCGAGGTCGAAGTCGGCGCCGGTGAGATAGCGCTTCTCGGTGCCCTCCATGACGATGGGATAGGGCACCTTCTTATCCGGATCGTGCAGGAAGACGGTGGCGAGGCGCTCGATCTTGCCGTCCTTGAAATCCATCGTCAGGCGATGGGCCATCAGCATGGCGTCGGGCGAATTGGCCTTGGAGCCGAAGCCGTTGTCGGTGAGCACCCAGAACCGGCCGTCACCTTCCGAGACGATGCCGGAGAAGCCCTGCACCGGCTGGCCCTCGAACGGCAGCGACAGGCCGGTCTCGCGCGGGGCGGACTTGTCGGAGAGGACGCTGACGCCCTTCACGCTGCCCACCTGGTCGATGCGCTTGCGGTCGGCGTTGGTGAACTTGCCGGAGGTCTTCAGATCGGCCGGCGCGTCCGCCGGCGCGGCCACGAAGCTGGCGGCCGGCAGCACCGCCTGTCCCACCAGGATCGCCGGATAGGCCGATCCTTCCGAGGGGGCGGAAGCCGCCTTGTCAGATCCAGCCTTATCCTGGGCGAGGACGGGCGTCGCGAGGGCAACGCCAGCGAGCAGCACAAGGGTAAACGATTTCAAGGTGCGCATGGGGAAAACCTCCCAAGGGTCCGATGCGCCCTCCACCTGCCGCGCAAGCGTTGACGGCCCCGCGACAGGCCGACGACACTTCCGTTACGTTCGGACATCCCCACCGATGCGCTCAGTCACGGTCTGTGACCGGCGCCGGGAAGGCTTCGCTCAGCTACCGCAGGACTTCACCAAGGGCGGGTGAGTCGCCCTCGCCAGCCCGCTGGCCTCAGATCCACTTCAGCTTGCGGAACAGCCACAGCAGCACGAAGCCCAGCACCAGCATGGCGACGGCCAGCGCCCAGAACGCCTCGGGATCGGTATTGCCGGGAATGCCGCCCACATTCATGCCGAACATGCCGGAAATGAGCGTCATGGGGGCGAACACCACCGTCACCACGGCCAGCACGAGCATGGACTTGTTCATCTGCTCGGCCCGGGTGTCCACCATCTGCTCGCGGATGATGCCGGCGCGCTCGCGCACGCTGTCCAGCTCTTCGGCGAATCGCGCCACCCGGTCGGCGGCGTCGCGCAGGCGGTTCCTGTCCTTCGGCCCCATCCAGGGATCGTCCTCGAGGGCAAAATGGTTGAGCGCCTCGCGCTGGGGGGCGATGTGGCGGCGCAGCTTGACGGCGACACGGCGCAGGATGGCAATCTTCGGCAGCATCTCGGAGGCGAGGGTGGCGAGCACCGTGTCCTCCAGTTCGTCCGCCTCGTCGATGAGCTTGTCCACCACCGCGTCCACCCGCTCCACGAGGCGCGTGGACAGGTCGGCCACGAACTCGCCCTGGCTGCGGGGGCAGCGGCCACGGGCGAGCGCATCCTCGAAATCGGCGATGGCGGAGAGGAAATCGTGCTGCACCGAGAGCACGCGCCGCGCATCCACCCACAGGTGCACGGTGATGAGTTCCTCGGGCAGGGCATTGCGCTGCAGGTTGATGCCGCGCAGGGAGAGCAGCGCCCCTTCGGCGAACATGGCGCAGCGCGGCCGGCAATCATCCTCGGCGATGGAGTCGACCACCGAGGGATCGAGGCTGCTGTGCTGCCGCAGCCAGGTCTGCGGCGCGCGCGGCAGATAGCGGAAATGCAGCCAGATGAAGCCGCCGTCCGGCGCCGGCTCCACCAGCGCCCGGTCAAGCGGCAATCGAGTGGCGCCGCCCCGCCCGTCGAATCGCCACGCCGAAAGCAGTCCTTCGGCATCCATCTTGAGCGCGGGGCGTTCCATAGGGCGTCCTCGGGGCGTCTGGAGGCTACGTCTGGCGCATCCTGGGGCGGCGTTCAACCGACCTGGCCCGGCCTTCCTCGCACGATTGCGCGCCGCACAAAAGTGGGCGCGCAACGTAAGGGGCGAGAGGGCGCGCGCCTGTGTCCGCCCTCAGGCGAGGGCTTCGAGGATGCGCACCCAGCTGCGGGTGCCCTTGTGGAACGAACTGAGGTCGTACTTCTCGTTGGGCGAGTGGACCCGGTCGTCATCGAGCCCGAAGCCGATAAGCAGGGTATCGACCCCCAGCACGTTCTTGAACTGGCCCACCACGGGAATGGACCCGCCCGAGCCGACGGTGACCGGGGCGATGCCCCATTCCGCCTCCAGCGCCCCGGCGGCGCGGGAGAGGTCCGGACTCTCCGGCGGCACCAGGAAGGCGCGCGCCCCCTCGCCCCAGGAGAAGACAGCCTCGCAGTCCGCCGGCACGCGGGCGGCGACGAAGGCCTCGAAGCCGGCGCGGATCTTCGCCGGGTCCTGGTCCGCCACCAGTCGGAACGAGATCTTGGCAGTGGCCCGCGCGGGAATGATGGTCTTGGTGCCGGCCCCGGTATAGCCGCCGAACATGCCGTTGACCTCGAAGGTGGGCCGCGACTGGATCTGCTCGATGACGAGCCGGTCGCTCTCGCCCGCCGCAACCCCAAGGCCCACCGGATTGAGGAAGGCCTCCGCGGTGAGGCCGAGGCTTTCCCAGCGCTGGCGCACCTCGGCGGGCATCTCGCGCACGTCGTCGTAGAAGCCCGGCAGCGTGACCCGGCCAGAGGCATCGTGGGCCTCGGCGATGAGGCTTGCCAGCACATGGATGGGGTTGCGCGCCGCCCCGCCGAACAGGCCGGAATGCAGGTCCCGGTCGGCGCCGACGATGGTCAGCTCGGTGTGAAGGATGCCGCGCAGTGCCGTGGTGATGGAGGGGGTCTTCGGGTCCCACATGCCGGTGTCGCAGACCAGGGCGAGGTCGGCGGAAAGCTCGGACGCGTGGGCGGCGAGGAAGGCCGGCAGGTTGGGCGAGCCGCACTCCTCCTCGCCCTCCAGCAGCACGGTGACATCCACCGGAGCCCCCGCCCCGACCGACTTGAAGGCGCGCAGAGCCTCCAGGAAGGTCAGCACCTGTCCCTTGTCGTCGCAGGCGCCGCGGGCGACGATGGTCTTGCGGCCGTCCGGCGTCGCGCCGAGGCGCGGCTCGAACGGCGGGGTCTCCCACAAGTCGAGGGGGTCCACCGGCTGCACGTCGTAATGGCCGTAGAACAATACGCGCCGAGGGGCACCTGTGTCGGTGCGGGCGACCACCACCGGATGGCCCGGAGTCGGGTGGACCGTGGCGGCGAAGCCGAGCGCGCGCAACTCTCCCGCCGCCCATTCCGCAGCCTGGGTGCAGGCCGCCTTGTGGGCGGGATCGGTGGAGATGGAGGCAATCTTCAGGAAATCGAACAGCCGCGAGAGCGCGGCATCGAGCCCGTCGTCCACTGCCTTGAGCGTTGCATCAAGGCGCGTTGCCTCGCGTGTTTCAGTGCGTCCCGCCATATGGGGTCTCCGTCGCGCGGGCCATGCCCGGCCCACAATCGCGACGGATGCTGGCTTTCCCACGCGCATCTGGCAAGCAGCCATGACGCAGAACGCGCCGTGACGACAAGACGCCACGGCGGAGAAGACACGACAGGCGGAATTAAGAGGCGCCGCAAAACGGGCGCCAACATACGTGCCCCGCGCGACGCACCCCACTTAAGTCGGGCGCGACGCACCATGCGCGGCGACCCGCCGGACTTCGTCCGGCAAGCCAGGCGTTTCCTTCTCCGGCAGAACACCACTGTCAGAGACAAATCAGCCGGACGACGATCAGCTAGCGCTGACGAGATCCGCTGTCGGCTGCACGACGGGGGACGAAGCCGGACGCGCCAGCCGGCGCGCGCGCTGCATCACTGATCCGATGCGTCGGTAGAGCAGCCGCGGAGCGAGCGGCGCGCCGAGCGCGGCGTCATAGCCAGCACGGCTTGCGGCCCGCACGAGAAGCTGGGCCGGGACTTCCGCGATCAGGACGGCAGGAATGCCGGCACCGAAGCGGAACGGATTGGCAGGGGCATCCTCCGGATCATCCACCTGAACGACGAGCACATCGGCCGATCCCAGAACCGCGGGATCAGTCACTTCGTCGAGCGCAGCGACCTCGCGCACTGAACCGACGCCGAGCGCGGTCAGGGCAGCTTTGGTCGCAAGGCGACGTTCCATATGGGAATCAACCAGAAGAATGCGGGCGATCGGCAACACCTTCATGAGGCGCTCCAAGTCGGGGCGCGCCTGTGAGCGATCCGCCTGGAAGGACAGGGCTCTGGCGCGCGCGTTGAGCAGCTCCCCAGTGAGACCCCGCAATCCCACTGGAATACCGCAATTATACCGCCCCGCCCGCGCCAACGCAACAGAATACGTTTTCGGGCTCCAAGATCAGTACAAACTGTCGTTCGTTCCCCTTTAGGTGAACGTCAGCGTCGGATGGAGCCGAGGATGCCGCGCAGGATGGCCCGGCCGAGACCCGTGGCCACGGTTCGCGCCACCTGGTTCACCACCACCTCGGTGGTGGTCATGCGGGTGCTGGGCCGGCCGCCGCTCCGCGCCGTCCCGGATGGCGTCCTGCCGGCGGCCTGGCCGGTGCCCAGCACGCTGTCGAGCACCCCGCCAAGAAATCCGCCGCCGTCGGAGGCCGCCGCCTCCTGCGGGGCGGCCTTCTCCTCGATTCGCTTCTGCAGCATCTCGAACGCCGATTCGCGATCGATGGGCGTGTCATAGATGTGCCCCACCGGGCTCCTGGCCATCACCGCCGCGCGCTCGTCGGCGCTCAACGGGCCGATTCGGCCGCAGGGCGGGCGGATGAGGGTGCGTTCCACCATGGAGGGCACGCCATTGCCCTCCAGCATGGAGACCAGTGCCTCGCCCTTGCCCAGCTCCATGATGACCTGAGCGGTGTCGAGATCGGGATTGGGCCGGAAGGTCTCGGCCGCAGCCTTCACGGCCTTCTGGTCACGCGGAGTGAAGGCGCGCAGGGCGTGCTGCACCCGGTTGCCGAGCTGGGCGAGCACGCTTTCGGGAATGTCCAGCGGGTTCTGGGAGACGAAATAGACACCCACCCCCTTGGAGCGAATGAGGCGAACCACCTGCTCCACCTTGTCCAGCAGCGCCTTGGGCGCCTCATCGAACAACAGATGCGCCTCGTCGAAGAAGAAGACGAGCTTCGGTTTGTCCGGATCGCCCACCTCTGGCAGGCGCTCGAAGAGTTCCGACAGAAGCCACAGCAGGAAGCAGGCATAAAGCCGCGGCGCGCCCATCAGCTTGTCCGCGGCCAGCACCGAGATGGTGCCATAGCCCGAGCGATCCACCCGCATCAGGTCGGCGATGTTCAGCGCCGGCTCGCCGAAGAACTTGTCCGCCCCCTGGTTCTCCAGCACCAGAAGCTGGCGCTGGATGGCCCCGACGCTCTGCGCCGAGACGTTGCCGTACTTGGTGGTGAGGGTGGAGGCGGTCTGGGCGACCTCGGCCAGCATGGCCCTGAGGTCCTTGAGATCCAGGATCGGCAGGCCCTGCTCGTCGGCGAGGCGGAACACGATGTTGAGCACGCCCTCCTGGGTGTCGTTGAGGCCCATGAGGCGCGCCAGCAGCAGCGGCCCCATCTCCGACACGGTGGCGCGGATGGGATGGCCCTGCTCGCCGAACAGGTCCCAGAAGATCACCGGGAAGCTGTCCGGGGTGTAGGTGAGGCCCACCTGCTGCGCCCGCTCGACCAGGAAGTCCTTGGCCTCGCCAAGGGCGGCCACGCCGGAGAGGTCGCCCTTGATGTCGGCGGCGAACACCGGCACCCCGGCCCGCGAAAACCCTTCGGCCAGAACCTGCAGCGTCACGGTCTTGCCGGTGCCCGTGGCGCCGGTCACCAGGCCGTGGCGGTTGGCGAGGCGCAGGGTGAGATATTCATCCTTGGCGCTGGTGCCTGCTTTCGCCGCTTCGCTGCGGCCAAGGAAGCTGCGCCCCACCAGGATGCGGCCGTCGCCCTCCTCCTGCGCCGCCGGCCCCCAGGGATTGGCCTTCGGCTCGGTCGGTCCCACAGATGCGGGAGGCGCGGCGTCGGCCGCCGGCGCCTTGCCCGTTCTCGGGCCGGTGGCGGGCGGACGGGTGGAAGGGGTACGTGCCATTGCGTGCTCCTCGGCGCGATCCTCGCATCGACGCATGCAACAGCGACGAATCGCCGGATGCATCCGGTCTCTTCAATCCGAAGTTTTCGCCCGCCCCTGCCTGTCGGGCAAGCAAATTGCACCGTTATCCGGCGGCGCCCCTCCGCCCGTCCCGGCCCTGCCCGCTCCTCGCCCGAGGCCGGCCCGAGCGGCCCTTGCGCGCCGCCTCTTGCGCCTGCACTGTGCCGCCCCGCCTGCCGGGCGATGCGGCGCACGAAGCGGGCGCACGACGCGGACGAAGGAGCGCGCATGGACGATCTGATCGCATATCTTCGCTCGCGCCTCGACCTGGACGAGGCCACCGCGCGCGCCGTGGTGATCATCGTCATCCAGTTTCTCGGCAAGGAGGCGCCGGCCGACCTGCTCGCGCCCCTGTTCGCGGTTCATCCCTGGGCCGAAGCCTTGACCGCCGAAGCCCCTGATGTGGACGCCACCGAGCCGTCCGAGCGCCATTTCGGCGGCATGGCCCGCCTGATGCTCGTGGCCGACCGGATGATGGCCCACGGCCTCACCATGGCCCAGGTCCAGTACGCCGTGCACGAGGTCGTGGCCTATGCCCGCGCCACGGTGGGCGACGAACCGGTGACCCGGCTGGTGCGCGCCGTTCCCGGGCTCCGGCAGGTGGTATGACCGGCGCCGATTGACTTGAACGCGGGTTGTGGCGTGATCTTATCCGCCGGCACATAAGCCGGCCGCGATAAGGGGAAACGCATGTCCTATCCGATCATAGACATCGAGGGCATCGGGGCGGTGTTCGCGGAAAAGCTGAAGGGCGCCGGCATCACCACCACGGACGCATTGCTCGAAAAGGCCAAGTCGCCCAAGGGCCGCAAGGAACTTGCGAGCGCAAGCGGCATCGACGAGAGCCGCATCCTCAAATGGGCCAACATGGCCGACCTCATGCGCATCAAGGGTGTGGGCGAGGAATATTCCGAACTTCTGGAAGCCGCCGGCGTGGACACCGTGAAGGAGCTGAAGACCCGCGTTCCCGCCAACCTCACCAAGGCCATGGCCGACGTGAACGCCCACAAGAAGCTGGTGCGCGCCCTGCCCACCGAGAGCATGGTTGCGAAGTGGGTGGCCCAGGCCAAGGACCTGCCCGCCGTCCTGACCTATTGACGATCCCGTCGCACCGGCCCGGCCAGGCGGGCCGGTGCGACGCAACCTGTCCGCCGGACAGCTTCGCCCTCCGGCGGACACCTCCACGCACGGAGAGCGCCCAGGCGCCGGCTCACGCCATTTGCGGCCGGCACCGGCCTCATCTGCGGGGATGGCGGCCGGGCCAGCGCAGAGAGGGCCTTGAAAACGTCCCGCCCTCCCCGTAAATAGTGCCTCCGTGCCGCGGTAGCTCAGCTGGTAGAGCAACGCATTCGTAATGCGTGGGTCGGAGGTTCGAATCCTCTCCGCGGCACCAGATACCTCACCGGCCGTCGCCTGCCAAAAGCGCGACGCGGCCAAGGGATGCCCTGAACGGACGGGATCCCCCCAACAGCGCGAATGACGTCCCGGATCGCCGGGAGGAAATCCTTCAGTCCGTCGACGGCGGCCGGGACTAAGTCACGACCAGGAGCAGGTCTTCACGACTTGCCCCTCCCGTATGTTCTGCTTGAGGGACTTGCCCTGCGCGAACTGCGTGCCGCCCCGTATGATCGCATCAGCCCTTGCGCCAGGTGAAGACCGAGCTTGCCGCGTAGTTCCACACCGCCCCGACCAGGATGCCGGCGGCTCCGGACGCGAACCAATTGCCGGCCGTAAGCGCGTGGTTCTCAGCCTGGAACAGGAAGTTGGCGATGCCGACATTGGCCACCGCCCCCACCGCGCAGACCGCATAGAACGCGAAAAGACCGCGGGTGAGAGCCCAGACCCCCTTCAGCCGCCGGTCGCGGTAGGTGAGCGTGTTGTTGACGAAGAAATTGAACGTCATGGCAACCACGGCCGCCAGCCCCTGAGCGGCGAGGAAGCTCAATTGCGCATGCAGGGCAGCCAGGACCGCCATGTGCACGAACACCCCCAGCCCCCCGACCGCGATGAACATCAGGAAACGGACCGGCAGAAGATGCCCCACCGCCTTGTCGAGCAGCATCACGCCATATTCCCAGATCACCAGGGAATCGAGCTTGCTCTCACCATGTGCGCGGCACCGGAATGTATACGGCACCTCAACCACCCGAAGCGGCGCCTGGGTTGAAGCCAGAAGGTCGAGCAGGATCTTGAAGCCCTGCCCCGAGAGCTGCCGCACGCCGCTCATGAATGCCGGCCGCGTCACCATGAAGAATCCGCTCATCGGATCGCTCAATTGCGCGCGTGCCAGCAGGCCGGCGGCACGGGTTGCCAGCCGGCTCGCCTTTACCCGCCCCCGGTCCCAGGTCTCGATTCCGCCGCCCGCCACATAGCGTGAGCCGACCGCGATGTCGGCCAGGCCGCTCCTGAGCTGCGCCAGCATCGCAGGCAGCGCGTGTTCGTCATGCTGGAGGTCGGCGTCCATCACCGCCACATAGGGCGCGTTCGTCGACAGCACGCCCTCGATCACGGCCGAGGAGAGCCCACGCCGCCCGATGCGATGGATATAGCGCACCCGCCCGTCGCTGCGCGCAAGCGCAGCCAGCACGTCAAGGGTGCCATCCGGGGAATCATCATCGACGAACACGACTTCCCAGGCGATGCCTGACAGGGCGGCATCGAGCCTTGCGGACAGTTCCGCGACGCTGTCACGTTCGTTGAACGTCGGCACGATGATGGAAAGCTCGAGGGGACGCGCCAAGGCGGGCCGCGCCGTCGGCGCTGCTCCCGGCGCGAGAAGGCCTGTCCTGTCCGTCAATATTGCCCCGTCATCGTCCATATGCCATGGTCCGAAACATGCACGCGATGCGTGTCTTAATGCCAATGCGCGCTTCAAGGAAGCGCGAATGCCCAAGCCATCCGCAGGCGCCCGCTTGTGTGGAAGGTGAGGCACGGTGGACGCTGACAGGATCGATCCTGCGTGAACTCGGGCGAGGGAAACCGGAGCTTGCGTGATCTTGTCGATACCGTCCGAACCTTCCGGTCGCATGCGGTCGGGTGGGTGGTCCTGGCGCTGGCCTTCGCACTTCTGGCCGCGATCGAGACCGTATTGTCTCCGCACTTCGCCCTGTGGCTGGACGAGTTGTTTTCGCTCTGGACCACCGATCCCGCCCTGCCCCTCAAGGCGAGCGCCGCCCGGATCACCGGCGATTCCAATCCGCCGCTGTATTATGCGTTGCTGCGCTTCGTCCGCGCCTTCGTTCCTGAGCCAACCGGTGCAATATTGCTGTCGAACGGCATTGCCCTGCTTGCCGCAAGTACCTTCGTGCTGTGGATATCAGCGCGCGCCGGCAAGCCATTGCTTGCCTGCCTGGGCATAGCCGCGTTCGCGCTCAGTGGGCCAACATTGTTTTTCTTTCAGGAAGGCCGCGCGTATTTCCTCAGCAACAGCTTGGTGTTTGCCTTGGCGTGGCAAGCCGCGTTGACCGTCGATGACCCAGCCGTTCAAGCCCCGCCAGTTCGGTTGGCATTGCTTGGCGCGGCTGCGGCCCTGTCCCACGTCTTCGCAGGCCTGGCGGCCGGGGCGATCGCGGCTGGACTTCTGGCTTGCGGATTGTTCGGACGGCGCAGGGATCTTGTCCTGCAGGGCGTGGTTTTGGGTGGATCGACCACTGTGGTGTTCGGTCTGTGGCTCGCAAGCGCGATCGGCACCGTCGGCAACATCGGCTGGATCCAATTCAGTCTTGCCCATGTCACGACGGCGATGCTGTACGTGGCCTTATTGGCCGTTGGCAACAAGATGCTGGCGCCGCTTGTGGTATTTCTGGGCTATGCTGCTTGGCTGAAGCGCGCGCGGCCACTCCTGATTTTATTCGCAGTAGCTTTTACTGTATTCATCGCTCTACCGATCGCCGTATCGTTTCACACACCACTGATTACCGGACGCTATTGGCAGATCGGCGCGCCGGCGCTTATCGTACTCCTGGTTTTTCTGGCCCGCGCGTTCAGCATGCCACCGGCCACACCCTGGGGATACGCAGCAGCGATCGGCGTTGCCTTGTACCTCGTCGTCGCCACTGTCAAAGGCTTTGCCTCCGTACGTTTTTTGCTTGGATCGGAATCGGCCTGGAGCGGCGCCAACCTGGTTGCAAAGCTGGCCAAAGACTGCCCGTCCGGCGCCGTGCGCATCAAGGCCCTCGGGTTCGACAGCGCGCTTGCCACCGATCTTTATTCGGTGGCCTCGGGCCTTCCGGCCTCAGTGTTCGTGACCGCCGATGCGGCGCCGCCGCTTGCGGCGCGAGATGCGCCATGTCCGGTGATCGGATGGGGTGAGAACGTCACCCAACACGACTTGGCGCCACTCACTGCACCTGAGGCGGACATCCTAAAGACACTCAATGTGGAAGGATCGCCTGGAGACTTCACCATCGTGCGTCACCCAAGCGGCTTCGTCGTGCTGCGGGCGCCCACCCCCGCCCACAGCGTCCACTCGCCGTAGCTCTTGCCTTGAAGCCCGCCGCCCCGAGAGCGGCAGGTCCATCGCTGCCCTGACGGGGCAGTTCGCATAGCAGCGGCACTCCATGCTGCGCAATCCGCTGAACCCGCAGGCGTCGATGGCGGGGAGGCGGAACGCCCGTAGGCGCCAGCACGTACGCCGACGGGCATCATCGCGTTCCGCACCGGGAAGACAGGCGGGGTGGTGACCTTCCCTATCCCGCCCCCTCCATGCCCGCGCCACCGAGGGGCGGACACGGGCGACCTCACCTTCCCTCGCGACCGAACGCGGTCAGCCATTCGTGGTCGAGCGTTGGGAATAGGTTCCGAAAAGCCTGCCGTGAGGCAGGATGCCCCGGCTCCGCCCTTGGCTTGGGAAGGCACGGGCCACACGCGCCGCCGAGAACGGGGCCACTGAGCGCGCGGCGATCTATGGGTGGGAGCGCCATAAGCAGGTGGCCGTGTACGCCAAGAAGGCGAACCGGAGACGCCTGGCGGGAGATGCCATGCACCTGATCGTGCCGGCCAGACAGTGAACAACTCTCCCACCTTATCTTCCCCACCGTATCGGCCGGGAAAGATAAGCCAGAAATCTAAATAATTTCAGGTATTTAGAAAGTGAATGGTGCCCAGGAGAGGACTCGAACCTCCACGCCCTTGCGAGCGCCAGCACCTGAAGCTGGTGCGTCTACCAATTCCGCCACCTGGGCCCCGGACGGCGCGTTGCCGTCAGGCAGGGCTCTCACATAAGGGGGGGCGCGGGACGTGTCAATAACACCCGCGCACCACGTGATCGAAAGGTGTGAACAAGCTCAGCCCCACGGCTCCCAACCCCGCGCCGGGACCGGCCTGCCGTCGTGCCGGGACCTGCCGCCGTCCCAGACCGGAAGCCTGGCGCGGCACCCCACCGCTCACCCGCCGAACATGCAGATTCAATTGCCAGAGCGATCGCAGCGCTGGATAGGAGGTGGGGCAAACTGGATCGCGATGGCGGAAACGCTCCGCCATCGCGATGGTCCGTCCCTCCGCCGAGCCGGGCCTCGATGCCCGCATCACCGGGACGAATCGCCCTGTGCGGGAACGGCCCTCAGTGCTCGAACTTCGCGGGGCGCTTCTCGATGAAGGCGGCCATGCCTTCCTTCTGGTCGGCGACGCCGAACTGGGCCTGGAACACCCGCCGCTCGAAGCGGATGCCTTCGGCAAGCGTGGTCTCGTAGGAGCGGTTCACGCTTTCCTTGGTCTGCATGGCCACGTGCGCGGACATGCCGGCGATGACCTTCGCCACCTTCAGCGCCTCGTCCAGCAGTTCGGCTGCCGGCACCACGCGCGAGACGAGGCCGGCGCGCTCGGCTTCGACGGCATCCATCAGGCGGCCGGTGAGGCACATTTCCATGGCCTTCGACTTGCCCACGAATCGGGTGAGGCGCTGAGTGCCGCCGGCACCGGGCATCACCCCAAGCTTGATCTCGGGCTGGCCGAACTTCGCGGTATCGGCGGCCAGGATGAAGTCGCACATCATGGCCAGCTCGCAGCCGCCGCCCAGGGCGAAGCCCGCCACCGCCGCGATCACCGGCTTGCGGGTGCGCGACAGCCGCTCCCAGGAGGTGATGAAATCGTCGAGATAGGTCGCGGGATAGGAGAAGACCTGCATCTCCTTGATGTCGGCCCCGGCGGCGAACGCCTTCTCCGAGCCGGTGAGAACCACGCAGCCGATGCCCCGATCCTGCTCGAACGCATCCAGCGCCGCGTTCAGCTCGCCGATCAGCTGGCCGTTGAGCGCATTGAGCGCCTGGGGGCGGTTCAGGCGGATGAGCCCCACGCGGTCGTGCTGCTCCACCAGGATCGTCTCGTATGCCATCCCATTCCTCCTCGTCGCCCGGCGTGACGCCGGGTCATGCTCGTCCCCCGGCGCGACGCCGGCTCAAGGCTCCGCGCGGCGCCAGCACGCGCGGTCACCGTGCTGTATCGCGTCAGGGGGGCGAGGCGAAGAGGCATCGCCGCACAGTCGTCGTGCAGGCCTGCCCGACCTTTGGCGGATGCCCTTCGGGGGACGACCTCCGGCAAGCTACCTCTGGCAGGTGGGGCAGTAGAAGGTCGAACGCCCATTCTGCACGATGCGCCGGATGGTGTCCTTGCAGTGCAGGGTCTGGCAGGGCTGCCCCTCGCGGTCGTAGACCTTGAAGGTGTGCTGGAAATAGCCCAGCTCACCGTTCACCTGCCGGTGGTCGCGCAGGGAGGAGCCGCCGGCATGGATCGCCTCGCGCAGCACGTCGCGGATGGCGACCACCAGCCGCTCGGCCCTCCGGGTGGGCGCGCCCTCGGCGGTGGCGATGGTGTGGGCGAGGCGGCGCGGCGACAGGCCGGCGCGAAACAGCGCCTCGCACACATAGATGTTGCCAAGCCCTGCCACCAGCTTCTGGTCCAGCAGCGCCGCCTTCAGCGAGGTGTGGCGGCGGGCGCAGGCGCGAGCGAGATATTCGGCATTGAAGCCGTTGCCCAGCGGCTCCGGCCCGAGGCCCGCCAGCAGCGGATGGGACATGATCTGGTCGTAGGGCACGATCAGGATGGCGCCGAAGCGCCGGGGATCGTTGAAGGTCACCGTCGCCCCGCCGGCGAGGTGCAGCACCACGTGGTCGTGCGGTCCACCCGCCCCGCGCGGATGATGGAAGCGGCCGGGGCGGCCCTTCACCGCGCCACCTTCGATGCGGATGGAGCCGGACATGCCGAGATGCAGGATCATCACCTCGCCGCCGTCCAGATCGGCAAGGAGATATTTGGCGCGACGGCCGATGGCCTCGACCCGGCGGCCGGCAAGGCGCTCGGCGAAATTGTCGGGCAAGGGCCAGCGCAGGTCCGGCCTACGGGCCTCCGCGCTTTCGATCACGGCACCTTGCAGGACAGGAATGAGACCGCGGCGGACGGTCTCCACCTCGGGCAATTCGGGCATGTTGTTCTCAAAACTGAATGGGACGCGCCGCAACCGGCACGCGAATCTTCATCGCCTCATAGGATCGGACCGACCGGCCCCCCGCGCAAGAGAGCGCGTCGATCTTGTCCCCTCAATCGAGCGGGGTGACCTTCGCCCCCTCCGGCGGGCCGGGCGGTGTCTCGAAATCGAGCTGCTCCAGCCTGAGGCCGCGACGGGCGATCTTGTCGGCGGAGACGATGACGCGGCCGACGTCGTCGCCCACCTGCGCGAAATGCTTGGCGAGGTCCCCCACCCGCTCGCGCAGGCGCGTGACATCCACCACCAATGCCGCCACTTCGGCACGCACCCGGTCCGCCGCCTCCCGCATGCGAGCATCCTTGGCGATGGCCTGCACCACCTGGATCGCCAGCATGAGCAATGACGGCGAGACCAGCACCACGCGCAGACGATAGGCCTCCTGGACGACGCCGTCGAAATGCTCGGAAATCTCCGCATAGACCGATTCGGACGGCACGAAGATGAGGGCCACGTCCTGGGTCTCGCCGGGCACGAAATAGCGCTCCGCAACGTCGTAAACGTGCTTCAGGAGGTCGTTGCGCAGCCTTTGGCCCGCCGCCTTGCGGATGTCGGCCGAGGGCGCCTCACGGAAGGCGGTGACTGATTCCAGCGGGAATTTCGAATCCACCAGCAGCGGGCGCGGGTCGCCGGGCAGGAAGATGGCGCAGTCCGGCCGCTTGCCGTTGGAGAGGGTGTGCTGGAAGGCGAAGCTGCCGCGCGGCAGTCCGTCGGCGACGATAGCCTCCATGCGGGCCTGCCCGAAGGCGCCACGGGCCTGCTTGTTAGCCAGCGTGTCCTTCAGCGCCACCACCTGGGCCGACAGGTCGGTGAGGCTGCGCTCCGCCTTTTCCACCATCACCAGGCGTTCCGCGATGCGGGTCAGGTTCTCATGGGTGGCACGGGCGCTGGTGGACAGCGTCTCGCCGATGCGGTGGGATGTGGCATCCAGCCGTTCCGCAACCGCGCGGGCCAGCTCGCTCTGACGGTGGGCGAGCACCTCCGTCATGCTCTGCACCCGACCCGCGGTCTCCGACTGGACGCGGACCAGCTCGCGCAGGCGGCGGTCCATTTCGTCGCGCCGCAGCGCCTCCTCGGCCACCGCAGCAGCCCGCGCCCGCGACTGGCGCACGAGGGACACGCCCACCATGAACACAAGCAGCGCAAGCAGTCCCGCGCCCAAGGCTGCGGCCTCGGCCAGAGTGACGGCGTAACCTGCCAGACTGAATAGGGCCTCCCGCATGGCCCCTTCTATCGCGATTCTCGATCCGAACAAACAGCGAACATATTGACCGGACGCGAAGCTTCGCTTATTTCGCGAGAATGGCGACGCGACCCATCCTCATCATCCCCGAGCCCAAGCTGCGCACTCTCTCGGCATCCGTCGAGAAAATCGACAGCGAGGTGAAGAAGCTCGTGGAAGACATGTTCGACACCATGTACGACGCGCCGGGCATCGGCCTCGCGGCGATCCAGGTGGGCGTGCAGCGGCGCGTCGTCACCATTGATGTCGCGCGCGAGGGCGAGGCGAAGAAGCCCATCGCCCTCATCAATCCCGAAATCATCGCAGCATCCGAGGAAACCTCGGTCTATGCCGAGGGCTGCCTCTCCATCCCCGAATATTACGAGGAGGTGGAACGGCCGGCGCGGGTCACCGTGCGCTTCCAGGACATCGAGGGGCAGGTGCGCGAAGTGGCGGCGGACGGCCTGTTCGCCACCTGCGTGCAGCACGAGATCGATCATCTGAACGGCGTGCTCTTCATCGACCACATCTCGAAGCTGAAGCGCGACCGGGTGATCAAGAAGTTCACCAAGCTGGCGCGGCACAAGGACGAGGTCTGACGCCGCGGGCGCCGGCGCCGCCTTTCCCGCTTTCCCGCTGATGCCGTCGCATCCGGGTCCTTTCGCTCAATCGCCGCGCACCTGACTGGACGGGTCGCGCCGGCCTGGATCAGGCAGCATGCGCATCGTCTTCATGGGAACGCCGGATTTCGCCGTGCCGACCCTTTCCGAGATTGTCGGACGTGGGCACGAGGTGGTGGCCGTCTATACCCGCGCGCCGGCTCCGGCCGGGCGGCGCGGGCTCGATCTCACCCCCTCCCCGGTGCATCAGGTGGCCGAGCGCTTCGGCCTCAAGGTTCTCACTCCGAAAAGCCTGCGCACCCCGGAAGCGGCGGCCGAATTTGCCGCCCATGACGCCGACGTGGCGGTAGTGGTGGCCTATGGCCTCATCCTGCCGCCGACGATCCTTGAGGCGCCGCGCCTCGGCTGCCTCAACTTGCACGGCTCGCTTCTGCCCCGCTGGCGCGGCGCAGCGCCCATCCAGCGCGCCATCATGGCCGGGGATCAGGCGACGGGCGTCTGCGTGATGCAGATGGAGCAGGGCCTCGACACCGGCCCCGTCGGCCTCGTGGAGCGCATCCCCATCGGCCCGGACATGACGGCGGGCGACCTGCATGATCGCATGATGGTGCTGGGCGCCGACCTGATGGCCCGCGCACTGGCGGCGCTGGAGCGCGGCGGCCTCGCCTTCACCCCCCAGCCGGAGGCGGGCGTCGCCTATGCCGCCAAGATCGAGAAGGCGGAAACCCGCATCGACTGGTCGCAGCCGGCGCAGGTGGTGCACGATCGCATCCGCGGCCTCTCCCCCTTCCCCGGTGCCTGGTTTCCGCTGGGGCCGGACGAGACGCGGGTGAAGGTGCTGCGCTCGACCCTCGCGGAGGGCGCGGGTCCCCCCGGCGACGTGCTGGACGACCGCCTCACCATCGCCTGCGGCTCCGGCGCGGTGCGGCTGGTGGAATTGCAGAAGGCAGGCAAGCAGCCAGCGGGTGCGTCGAGCTTTCTCAACGGGAATGCCGTGCCGCCCGGCACCCGGCTCACCTGAGCCGCCGGCTCGCCCCGCCATGCCGCGCTACAAGCTGACCATCGAATATGATGGCACCCCCTATGCCGGCTGGCAGATCCAGGCCGACCAGGAGACCGTGCAGGGCGCGCTGGCTCAGGCATTCAAGCGTTTCTGCGGCGAGGATGTGCATGTGGCCGGCGCCGGGCGCACCGATGCGGGGGTGCATGCCACCGGGCAGGTGGCCCATGTCGACCTGTCCCGGCACTGGCGCAGCGACACGGTGCGTGACGCCATGACCGCGCAGCTGCGTCCCCACCCCATCGCGGTTCTGAGCGCCGAAGAGGTGCCGGACAGCTTCGACGCCCGCTTCTCCGCCACCAAGCGGCATTATCTCTACCGTATCATCAACCGGCGGCCGGACCTCGCCCTCGACCGGGACCGGGCCTGGCGCATCCCGCAGAAGCTGGACGCCCAGGCCATGCATGAGGCCGCCCAGCGGCTTTTGGGCAAGCACGATTTCTCCACCTTCCGCGCCGCCGAATGCCAGGCCGCCTCGCCGCTCAAGACCCTGGACCAGCTGGACGTTTCCCGCTCCGGCGACGAGATCCGCGTCATCACCTCGGCGCGGTCCTTCCTGCACCATCAGGTGCGCTCCATGGTGGGCTCGCTGATGCGGGTGGGCGAAGGGCGCTGGAGCGCCGACGATCTGGAAGCCACCCTGAAAGCCGCCGACCGCACCCGCTGCGGCCCCATGGCGCCCGCCGCCGGGCTCTATCTGGCCGCGGTCAGCTATTGAGCGCGCGCAAGCCTCCGGGCCGCGTCATCAACCCTTTGTAAGCACTACCTGCCGCCAAGCAGGGAACGTCTGCCCCACCGGGGGCATTCCCTCTTCAAAGCCCACATGGACACGCCCGGCGCGTCCCAACGGCAGAAGAGGACTGAGGATGATGTTCAACTTTCGCTTCCACGCCCGGCGCGACCCGCCACAGGCCCGCGCCCTCCCCATGACCCACCTGGTGGCGCGTCTGGTGCCCGCGGCGCCATGCGGCTGGGTGTTCTTCGACGGCAGCGAAACCCGCATGTCCACCGAGGACGGCGCCGACCTCATCATTCCCGGCGGTGCGTTCTTTGCCAAGGAGGCGCGATGCTATGCCAGCGAGGCCGATGCCCGTGTCGAAGCCGCAAGGCTCAATGATGCGAGCCTTTGCCTCGACCGGCCGTGGCGGGCGAAGCCGGTGTCCGCCTTCGAGGCCAGGCGCTCGTCGTTCGCCCATGCGGTGGCGCAGTTCTGAGCGCGACACCCCATCACGACAGCCAGACAGACACGAGAAAGCCGCCGCTGCCCATCAAGGCAACGGCGGCTTGTTTTTTCAGAGCGACCCTACGGGCTCAGATGGCGCCGTTGATCCACTGCACCAGCTTGGCCTTGGGGGCGGCGCCGACCTGGCGGGAGGCGATCTTGCCGTCCTTGAACAGCAGCAGGGTGGGGATGGACATGATGCCGTACTTGGAAGCGGTGGCAGGATTCTCATCCACGTTCAGCTTCACGATACGGATCTTCTCGCCCATCTCGCCAGAGACTTCCTCGAGGATGGGGGCGACCATGCGGCAGGGGCCGCACCACTCGGCCCAGAAGTCCACGATGACCGGCGCGCTGGATTGAAGCACGTCCTGCTCAAAATTCTGATCCGAAACCTTCTCGACCGACATGGCAGACCTCGTAGGGGGGAACCGGGGGAACCACTGAATGTTGGGACCGAACGTAGGGAGCCCCTCCCCTCTTCGTCAAGGCGCCGTCACGGCGAGGTGAGACCGAGCCGGGCCAGCGCCGCCTGCAAACGGGCGGATTCGAGCCGGAAAACGCGAGGACCCGTCGTATAGACCAGCCGCGCCTCGAAGGCCCGCCCGGCGAACACCTGCGACAGAAGAGCGCCATAGACGGCAAGCTGCGCCACATAAGCCTCGGCCACGTCTTCCGGCCGCTGGGGTGGGGTGCGGTCGGTCTTGAAGTCGGCGACAATCAGCAGGTCGGGCGTCACCGCCAGCCGGTCAATTCGTCCGGAAACGTGGAAATCCGCGCCCTCCTGCGCCTTCAGCCGGCCGATGACCGGCACTTCCGCCCGGCTTCCGGCGCCGAACAGGTCCGCGAGCGGCGCATGGCCGAGGACGCCCAGCGCTTCCTCCAGCACCTCCTGATGAATCTCGTCCGCCACCTTGTCCGCCGCGTGCCGCAGAAGGCGCAGGCCCGCCGCCGCGCGCTCTTGTGCCGGCAGGTCGGGCAGGCCGGCGAGCAGGCGATGGACCAGATCGCCCCGCACCAGGGGCGACAGCGCCGTCTCCGGTCCCGGCGTGCGCAAGGGCGAGGGACCGGCGGCCTCGGTCTTCGAAGGCCGCAGCAGGCGCGGCGCGGCTTCCGGGGGCGGTGGATTGGCGAAAATCGGCAGCGCCGGCTCTGCGCCAGCCGCGGAAGGGGCCGCCGCCGGCCCGGCCACGGCGAAGCCCGGCCCCTTGTTCCAGCGCAGCACCTGGCCCTCAAAGCCGAGGGCATCCTGCTCGTCCGCCTCCGGCGCGAGGGCGGCGCGCACCAGCTCGTACCAGCAGCCCTCCGGACGGGCATGGGCCTTGTCCTTGGCCGGCGCGCGGGTCTCGGCACCGCAGACGATCACCGCATCCTCGGCCCGCGTGAGGGCCACATAAAGCAGGCGCCGGTGCTCCTCCAGATCGCGGGCGGCGGCCGTGGCGCGGGCGGCGGCGAGGCGCTCGGGGTCCTCCGCCTTGCGCGGGGCCAGCACCGGCACCTCCCCCTCCGGCCCCGGCACGCTCACAAGACCTCCGGCGGAGCGGGCCTTCGGCATGTCCACCGTGTCGGCGAGGATGACGATGGGCGCTTCAAGGCCCTTGGCGCCGTGCACGGTCATCACCCGCACCTCGTTGCGGCCGCTCTCCATGTCGCGCTTGGTCTCGGCACCGCCCCGGCGCAGATAGGCGAGGAAGCCGGCAAGGCTCGCCGGCTCGGTGGATTCGTAGGCGCGGGCCAGCACCATGAATTCGTCCAGCACGTCCGCCGCCTCGGGACCGAGCCGGGCCAGCATGGCGCGCCGGCCGCCGTCGCGGCCCAGCACGCGGGCGTAGAAATCGAACGGCCGCAGCAAGGCCGCCTCCCCGCGCCATGCGGCGAGCCGCGCCCAGGCTGCAGCATGGCGCGGATCCGGCGCCGCCTTGAGCGCGTCCACCAGCCGCCCGCTCCGGCCGGGGCACAGGGCCAGGAGATCGTCGTCGGTGAGGCCGAACAGCGGGCTCTTCAGCAGGGCCGCCAGCGCCAGGTCGTCGTCGGGGGAGACCAGCGTATCGCCCAGCGCCATCAGGTCGAGGGCGGCGATATGCTCGGCCACCACCAGGCGGTCGGCGCCCGCCACTTCCACCTGCGCATCCTTCAATTCCTTCAAGGCGCGGATGACGGCCTCGAACACCCGCCCGCGACGGCGCACCAGCACCAGCACGTCGCCCGCCCGCATGGGCCGCCCCTGCCGGGAGGGGATAGCGAGGCCCTTGGCGATGCCCGCCTGGATGAAGCCGGCGATGCGCTGGGCGAGCCGGCTCACCGGGTCGTCCACCGGCGCCTCGTCCAGCGGGCGGCGCCAATTGTCGGGCTGGGTTGCGGGCTCGGGCGTGGTGGTGGGCCAGATCTCCACCAGGGCCGGCGCATCGGCGCGGATGGCGGCGTGCACCGGGGCCACGGCGTCCAGGGTGAGGCCATCATGGGCTTCGGGGCGGGAGAAGATCTGGTCCACCGCCTCCAGCACGCCGGGGGCGGAGCGGAAGGAATGGGGCAGCTCCACCCGCCGCAGGGCCTGTGGCCCCGCCTTACGCGCGAAGGTCGAGCGCATCTCGCCGAAGGCGCGCGGGTCGGCGCCCTGGAAGGAGAAGATGGACTGCTTCTCGTCGCCCACCACGAACAGGGTGCGGGTCACGTCCTCCCGCGCGCCGGCGCCGGAGAAGAAATCGTCGGCGAGGCCCTGCACCACCCGCCACTGCTGCGGGCTGGTATCCTGGGCCTCGTCCACCAGGATGTGGTCGATGCCCTGGTCAAGCTTATATTGCACGAAGGTGGGCTGGTCCGACAGAAGCTGGGCGGCCTTGACGATGAGGTCGTCGAAATCCAGCAGCCCGCGCGCCGCCTTCTCCGCCTCGTAGCGGCGGACGGCTTCGGCCGCGAGGGTCAGCGCTGCCTCGGTCCGCTCCAGGGTGCGGGCACCCAGCAGCTGGTCGGCAAGCACCGCGAGGCGGTCCCGCTCGTCCCGCAACCGCGCGGCAAGGCCGGGGGCACGGTCAGCAAAGCCCTTGGTGAAGAGGTTGCGGTCCGAGCGCGGTCCCTCCGAGCCGAAGAACACCCGCCGCCAGGCGGCAAGGCCGGACGCCGTGTCCCCCGCCTCGGCGGCGGCCAGAAGATCGTCGCCTCGGGTGCGGTCGGTGGCCTTGTCGGAAGCGGCCAGTTCCGCCGCCGCGCTCGCCCATTCGGAATGGGGCAGATGGGGGCTCGCCAGCATCTGCACTTCCAGATCCGCCACGCTCGCATCCGCCGGTAGATCCAGCGCCCGCGCCACCGCCGCCCGCCGCGCCTGAGGCGTGTCGCCCAGCAGCAGGATGCGGGCGCGCAGGGCGACGGCGGCCTCCAATAGGCCTGAGAGGCCGCTGTCGGACATATCTTCGGTGAGCCGCGCCAGCGCCTCGCCAAGGGGCGCGTTGGGCGTGCGGCTGGCCGCCACCACGAGGTCGGCGCGGATGCGGGCCATCAGCTCCTGACGGCCCACCTCGTCCAGTTCGCCGAAGCCGGCGGCCACGTCCGCCTCGAACGGAAAGCGATGCAGCAGGGCGCCGCAGAAGGCGTGGATGGTCTGGATCTTCAGCCCGCCCGGTGTCTCCAACGCGGCGGCGAACAGCCGGCGGGCGCGGGCACGCAGGGCGGCGTCGGGGGGCGAGCCCACCGTGTCGCGGATGGCGTCGTCCAGCTCCGCATCGGGCAGGCGCACCCAGCGGCCAAGGATGGCCAGCACGCGGTTGGCCATGTTGGCCGCCGCCGCCTTGGTATAGGTGAGGCACAGGATGCGCCCCGGCGGCGTGCCGGCGAGCAGCAGGCGGATGACGCGGCGCGCCAGCACATGGGTCTTGCCCGAGCCGGCATTGGCCGACACCCAGGCCGAGAAGTCGGGATGGGAGGCCTCCGATTGGCGGCGCGTCGCCTCGGACTTGGGGTCGCGGGCGGCATCGGGGGTGGCTTCGGGGGTAAGGTCGGCGCTCATTCGCCCTCCTCCCCCGAGAGCGCCCATTCGCGCACGCGGGCCAGATGATCATAGGTGCCGAAGGTGCCCGACCATTGCGGCGCGGCCAGCGAGCGATAGCCCTGCGCCTCGTTCTCGAACGCCATGAGCAGGCTTTCAAGGCCCGCGAGGGCGGTTTCGGCGAGGTCCATGGTGTCGCGGTCCTTGAGGCGGATGGGCTTTTCCTCGCCCCCCGCCGCGCCGCCTTTCAGCTCCACATAGAGCAGGTCCGCCACGTCCATCGCCGGCACGTCGGGGAAGGCGCCGCGCCGGGCCATGGCGGCCTCCAGCGGCAGCTGGGGCGAGAGCGAGGCGACCTGTCGGGCGCTGGGCGCCGTGCCGGTCTTGTAGTCGAGGATATTGAGCAGGCCGTCGCGGCGCACCTCGATGCGGTCGGCCCGCCCGGTGAGGCGGAAGGCGCCGCCGCCCAAGGGAATTTCAAGACTGCCGGAGGCTTCCGCCACCACATGGTCGAGGTGCCCCCGCCGCTCCCGCTCGAAGGCGACGAGGAAGCCCGCCGCCCGCTCGAACCGCGCCCACCATAGGGCATGCTCGGCGGGGAAGGCCTTGAGCGGGGCGAAGGCACGCCGGCCCTCCTCCAGCAGACGTTCCAGCGCATCGGGTGGCAGCTTGCGCGGGTGGTCCTGGGTGAAGCGGCCGATGGCCTCGTGCAGGGCCGATCCGCGCTCCGCCCCGCCGGGTGCGGCGTCCAGCGGATCGAGGGGGATGAGGCCGAGCACATGGCGGGCATAGATGGAATAGGGATCGCGCAGGAAGGTTTCCACCTCCGTCACCGAGAGTCGGCGGGGCCTGAGCGCCAGCGGCGGGGCCGGCGCGGGGCGGGTGGCGCGGGGCACGGCGGGGGCATCGTCCAGCCGCCGCGCGGCCTGAACCCAGCGGGCGCCGCGGGTGCGGGCGGCCGTCCATTCCGCCTCGCCCGCCACCGTCTTCAACCGCTGCACGAAGCGCGACGGCACGCTCTGGGTGCCCCCTACCTTGGCGGCGAAGGTCAGCACCACCTCGGCGGCGCCGAAGCCCTGGACGAAATCGTGGGCGGAGAGGCCGATGCGCCGCTCCGGCAGATCGAGCCCCAGATCGCCGCGCATGGGCCGGCTGAGCCAGGGGTCGGTCTCGGCGATGCGCGGCCAGCTGCCCTCGATGAGCGCGCCCAGCACCATGCGGTCCACATGGATGAGGCGCGCCTCGAGCGGGCCGAGGATGCGGATGCGCGCATGGGGCTCGGCGCGCGGGCGCACCATGGCGTCGGCGAACAGGGCCCCGGCCGCGTCCGCATAGGCGCTAAGGTCGAGGGCGGGACCATCGCCCGCCGCCCCGTCCAGCGTCTCGAAGGTGCGCGCCAAAGCGGCTTCCGCCGCATCCTCCGCGTCGATGTCGAGGGGGCCGGCGGTCTCCACCCAGGCGGCGCGGTGGGCGGCGACGAGCGCCGAAAGCGGTGCCACGCCCCGCTGCGCGCCGAGGGTGAGCAGCGGGCCGAGCGCCCGGTCGAGCCGGTCCACCAGATCGCGGGCGCGGTTGAGCGCCCCCTCCCCCATGCGCCGGCGCGGGTCGGCGCCACGAAAATCCTCCCGGTCGAAGGCGGCGATGGCATCCCTCAATCCATCGATGCCGGCGCGCGGGCGCGGGCCGCGCAGGGCCACCAGCTCCAGCGCCGCCACCGCATCCGCCTTCGCCTCGGACGCCAGCCCGAATTGGGCCAGGGGATGGGTGAGCAGCGCGAACAGGTGCACCGGCGCCAGGTCCTCCGCCGCCGCCATCACGAGCAGGCCGGCAAGCCGCCCGGCGGGACTGTCGGCCAGCGGGGTGCCGGCGGAATCGTCCAGCGCCACGCCGAAGCGCGCCATCTCCGCCGCCACCCGGCGCGCGAGATCGCGGTCGGGGGTGACGAGGGCGGCGGTCTCACCCTCCCGCTCCAGGCTGTGGCGCAGCAGCAAGGCGATGGCCAGGGCTTCGGCGCGGGGGTCGTCCGCCTCCACCACGCTGATGCCGGCCATGGCGGTGCCCAGCGCCGCCGACGGCAGGCGATCGGAGACGCTCGCCCACAGGTCGGAGGTCTCGGCCTGCCGCATCACCTCGCTCATGAGCCGCTCGCGACCGAAGGCGGTGGGCGCGGCAAGGGACAGCACATCGCCCCGCGCCACGCCGAGGCGCGGAAGCAGCCGGGCAAGGCCATATTGCGGATGGTCCGGCGCCGCGTCCCGCCCGTCGGTGATACGGGCGAAGGAGGCGGCGTCGAGATCCTGGTCGAGGCCCGGCAGCACCACGGCGCCCTTCGGCAGGCCGGCGATGGTGGCCAGGAGGCGGGCGGTGGCTGGCATGGAGCCGGTGGAGCCGGCGGCGATCACCGGGCCGGCGTCGCTTCCCAGGGCGGCGAGGCGGCGCGCTTCCGCATCCACCAGCGCGTCGCGGCGGGCGGCGGGCTCCACCAGCCCGGCGATGTCCAGATAGTCGGTGAAGGCGCGCCGGGCGATGCGCACGAAATCCAGCCCCACGCGGAAATAGCGGTCCAGCTCCTCTGGCACCAGGCCGTCGAGCCCGTCCACGGTCAGTCCCGCCGTGGTGAGGTCGTCGAACAGGGCGCCGAGGGCATCGGCCAGGGCGAAGGTGGCGGCGGTGCCGGCGGCCACCGCCTCCCGCCCGGCTGCTTTCGCGAGGGTATCGCGCCAATGGGCCACCAGCCGCGCCAGCACCAGACGGCGATGCACCGGGGCGATGGCGTGGGGCGCGGCCAGCACCGGCGCATCCTCGGAGAAAGCGAGTGCGTCCTCGTCCACGTCGCCCAAAGGCACGATCTTCGGCAGCAGCAATACCGCGCCGCCGGAGGCTTGGAGCAGTGCCTCGGCGAACAGGCGCCCGGCACGGCGGGTGGGCAGGAACACGGTGGCGCCGGCCAGCGCCAGCGGATCCGCGCGCGGCGCGAAGCCCTCCACCAGCGTGCCGTCGAGCAGCGCTGTCGCCAAAGTCGGCAGGAACGGCGCCGAGGACGGGATGGTGAGCACGCGCGGCACGGCCGTCCCTCCCCTGTCTAGATCGTTGCTGTAACGCGCGTTCTTCACGCGAACCGGTGCCCACTTCGCTCGAAAACGCTTTGGATCTCAGTCGCTGGACCTCTGGATCGCTTCCTCGGCGAGGGCGATGGCATCGGGGGTACCGACATGCATCCAGATGCCGTCGAGGCGCAGGCCGAACAGGCGCTCGGCCTCGGCGGCCTTGTCGAAAATGCGGTTGAGGGAGAAGGCGCCATCCGGCGTGCCCTCGAACAGCTCCGGCTTCAGGATGGCGGCCCCGGCATAGACGAAGGGCACGACCGTGCGCTCGGCCCGACGGGTCAGGCGGCCGAGCTTGTCCATCTGGAAGTCGCCCATGCCGTCGTAGCCGATGGAATGGGCGGCCGAGGCGAGGAGCAGCAGCGCATCCATCCGCTCCGGATCGAAATGCTCCATCAGCCGCACCAGGTTTGGCCGCATGCCTTCGATCCAGATGGTGTCCGAATTGATGGCGAGGAACGGGTCCGGCCCAAGCAGCGGCAGCGCCTTCCGCACGCCACCGCCAGTCTCCAGCAACTGGCCGCGCTCGTCGGACAGGACGATCTGCGGCGGCCCGCCCCGGGCCTTGAGATGCGCCTCCAGCATGTCGGCGTGATGGTGCAGGTTGACCACCGCCTGGGGGATGCCGGCGTCGGCCACGCGGCCGAGCACATGATCGATGAGAGGGCGGCCGTAGACCTCCACCAGCGGCTTGGGCCGCGTGTCGGTGAGCGGACGCATGCGCGTGCCCATCCCGGCGGCGAGCACCATTGCGGTGGAAATCCGGTTGTCGGAAATCTGGGCCGTCGAATGGCCGGCCTGTGCCTTGTCCGTCACGCGGCGAAATCCTTGGATGGCAGCACCGACTCGTACCACGACCGGAGCGAGCCGAGATCCTGGTGGCTGAGGCAGCGGGCAAGATGGCGGCGGATGCGCGACAGGTGGCGCAGGTAATGCGGCTTGCCGTCGCGATCATTGAGCCTTGTGAAGATGCCGAGGATCTTGGACGCCCGCTGCGCGCCCATGAGCGCATAGGATCGCGCGAAGCCGCGCACGTCAAAGGTGGGGTCGGCCTCGCGCCGCAGCTTCACGTAGTGGCTCACCAGTTGCAGCTCCAGCCCTTCAGGCACGTCCACACGCGCGTCCTGCGCCAGCGAGACCACGTCATAGGCGGCCGGGCCCATCACCGCATCCTGAAAATCGATCAGGCCCACCTTGCGCAGCCCTTCACGCTCCGGCAGCCAGATGAGGTTCGGGGAATGGTAGTCGCGCAGCACCCAGGTCGGCGGCTCCGCCAGCACCGGGTTGAGCGCGCTGCGCCAGAGCAGGTGGAATTCCTCGCGCACCACGCCATCCAGCCGGATGCCACGGGCCGGCAAATACCAGTCCAGCATCAGGTCGATCTCGGTGAGCATGGCCGCCACGTCATAAGTGGGCAGCGCCCGCTCCACCCGCGGCGCCACATTCAGCGTGCGCGGCAGGTTGCGGGTGTGGAGGGCGGCGAGCACCTCGATCGCCGCATGGTAGCGCTCGGGAACCGGCGCGGCCGGCGAACCAGCGACGACGCCCTCGCGCCCCAGGTCCTCCAGCACCAGGAGGCCCGCATCAAGGTCGGCGGAATACAGCAGCGGCGCCGACAGGCCCTGCGCCAGCAGGGCGCGGTCCATGGCCACGAAGGGCTTCACGTCCTCCGCCAGATGCACCAGCTGGCTGTAGGGCAGGCCCCGGCGCAGGGGCGGCCCGTCCGGCTGGCGCGGCGCATTCATCAGGATGGCGGAGCGGCCCGGCGCCACGAGGCGGGTATAGGAGCGGCTGGAGGCATCGCCCTGCAGGAATACCCGCTCGGCGGCGGCGAACCCGCTCTGCTCGATCAGGCCATCGGCGATCTGGAACCGGTCGAGCCGGGCGCCGACGCTGCCATGCCCGGTCAGGATGGCCACCCGCGCCTCCGGCCCAAGCCCGGCGCCAAAGTCGGTGCCGGCGGCGTGGAACAGCTCCACGTCGAGGCGGTCCGTCGGCAGGCGGTCGTCGGCCCGGTCCGGCCATTCCACCAGCAACAGTGCATTCTCGCGCAGCTCGTCCCAGCCCAGTTCGTCCAGCTCATCGGTCTCGATGATGCGGTAGAGGTCGGCATGCACCACCCGGCCGCGGGGAAAATCGTACGAGATCAGGATCGGGAAGGTGGGGCTCGGCACGTCCACGCCGGGCTCTTCCGCGAAGGCGCGGATGAGGGCGCGGGCGAACTCGGTCTTGCCCGCGCCGAGGTCGCCGGTGAGGGTGATGGTGTCCTTCGGCCCGAACCAGGTGGAGAGCCAGCCGGCGAGGCGGGCTGTCGCCGCGAGATCCTGGAGCACGACACGGCAGGCGACGGGCTGGCCGGCAAGGCGTTCGATCACGAGGCTCATTCGGCGGCCTCTCTCCGGCCTTCGCCGGACAAGGGAAAGATACAGGTGGCGAGGGTACCTTTGGCGTCCGGCCCGCGCCCGGCCGGCGCCACGGTGACGGAGCCGCCATGGAGGGTCATGAAGGAGCGCACGATGGCAAGGCCCAGCCCCACCCCGCGATGGCGCGGGCCGGCGCTGCGGCTCTCGAAGCGCTCGAACAGGGTATCGGCCACCTCGGCGGGCACGCCCGGCCCCTCGTCGCGCACGGTGAAGACCAGCGCCCCGTCGCGCCGCACCGCGCCGAGGCTCACCGTGCCGCCGGCGGGCGAGACGGCGATGGCGTTGGACAGGAGGTTGAACAGGATCTGCCGCACCCGCCGCCCGTCGGCGACGAAATGGCCCGCATCCGGGCCGACGCTGACGGCAAGGTTCAGCCCCGCCTCCGCCACCGGATCGCGCACCGCCTCGGCGACGCCGAGCACGGTCTCGCCCACGTCCACGTCGGACAGGTCCAGCTCCATGGCCCCGGCATCGATGGAGGCGAGGTCGAGGATGTCGTCGATCAGCGCGCGCAGCTGGTCGGAGGACTGGCGCATGTGCTCCAGATAATCCTGCTGGCGGGTATTGAGCGGGCCGGCTAGGCCATCCCGCAGCATGTCGGCATAGCCCAGGAGCGTGTTGAGGGGCGTGCGCAAATGGTAGGAGACGTGGCCGACGAAGGCATTCTTCAGCTTGTCCGCCGCCTCCAGCGCCTCGGCGCGCTCGATCAGCGCCCGCTCCACCTTCACGCTGTCGGTGACATCGCGGAAGGTGACCATGGTGCCGCCGTCCGGCAGCGGCTGGGTGGCGCCGTCCAGAACCCGGCCGTCCGGGCGCTCGATGCGCAAAGTCACCGCCTCGCGCGGGCCGATGGTGGTCACCGCGTGGCGGATGCGGGCGAAGGCCGAGGTCTCGCCATGCAGCGGCCGGCACAGGGCGGCCACCGCATCCACGTGCGGTCGCTCGCCCAAAGCGCGAGCCTCGAGCGACCACAGGCCGAGGAACGCGTGGTTGTAAAGATTGAGCCGCCCGTCCGAGCCGAACACGGCGACGGCTTCCGCCAGCCCGTCCAGCGTCTCGCCCTGGATGCGGATGAGCGTGTTGTAGCGGCTCTCCAGCGCCATATGCTCGGAGAGGTCGTCGAACAGATAGGTGACGCCGCCTTCCGCATTGGGCGTCACCACCACCCGCAGCATCTGCCCGCCGGGCAGGTGCCACCAGTCGTTCACCGGCTCGATGGCCCGGTAGGCCTCGCGCAGCTGGGCGCGCCAGCCGCGGAAATCCGCCTGCTCGGGCACCTTGCGACGGGTGCGCAGGTCTTCCAGGATCTCGCCTTCCGGCGGGTGCTGGTCGAGAAAGGCGGGGGAGAGGTCGAACAGCCGCTCATAGGCGGCATTGTGGAACACGAGGCGCTCGTCGGCGCCGAAGATGGCCACCGCCGTGGTCAATTGGTCGAGGGTGCGGCGATGGGCGACCACCGCCTGCTTCATCTCCGCCCGCGCGTCTTCCTCCGACGTCACATCGATGGCGATGCCGGCGGTGCCGAAGATGCCGGCCACCTCCACCACCTCCATCTGCCGCCGCTGGCCCTTGGTGACGGCCTTCACCCGCTGGCGGAAATGACCGTCCGCGCCTTCCGCGCTGGCGGCGGCAGCGCGCGTCTTGCCGTCAAGGAGGTCGAGGCCCTGCGCGCGGGCCTCCTCCGCCGAGGCGGCGCCCACCGCCACCACGAAGGCGGGGTTCACATAAGACAGCGCGCCATCCGCCCCGCGCAGCCACGCCGGGGCGGGCGCCGCATCGAGCAAGGCCGCAAGGCCGGACGCCATCGGGCCAGCCTCATGCCCGGACGTTTCGCTGCTGAGCGGGGCCAGCAGCAGGATGCCGGCGCCCGCCCGGCTCCTGCCGTCGAGCCGCAGCGGCCCCCTGGGCGTGTCCAGTGTCTGGGAGAAGGCGCCATCCTCCGCCTTCAGACGGGCGAGCGCGGTTTCGAAGGCGGATGAGGCGGGCCCCAGCTCGGCCTTTAGCGTCTCAGGGGTGCGGCCGAACAGGTCGGCCGGCGCCTCCCGCCCCGTCCACAGCAGGAAGGCCGGAGCGCCATCGGACAGGAGGACACGGCAGGCCTGGGCCTCGGCGCGGGCGCGGGCGGCGGAGGCGGCGGCATCCGCGGCGGCGCGTTCGGCGGCTTCAATGCGGCCGCGCAGGTCCTTCGCCACGCGATGGCTGCGCATGGCGGCAAGGCCGGCGATGGCGGCAGCCGCAAGCCCCGCCACCGGCCAAAGGGCGCCGGCCGCGGTCGCGGCCGCATCCCAACCGGCGGCAGCCGGGCTTACGAACAGCGTGGAAGAAAGGAAGACCGCAGCGAGACCGGCGCAGACAGGACGGACCGAGCATGACGGCAAGGAGAACCGGCGCAGCCCCACCGCCCGGTGAGCGCTGCCCTGCTCACGCCCGCGCCTTTGGCGCGGAACGCCGGTCCGGATGCGGTCCGCCATTCGCCCCGGTGTCCTTCCCCTGCCCGACGGGCGCCGCAGCTTCCTCCGGCGCCCCCGCGAATCACTCGCGTCAGTCTACCGAACGGGCAGCGGACGTTGAAGGGCGCGCCGGCCACAGCACACAGGCGCTTCGCCCCCTCGGCGGCGAAGCCCCATCTTCCACAAACCGGAAGGTAAAAAGGCCGCGCGGGGAGATGCGCCGCCCGCGGCCCTCCCCGCTTGCCCCTATGCCAGCAGGTCGCGCAGGGTGAGGGCGATGACCAAGGTCGCCTTGTCGAGGTCCGACAGGAGCAGGTTCTCGTCCGCCCGGTGGCCGTTGGCCTCCTCGATGGTGTGGGGGCCGGCGCCGTAGAGCACCACCGGCACGCCCGCCTCTGCATAAAGCCGCGCATCCGTGTAGATGGGAACGCCGGTTTCCTTCACCGTCTCGCCGGTCACCGCTGAGGCATTCCGGCACAGCACCGACGACAGCACCTTCGTTCCCTCGCTGGGCACCAAAGGCCGCGCCAGCAGGATGCGCCGCACCTCCACCCGCGCCTTGGGGAAGGCGGAGGCGGCGTCCGAGATCACCTTGCGCACTTCGGCTTCCACCGCTTCCGGGCTCTCGTCGGGCACGATGCGGCGGTCGAGGCGGAAGGTGACGCGGTCCGGCACCACATTGGTGTTGATGCCGCCGGAGATAAGGCCCACCGTCAGCTGCGGCGAGCCGATGCCCGCCACCTCGGACACCTTGTCCTTCAGGGTGCCGCGATAGGCATAGAGCGCGGTGAGGATGTGGTTGGCCGCCTCCAGCGCGTCGATGCCGGTGAAGGGCAGCGCGGCGTGGGCCGACTTGCCGTTCACCTCCACCTCCAGGTGGAGGCAGCCGTTGTGGCCCACCACCACGCCATAGGTGAAGCCGGCGGAGACGGCATAATCCGGCTTGGTGATGCCCTGTTCGAGGATCCAGCCCGGCCCCACCTCGCCGCCGATCTCCTCGTCATAGGTGAAGTGCAGTTCCACCGTGCCCTTGAGCGGCAGGCCCGAGCGCTTCAGCGCATCGAGGGCGAAAGCGTAAGTTGCGAAGTCCGACTTGGAGACGGCGACGCCACGGCCATACATGCGCCCGTCCACCACTTCGGCGCCGAAGGGATCCCTGGTCCAGCCCTCGCCGGGGGGCACCACGTCGCCATGGGCGTTGAGGGCGATCACCGGCCCGTCCCCGAAACGATGGCGCACGATGAGGTTGGTGACCGAGATCATGCCCGCCGCCTTCACCCGGTCGGCCGGCACCACATGGCGCTCCACCACATGGCCGAGCCCTTCCAGCAGCTCGGCGGCGCGGGCGGCATGGGGGGCGCAATCGCCGGGGGGATTGTCGGACGGCACCTTCACCAGCTCCGCCAGGAACGCGTGCTGCGCGTCGGCGCGCTCGGCGATGAGGTGGCGCAGGGTGTCGGCGTCGGGGGTCGTCATGGGGATTTCCTTCGATTTTACATACATTTTTATTGCGCTTTCGACGCAAACGACAAGGCGTGATGGCCGCAACCCGCATGCGCTGCGGCCATCACAAGACGAGGGACCAGCCTTACTTGCCCGCCCCCCAGGCCTTCAGCACCTCGCGGTCTTCCTGCGACAGCTCGGTGATGTTGTTGGGCGGCATGGCATGGGTGAGGCCGGCCTGCACCACGATGAGATCGCGGTTGCGGGCGATGTGCTCCGGCGTATCCAGCAGAACGCCGCGCGGGGCGATGACGATGCCCTCGTAGAGCGGCTCGGAGGCATGACACATGGAGCAGCGGCCCATGACGATGTTCTGGACATCGTCCGGCACCTCCACCGGCGGCCCGCTCCGCGCATAGGCCACGCTCACCAGCGGCGGCAAGCCGAGGGCAGTGCGGCCCATGGGGGTGGTGGTGGCCGAGATGGCGATGGCGAGGATGATGCACACCGCAGCCACCAGCCAGCACCACGCCTTGTCACCACGCCCGGCATGCCGCTCATTGTAGTAATAGCGGATCACCGTGCCCACCACGAGCGACAGCGCCACGATGACATAGGCATAGGGCGTGGAATAAGTGAGCGGATAGTGGTTCGAGATCATCAGGAAGACGACGGGCAGCGTGAAATAATTGTTGTGCCCGGACCTGAGCTTCGCGGTCTTGCCGTAATAGGGGTCCGGCACCTGCCCTGCCTTCAGCGCCGCCACCACCTTGTGCTGGTTGGGAATGATGACGAAGAAGACGTTGCCGCTCATGATGGTGGCCATGAGCGCACCGGTGTGGATGAAGGCGGCGCGGGCCGAGAACACCTGCTGGAACAGGTAGGCCGCCACGACCACGCCGACGAACACGATGACGCCCACCGCCATGGGATTGTTGCCGAGCCGGGAGCGGCACAGCTGGTCATAGGCGATCCAGCCCAAAGCCAGCCCGCCCATGCCGATGACGAAGGCGACGAACGGCTTCAGGTTCATCACCGCCGGGTCGATGAGATAGATGGACGACTTGTAGTAATAGAGCCAGATCAGCAGGAAGAAACCGGTGAGCCAGGTGGCGTAGGACTGCCACTTGTGCCAGCCCAGCTCCTCGGGCAGGAAGCTCGGGGCCACCAGATACTTCTTCACCTGGTAGAAGCCGCCGCCGTGCACTTCCCACGCCTCGCCGCCCTTGCCGGCGGGAATGTCGGGGGTCGCCTTCAGGCTGGCGTCGAGATGCATGAAGTAGAAGGACGAGCCGATCCACGCCATGCCGGCGATGATGTGCGTCCAGCGCAGCAACAGGCTGCCCCACTCGTGAAGGATAGGTTCCATGTCCGTTCAGGTCCCGTAGCTGGAAGGCGAAGGGGCATTTCCTTCGGAGCCCGCGCCCATGGGCTTGCGCCGCAAGCACATGGGATGACGCGGTCTCTCATATGATTGTTGATCCGGGATCTTGCGGCGCCATTGGCCCCGCCGTCCCGCGTGCTTATCGTTGCGAAGGTTCAGGGCAAAGGACGCGGCATCGTGCTCGACAATATGAAGGCCTTCGCCATGTCGGTGGAGAGCGAGAGCTTCTCGGAAGCGGCGCGGCGGCTGCGCCTGTCCGCCAATGTGGTGAGCCACCGCATCCAGATGCTGGAGAAGCACCTGGGCTGCCGGCTGTTCAACCGCACCACCCGCCGCATGAGCCTGACCGAGCAGGGCCGGGTCTATTACGAGGCCATCACCGACGCGCTCCGCCTCATCGACGCGGCGGAGAGCAATGTGTCGGAGCTGGGCGCCCTGCCCCGCGGCGCGCTCAGGGTGACCGCTCCGCTGCATCTGGGCCGGCGCCTGGTGGCGCAGGTTTCGGCGCGCTACCAGGAGGCGCACCCGGAGATCGACGTGCGCCTGCGCCTCTCCGAGCACACCCTCGACCTCATCGCCGAATCCATCGACGTGGCGCTGCGCCTCGCCACCTTCGAGGATTCCAGCATGATCATGCGCAAGGTGGCGCAGGTGGAGCGCATCCTGTGCGCCGCCCCGGCCTATCTGGAGCGGGCAGGAGTGCCGCTGCGCCCGCAGGATCTGTTGTCCCACCAATGCCTGCTCCTGAGATTTGCGAGCCTTCGGGAACTGCGCTGGATGCTGACCGACGAGGGCCGGGACCTCGCCGTGCCGGTCACCGGCCACCTGGAGGCCGACGATGGCGACGTGCTGACGGTGTGGGCGCTCGAGGGGCGGGGCATCGTGGTGAAGCCCCGCTTCGAGGTGGCGGATGCGCTCGCCGAGGGCCGCCTGGTGCCGGTGCTTCAGGCGCACCCGCCCAAGCCCGCGACCCTCGCCGTGCTCTACCCGGCCCGCCAGCTGGTGCCGTTGAAGGTGAAGGCCTTCGCCGACATGCTGGTGGACCAGGGCCGCCGCTACATCGCCCAGGAGCTGGGGAAGATCGGGGAGCGGCTGTCCGCCTGAGCGCAAAGCCAAGCCCTGATTGGCCGCGTTCATCCTTGCACCGCTCCCCTTTCCCCGCCCCCGGCCCGCGTCAGTGGGCCTCGGCCTGCTTGGCCGCCGCGACGATCTCCTCGGTGGAGGTCTTCTTCACGCCATTGAAGAAGACGTTGAGCAGCACGGCGACAATGGCGCAGAGCAGGATGCCGCTCTCCAGCAGCGGATGCAGCTCGTGCGGCAGGTTCTTGAAGAAGTTGGGCGAGACCAGCGGGATCATGCCGAAGCCCACCGACACCGCGACGATGAACAGGTTGAAGCGGTTGGTCTTGAAGTCGACGCCGGTGAGGATGCGCGCACCGGTGGCCGCCACCATGCCGAACATGACGAGGCCCGCGCCACCCAGCACCACCTGGGGCACCGCCTCCACCAGCGCCGCCATCTTCGGCAGCAGGCCGAGGCCGAGCATGATCAGGCCGCCCACCACCGTCACCCAGCGCGAACGCACGCCGGTGACGCCGACAAGGCCCACGTTCTGCGAGAAGGAGGTGTAGGGGAAGGTGTTGAAAACGCCGCCGAGAAGGGTGCCCACGCCGTCGGCGCGCAGGCCCTTGGTGAGCGCCTTCTGGTCCACGGGCTTGCCGGTGATGTCCGAGAGGGCGAGGAACATGCCCACCGATTCGATCATCACCACGACCATCACGATGCACATGGTGATGATGGGGACGATGTGGAACGTGGGCATGCCAAAGTGGAACGGCAGGATCACGTCGAACCAGGACGCCGCGGCCACCTTCTCGAAATGCATGATGCCGAGGAAGGTCGCCAGCACCGCGCCGGCGATGATGCCGAGCAGCACCGCCACGTTGGCAAGGAAGCCCTTGCCCCACTTGATGAGGCCGAGGACAACCAGCATCACGAACAGGGAAATGCCGAGACCCTGAAGCTGGCCGTAATTGGGATTGGCCACCTGCACCACCTTGCCGTCGATGGTCTGGGTCAGGAAGGGAAGGCCGCCGCCGGCCCAGTTGATGCCCACCCGCATGAGCGAGATGCCGATGATGAGGATGATGGTGCCGGTCACAACCGGCGGGAACAGGGGCAGGAGCCGCGAGACGAAGGGCGCGACGATGATGCCGAATATGCCTGCCGCGATCACCGAGCCGTAGATGCCCAACAGGCCGATCTCCGGGCTCGCCGCCATGGAGAGCATGGGGCCGACCGAGGCGAAGGTGACACCCATCATCACCGGCAGGCGGATGCCGACGCCGAGGAAGCCAAGGCACTGGGCCAGCGTCGCGAGACCGCAGGCAAACAGGTCCGCGCTGATGAGGAAGGCCACATCCTGGGGCGGCAGCTTCAGCGCGCGGCCGATGATGAGCGGCACCGCCACGGCACCGGCATACATCACCAGCACATGCTGGAGGCCGAGAATCGCGAGTTTCGGAGCTGGCAATATTTCGTCTACGGGATGAACGGCTTCGGACATGAGGTCCCCCTGGAAAGGAAGTCGGGTCAGGTGCGGAAGGGCGTTTTTCGTTTATTGGCGCCATCTTTGCGTGCGGCGCGGGTACCGGTCCGGCGGGTCTGCCCAACGTATCGGCATGCCTAATGAAAGATCAAATCGCCTCCGGTGAAAACCGTTGGTTAATCGGAAGATCTTCCAATATTTTTGGGAAATGAATCGTCGGCGACCGGGTTATGCTGCCATGCAGCGGAGCTTTTGCCCGCAAGGCTTGCGAGGGAAAAATGGGGCGCCTGTCCACGCATGTACTCGATACCGTCGCCGGTGGTCCGGCAGCCAATGTGACGGTTGAACTTTACCGTCTGGCGCCAGATGGCACGCGCACGCTCCTGACCGAGCGCCGGACCAATGCGGACGGGCGCACCGACACGCCTTTGCTCGCGGGCGATGAGTTCAAGGCCGGCACCTACGAGCTTCAGTTCCACATCGGCGCGCATTTCCGCGCCACCGGTGCGCCGGCCTCCGATCCGCCGTTCCTCGATGTGGTGCCCCTGCGCTTCTCGCTGGCGGAGGACGGGCACTATCATGTGCCGCTGCTGTGCTCCCCGTGGAGCTACTCCACCTATCGGGGCTCCTGAGCGATGAGCGTGCCCAACGATCCCATCACCGGCCGCCCTTACCCGCGCGACCTGATCGGCTACGGACGCAATCCACCCCGTGCGCGCTGGCCGGGAGAGGCGCGCATCGCAGTCCAGTTCGTGGTGAATTACGAGGAGGGTGGCGAGAACTCCGTCCTCCACGGCGACAATGCCTCGGAAGCCTTCCTGTCCGAGATCATCGGCGCCCAGCCCTGGCCCCGCCAGCGGCACATGAACATGGAATCCATCTACGAATACGGCGCGCGGGTGGGCTTCTGGCGGCTGCACCGCCTGTTCACCGAGCGCGCCATGCCGGTCACGGTCTATGGCGTCGCCACGGCGCTGGCCCGCAACCCGGACGCCGTCGCCGCCATGAAAGAGGCCGACTGGGAGATCGCGAGCCACGGCTACAAATGGCTCGAATACAAGGACTTCACGCGCGACGCCGAGCGCGAGCACATCGAGGAGGCGATCCGCATCCACACCGAAGTGACCGGCTCCCGCCCGCTGGGTTTCTACCAGGGCCGCTCGGCCGAGCACACGGTGCCATTGGTGATGGAGGAAGGCGGCTTCCTCTATGCCGCGGACAGCTATGCGGATGAACTGCCCTACTGGATCGAGAGCGCCAAGGGTCCGCAACTGGTGGTGCCCTATACGCTGGACGCCAACGACATGCGCTTCTCGGTGGCGGCGGGCTTCGGCACCGGCACGGATTTCTTCGACTATCTGAAAGACAGCTTCGACCTGCTCTATGCCGAGGGCGAGACCGCGCCGAAGATGATGTCGGTGGGCCTCCACCCCCGCCTCGCCGGCCGGCCCGGCCGCGCCCAGGCGCTGGCCCGCTTCCTCGATTACATCGCTGGCCATGAGAAGGTGTGGGTGGCCCGGCGCGTGGACATCGCCCGCCACTGGATCGCTACCCACCCCCCCGTCGGCGGCTACAAGCCCACCTTCATGCCGCGCGGCCTGTTCGTGGAGCGGTTCGGCGGCGTGTTCGAGCATTCACCCTGGATCGCGGAAGCCGCGTACGACAAGGGTCTCACCCCCCGCGAGGACACCGCCGCCGGCCTCCACGCGGCGCTTGCCGCCGTGCTGCGCGCCGCGCCCATCGAGAAGCAGATGGGGGTCATCCACGCCCATCCGGACCTTGCCGGCAAGCTGGCCGAGGCCAAGCTGCTCACCGCCGAATCCACCGCCGAGCAGGCCTCCGCGGGCCTCGACCGGCTGACGGCGGAGGAGAAGGCCCGCTTCACCGCCCTCAATGACGCCTACGTGGCAAAGTTCGGATTCGTCTTCATCATGGCCATCCGCGGCCGGACCAAGGCCGAGATCCTCGACGCCTTCGAGCGCCGGCTCGCCCATGATCGCGACCAGGAGGTCAACGAGGCCATCACACAGATCGAGCGCATCGCCCGGCTCCGGCTGGACCAGATGCTCCCGGAGGCCGCATGAACAAGGTCTTCCCCGTGCCCCAACCTGCCCCCGTTCCCACCCTCGCGCCCCTTGACGGCAATGCCATCACCGCCCGCCTGAAGGAGCTTGCCGCCTTCTCGGACGTGCCGGGCGAACTCACCCGCCTCTCCCTTACCCCGTCCCACAAGCGGGCGGCGGCGCAGGTATCCCACTGGATGCGCGAGGCCGGCCTCACCCAGGTCCACATGGACGCCACCGGCACCATCGTTGGGCGCTATCCGGCAGACCGGGCCAATGCCAAGACCCTGCTCATCGGCTCGCACATCGACACGGTGCGCAACGCCGGCATCTATGACGGGAACCTCGGCGTGCTCACCGCCATCGCGGCGGTGGAAGCGCTGAACGCGCAGGGCCTGCGCCTGCCGTTCGCCATCGAGGTGGCGGCCTTCGCGGATGAAGAGGGCGTGCGCTTCCTCTCCACCCTCACCTCATCCAAGGCCATGGCGGGCATCTTCGATCCCAAGAGCCTCGACGACGTGGACCAGCAGGGCATCTCCCGCGCCGAGGCGCTGCGCTCGTTCGGCGCGCCGGCGGAGCGTGTCGCCGAATGCCGGCGCGATCCGGCGGACATGATCGGCTATGTGGAAGTGCATATCGAGCAGGGGCCGGTGCTGGAGGCGGCGGGCGCTCCGCTGGGCATCGTCACCGGCATCGCCGGCGCCTCGCGCGGGCACATTCGCGTGCGCGGCGAGGCCGGCCATTCCGGCACCCTGCCCATGCCCATGCGCCACGACGCGCTGGCCGCCGCAGCCGAGATGATCCTCGCCGTCGAAGCCCGCGGCCGCGCCGATGCGGATGCCCTGGTGACCACGGTCGGCACCATGATTATCGCCGGCAGCGCCGTGAACGTGGTGCCCGGCGAGGTGCAATTCTCCCTCGACGTGCGCACCCTCTCCGACGAGTTGCGCCAGCGCGCCGTGGCCGACATCCGCGCGGCCATCGACGAGATCGCGGCGCGGCGCGGTGTGCGCGCCGTCCTCGACATCGGCCATGAGGTGCCGGCCGCGCCCTGCCACGGCGTCCTGAAGGAGCGCATGGCGCAGGTGGTGGAAGGCCTGCAACTGCCCGTGGTGCGCCTGCCCTCCGGCGCCGGGCACGACGCCATGGTCTTCCGGGGTATCATGCCCATGGCCATGCTGTTCGTGCGATCCGAGAACGGCAGTCACAACCCGCGCGAATACGCCTCCCCCGCCGACATCGGCCTTGCCGCCGAAGCGCTCCATGCCTTCCTGCTGAAGACCGCCGGGGAGGTGTGAGCCGGTTGCGTCCCCCGCTGGTGCGGTATCTCCGCGCCCGCGAGCCTCAGGTCGATCACGCGGGCTGGAAAGAGAGGCAATGTGTTTCGGGCCGCGAAACCGCCCTCCCGACCACCCGCGGCCGCCCCATTTGACATTCGCCCCTACCCTGCCTTTAGTGCCCCTGTCGAAGGTCCCGTGGTCCCACACGGGCGCAAAAGGGAATGCGGTGCGGGAGGTCTCTCCCCATGCCGCGGCTGCCCCCGCAACTGTAAGCGGTGAGCCCCTGCCACATGCCACTGTCGCCGCAAGGCGCCGGGAAGGCGGTGGGGGCGCTGATCCGCGAGCCAGGAGACCTGCCTTCGACAAGGTCCGCGCCGGGCGGGGTGCTCCGGTTTGCGTCCCTTCAAGCCCGCCATGCACGGGCGGCCCGCGCACCCATGGATATGTATGGTGGAGCGCGGCGAACCTGCCGATATTACAGGCGATGCCACGGCGGAGACCCCTGCCGGAACGACGCCCCGCGCCCATGACGCGCCCGCCGCCATGCCGGACAACGCGCCGACCGTGACCGTCTTCGTCTGCACCACCTGCCGCAGCAGCGGCGAGGCCGCCTCCCCCGTCGATGGCGCTGCCCTCGCCGAAGCCGCCGCGGCTGCCCCGCTGCCGGACGGTATCGCCGTGCAGGGCGTGCGCTGCCTCGCCAATTGCAAGCGGTCCCTGTCCGCCGCCATGGTCCGCCGCGATGGCTGGACCTATGTGTTCGGCGACCTTTCCGCCGACGCCGCCCCGGACCTCATCGCCGGCGCGGCGCTGCTCGCATGCTCGAGCGACGGTCTCATGCCCTGGCGCGGACGGCCCGACAGCCTCAAGCGCGGCATGGTCGCCCGCATCCCGCCTTTGTCCCTTCCCAAGGAGCCTTGATGACTTCGCTCGCCCGCGTGCCCTGCACCATCGTCACCGGCTTCCTCGGCGCGGGGAAGACCACGCTCATTCGCCACGTGCTGGAGAATGCCGGCGGCAAGCGCCTCGCGGTGATCGTCAACGAGTTCGGCGACGTGGGCATCGACGGCGAGATCCTGAAGGGCTGCGGCATCGAGAGCTGCTCCGAGGACACCATCGTGGAGCTGGCCAACGGCTGCCTGTGCTGCACGGTTGCCGACGATTTCGTGCCGGCACTGGACCAGATCCTGTCGCGCACCCCGCGCGTGGACCACATCCTCATCGAGACTTCCGGCCTCGCTCTGCCCAAGCCGCTGGTGCAGGCGTTCCAGTGGCCTGCCATCAAGAGCCGGGTGACGGTGGACGGCGTGGTGGCGGTGGTGGACGGCCCGGCGCTGGCCGAAGGGCGGGTGGCGCCGGACCTCTCGGCGCTGGCCGCCCAGCGCGCGGAAGACTCAAGCCTCGACCATGACGACCCGGTGGAAGAGGTGTTCGAGGACCAGATCGCCTGCGCCGACCTCGTCATCCTCTCCAAGAGCGACCTCCTCGACGATGCCGGCTTCGCCATCGCCGAACGGGTAGTGGCGCAGAGCCTGCCCCGCGCGGTGAAGCTGGTGCGCGCCACCGCCGGCAAGGTGGATATCGCCGTGCTGCTGGGCCTCGGCATCGGCGTGGAAGACGAGATCGACGCCCGCCGCACCCATCACGACGACGAGGAAGACCACGACCACGACGAGTTCGAGAGCATCGTGCTCCCGCTCCCTGAAATCGCCGATCCCGTCGCCCTCGCGGAGCGCGTGGTCGCGGCCGCCGGGACGCCGGACGTGCTGCGGGTGAAGGGCTTCGCGGCGGTGGCCGGCAAGCCCATGCGGCTGCTGGTGCAGGGCGTTGGCCCACGCGTGTCGCACCATTTCGACCGGCCGTGGGGCGCAGCCGAGGAGCGGCGCGGCGCACTGGTGGTCATCGGCCTCAAGGGCTTCGACCGCGCGGCGGTGGAGCGGGCCATCCTCGGCTGAGGCGAACCGGACCCCATGCACATCCTCGCCACCACATCGACGACGCTGGAGGATCTGGCCGAGCCGGTCGATCTCGCCCAGCCGCCCGGCGACATGGTGGCGCTGTCCTTCACCGACAGCGACCTCCTGGCCCTGTCCGCCGCCTGGCGGGCGCGGCGGGACAGCCTGCCCAGCCTGCGCCTCGCCCGGCTGAAAGACCTCACCCATCCCATGTCGGTGGACCTGTGGGTGGAGAAGGTGGCGCGCCATGCCAAGGTGGTGCTGGTGCGCCAGCTCGGCGGCCTCGACTGGTGGCGCTACGGCGCCGAGCAATTGTCCGCCCTCGCCCGGACGCGCGGCATCGCCCTCGCGCTGCTGCCGGGGGAAGACCAGGACGACCCGCGCCTCGCCGCCCTCTCCACCGTGCCGGCGGAGGAGCTGGCAGACTGGCTTGCTTATTTCCGTGCCGGCGGCCCGGACAATATGGGGGCGCTGCTTGAGCGCATGGCCAGAACGGCCGGATACGCCACGCCCGCCGCGAACGCACCGCCCCGCCCTGTTCCCGCCACCGCCTTCTATCGCCCTGGAGCGGGGCTGACGGAGCTGCAGACTCTCGCTGCCACCGCGCGGGCGGATGGGCGGCCCAGCGCCCTCATCCTGTTCTACCGGTCCCAGTGGCTTGCGGCGGACACCGCCGCCATCGATGCGGTAGCCGCCGCCCTTGAGGCGCGGGGCATCGCCGCCGTGCCGCTGTTCGTGCCGAGCCTGAAGGCACCGGAAGCGCGCGCCGCCGTGCGGGATGCGCTGGCCGCGCTCAAGCCGGCGGTGATCGTCACCACCACCGCGTTTGCGGCGGGGAATGCGGCTGAACTGTTCCCGGCGGGCGGGCCGCCGGTGCTCCAGGCCGCCCCCGCCACCACCGCCCGCGCCGCCTGGGCGGGCAGCCCGCGCGGGCTATCGGCCGCCGATCTCGCCATGCATGTGGTGCTGCCGGAGCTGGACGGACGGGTACTGGCGGGCGCGCTCTCCTTCAAGGATTTCGCCCCGGCCGATGCGGACCTTGCCTTCGCCCCCGCCATCAACCGACCGGAGCCGGACCAGGTGGCCCATGTGGCGGACCGCGTCGCGGGCCTCGCGCGCCTCGCCGCCACGCCCCGCGCCGAGCGGCGGCTGGCGCTGATCCTGCCCGACTATCCCGGCGCCGAGGGCCGCTCCGGCTATGCGGTGGGCCTCGACGTGCCGGAGAGCGCTCGGCGCCTCATCGCGACCTTGGGTGACGCCGGCTACGCCACTGGCGCCGCGCCCGCCGATGCCAAGGCGCTGCTCGCCGCCATCGCCCCCGCGCCGGCCCTCTCACTCGACGCCTATCGCCGCGCCTTTGAGCGCCTGCCGCAGGCGGCGCGCGAGGCTGTGCTTGCCGCGTGGGGTGCGCCCGACGCCGATGCGGAGCTGAAGGACGGCGCCTTCCACTTCCGCATGGCCCGCCTCGGCCCCCTCACCCTCGCCTTCGCACCTGATCGCGGCGCGGCGCTGGACCGGCGCGCGGACTATCACGACGCTGCCCTGCCGCCGCGCCACGCTCTCATCGCTTTCGGCCTGTGGCTACGCGAGGGTCTGGATGTCCACGCCGTCATACATCTCGGCGCCCACGGCACACTGGAATGGCTTCCGGGAAAGGCGGTGGCGCTGACGCCGAGCTGCTTCCCGCAGCTGGTCATGGGCGCGCTGCCGGTGGTCTATCCCTTCATCGTCTCCAATCCCGGCGAGGCGGCGCAGGCCAAGCGGCGGCTCGCCGCCGTCACCATCGGCCACCTGCCCCCGCCGCTGGCCGCCGCCGGCCTGTCCGAGGCCGAGCAGAAGCTGGAGCGGCTGGTGGACGAATACGCGCAAGCCGACGGCCTCGACCGCCGCCGTCGCGAGCGCCTCGCCCAGCTCATCGTGGAGACCGCCGGCGACACCGGCCTTGCCGCCACCGCCGGCGTCACCACCGCCACCGATCCCGACGAGGCCCTGCGCCGCATCGATGCCTGGCTGTGCGACCTCAAAGACCTCGCGGTGAAAGACGGCCTTCACATCTTCGGCCATGTGCCGCCGGAGGAGACCGACCCTGCCCGCATCGCCTCGGCCGCCGCCGAGACCCGCGCGCTGCTCGATGCCCTCGACGGCCGCTTCGTGCCGGCCGGCCCCGCCGGGGTACCGGCGCGGGGGCGGCGGGACGTTTTGCCCACCGGGCGCAACCTCTACACCGCCGATCCGCGCACCCTGCCCACCCCCACCGCCTGCGACCTCGCACTCAAGGCGGCGGATGAGGCCCTGCGCCTGCTGCTGCAGGAACAGGGCGACTGGCCCCGCGCGCTGGTGCTGGACCTGTGGGGCAGCGCCTCCCTGCGCACGGGGGGCGAGGAGATCGCCCAGGGCCTTGCTTTCCTCGGCTGCCGGCCCGTGTGGGAGGCGGCAAGCGGCCGCGTCACCGGCATCGAGGTGATGCCCCCGGCCGTGCTGGGGCGCCCGCGCATCGACGTGACCTTCCGCATCTCCGGCCTGTTCCGCGACATTTTCCCGGCCCAGATCGCGCTTCTGGACGCCGCCGTGCGGGCCGTGGCTGCGCGGGACGAGGACGACGCCGAGAACCCGCTCGCCGCTGCCCGCCGCCGGGGCGAGGACCTGTCCCGCCTGTTCGGCTCGGCGCCGGGCGCCTATGGCGCCGGCATCGAGGCGCAGCTCCAGCGCGGCGCCTTCGCGGATCGCGCCGAGCTGGGCCATGCCTATCTTGCCGCCGCCTCCCATACGTATGGCGGGGCGGATGGCATGGCGCGCCCCGCCCCCGGCGCCTTCGCCGGGCGGATCGCGCAGGCGGACGCGCTCATCCATGGCGCGGACGATGCCGCCCGCGACCTCCTGGACGGCAGCGAGGATGCCGCCTTCATGGGCGGCTTCGCGGCGGCCGGCGCGGCGCTGGGGCGCAAGGCGCACCTCGTGGTGCTCGACACCACCGACCCCGACCGCCCCCGCGCCCGGCCCCTCTCCGAAGCGCTGGCGCGGCTGGTGCACGGGCGGGTTTCGGCCACCTTCATCGCAGGCCAGATGCGCCACGGCCCGCGCGGTGCGGCGGAGCTGGCGGAGACGGTAGACCGCCTCGTCGCCTTCGCCGAGACCACGCAGGAAGTGGCAAGCGCCCTGCTGGACCGGCTCCACGACGCCTATCTGGCGGAGCCGTCGGTGCGCGCTTTCCTGCTCGACCAGAACCCCGCCGCCGCCCGCGCCATGGCCCGCCGCTTCGCCGATGCGCGCCGGCGCGGCCTGTGGCACAGCCGCCGCAACGCCCTCGACGCCGATCTGGAAGGCCTCCTCGCGGAGGTCCATCCTGTTGCAACCGAGGAGGCGGCCGAATGAGCCCGCGCCCGCCCGCGCGCCGGGGCGCCTGCCCTGCCTTCCTCGCCCCCATGGAAACCGGCGACGGTTTGATCCTGCGCCTCGTGCCGGCGGAGGGCGCCATCTCCTCCGGCCAGTTGCGCGGCCTGTCCCGCGCGGCCATCGCCTTCGGCAATTCCATGATGGAGATCACCGCCCGCGGCAGCCTTCAGGTGCGCGGGCTGACGGCGGAAACGGTGGCGCCGCTTCAGGATGCGGTGCTCGCGCTGGGCATTACGCCGCGCCTCGGCCTCGCCATCGATATCTCCCCCCTGTCGGGGCTCGACCCCCGCGAGATTGCCGATGCCCGTCCCCTCGCCCAACGCATCCGGGAGGGAGCGGCAGGGCTTGCAGGCAAGCTGGGGCCGAAGGTGTCCGTGGTCGTCGATGGCGGCGGAGCCATCGGCCTTGCTGGCCATAAGGCGGATGTCCGCCTCGTCGCCATGCGCTCCAGCGCGGGCGTGAGGTGGTCCATGACCATCGGCAGCGGCGCGCCGGAACTGCTGACGGAGCAGGATGCGGCGGCGCTCGCCCTCGACGCCCTGTCGCGGATCGCCGCCCTCGGCCGCCGCGCCCGCGCCACCGACCTGCCGGGATGCGCCGCGACGCAACCCGCCACCTCCGGTGAGGACGGCACGCCCTCCCCCCCGCTGGGCACCTTCTCCCTCGCCGGCGGGCGCTTCGCCTGCGGCATCGGCCTGCCCTTCGGCGCCGGCGCGGCCGGACTGTTCGCGGCTCTCGCCGATGCCGCCGAAAAGGCCGGCGCCCGCGACCTGCGGCCGGCCACCGAGCGGGTGCTCCTCGCCACCGGCCTCGACGCGGAGGGTGCCCATGCCTTCGCGGCGGAAGCCCGGCGGCTCGGCTGCCTGACGGCGCCCGACGATCCCCGCGCCTTCATCGCCGCGTGCCCCGGCTCGCCGGCCTGCGTCTGCGCTCATTTTCCGGCGCGCGACCTCGCGCCCAATGTCGCCGAGGCCCTTGCGCCGCTGCTGGACGGGACGGTGACGGTACATTTGTCCGCCTGCGCCAAGGGCTGCGCCCATCCCGCGCCGGCGACCCTCACCTTCGTGGGCATGGACGAGGGGATCGCTCTGGTGCATGAGGGCGCACCGTCCGGGGCACGCGGTCCGGCGATCGCGGTGGATGCCCTGGTGGCGACGCTGGCAACGCTCGCCGCCACGTCCCGCGCGCCCGGCGAGACGGGACGCGGGCTTCTGGCCCGGATGCAAGAGGCAGGTTTACCGGCGGGCCTGTGGCTGCGCGAAGGAAACGACAAACCGATGGTGAAGACGTGACGAGCCGCGCAGCATGACCCTCCCCTTCGACTACGTGCGCGACGGCACCGCCATCTACGAGCGCTCCTTCGCCATTATCCGCGCCGAGGCGGACCTGTCGCGCTTCTCCCCCGAGGAGGAAGACGTGGCGGTGCGCATGATCCACGCCTGCGGGCTGGTGGACGCGGCGCGCGATTTCGTCTTCGGCCCGGGCGTGGTGGCCGCCGCCCGCGCGGCACTGCAAGCCGGCGCGCCCATCCTGTGCGATGCCCAGATGGTGGCCCACGGCATCACCCGCGCCCGCCTGCCAGCCAGCAACGAGGTGGTCTGCACCCTGCGCGATCCCGCCGTGCCGGAGCTGGCCGAAAAGCTCGGCACCACCCGCTCGGCCGCCGCGCTGGAATTGTGGCGCGAGCAGCTTGCCGGCGCGGTCGTCGCCATCGGCAATGCGCCCACTGCCCTCTTCCATTTACTGGAAATGCTGGACAAGGGCGCACCCCGCCCCGCCGCCATCCTGGGCATGCCGGTGGGCTTCGTGGGCGCGGCGGAATCCAAGGATGCGCTGGCGGCCGATCCGCGCGGCGTGCCGTTCGCCATCGTGCGCGGGCGGCTCGGCGGCAGCGCCATCACCTCGGCCGCCGTCAACGCGCTGGCGAGGGCCGGGCTATGAAGGGCCAGCTCATCGGCGTGGGCGTCGGCCCCGGCGACCCCGATCTCATGACCCTCAAGGCGCTGAAGGCCATCGCCGGCGCCGACGTGGTGGGCTATTTCGCCAAAGCGGGGAACGTCAGCCACGCGCGCACCATCGCGCAGGCGCACTTCCGCCCGGACACGGTGGAGCTGCCCCTGCTCTATCCCGTCACCACCGAGATCCATCGGCACGATGACGCCTATCGTACAGCCATCGGCGCCTTCTACGACGCCTCGGCGGCGGCGGTGGCGGAGCATATCCTCGCCGGGCGCACCGTGGCGGTGCTGAGCGAGGGCGACCCGCTATTCTACGGCTCCTACATGCACCTGCATGTGCGCCTCGCCCAACGCTTCCCCACCAAGGTCATCCCCGGCGTCACCGGCATGTCCGGCTGCTGGTCGCAGGCGGGCGCGCCCATCGCCCAGGGCGACGACGTGCTCATGGTGCTGCCCGGCACACTGGATGAAGCTGAACTTGCCCGCCGCCTCGCCACGGCCGATGCGGCGGTGATCATGAAGGTGGGCCGCAACCTGCCCAAGATCCGCCGGGCGCTGGCCGCCGCCGGCCGGCTCGACCGCGCGCTCTATGTGGAACGCGGCACCATGGCCGATTGCGCGCTGGTTCCCCTGGCCGAACGGGCGGACGAGCGCGCGCCCTATTTCTCCATTGTGCTGGTGCCCGGCTGGGAGCGCGCGGCATGACTGGCGGCGACCGGCGCGGGCGCATCACCGTGGTGGGCCTCGGCCCCGGTGCGGCCCGGCAGATGACGCCTGAAGCGGCGGCGGCGGTGGAAGCGGCGGACCTGGTCTTCGGCTATGCCCCCTACCTCGCCCGCCTGCCGGAGCGGCCCGGGCAGGAGCGCCGGCCTTCAGACAATCGCGAGGAGATCGCCCGTGCCTCGGCCGCGCTGGATGCGGCCGTTGCCGGCGCGCGGGTCGCCATGGTGTCGGGGGGCGATCCCGGCGTGTTCGCCATGGCCGCCGCCGTGTGCGAGGCCATCGAGCACGGGCCGGAGGCGTGGCGCGCCCTCGATTTCGAGGTGGTGCCCGGCGTCACCGCCATGCTGGCGGTCGCGGCGCGCTGCGGGGCGCCGCTGGGCCACGATTTCTGCGCCCTCTCGCTCTCCGACAATCTGAAGCCCTGGGCGCTGGTGGAAAAGCGCCTGCTGCTGGCGGCGGAGGCCGGCTTCGTCATCGCCCTCTACAATCCCATCAGCCGGGCGCGGCCGTGGCAGCTGGGACGGGCCTTCGCGCTGCTGCGCGAGCGCCTAGCGGGCAGCGTGCCAGTGGTGTTCGGCCGCGCGGCGGGGCGCGAGGATGAGCGCATCACCCTCGCCACCCTGGCCGAGGCCGACCCGGCGCAGGCTGACATGGCCACTTGCGTGATTATCGGCACCGCCGACACCCGCATCGTGCCGCGTCCCGGCCTGCCGCCCCTGGTCTACGCGCCGCGCTCGGCGGACAGGCCCGCGCCGCGAGCGGATGGAGAGTCCGCGCCGCGAGCGGGAGAAGAGCCCGTGTCTCCAGTGGAGGAATCCGCGCCTTGAGCGCCGAGCCGGTCGAGCAGCCATGCCTCGGCTTCCGCCGGCGTCTCCACCGCTGGGACGGCGGGAAAGGCGGGCCGCGCGATCAGCAGCACCTCGATGCCCAGCGCGCGGGCGGCCGCCATCTTGCCGCAGGTGGCCGAGCCGCCGCTGTTCTTGGCCACGATGGTGTCGATGCGGTGCGCCTCCAGCAGCGCGCGATCATCGGCCTCGCTGAACGGGCCACGCCCCAGCACGTATTCGGCCTCAGGCACCGCCAGCGGCGGGGTGACCGGATCGACACTGCGCACCAGATAGACATGCTGTGGCGCCGCCTCGAAGGCGCGCACCTCGTTGCGCCCGAGGGCGAGGAACACCCGCCGCGGCGCATCCCCCAGCGCGGCGACCGCCGCCGGCACATCGACCACCTCCCGCCAGCGATCGCCGGCAACGGGCATCCATGGCCCGCGCCGCAGGGCGAGGAGGGGCACGCCCGCCGCCGCGCAGGCCTCAGCCGCATTGAAGGACATGCGAGCGGCATAGGGATGGGTGGCGTCCACCACGGCGGCAATGCGCTCCGCCTTCAGGTAGTCTTCAAGGCCCTCAGCGCCGCCGAAGCCGCCGACGCGCACGGGCACCGGCTGGGGCGCGGGATGTTCCGTGCGCCCCGCCAGCGACAGGACCACGTGGAGGCCGGCATGATCGGCGATGCGGGCGGCAAGCCGCCTCGCGAGGGCACTGGCCTCGCTGGTGCCGCCCAGCAGGAGAATGCGCGGAACCATGGCTGAAACGGCGCGGGTCGAGACGGAGGGATCGCTCATGGCGGGCATAAGTGCCCCAGCGGGGCGCTGGCTGTCCATCGTCGGCATCGGCGAGGATGGGGCGGACGGTCTCTCCCCCGCCGCGCGCGCCGCCATTTCCTCCGCCGAAATCGTGTTTGGCGGGGCGCGCCACCTTGCGCTCGCGGGCGGGCTCGTCACCGGAGAAGCGCAGGTGTGGCCGAGCCCCTTCAGCCTTGTCGGCGTTCTCGCCGCGCGCGGGCGGGCGGTGTGCGTCCTCGCCTCGGGCGATCCCTTCCTTTACGGCGTGGGCGCGAGCCTCGCCCGCCATGTGCCGGCCGACGAGATGCGCGCCTTCCCCGCGCCTTCCGCCTTCGCGCTGGCCGCCGCGCGCCTTGGCTGGCCGTTGCAGGAGGCGGACCTCGTATCCCTCCACGGCCGGCCGCTGGCCCGGCTGCGGCCCTTCCTTCAGGACGGCGCGCGGCTGATCCTCCTCACCTCGGACGGCGACGGGCCGCGACAGGTGGCGGATTTCGTCACCGCCCACGGCTGCGGTGCTTCGCGCCTTATGGTGCTGGAGGCGCTGGGCGGCCCCTCCGAGCGGGTGCGCGAGACGCGGGCCGAGGCCTTCGCCTTTACCGACGTGGCCGCGCTGAACGTGGTGGCGCTGCAGGTGGCGGCGGAGGCAAACGCCCCCCTCCTGCCTCTCGCCAGCGGCCTTGCCGACGACTTGTTCGAGCATGATGGCCAGATCACCAAGCGCGAGATCCGCGCCCTCACCCTCTCCTCCCTCGCGCCACGACGGGGGGAGCTGTTGTGGGATATCGGCGCGGGGGCTGGGTCCATCGCCATTGAATGGCTGCTGGCGCATCCCTCCCTCAGTGCCGTCGCCATCGAGGGGCATGCGGAGCGCGCCGCCCGCGTCGGCCGCAATGCCGGGCGCCTCGGCGTGCCGCATCTGAAAGTCGTAGAGGGTGCGGCACCCGGCGCCCTTGCCGGACTGCCCCCGCCGGATGTCATCTTTCTCGGCGGCGGCGCCTCGGAGCCGGGCGTGTTCGAGGCGGCGCTGGCGGCGCTGAAGCCGGGCGGGCGGCTGGTGGCCAACGCGGTGACGCTGGAGACGGAAGCGGTGCTCCTCGCTGCCCATGCAAGGCTCGGCGGCGATCTCGTACGCATCGCGCTGGCGCGCTCCGTGGCGGTGAAGGGCATGACCGGCTGGCGGCCCGCCATGCCGGTCACCCAATGGCGCTATGGCAAGCCGCCCGAAGGCAAGCCACCTGAGACCGAGGGAGGCGGGGCATGATCGTGGCCGGCATCGGCTCGAAGCGGGGTGTGAGCGTGGACGAGGTGCTGGCCGCCTTCGACGCGGCCCTGGCGCGCGCCGCGCTGGCACGGGACGACGTGGCCCTCATCGCCGCGCCGGCAGTGAAGGGGGGCGAGGCCGGTATCAGCGAGGCGGCGGCGAGGCTCGGCCTGCCGCTGGTGCTGGTGCCCCAGACCCAGCTAGAAGCCGCCTCCAACCGCACCAAGACCCGCTCGGAGCGGGTGATCGCCCTGCTGCGCGTGCCCTCGGCGGCGGAGACTGCGGCGCTTGCCGCCGGCGGTGCCCGGGCGCGCCTTCTGGGGCCGCGCCTTGCGCTCGGCCCCGTCACCTGCGCCCTGGCCCGGCGGGAGGAAGAAGAAGCGTGACCGTTCATTTCATCGGCGCGGGACCCGGCGCGGCGGACCTCATCACCGTGCGCGGGCGCGATCTCATCGCCCGCTGCCCGGTCTGCCTCTATGCCGGCTCCATCGTCGCGCCGGAACTGCTGGACTACTGCCCGCCCGGCGCGCGCATCGTGGACACCGCCCCCCTCGACCTCGACCGGATCGAGGCCGAATATGTGCGCGCCTTCGCGGCGGGCGAGGATGTGGCGCGGCTGCATTCCGGCGACCTCTCGGTCTACAGCGCGGTGGCCGAGCAGATGCGCCGGCTCGACCGGCTGTCCATCCCCTATACGCTGACGCCCGGCGTGCCGGCCTTCGCGGCGGCGGCAGCGCTGCTGAAGCGGGAGTTCACCGTGCCCGAGGTGGCCCAGAGCCTCGTCATCACCCGCGTCTCGGGCCGCGCCTCCGCCATGCCGGAGAGCGAAAAGCTTAAAGCCTTCGCTGCCACGGGGGCGACCCTCGCCATTCATCTGGCCATCCATGCCCTCGACAAGGTGGTGGCGGAACTGACCCCGGTGCTCGGTGCCGACTGCCCGGTGGCGGTGGTGGCCAAGGCCTCCTGGCCGGACGGGCGCGTCGTCACCGGGACCCTCGGTGACATCGCCGGCCAGCTTGAGGCCGACCCCATCCCGCGCACGGCGCTCATTCTGGTGGGGCGGGCGCTGGCGGCGCAGGATTTCCGCGAGAGCGCGCTCTACGACACCGCCTATGTCCGCCGCTTTCGCGGGGGCGGAGAATGAGGGACGGCTCAGGCCTGCGCGGGGGCGAAGGGGGCGCGGCCCATGAGCGTGCCGTCGCGGTCGAACACGACGATCTCCAGCGCCACGTCGGCCCGGCCGAGCGCCCGCGCGGCGGTGGTCCAGGCGGCCTGGGCCACGCAATCGCCCAGCGGGAAGCCTGCGGCGCGGGCGATCTGAAACGCCTCCGCCACCATGTGCGCGGCGCCGATGCGCGCCGCGAGGTCCGCCCCGGCGCCGGCGCCCGACGCCAGAGTGGCGAGGGCATCCATGTCGGCGCGGCCGCGCTTGGAGTGGAGATCGAGGAAACCCTGGCCGAGCTTGGTCATCTTGGCGACGCCGCCGGCCACCGTCACCTTCGCCACGGGATGGGCGCGCAGATATTTCAGCATGCCGCCGACGAAATCGCCCATGTCGATGAGCGCCACCTCGTCGAGGCCATGCAGCTTCTGCACCGCCTGCTCGGAAGCGTTTCCGGTGGCCCCGGCCACGTGATCCAGCCCCATGGCGCGGGCCACATCGATGCCGCGATGGATGGAGTGGATCCACGCCGCGCAGGAATAGGGCACGACGATGCCCGTGGTGCCCAGCACCGAGAGCCCGCCGACGATGCCGAGGCGCGGATTGAGCGTCTTGAGCGCGAGGCGCGCCCCGTCGGCGATGGAGATTTCCACGTCCGCATCGGCCGCAACGCCCGCCGCGCGCGCCACCTCGGCGATGCCGGCGGCGATCATGCGGCGCGGCACCGGATTGATGGCCGGCTCGCCGGGCGGGATCGGCAGGCCCGGCCGCGTCACCGTGCCCACCCCCTCCCCGGCCCGGAAGGTGACGCCCGCCCCCGTCGCCCCGCGCCGGACGGTGGCGCGCACCAGGGCGCCATGGGTCACATCCGGATCGTCGCCCGCATCCTTGACGATGCCGGCCATGGCGCTGTCGGGGCCGAGATCCTGAACCGCGAGGGCGAAGGCGGGACGGGCGCCGCCGGGCAGTTCCACCTCGACCGGATCGGGAAAGGCGCCGGTGACGAGCGCGGCAAAGGCGGCCTTGGCCGCGCCGGCGGCGCAGGTGCCCGTGGTCCAGCCGCGCTTCAGCGGACGGTCGGTGGGGGCGCCTTCGGGACCATCGCTCGGCACGTCGCTCATGACCGCCTTGATAGAGAGGCCAGGCGGACTGCGGAAGGGGGGCGTGCATGGTGAGCCCTCGGGGTCTCCTCATCGCCGCGCCGCGTTCCGGCTCGGGCAAGACAACGATCACCCTCGCCCTGCTCTCGGCTTTGGCACGGCGGGGCGTCGCCGTGCGGGCGGCGAAATCGGGACCGGACTATATCGACCCCGCCTTCCATGCCGCCGCCACCGGCCGTCCGGGCCTCAATCTCGACAGCTGGGCCATGCCGCCGGCCCTCGTCGACCACCTCGCCTCGACAGCCGCGCAGGGCGCCGAGCTGCTGGTGACGGAAGGCGCCATGGGCCTCTTCGACGGGGTAGCGACCGAGCCGGGCCGCACCGGCGCGGGAGCCGACATCGCCGCCCGGCTCGGTCTGCCGGTGCTGCTGGTGCTGGATGTGTCGGGGCAATCCCAGACAGCGGCGGCGGTGCTGCGCGGCTTCCTCACCCATGATCCTCGGGTGCGCATCGCCGGCGTGGTGCTGAACAAGCTCGGCAGCGAGCGGCATATCCGCATGATCCGCGAGGCCGTCGCCCCGCTGGGCGTCCCCATCCTTGGAACAGTCCCGCGCGAGGCGACCATCGTGCTGCCCGAGCGCCATCTGGGGCTGGTGCAGGCCGGGGAGACCGACGATCTCGCCGCCCGCCTCGAAGCCCTGGCCGATCTCGGCGAACGCCATCTCGACCTCGACGGCATCCGCGCCGCCGCCGGTCCCCTCGGTCTCGCAGCGGGAGATGCGAACGCGCTCATCGCGCCGCCCGGCCAAAGGATCGCACTGGCGCAGGATGCGGCTTTCAGCTTCATGTATGGCCATCTGCTGGCGGGCTGGCGGGCACTGGGGGCGGAAATCCACCCCTTCTCACCGCTTGCCGACGAGGCGCCGGACCCGTCCTGCGACGTGTGCTGGCTACCCGGCGGTTATCCCGAGCTTCATGCCGGACGGCTGGCGACAGCGGCCCGCTTCCTAGAAGGCACGCGGCGATTTGCGCAGTCCAAGCCCGTGCATGGGGAGTGCGGCGGCTACATGGCTCTTGGCCGAGCGCTGACCGACGCAGACGGCACCACCCACGCCATGCTCGGCCTGCTGGACCTCGAGACCAGCTTTGCCCGCCGCAAGATGAACCTCGGCTATCGGGCGGCCCGCCTTCTGGCCCCCTCGCCCCTCGGGGCGACGGGGGAAACGGTGCGCGGCCACGAGTTCCACTACGCGACCGTCGTCACCCGCGGCGGCGACGCGCCCCTCGCCGAACTGTCCGATGCCGAAGGCCGCCCGCTGGGCCCAGCCGGCAGCCGGCGCGGCAGCGTCACGGGCGGCTTTTTTCACGCCATCGCGCGGGGCTGACGTTCGCGCGATTTCCGCTCGCCCTGGCTCAGACAAACCGCTCGAGACTTTGCTTCAACGCGTTTTCTTGACGCGAACCGGAGTCCACTTGGCTCGAAAACGCTTTAGAGCACGCCTCAGACCTGCCTGACGGTGACGGCAAGGATGCGCTTGGCCACCACATAGGCCGCCGGAATGGCGACGACAGCGCCGATGGCGGCAGCGATGGGGATGAGGCGCATGTCCTGCCCCGCCAGGGACGGCATGGCCAGGACAAACAGGATGGCCGCGCCCGCAAAGGTGGTGGCGAGAATGAGCCAGACGAGGATCGCAATCTTGAGCATGGTAGAGGCTCCCGCAGCAGACGTCTTTTGATACGCCCTTCCGCTGGGTCCGCTTTTGACAACGATCAACTGTGAATGAGACCGCCGTGTCGCATGCATTCAACGCATGACCGTTACCGGCACTTGCGGGTTATAGTCGCATCCGCAGGCACGCCGCCGGGCGCCGGAAGGGCACGCCGCCGATCCCCGGGAGGGACGCAATGCAGTGTCAGTTCAAGGAAGATGACTTCCGTGCTGCCATCCTCGACATCGTCAGCCACAAGGATGGGCAGGCCATAATCATCCAGGTGATTGGTGGAAACACCCTCACCGGTTTCGCCCCCCTCAGCGTGGGCCGGGACTATCTCAGGTGCCAGGTGGCCGCCGGGACCGGGCAGAAGGAACAGGTGGTTCCCTTCCACTCCATCACCTGCGTGCGCTGAGGCGCCCGAGCTTGGAAGCCTGCGCGCAGTAAAACCCGGCGTGCGCCGAGGAGTCGCCCCTGTCAGGCTGGCCGCGCCGTCCTATATCGTATATCCATCGCGGGCGTTCGATCGCCCCGGCACTTCATGCCCCTCAGGAGCCCCCCATGGCAGCACCCCAGCCCCTTTCCCGTCCTGCGACCGCGCGCTTCCCGCTGCTGCGCGACAAGATGCTGATCGGCGGCGCCTGGGTGGATGCGGACTCAGGCGCCACCATCGAGGTCAACAATCCCGCCACCGGCGAGATCATCGGCACCATTCCGAAGGCCGGCGCCGCCGAGACCCGCCGCGCCATCGAGGCCGCCTCCGAAGCCTTCAAGACCTGGCGCGCCACCACCGCCGCCGAGCGCGCGGCGAAGCTGCACAAGCTCGCCGACCTCATCACCCAGAATGCGGACGAGCTGGCCGCCATCCTCACCACCGAGCAGGGCAAGCCGCTGGCCGAGGCCAAGGGTGAGATCGGCGCCTCCGCCGGCTATGTGCGTTGGTTCGCGGAAGAGGCCCGGCGCCTCTATGGCGACGTGATTCCCTCGCCATGGGGCAATCGCCGCATCCTCGTCACCAAGGAGCCGGTGGGCGTGGTGACGGCGGTGACGCCGTGGAACTTCCCCTCCTCCATGCTGTCGCGCAAGATTGGCGCGGCGCTGGCGGCGGGCTGCACGGTGGTGGCCAAGCCCTCCGAGCTGACCCCCTATTCGGGCCTCGCCTGGGGCGTGCTGGCCGAGATGGCCGGCATCCCGGCGGGCGTCGTCAACATCGTGGTGGGCGAGGCTCCCGCCATCGGCAGCGAGATGACCTCCAACCCGCTGGTGAAGAAGGTGACATTCACCGGCTCCACCCCCGTGGGCAAGCTGCTGATGAAGCAGTCCGCCGACACCATGAAGAAGATCTCCATGGAGCTGGGCGGCAACGCGCCGTTCCTGGTGTTCGACGATGCCGACCTCGACCTCGCGGTGGAGCAGGCCATCGCCTCCAAGTTCCGCAACGTGGGCCAGACCTGCGTGTGCGCGAACCGCTTCTACGTGCAGGCCGGCATCTATGACGCCTTCGCCGCCAAGTTCGCCGAGGCATCCAAGAAGCTGAAGGTGGGCAATGGCCTGGACGAGGGCGTGGTCGCCGGCCCGCTCATCGACGACCGCGCGCTGGCCAAGGTGGAACGCCTGCTGAAGGACGCCCTGGACAAGGGCGCCACCGTGCTCACCGGCGGCAAGCAGCCCGCCCTCGGCGGCACCTTCTTCGAGCCCACGGTGCTGGCCGGGGCCACCCAGGACATGGCGTTCGCCCGCGACGAAATCTTCGGCCCGCTGGCCCCGCTCTTCAAGTTCGAGACCGAGGAGCAGGCCGTGTCGTACGCCAACGACACGGAATACGGTCTCGCCTGCTACTTCTTCACCAAGGACCTCGGCCGCGCCTTCCGGGTGGCGGAAAAGCTGGAATACGGCCAGGTGGGCATCAATGCCGGCGTCATCACCACCGAAGTCGCGCCCTTCGGTGGCGTGAAGGAGAGCGGCATGGGCCGCGAAGGCTCCAAGTACGGCTGCGACGACTATCTGAACATCAAGTACATGTGCGTCGGCGGGCTCTGACCCGCCCCGCCCCCGGGGCGGTCCACCGCCCCGGGGCTTCCTGCATCAGGCTGGCGGCGCGAAGCGCAAGGCGATGCCGATGCGGTTCCAGGCGTTGATGGAGGCGATGGTCACCGTCAGGAAGACCGCCTCGTCCTCCGAGAATTCCTTGAGCAGCGCCGCCCAGGCCGCGTCGGAGGCAGCTTCCGCCTCAAGCTGCGTCAGCTCTTCCGCATAGGCCAGCGCCGCACGCTCCCGCGCCGAGAACGTCGGTGCATCCCGCCAGGCCGCCAGCAGGTCGAGCTTGTCCTGCGGCACGCCAGCCTTTCGCGCCACCCCCAGATGGAACTTCAGGCAGAAGGCGCATCCGTTGATCTGGGAGGCGCGCAGCTTCACCAGCTCGGTCAGCCCCTTGTCGAGGCCCGAGGCGTCCACCGCCTTGGTGAGGGCGGACAGCCCCGCATAGACATCCGGGGCACGCTCAGTGAAGGCCTTGTAGGTGGGGCGGGAAAGCGGATCGGCCATGAACTGGTCCTTTCGATGATCCTCAGGCAATATCAAAGCTCGAATATAATATCAGAGCTTTGATATGAACGACAAGGCACCATCTCTTGCCCCGGCACCCGGCGACGGCAAGCGCGGGACGCACGGCTATCTGGGCTACCTCTTACGACAGGCCGCCACGGCCCATCGCCAGCGCATGGAGAAGGCGCTCTCGGGCCTTGGGCTGACCGCGCCGCAATTCACCGTGATGACCATGGTCGAGGCCTATCCCGGCTTGAGCGGCGCGGACCTCGCGCGCCTTGCCCTCGTCACGCCGCAGACAGTCAGCGTGATTCTTGCCAATCTCGAGCGGGCGGACCTGGTGCGCCGGACGCCTCACGCCGTGCATGGACGCATCCTCGAAGTGGTGCTCACCGAAGCTGGCCGCGCGCTGCTTGTCGATGCGCGGGCGCGGGTCCATGCTCTGGAGCCCGACCTGCAAGCGAACCTGCCACCCGAAGCGGAAGACGCAGTGCGTCGCTGGCTCGTGGCCGTGGCGCAGTTTGCCCCGTAGCCTCAGCTCTTCAGCCGGTAGCCGGTACGGAACATCCAGCGCACGGTGACGAGGCACACGGCGAGGAAGGCGAGCGTCATGGCGAAGCTCACCTCCACCCGCACGTCCGAATGGCCGAAGAAGCTCCAGCGGAAGCCGGAGACCAGATAGACCACCGGGTTGAACAGGGTCACCGTCCGCCACACCGGGGGCAGCATGTCCAGCGAGTAGAAGGTGCCGCCGAGGAAGGTCAGCGGCGTGATCACCAGCATGGGGATGACCTGCAGCCGCTCAAATCCGTCGGCCCAGATGCCGATGATGAAGCCGAACAGGGAGAAGGTGACCGCCGTCAGCACCAGGAACGCCAGCAGCCACACCGGATGGCGGATCTCCAGCGGCACGAACAGCGAGGCGGTGGCGAGGATGATCAGCCCCAGCACCGTGGACTTGGTGGCCGCCGCCCCCACATAGCCCGCCACGATCTCGAACGGCGACACCGGCGCCGACAGCAGTTCGTAGATGGTGCCGGTGAAGCGCGGGAAGTAGATGGCAAACGCCGCGTTGCTGATGGACTGCGTGAGCAGCGTCAGCATCATCAGGCCCGGCACGATGAAGGCGCCGTAGGGGACGCCCCCCACCTCCGCCATGCGCGGGCCGATGGCCGAGCCGAACACCACGAAATACAGCGAGGTGGACAAAACCGGCGAGACCACGCTCTGCCCCAGCGTGCGCCGGGTGCGGTTCATCTCGAAGCCGTAGATGGCGGCGATGGCTTGCAGGTTCACGGCTCGCGCCTCACCAGGCTCACGAAGATGTCTTCGAGGGAGCTTTGCTCCGTATGGAGATCTTTGAAGGCGATGCCCTCCGACGAGAGGGCGGCCAGCAGGCCGGCGATGGAGAGGCCGTCGTCGTCCCCCTCGCGGTTGGTCGCGTAGGTGTAGGTGAGGCGGGTGCCGTCGTCCGACAGGGCGAGCCCGAAGTCCGCCAGCGCCTGCGGCAGGGCGGCCAGCGGCGCGGTCAGCTCGACGGTGAGCTGCTTCTTGCCCAGCTTGCGCATGAGCGTCGCCTTCTCCTCCACCAGGATCAGCTCGCCCTTCGCGATCACCCCAACCCGGTCGGCCATCTCCTCGGCCTCCTCCAGATAGTGGGTGGTGAGGATGATGGTGACGCCCTCGTCGCGCAGTTCACGGACGAGGCGCCACATGTCGCGGCGCAATTCCACGTCCACGCCGGCGGACGGTTCGTCGAGGAACAACACCTCCGGCTCGTGGGACAGCGCCTTGGCGATGAGGACGCGACGCTTCATGCCGCCCGAGAGCGTCATGATGCGGGCGTCCTTCTTGTCCCACAGCGACAGGCTGCGCAGCACCTTCTCGATATAAGCGGGGTTCGCCTTCCGGCCGAACAGGCCGCGCGAGAAGCTGACCGTCGCCCACACGCTCTCGAACGAATCGGTGGTCAGCTCCTGCGGCACCAGACCGATGCGGGAGCGCGCCGCGCGATAGTCCGTGACGATATCGTATCCGGCAACCTCCACCGTGCCGGCTGTGGCGTTCACGAGGCCGCAGATGATGGAGATGAGGGTGGTCTTGCCCGCGCCGTTGGGCCCGAGCAAAGCGAAGATCTCGCCGCGCCGGATGTCGAGGCTGACATCCTTCAGCGCGACGTGGCCGGTCGCGTAGGTCTTGCCGAGGCCGGAAACGGTGATGACGCTGGTGGAGGCGCCGGGGGTGGCGATCATGGAAGAGTCGCGGGTCGCAGGAGCGCTCATGGGGGCGCTTTAGACCACGTCACGGTGGCGGCGGGAAGCCCCGCCGCCTGCCCCTCACGCATATGCGCAGGCCGCTCAGGCGCCCTGGATGGCGCTGAGGCGCCAAAGCCCGGCTGCCCCGCCGGTCGGGCCCGCGATGCGGTCGCGCACGAAGGTCCACACCTCGGTGCTTTCCCCGATGCCCGCGGCGCCGGAGACGACCTTGCCGCTGGCGCGGTCCAGCATCACGTCGCGGCTGGCATAGCGCATGGCCACGGTGGCGTACTCGCGATTGCCCTCCCGCCACGCCTCGGCCACGTCGCCCTGAAGCAGCTTCACGTCGGAGACCTGGTTGCGCAGCCCGCGCTCGGCATTCTCCCGCAGCTCGTCGGCGAGATAGCCGAACATCTCCGGGGTGGTGTTCGCGCGAAGCTCGGCCTGATCCTCCCGACTCACCGCACCCTGGATGATGCCGAGCAGGCGCTCGAAGGCATCGAGGTCAGCCGGGGTGACGCCGATCTCGTCCTGCACGCCGGGAGGACGCCCGCTGCCGGCCGGCGGAGCGCTGGCAGCGCGCCAGTCGCCGCGCGCCGCGGGACGCGGTCCGCCATAGCCACCACCCGCTCCCGCGCCGGCAGGGACCGGCTGCGAGCGGCGCAGCAGGCGCATCACCAGCATCACGCCGGCCACGACGAGGCCGACCTGAAGCAACAGCCCCAGGATACCAGCAAGCCCGCCGAGCCCCTGCCCCATCAGCATGCCGATGAGACCGCCAATGAGCAGGCCGCGCATGAGCGAGCCGGCGAATCCATTGCCGAACATGGAGGGCCGCTGAGCGGCCGTCTGCGGCCGGGCCGCGCTGGACGGCGCCGTCTGCGGCGAAGTTGTGGAGCGCTGCACTGGCGCCACCGTGCCCGGCGCCGTGGGGGTCGAGGCCGGGGTCTGGTAGGTTCGGTTTCCCCGGCTACCGAAGGAGCCGCCTTGGCGCGCATCCGCATGGTCCGCGACGACGAGGGTCAGCGCACCCGCGACGGCCAGCGCCGCCAGAACCGTCCCTTTGCGAAACATGGACATTCCGATCAGATCCTCCCCGACGCCGGGCAAATGCCGCAGCGTCACATGCGCACTCATATAGGAGAGGTTGCAGCGATTGCGAGGGCCTCGGCGTCACGTTTGCCACGTGAGCGCGCGCTGATATGGTCGCCTCGCCTGCCGCGCCGTCGCTTTCCGGAGCCACCGATGCCCGTCCTTGCCGTGCGTGCCCTTGCCAGAAAAGCCTTTGCCGGGAACAGGTTTGCAAAACCGATCCTTGGCCTTCTCGCCGGCTGCGCCGTTCTGGGCGCACCGATCGCGCGGGCCGAGCCCATCGGCGTCACCGTGCGCAACGAGAGCGTGGCCGCCACCTGCGCCGAGACCGACAACGTCACGCTGTCCTTCGTCTCCGACAAGGTGAGCCGGTTCCGCATCGTCGCCCGTCACCCGGCCTACACCGGCATGCTGCGCATCGACCGGACCGAACCGGATTTCGACACCTGCGACTTCTCCGGCGACCCGGCGGTGCCGGCCACCGCCCCCGCGACGGCCGGAACACCGCCGGCCGCGATCACGGCTCCGAAGCGCATCACCATCTATGAGACGCCGGACCTGTGGCTCACCGGCTTCGTCTTCCCCTCGTTCTGGCGCGCCGCCACGGTGCCGTTCCGGGTGGGCACCGAGGCGACGCAAGGCCTGCACATGGTGCAGCTGTGGGTGCGCGGCGAACACCAGCAGCCGGAAGAGGTGCTGGTGGTCTATCCGCCGGATGGCTATTGGCGGGCGCGGCCGCTGTCGCCGGCGCATCTTGCAAGCACCGCCTACGGCTCGTCCTTCCTGCTGGGTCCGGTGGAGCAGGCCGAGCGCCCGCTGGTGCGCCTGAAGGAGATCGGCTTCGCGCCGCAGACGCGCACCTTCACCCTGTCGTTTGCCGACGGCGGCAAGGCTCGGCTGAAGCTTGCCAGCGTGGATCGCGATGCGCTGACCCTTGAAGCGGAATTCGACGGCACGGCGCCGCGCACCTTCGCCGCCTTGCGCTCCATGTATGTGACCGAGGGCAATGCCGACGTGGCCCGCGTCTCCTGGCGGACGCTGGCGAAAACCGGGGTGCCCGCCACCATCGGCGAGGCTCCCGTGCTGAGCTTCACCGATGCCGACAACGTCGCCATGCTGTGGGCGGGGCGCCTCGTGCCCTCCCGCCACAACACCAGCGCACCGGACTTTATCTTCGACGGCTTCGCCAGCCGCTGAGACCCATCAGGCGACGGCGAGCACCGCTTCCGCCTCCAGCACGCCACTGGCGCCGCTGGTGACGGCTTCTTCCAGCCCCTTCGCCTCGGTCGCGAGGTTCTCGGCGAAGAAGCGGGCGAGGGCGATGCGTGCGGCAAGGCGCGGGTCGGTGCCGCCCGCGGCGCGCTCCCCATAGGCGGCCAGCGCCACCTTGGCGAGATAGGCCCCGCCGGCGGCACGGGCGAACAGGCGCAGATAGGGCGTCGCCCCGGCCAGCGCCTTGGCCTGGTCGCTCGGCAGCCAGTCCAGCATCTTGCGGGTGGCGCGGGCGAGCGCATCCACCGCCTCGGCGAGCCGCACCCCCGTATGGCCGAAATCCGGCGCATTCAGTGCGGCCACCTCGGCGACGATGTCGCGATAATCGGCGATTACCGCGTTCACCACATCGCCGCCCTCCTGCGGCAGCTTGCGGGTGACGAGGTCGATGGCCTGGATACCGTTGGTACCCTCATAGATGGCGAAGATGCGGGCATCGCGCAGGTGCTGGGCGGCGCCCGTTTCCTCCACATAACCCATGCCGCCGTGCACCTGCACGCCGGTGGAGGCCACCTCGATGCCGATGTCGGTGGAGAAGGCCTTGGCCACCGGGGTCAAAAGGCTCGCCTCGGCCAGCGCCGCCGCGCGGGCGGAGGGGTCGGGCAGGCGGTGGGCGCGGTCGAGGGCATCGGCGGTCTTCAGGCAAATGGCCCGGGCGGCGTCGGTCTCGGCGCGCATGGTCAGAAGCATGCGCTTCACATCGGGATGGGCGATGATGGGAGCCGAGCCCTCGAAGCCCGGCGCCTTGCCCTGCCGGCGGTCCTTGGCATAGGCGAAGGTGGGTGGCGCGCTCTGCCACCGCCACGCCCTGGATGCCCACCGCGAGGCGGGCGTTGTTCATCATGGTGAACATGCAGGCGAGGCCGCGATTTTCCTCGCCCACCAGATAGCCGATGGCGCCCTCGCCCTTTTCGCCGAACACCATGGTGCAGGTGGGCGAGCCATGCAGGCCCAGCTTGTGCTCGATGCCGGCGCAGACCACGTCGTTGCGTTCACCGAGGCTGCCGTCCGCGTTCACCAGCACCTTCGGGACCAGGAACAGGGAGATGCCGCGAGTACCGGCCGGCGCGTCCGGCAGGCGGGCGAGCACGAGGTGGACGATGTTCTCGGCGATGTCGTGCTCGCCGTAGGAGATGAAGATCTTGGTGCCGAACACCCGGTAGGTGCCGTCCGCCTGCTTCACCGCCTTGGCGCGCAGGGCGGCGAGGTCCGAGCCCGCCTGCGGCTCGGTGAGGTTCATGGTGCCGGTCCAGGTGCCGGCCACCATCTTGGTGAGATAGGTCTGCTGCAGTTCGGGGGCGCCGTGGGCGGTGAGGGCCTCGATGGCGCCCATGGTCAGCACGCCGCCGATGCCGAAGGCGGGCGAAGCGGAGTTCCAGAATTCCGTGAGTGCCGAGGTCACCGAGGTCGGCAGGTGCTGGCCGCCGAACTCTTCCTCGGCCGCGACCGAACTCCAGCCGGCGGCGGTCCAGGCCTCATAGGCGGCGCGCCAGCCTTCGGGGGTGGTCACCGCGCCGTCCTTGAGGGTGCAGCCCTGCTTGTCCGCCACCTTGTCGAGGGGGGCGATGACGGACGCCGCGAACTTGCCGGCCTCTTCCAGCACCGGGTCCACCACGTCGAAGGACAGGTCCACGAGGCCCTGCTCCATCAGCAGGGGAAGAGCCGTGCAGGTCTTGAGAAAAAAGGCGACCTCTTCCACCGGCGCGCGATAGCTCATGTGACCCTCCCCTGTGCGGCACGCGCTTGACCGGCCCGGCGGGGCGCGCTCTAAGCACGCGACGTTCGGCTTCCCACATCGCGGCGCCGGCAGGCTTCGTCAAGGGGCGCGCTGTGGCCATTGGTCGGACACGCGTGGATTGAAGGCATCATGGTTTCTCCCGCTCCGCCCCAGATGCGCCCGACCCGCCTTTTGCCGGCCGCCGCCCCCGGCGCTGTCGAAGAGGCGGCGCGGCTTCTTTCCGGGGGCGGGCTCGTGGCCTTTCCCACCGAGACGGTCTACGGCCTCGGTGCCGATGCGGCGAACCCTCAGGCCGTGGCCGCCCTCTATGCCGCCAAGGGGCGCCCGGCCTTCAACCCGCTGATCGCCCATACGAAGGACGCCGCCTCCGCCCGCCGGCTCGGCAGCTTCAACCGGGCGGCGAACATCCTCGCGGAGCGCTTCTGGCCGGGGCCGCTGACGCTGGTGGTGCCTTATGCCGGGGGCGACGGCGTCTGCGAGCTGGCGCGGGCGGGGCTCGACACGGTAGCCCTGCGGGTGCCCGCCCATGGCGATGCCGCCGCGCTCATCGCGGCCTTCGGCGGCGCGGTGGTGGCCCCCAGCGCCAACCGCTCGGGCCATGTCTCACCCACCACCGCCGCCCATGTGATGGACGACCTTTCCGGCCGTATCGATGCGGTTGTGGACGGCGGGCCGACGCCGGTGGGGGTCGAATCCACCATTCTCGATGTCACCGGGGAGGTTCCGGTGCTGCTGCGTCCCGGAGGCCTGGCGCGGGAGGAGATCGAGGCCGCCCTCGGCCACCCCGTCGCGCGGCCCGTCGCCACCGACGACGCCCGCCCGCTGGCTCCGGGCCGCCTCGCCTCCCATTACGCGCCCCGCGCCGCGCTACGCCTCGACGCGACCCATGTCGCCCCGGGCGAAGCCCTGCTCACTTTCGCGGGGATGGCACCGGACGGCACGCCGAATGCCGACAGCGTGCTCGACCTTAGCCCGTCCGGCGACCTCACCGAGGCCGCGGCCCGGCTCTATGGCGCGCTGCGGGCCCTCGATGCCTCGGGTGTGTCCGCCATCGCCGTGGTGCCGCTGCCCCGCACCGGCCTTGGCGAAGCCATCTCCGACCGCCTCGCGCGCGCTGCCGCGCCGCGCCCCTCCCCAGCCCCTTCCGGAAGCGAGATCCCCGCATGACCGAGACGCTCGCCACCACCGCCGTTGAGGGTTTCGCCTTCAGCCATGCGCAGGACACCGACACGCCGGCGCTTGCCGCCTTGTGGGAGCGCGCCGGCCTGACGCGCCCGTGGAACGACCCCTTCGCCGACATCGCCCTGGCCCGGCGCGGGCCCCATTCCACCATCCTGGTGGCACGGCGGGACGGCGCTCTGGCCGGCTCGGTGATGGTGGGCCATGACGGCCATCGCGGCTGGGTCTATTACCTCGCCGTGGAGCCGGACCTGCAGCGCAAGGGCCTCGGCCGCGCCCTGCTCACCGCCGCCGAGGACTGGCTGCGCGCCCGCGCCGTGCCCAAGCTCATGCTGCTGGTGCGCCCGGACAACGAGGCCGTGCGCGGCTTCTATTCCGCCGTCGGCTATCTGGAGGAGCCGCGCGTCGTCTTCTCCCGCCGCCTCGACGGAAAGTAAGACGCGCGCTCCGGCGCCTCACGCCGCCGCGCGCAACTGCGGACGGATGCGGGCGGCGAAGGTCTCAAGGTCGCTCAGGCGCTTGGCATGGCTGGGCGCCAGCGGCTTCAGCACCAGCGTGCGCGGCGCGAAATCCCGCTCCAAGGCGGCCACCTGCGCGGCCACGTCGGCCTCGGTGCCGATGAGCGAATCCGCGATCATGCGGTCAAGCTCGAACCATGGCGTCCAGTCCGGCCTCACCTGGGCGGTGGTGGCGCGCATGCGCTCGACGAAGGGCGCCAGGATGCCCCTGGCCTCCTCCACCGCCTGCGCGCGACTGTCGGCCAGATGTAGGAAGCGGATGAGCGTGAGGCGCGGGTCCCCGTCCGGCGCGCTCGCGCGATAATGGGCGAGATTGGCGGCCAGCCCCTTGAGCGGAAACGGCGGCGCCGCCATCAGCCCGTAGCCGCGCCGGGCGGCGAGGGCCACCGTCTCCGGCGTGGCACTCGCCATGTGGACGGGCACGGGCTTCTGCACCGGCCGCGGCACCAGTTCCAGCCCCTCAGCCGCATAGAAGCGGCCCTTGAAGGTGACCGAGGCACCGTCAAGCAGCGCCTCGATAAGGTCGAGCGCCTCCAGCGTGCGGTCCCGCGCCTCCTCCTTCGCCACGCCGAAATGCTTCATCTGCATGGGGAAGGGGCCGCCCTTGGCGACGCCGAACTCGAACCGTCCGCCGGAGAGGATGTCCACCGTTGCCACGTCCTCGGCCACCGTGATCGGATTGTGCAGCGGCAGCAGCACCGCCGCCGAGCCGAGGCGGATGCGCGAGGTGCGCCCGGCGAGATAGGTCAGGATGGGAAGGCAGGAGGGGCTTGCCGCCTGCGGATTGAAATGATGCTCGGCGATCCACGCCTCCTCGAAGCCGAGGGTCTCGATTCTCTCCACCAGCTCGGTCTGCTCCCGGAAGGCGCTGGCGTAATCGAGCTGCGGATTTTCGTAGGTGCAGAACAATCCGATGCGCATGGCAATCCCCACAATCATCAATGAAAAGCGCCCGAGCGGAATCCAGCGCCACAAAGCTATATTACATTGGATATAACTGAGCAGCCAAGGCACCCTGCGCGCCCTTCCCTCCCCGCCGGCTGCGTCCTATGGAAAGGAACCCCTCCCCGGAGCCTTGCCATGGTCTCTTATGTCTTCGCGCCGCCCGCCGTCCCCACCCTTCCCATCGTGGGCAGCGATGATCACTTCCCGGTCCACCGCATCTATTGCGTCGGCCGCAACTTCGCCGACCATGCGGTGGAGATGGGCCATGATCCCAACAAGGAGCCGCCCTTCTTCTTCCAGAAGAATCCAGACACCCTGGTGCCCCACGGCGCGACCATCGCCTATCCGAAGATGTCGCAGGACGTGCACCATGAGATCGAGCTGGTGGTGGCGCTGAAGGCCGGCGGCGAGGACATTCCGCTGGAGCGGGCGCTTGACTGCGTGTTCGGCTATGCGGTGGGCCTCGACCTCACCCGCCGCGACCTGCAGGGCGAGGCCAAGAAGCTCGGCCGCCCGTGGGAAGTGGGCAAGGCGTTCGAGGAAGCCGCGCCCTGCTCGGCCCTGGTGCCGGCAACCACCATCGGCCATCCGGACGCGGGGCGGATCTTCCTGAAGATCAACGGTGCAGTGAAGCAGGAGGGCAACCTCAACCAGATGATCTGGAAGGTGCCGGAGATGATCGCCACCCTCTCCACCCTGTTCCGGCTCGCCCCCGGCGACCTCATCTTCGCCGGCACCCCGGCCGGCGTCGGCCCCATCTCCAAGGGCGACGTGCTGGAAGGCGGCGTCGAGGGCGTGGGCGAACTCCGGCTGACGGTGGTCTGAACGACGTCTGGGCGGCCGTCCGCGCGGCCGTTGCTCGCAAGGCGCTGCCTGCGATCCGACAAAGGCAGGGGCTGCCAAGCCCCTGCCCTACGTCCTAGCGCTACGTTCTTGCCAGCCTGCGATCCCCACCCGGCGAGCCGAAATGGCAGGCGGCGAGCCGCCATTTCGGCTCGCCCTGATGGCAGGGACGAACCGATGGCGGAGCGCATTTGTAAGTTTGGGATTGGCTGGGGGACTAGGATTCGAACCTAGATTAACGGAGTCAGAGTCCGCGGTTCTACCGTTGAACTATCCCCCAAACGCTGCCCTCTATCCGCCGCCGAAGCGGCCAAGGACGCGTGCCCCGTGAGGCAGGTGGGGTCTATACGCAATTCTCCGGCCCGGTTCAATAGGCTTTCGCGTCATCCACAGCCTGCGAACTGCGCTGGTATACGGTATCCGCATTGGTGCCATGCACAATTCAATCTATTGCGCCGCACACTCCTGGCCTATGTTCCGAACATCGAATTTGGAGCCACTCTCCAAACGGAGGCGAAAATGGCCACGATCACTGCAACTCCTTCCCGCGAATTCGGGCTGTTCGGGCGCATCGGCGCCGCGGCTTCCAAGCTGGCTTCCGCCATTGCCGAAGCCCGCCAGATGGCGGCCCGCTACGAGCAGCTCCGCCGCATGCCCAACAGCGAGCTGGCCAAGCTCGGCTGCAGCCGCGACGAGATCGCCCAGCTGGTCGTGCGCGGTCTCTGAGTTTTCCGCTTCTGGTTTCCGGGCCCGTTGGCCCGGTGCGTGACATCTTCCGCGTTTCCTCCCAGTGACTGTCCCGCCCACCGCAAGGTGGCGCGGGACTTTCTTTTTGGGGTGATCCGTCCTACTCGACCCGCACCGTCACGCTGTCGGAAAGCCCGACCGCATCGATCACGGTGAGGCGGGCAAAGCCTCGCCCCTGTGGGGTCCAGAACAGGGTGCGCCGGTCCTCCACCTGCGCCACGGGGCGGCCATCCATCAGCAGGGTGAGCGGGAAGGTGCCGCCATCCACCTTGAGCGCGAGCGTCTCCGCCTCGGCGCCGGACACCCGCGCGCCGTCCGGCGGATAGACCACCTGCAAGGGCTGCTCCTGCCGGGTGCGGCCGAAATGGCGCTGCGGCACAGGAAGCCGGGCATTCGCCGCCATCACCGCCCCGCGCGGCGCCGGGCCGAGCCCCGCCGGGGTGCGGACGATGCGGGCAAAGGCGTCGAACAAAAGCGGCGCGGCTGCCGCGCGGCCGGTGAGGTCGGGGACCGCCTGCCCGTCCGGCCGGCCCACCCAGACGCCCACGGTGCGCCGCCCGTCGAAGCCCATGGCCCAGCTGTCGCGATAGCCGTAGGAGGTGCCGGTCTTGAAGGCGATGCGTCCTCCCAGCGCATTCTCCGGCGCCGGCGTGCCCAGAAGGCACTGGCCCACATACCAGGCCGCCACCTGATCCACGAGCCGCGACCGGCGCGGCGCCGACACCGCGCCGCCCTCGCGGCGGAACACCAGCGGATGGGCCTCGCCGCCCCGCGCCAGCGCGCCATAGAGCATCGTGAGGTCCACGAGGCGGATACCCACGCCGCCGAGCCCCATGGGCAAGGCCGGCGCCGCCCCCGGTGGCAGTTCCAGCCGCGCCCCGGCCTGCTGCAGGCGGGTGGCGAGGCGCTGCGGCCCCACTGCATCCAGCAATCGCACCGCGGGCACGTTCAAAGACAGTTGCAGCGCCTTGCGCACGGAGAGGGTGCCCTGGAAGCTGCGGTCGAAATTCTCCGGCCGCCAGCCGCCGAAGCGGGCGGGCCGGTCCTCGATCAGCGTCTCGGGATGGGCGATGCCGTCCTCGAAGGCGAGGGCATAGATGAAGGGCTTCAGCGTCGAGCCCGGCGAGCGCACCGCGCGGGCGAGGTCCACCGCGCCGGCCCGCTCCTTGTCGAGGAAATCCGCCGAGGCCACATAGGCCCGCACCTCGGCACTGTCATTGTCCATCACCACCAGGGCGGAGGAGAGCCCGCGGCCCAGCGCCCGCGTGCGCTCGCGCACCAGCTCTTCCAGCTTCTCCTGCAGCGGAGCGTCGAGGGTCGAGAGGTGGCGGGAGAGATCCGGCCGCTCCGCCACCATCTGCTCGGCGAGGTGGGGCGCGAGCTGCGGCAAGGGGCGCCGCGCCGTAGGCACCGGCTCGGCCTTGGCCACGCGCACCTCGTCGGCGGCAAGCAGGCCCTGGGACAGGAGCCGGTCCAGCACCCGGTCGCGCGCGGCCCGCGCCCGGGCCGGGAATCGATCCGGCCGGCGGGTTTCCGGCGCCTGCGGCAGGGCCACCAGCAAGGCCGCCTCGCCGAGGGTGAGCCGGCGCGGCTCCTTGCCGAAATAGGTCAGCGCCGCCGCCCGCACCCCCTCGATGTTGCCGCCATAGGGCGCGAGCGTCAGGTAGAGCCCGAGGATTTCGGGCTTGGACAGATGGGCCTCCAACTCCAGCGCGCGGCGCATCTGGGCGAGCTTGGCGGCAAGGGTGCGCGGACGCGGTGGCAGGGTCAGCCGCGCCACCTGCATGGTCAGCGTCGAGCCGCCCGAGACCACGCGCCGCGATCCCGCCGCCTGCCCGGCTGCCCGCAGCAGCGCCAGCGCATCGACGCCGCCGTGTTGCTGGAACCGGCGATCCTCATAGGCCAGGATCATGGTGATGAGGCGCGGGTCCACGTCCTCCGCCGTGGCGGCGAGCCGCCAGCGGCCATCGGGCAGCGCGAATGGCCGCAGCAGGCGGCCCTCACGGTCCACCACCTCGGCGGACACCTTCACCTGCGGCGCCGGCGGCGCGTTGGCGCGCAGATGATGGAGCCCCGCCCAAGCCCCGCCGGCCAGCAGCCCGGCCCCTAGCACGAGGCCCCCCGCCACCCGCAGCAGCCGGCGGCGGGCGGGGGCGGCGGGCGATGGCCCGGATGGCTGGATCGCGCTCATCGGGCGGGCGCGACCTCCATGGTGCCAGCGGCGGTGCGGGCGAAGCGGTCGGGGCGGTACATGTCCTCCACCATGGCGGGCGGATGGGCATAGCGCCCGGGCGAGACCGCCCGCACCGTGTAGGCGACGACGAAGGCGCCATCCCCCTCCTGCCGCGTCACCGAGGCGACGAAGCGGTCGTCGCGGAACTCCACGTGGCCAGCCTCGCTGGTCTCGTCGAGCCAGGTGAAGCCGCCGTCACCGCCCTGAACGAGGCTGGGATTCTCGATCTCGAACCCGGCGGGCAGATAGTCCACCAGCAGCACGTCGGCCAGCGCGCTCTGGGTCTCGCTGAACGAGAGCACCACCGCGAAGCGCTGGTTCTGCACCGCCTTGGAGGGGTCGGCGGCCTTGCCGTCGAGGGTGAAATAGCGCCGCTCCAGGGTGAAGCCCTTCGCCACCGGCGGCTCCGGCGCCACGGGCGCGCCATTGATGCCGATCACCACCTTCACTGCCTCTGCCCCGGCATTGCGCAGGGTCACCGGGCCGCGCTCCAGGTCGGCGCGGGTGAGCTTGCGGCCGAACGGGCCGCGCACCAGCCCCCCGTCCACCTCAAGCCCCATGTTGGCGGCACTGGCGGCGAGCGAGCGGGCGGCCAGCAGCAGCCAGGCATTTTCCTGCGTGGAGGTGCGCTCAGTGCGCACCCGCGCCGCGTCGACGCGGGCGAGCGCCACGTCGGCCAGCTTCTCCAGCCCCGCCTCGCGGGCGAGCACTGTGAGAGCCGCCGCATCGCGCAGCACAGAGCCGAAATCGGGACGGCCGGCAACCGGCGCACCGGGGTTGGCGGGCAGGCCCTCGACGGCCACGTTGAAGGCCCGTTCCGCCCGGGTTCGATCCCCGAGCAGGGCCAGCGCCGCGCCCACCTGTCCCTTGGCGAGGGGGGTGCCGAGATCCTTCAGGCGGGTATCGGCGAGATAGCGCAGGTCGCCCAGCGGCGCACGGCCGTTGCGGGCCAGCACATAGAGCGCATAGGCGAGGTTCTCGGTCTCCGCGCGCATGTCGGCGCCGGCGAGGTTGACCACGTTGCGCAGCCGGTCGAGGGCCAGCGAGAAGGCCACCTCCGGCACGGCGAAGCCCTTCTCCTTGGCGCGGCTGAGGAAATCCACCACATAGGCGTCGAGCCAGGTGTCGGTGCCCCCCGCCGACCACAGGCCGAAGGAGCCGTCCGAGCCCTGCCGGGCCATGATCCGCACGATGGCGTCGCGGATGCGCTGGTCCGCCTCCGGGTCGGTGGCGCGGCCGGCCAGCACGCTCAGCTCGTTGTAGGACAAGAGCGGCAGCGCCCGGCTGGTGATCTGCTCGGTGCAGCCATAGGGGTAGCGGTCGAGGGCAGCGAGCAGGGCCGGCACGTCGATGGTGCTGGAGGGCATGGCGCTCACCGCCACGCTGCCGGTTCCAGGCAACAGGTCGGCGAGGAGATCGCGCGACAGGGTGATGCTCTCGCCCGGCGCGAGATTGCGCACGGTGCGCCGCTCGATGTCCGGATAGGCCGGGCGCACTTTCATCTCGAAGCTGCGGGTGATGTCGAGCCCTTGGCCCGTCAGCCGCGCGGTGACGGTGGCAGGCCCCACCGCCTTGCCTTCCAGCGCGAGCCGCAGCGACTGGCGCTGCTTCGCCGCCAGCGTCACGGGTCCCGCAGGCTGGGCGACGGTGACGGCACCGGTGGCGGAGACATCAAGGCGATAGTCGCCGTCAGGTGCCTCCACATTGGTGAGGTCGAGGTTCAGGCTGGAGCGGTCGCCGGAGGCGAGGAAGCGCGGCAGGGTGGCGAGCATCACCACCTTGTCGCGCACCACCACGTCGGCAGAGGCATGCCCGAGCTTGCCTGCGCTCCAGGCAATGGCCATCACCCGCGCGGTACCGTCGAAGGCGGGAACGGGGAAGGCGACGGTGGCGGTGCCGTCCGCCCCCACTTCCACCAAGCCGGAGAACAGCGCCAGCGGCGGCCCGTTCGGCGGGCTCGCGAGCATGGTCGTCTCGCCGCCGTCGCCGCCCGAGCGCAGCCGGCCGGCGGCGCCCTGCATGCCGTCGATGAGCGCGCCGTAGAAATCGCGGATGTCGGAGGCCAGCCGACGCTGGCCGAACACCACCGCATCAGGCGCCGGCGGCTTGTAGCCGGTGAGGTTGAGGATGCCCACATCCACCGCCGCCACCGTCACATAGGCCTTCTCGCCGGAGGCGAGTCCGCTGACACGGACCGGCACGGTGAGGGTGGAGTTGGGGCGGATCTGTGCCGGCGGCGTCAGTTCCACCTTCAGGGTGCGCGCGTCCTTGTTCACGGAGAACCAGGAGAGGCCGATGGCGCGGCCGGGCATGCGGCTCGCCCCCACATCCAGCGGCCGGTGCATGAAGGCCACCACATAGGCCCCCGGCCCCCAGCTTGCGCCGACCTTGAAGCTCACCTTGTTGGCGCCAGGGGAAACGGTGAGGAACTTCTGGTCCAGAAGCCCCTCGTTCAGCACCAGCACGCTGGCGGTGCCGGCGGCGCGGGCGGTGACGGTCGCATCCAGCGTGTCGCCGGTGGCATAGGCGGCGCGGTCCAGCGTCAGCTCCAGCCGATCTGGCGTGTCGGCGCTGCCCTCGCCGGCAAATCCCGCCTCGAAGCCGAGGCTGGTGAGCGGAAGGCCATCGCCGATGATGTCGAGACGGTAGCGCCCGTTTTCGGTGGGCATGGAGAGACGCGCGGGACCATCCGCCCTGGTGTCGAGCCGGCCTTCCGCCACGCGGGTCACGGTCTTCACCGGCTCATAATCCCACGAGCCGCTGACGCGATACCACTGGTAGCGCGTCTCGATGCGCGACAGCTTCCAGGAGAGGCCGGGGGCGGCGAGGAGCTTGTCGTCGGTGCCGGCGACCACCACGTCGAAATTGGCCACCTCCCCTTCCCGCACCCGGTCGGCGAACAGCGGCTTCACGCCGATCTGACTGCCCGCCGGCGCCACCGGCAGCACGATGGTGCGCTGGACCGCGCGTCCGCCCGCCTCCACGAGGCGCACAAAAGCTTCCATCTCCAGCGGCCGGGCCGTGCGGGGCAGTTCGGAAGCGACAAGGCGCAGGCTGGCGCGGCCGCGCGCGTCGGTGGTGGGCGTATCCGCCAGCGGCTGGCGCTCGGCCAGCACCTGGTCATCCCCATTGCCGAAGCGATAGCCGGCAAAGCCGGGGCGCTCGGCGGCGGCGCGCAGCTCGCTTTCCGCCTCCACGTCGAGGCCGGCGGCGGGGGCGCCGAACAGGAAGCGCCCGTCCACCAGCACCTCGGCCGGCCGGTTGCGCGGCAGGCGCGTCTCGCGGGCGGAGAGGTCGAACTCCACCCGGTCGGGCACATAGTCTTCCACCAGGAAGGTCACCTCGCCCACGGCCGGCGCCTTGGGATCGGTGAGCGCCTTGGCCCGCCAGGTGCCGGTCATGGCGCCGGTGAGCAAGGCGAAGTCCGCCGTGCGCCCGCCCGCGCCCTGGTCCGCCACCACAAGACGGCGGTCGGCGACCCCGTCGGGCCGGTAGAGCTGGAGGGTCAGGGGCACGCCGGTCGCGGCATTGCCCTGCGCATCGCGCAGCAGCACGGTGAGATGGACCGTCTCGCCGGAGCGGTAGACGCCGCGCTCGGTGGCAAGAAAAGCATCAAGCCCCCCCGGCGCATCGCGGCCGGACACGCCCCGGTCGGTGAGATCGAAGGCGGTCTCCTTCAGCGACAGGAAGGCATAGTCGCCGCCCTCCGTGCGCGCCGTCACCACCTCCGGTCCGAGGCCGGCGGGGCCGCGCGAGAGGCCGGCATCGAAGCGCACATAGCCGTTGGCGTCGCTCTTGGCCGTGCCCAGAACCTCGTTGGAGCGGGCGATGAGGCGCACCTCCGCCCCGGCCACCGGCTCGGCGCTGCCCAGCGAGCGCAGCAGCACATGCACGCCGTCCTGCCCCGACAGGGCGGTGAGGCCGAGATCGGAGACGATGAACCACTGGGTTGCCTTGGTGGAATAATCGTCGTCGCCGGCGGTCTTCTCCGGCTCGGAGGTCATCACATAGACGCCGGGCTCAAGGCGCCCCACGGCCTCGGTGACGGGCACGGCGGTGGTGACATCCGCATTCAGCGGATTGTCCACCTCCAGCACACCAGAATAGACGGCGATGGCGGTGCCGTCGGCCAGCCGCTCGCGGGCATAGGCCTCGATGCCTTGCCGGAATTCGCCCTGGATGGCGGTGGGAACGAGGCCCCGGTCGCCGATGCGCAGGATGTCGACCTTCACCGCGCTGGTGTTCACCGAGACCAGCGGAATGCCCTTCTGGCCGGTGCGCGGCAGCACATAGTTGCGGCCGGTGAAGCGCACCGTGGGCGAACGATCACGCACATAGATGGTGAGCTCGGTGGATTTGCGCAGGCGCTCGCCGGTGACGGCGGGAATGCCGGGGCGCACCGCCAGGGTGTAGCGCTCGCCGTGCTTCAGGCCCTCGACGCAGATCTGCCGCGCCTCGCCGGTGATGGCCGGCTTGTCCAGTCCCCCCACCTGCACGAAGGCGGCGAAATCGGTGCCGGGCACCAGATCCTCGGAGAATTGCACGCAGGCGCGTGGGGCGGCGGCGTCCGATTCCACGGAATAGTCCACCAGCCGGAACCCGTGCTCTTCCTTCAGCTTGTCGAGGAAGCTGCGGTCGGCCGCGTTGTCGCGCAGGTCGAGGGCGGTCTTCATGGTGTCGATGGCGGCGTTCCACAGGCGCCGGTCGGCATAGATGCGGCCGATGAAGGACAAGGCCTCGCCCTCCTCCGCCCGGGTCTGCGCCCTGCGATAGGCAATGAAGGCCGCCCCCATGGCATTGTCGATGAAGGAGGAGGCATCCTCGTTGTCGTTCGCCTTGATGGCGGCGAGCGAGCGGGCGAGGCGCAGCCACACTCCCGCATCCTGCGCCTGGGCGACGGCGAGGCTGGCATACAGTTCGGCGGCGGCGCGGGCGTCGTTGCGCTGGAAGGCCTGGGCGGCGTCGCGGCGCACCTTGTCGAGGGGCTGGCTGGGCGCGCTCCCCTCGCGGCGCAGCACGCGCTCATAGCGGCGGGCGGCGGTCACCAGGTCCGAGCGCTGGAAGGTCTTGAGGCTGGCGGGACGGGGCGGCACGGGCGGCGACGGCTGGGCGGAAGGTACACCACCGGGCACGGTCGCCGGCGGACGCGGCACCTGTCCGAAGGCCAGCGTCGCCGGGGCCGTCACCGCGACGGCGAGGCAGGCGATGCGGCTGAGCATCAGGAGGCGACGAGGCAGGGTTTCACCGCGAAGCGAATCGGAACGCGAAGACTCACGGCGCAGGAAAAGACGGCGAAGGTCCATGGACCGCTCCCTCGGTGCGCAGCACCGTTATGGGAGGCGAGGCGTGCGCCGCGGCCTTCAGGCGGGGCATCGATCAGGCATCATGCCCGGTCGGTCGCCCGGAGCACGGTCCCCCGGACTGCAGCGCAATCCGATACGAAAACCGTGCCCTGTCCTGAAGTCGGAGACGGACCCACCGTCCAGGCCAATTCAACCTGAACGGATCCGGCTCCAAAGCCCGCTGATCGTTCGACCGGCCCCCTTACGAGAAATGACCGACCGGTGCCCGCTTCCCCAAGAGAAGCTGGCCCGACCCCGCGCCGTCATCTATGCGCAACCGGGGCGCCTCGCCAAGGGGGATGTTGAGAACCGTCGGAAATTTCAGGGAGTGGGGCCGCTTCGGTCCTCAGGCATCCTTCGCCGGCATCAGCACATGGGGGCGCAGCAGGTGGATGCGGCGCCGGCCGATCCGCGCGATCAGGCGCCGCTCCGCCCGCGTACCGGCAGGGTGGCCACCGAGCCGCTCGTAATATGCCTGGGAGATGAGAAGCCCCTGGCCGGGCGCCGGCAGGCCGAACAGAGCCAGCCGCGCCACCGCCAGCGCTTCGCCAATGCGCGGGCCGATGCCATAGCCGTCCACGGCGAGGCGGAAGGTACCGGCGATGCGCTCAGCCTGTCCGCGCCGCTCGCAGGTCTCGATGAAGGTCATGACCTCCCGCGCCCAGCCCTCCTCCAGAATAGAGCAGTCCGACAGGAACAGCAGCCAACGCCCGCGGGACTGGGCAGCACCCTGGCGCAGGCGCACCCCCACGTCGGCCACGGACGAAAGGAACGCGCAGCCGGCGGCATCAGCAATGGTGGTGGTGCCGTCAGTGGAGCCGCAATCCACCAGCGTGACGTCACGCAGCACGCCCGCCGTCACGCCCTGGACGAGGGCGGACAGGACCGGCACGAGCTGGCGCTCGGAATTGTGCGTTGCAATGACGACGGACAGCACGGGAAACGTTCTCATTGAGCGTTCCCGCCAGCTATACCGCCGCATCCGTGCGCCGTCGATGCCGCATCGCACAAAAGCGGGCGCTTGTTGCTGCCTCAAGCGATACGGATTGACGCGGGCCGGCCTGGAGCCGTGCGCGAATACCTTAAATCCGCGCGCAAAGGCGCGGGCGGCACCGCAGGACGGCTAGGGCTGAGCTATTTCGGGCAGGGCACGATCTTGTAGACCGCGTCGGCAAACTGCTTCACGCCCACGTTGATGCGCAGGGGCGAAGTCCAGGTCTGGTAGGTGACGATGCCACGGGTCATGGCGATCACCTTGTAGTTCTCGATGCCCTTCGTCTTGTAGCACTTGCCGGGCTGAATATCCTCTTCCCTCAAAGGCATGGCGAAAACCTCAACGCAAATGGCCGAAACAATAGCGCCAGTATGATCGCCTTGAGGATCGCGATCAAGACGGCCTGCCGCAGTGCAGCAGGCCCGCCCGGGAGGGAGATTGCGCGCCGATCCGAACGCTCAAGCCATGATGGAGAGGCCGCCGTCCACATAGACGGTCATGCCGGTCAGCCGCCGCGCGAAGGGGGTGGCGAGGAAGGCGGTGGTCAGGCCCACATCGTCGATGTCCACCAGCTCGCCGATGGGCGAGCGCTGGGTTGCCTCCGACAGGAGCACGTCGAAATCCTTCAGTCCCGAAGCGGCGCGGGTCTTCAGCGGGCCGGGCGAAACGGCATGGACGCGGATGTCCTTGTGGCCCAGCTCATAGGCGAGATAGCGCACCGAACTCTCCAGCGCCGCCTTCACCGGACCCATGAGATTGTAGTTGGGCACCACCTTGTCGGCGCCATGATAGCTCATGGCCATGAGGGTGCCGCCACCGGTCATCAGCGGCTCGGCGAGCTTCGCCATGCGGATGAAGGAATGGCAGGAGATGTCCATGGCCACCTTGAACCCCTCCGCCGAGGAATCCACCAGCCGGCCCTGAAGGTCATCCTTGGGGGCGAATGCGATGGAATGCAGCGCGATGTCGAGGCCGCCCCACTCCTTCCCGATGCGGGCGAAGACGGCCTCGAGCTCCCCCTCCCGGCTCACGTCGCAGGGGGCGAAGATGCTGGCGCCCAGCTCCTGCGCCAGCGGCTCCACATGGGGCCGCGCCTTCTCGTTGAGGTAGGTGATGGCGAGGTCGGCGCCCAGCCGGCGGAACACCCGGGCACAGCCGTAGGCGATGGAATGCTCGTTGGCGATACCGAGTACCAGAGCTTTCCGCCCCTTCAGCGCCGCTCCCAGGAGGTCCCAATCCGGCTGAGACATGGAACCGGTCGTCGTGTCCTGCGCGTTCATACGGACAGCCCTGCATAGGAAGGAAATGGAATCACCTGGCCCTCGGCGCCCTGCCCCGCCGGGCCCTCGGCCAGCACGCGCTTCACATCGGCGACCACGTCGTTCACATCCGGCCCGAAGGCGATGTTTGCCAGCAGCCGGTCGAGCAACGTCAGCAGGTGGGCACGCGCCTCGGGGGTGGGAAGCAGGGCCGGCAGCGTGGCGAGGGCCTCGTCGGGCGCATGCTCGACGATGATGGACTGCCGCCGGATGATCGCCTGCGCGTCGTCGGCCGGCAGCGCGAGGAGGCCCACCTCATGCCCCACCAGCTCGCGGATCTGCTTCAGGATGGAGAGCCTCTGCTGACCGCCGCCGCGCTTCTGGGCCAGCAGCGCCACGCGCACCGCCGCATCGGTGAAGCCGCCCTCACGCAGGCTGGCGAGGGCGGACGCCACCTCCACCGGCGACTGCTCGACGATGGCGGGCGTCGTCGGCGCCGTGAGGTCGGGGTCCAGCATGGCGAGGGTGCCGTAGAGGCGGAAGAATTCGGTCTCCACCGTGGCGTCGCGCGTTTGCCGGTAGAAGTCGAAGCTGGCGGTGATGGCCGTGGCCATGAAATGCTCGGCGGCCACGTGCGGGCCGTCCTCGTTGCGCGGGGTGCGCTGGCCGCGGGCAAATTCCGCGAAGGGTGCCAGGGCGGCGAGGAACGGATTAAGGTCGGAGAGGCCCCAGCGTGCCAACCGCAGCGGATGCACGGCCCGTAGCGCCCGCCCCATCTCCGGCGTCACCACCGCCGAGAGGACAGGATGCACGAAGGTCTCGTAGGCCCGCGCATTGACCTGCGAGACATTCGCCACCACCTCGAACGGGATCTCATCCTTGCGGCTGTATTTCTGCAGCACGGCGAGGTCTTCCACCCGCAGCTCGGTGAGCGTCACGTCATATTTCACCTCGGCGCCGGAATGATCCTCCTCGATGGTCATGCCATAGAGGCCGGGAGCCAGCCCTTCCACATGGTCGATGAGATCGACGATCTGCGCATGCTCGCGCCTCGCCACCGCGCCGGAGACGAAGATGCCCAGGTGGCCGACGCTCTCGTGCATCAGGCCCACCACCACCTGCCCGGCATTCTTGAGGGCCTGCGTGGTGGGATAGAGATCGGCAACCCAGTTGATGGCCTGCTGCGGCGGCGTGATGTTGTCGCCCAGCGAGGCGAAGACGATGATGGGCGAGCGCACCGCCTTCAGGTCGAAGGTCTTGCCCGGCGCCCATTCCGCTTTGCCCGCAGCGAGCTTGTTGCCGACGAACAGGTTCTCGACGATCCACTTGATCTCTTCCCGGTTCATCAGGAAGTAGCCGCCCCACCAGCGCTCGAATTCCAGGAAGCGCGCCGGCTCGGTGTCGATGCGGGAATAGAGGGTGTAATACTTGCCGAAATAGGTGTTGGCCGGGTTCAGATACTCGAAATTGTCCACCAGGTAGGCGCCGTCGAAGACCCCGCCACCGAGGTCCGCGGCCAGCGAGGCCGTCCACGCGCCGCCGAGCACGCCGCCGGCGTAGCGCATGGGGTTCTCGGCGTCGTTGCCGGCCCAGTAGGACATGGGCGCGCCATTCACCACGATGGGACCCACATTGTCGGGATCCAGCGCCGCCACCAGCATGGCGGCCCATCCGCCCTGGCAATTGCCCATCACCACCGGCTTGTCGCAGGTGGGATGGCGCCCGCGCACGATGCGCACGAACTCCGCCTCCGCCAGCGACACGTCCGCCAGCGTCTGCCCCGGCACCGGCTCGGGGAAGAAAATGACCATGTAGACCGCATGCCCGGCCTTCAGCGCGAAGCCGACTTCCGAATCCGCCTTGAAGCCACCGATGCCCGGCCCGTGGCCGGCGCGCGGATCGATGATCAGGAACGGTCGCTTGTCGGGATCGAGCGTCACGCCCGCCGGCGGCAGGATGCGCACCAGGGCGTAGTTGGCGGAACGCGCGAAGGTGCGCGCGTCGGCGATGGTCTCATAATCGAAGGCCAGCAGCGGCGGCTTGCCGGCTTTCTCGTGAGCGATCCAGTTGTTGCCGCGCTGGCGCATGGTGTCCCAGAAGATGAGGGACCGCTGGGCCGCGTCGAACGTGTAGGAGACCGTATCGCGCCAGGCGCTCGCCGGATCCTGCGGGCGGCAGGCGGCGGCAAAGGCGCTCGCCGCGCCCCGCATGGCCACGCCGTAGGCCGAGACCGCCTCGCCGAGGCGCAGGCGATAGATCTCCGCCACCCGGCCATACACCTTCACCATGTCGAACGGGTTCATGTGCGTCTCCTTCGAGAGTCGCCGCGTTTCAGCGAACCGCGAAACGGCTCCGGGCCATGGGCTCGAGCCGCTCAGATCTCGCCGGCATCCTGCCGGCTCTCCGCCAGCACCGCGCGCATCTCGCGCACGATGGTCCATTCCTCGTCGGTGGGGATCACATAGGCCTGCGGACCACTGCCCCTGGTGATGCGGGTCGCGCCGGAGCGGTTGGCTTCCGGGTCCAGCTCGAAGCCGGCCCAGCGGGCGGCCTCGATCACCTCTGCGCGGGTGGCCGCATCGTTCTCGCCGATGCCGGCGGTGAAGACGAGGGCGTCGATGCCGCCCAGCGCCGCCACCAGCGAGCCGAACTCCCGGTTGATGCGATAGACGAACAGGTCGATGGCCCGCTGCGCGCTCGGCTCCGCCTCCGCCTTCTCGCGCAATTCGCGCATGTCGTTGGAGATGCCGGAGACGCCGAGCAGGCCGCATTTGGTATAGAGGAAGTGCTCGGCCTCCGGTGCGCTCATGCCCAGCTCACGCTGGAGATAGAACACCACCCCCGCGTCGATGGTGCCGCAGCGCGTGCCCATCACCAGCCCGTCCAGGGCGGAAAAGCCCATGGTGGTGGCGATACTCTTCGAGGCCGCATAGGCGCCAAGGCTCGCGCCCGAGCCGAGATGTGCCGCCACCACCTTGCTGTGGACGAGGCGCTCGTCCACGTGCGGAAACTGGGTGGCAAGATAGGCGTAGGACAGGCCGTGGAACCCGTAGCGCTTCACCCCCGCGTCGGTGAGGGACTGCGGGATGGCGAAGGCCTGGGCGATCTCCGGCTGGGTGCGATGGAAAGCGGTGTCGAAGGCCGCCACCTGCGGCAGGCCCGGCACCCGCCGCGCGATGATGCGGATGGGCTCCAGGCTGCGCGGCTGGTGCAGCGGCGCGAGCGGGGAGAGCGTGTCCAGCTCGGCGATGATCTCCGGCGTCAGGCGCACCGCATGGGTGTAGTTCGGCCCGCCGTGCACCACGCGATGGCCCACGGCGGCAAGCTGGTGGCCGCCGCGATGGGCGGCGAGCCAGTCGGAGAGGTAGGCCAGCGCCTCCTCGAACCCGTAGGCCGTGTCATGGGGCCAGCGCTCCTCCCCCACCACCGCGCCCTCATGGTCCTTCACCTTGAAGTGCGGGTCGGTGCCGAGGCCCTCGAACAGGCCGCGATAGAGGCGGTTGGGCACGTCCGCCCCGTCGTCCACGAACACCTGGAACTTGAGGCTGGAGGAGCCCGCATTCAGGACAAGCTGCACTTTCGCCATGTTCAGACCTCCACCGCCTTGGCCATCGCGCGCTGTGCGTCAGCCAACAGGGACGCCACGGCACAGGAGGCGAGCCGCGTGGTCTTGGAATCCGCCCGGCTGGTCAGGATGATGGGAACGCGGGCGCCCAGCACGATGCCCGCGGCATCGGCGCCGGCCAGGAAGGTGAGGCTTTTCGCCAGCATGTTGCCGGCCTCAAGATCCGGCACCACCAGGATGTTGGCGCGACCGGCCACCGGCGAGGTGATGTGCTTGATGGCCGCCGAGCCGAGATCGATGGCGTTGTCGAGGGCCAGCGGCCCGTCCACGATACCGCCGGTGATCTGGCCGCGATCGGCCATCTTGCACAGGGCCGCCGCCTCGATGGTGGAGGGCACGTTGGGGTTCACCGTCTCCATGGCCGAGAGCACCGCGACACGCGGCTCGTCGAACTTCAGTGCATTGGCCAGATCGATGGCGTTCTGAACGATGTGGCTCTTGTCTTCCAGCGACGGCGCAATGTTGATGGCCGCATCCGTGATGATCAGCGGGTCGGGATGGCTGGGCACGTCCATGACGAAGCAGTGGCTGATGCGGCGCGCGGTGCGCAGGCCGGTGTCGCGGGCCACCACGGCGCTCATCAACTCGTCGGTGTGGAGGCTGCCCTTCATCAGAGCGTCGGCTTCTCCGCAGCGCACCAGTTCCACCGCCTTGGCCGCGGCGTCATGGCTGTGGGCGGCGCCGACCTGGCGCAGGGCGGAAATGTCCAGCCTCGCCGCGGCGGCTGCAGCCGCGATCTTCCCCGGCGGGCCGACCAGAATGGGCTCGATGAGGCCCAGTTCCGCTGCCTCCAGCGCCGCGCCGAGAGAGGCTTCGTCGCAGGGATGGGCCACCGCCACCCGCAGCTTGGGCAGGGCCTGCGCGGCAGCGATGAGACGATCATACTTCTCATGGCGCGGCGCCTGGGCGTGGGGCAAGGAAGGCTCCAGGGCGATGGAGGCCGGCATCAAGATTTCTCCCTGTCGTCCCACCGGTGCCGGCTGCTCAATCTGACCTTCCCCGCGATCAGCGCGCGTGACAGGCGAAAAAAAATAGCCTCTACCGAGGTGGGCTCAAGCCGAATGCGTCCCCAAGCCTATGCCGAATTCAGGCTCTCGTCTTCCATGACACAAATCAATCCTTGGATTTATGACACCTTCGTATCATCCGCATCGGCCTGGTCCGTATCCGCCGCTGCGAGCGCCTTCACGGCGTGACGCAGGGTGGGATGCATGACGATGCCATCGGGGTTGAAGCCGTGGGTGACCATCCAGTTGCGCCACTCGGTCTGCCGCCCGGCGCCGACCAGCGCGATGCCGCGCTGGCGCAGGGCATCGGACACCTCCTTCAGGGTGAAAAGGCCCGTCACGTCCACTTCCGTCACTGGCAGCAGATCGAGGATGACCGCCTTCGGCGCCCCCTGCTCGGCGCTCGTGGCCGCCATCAGCGCGTGGCGGAAATGGCCGGCATTGAAGAAGACGAGCGGGCCGTTGAAGCGGAAGATGACGAGGCCGTGAGGCGCCGTCGCGCTTTCGTGCCGCGACAGGGCATGGAAGCCCGGCATGCCCGCCACCCGGCCGAGGATTTCCACCCGGGGCCGTGCGCTGATGTGCAGGAACCGCAGCAGGGCCAGCACCACCGCGACCAGGATGCCCTGTGTCGCCCCCAATACCACCACCCCGAGCGTGGCCAGAAGGGAGATCACCGCCTCCGTCCGGTCGGCGCGGGCGATAAGGCGCAGGGTGGCAAGGTCCACCAGCGAGAGGCCCGCCATCACCAGCACCGCGCCCAGCGCCGCCACCGGCACGTAGCGCAGGGGCGCGGTGAGGAACATGAGCACCAGCGCCACCGCCACGGCCGCGACCAAGGCGGCGGCGTGGGTACGCCCGCCGGCGGCATCCGCCATGGCGGTCCGTGAATCCGCCCCGCTGACGGCGAAGCCGTGGGTGAGGGCCGACACCACGTTGGCGACCCCGAGGGCGGCGAAGTCCTTGTCGGGGTCCACCTCGTAACCGTTCTTCGAGGCGAAGGAGCGGGACGTGAGCATCATGCTGGTGAAGCTCACCAAGGCGAGGCCGCCGGCGGCGGGCACGAGCGCGGCCAGCGCGTCGGGATCGAGCCGGACCAGCATCACGCCCGGTAGCCCTGCCGGCACCACGCCCAACGTCTTCACTCCGGACAGGTCGAGCCCCAGCAGGAACACCGCCAGCGCCGCGCCGGCCATGGCCAGCACCGCGGCCGGAAAGGCCGGCAGCAGCCGGCCGCTCGCGATCATGAGGCCGAACGCACCGAGCGCGATCAGCAGGGTCGGCGGATGGGTCTCGCCCAGGCGCACGACAAGATCGAAGGTGGCATGCAGGACGTGGTCGCCCTCCGCCTCGATCCGCGTGATCTTGGCAAGCTGGCCCAGCACGATGGTGATGGCGATGCCGTTCAGGAAACCGATGAGGATGGGCTTGGAGAGGAAATCGGCCAGCACGCCGAGGCGCAGGAACCGCGCCAGGATGCAGATGATGCCGGTGAGGAGGGCCAGCTCGGCGGACAGCGCCGCATAGGCCGCCCCGTCTCCGGCCGCCAGCGGCGCCACGGCCGAGGCGATGACGGCGCAGGTGGCCGCATCCGGCCCGAGCACCAGCTGGCGGGACGAACCGAAGATGGCATAGGCGACGAGGGGGAAGACGCAGGAATACAGGCCGACCTCCGGGCGGAAGCCGGCAAGCTCGGCATAGGCGATGCCCACCGGGATCGCCACCGCCGCCACCGCCAGCCCCGCCCTCAGGTCGGGGCCGAGATCGGCCCGGCGATAGGCGAGGAGGGCGGCGAGCCCGGGTGCCCAGCGCCTCAGGGCTTCACGCACGATCCCGCTCCTCGCCTTGCCGCGTTACCGCGCAGACCGTCGGGATTTGCGGCGGACACGCACGCTAAGATTTTAGACGAGGATGGTTGAGGCTCATAGCCGGCCAGGGCGCAGCTCCAAAAGGAGCGCCCCGCGCTGATGCGCGGGGCTAAAGGCAAACCTGGAGGAAAAATCCCGGCCGGGCCGCGTGCGGGGAAAGCGGCCCGGCCGACGCTGCCCGGAAGGTCTCCTGCAGCGCGGGATCATCTTTCGTCAGAGCCGATGCCGCCGCATCCCCCAAACTGAGGACGGCGAAAATTTCCATTCCCCGACCCGACATTTCATCGGCCGGAGCTTTGCGTCGCCTCCCGCACAGGTCATGAAAGGACAGAGAGCCACCGGCGCCGCCGTTCCAGGTCTGCGCCGGTTCGGTCAGGCTCCCCCCTGAACAGATCCAGCTTCGCGGACGCTCCCATGATTAATGCCGAATGACCACTTTCGTCATGGCCCTGCGCACCCTGCTGCGCCACAAGGATCGCGTCCTGAAAGGGCTCGCCGCCGTACTGTGGCTGGTGATCGTCATCTTGTCCCTGCTGCCGGGAAGCGAGCGGCCACATACCGGCTATTCCGGCAATTTGGAGCATTTCGTCGCCTATCTGGGCACGGGTGCCGTGACGGCCTTCGCCTTTCCCGCGGCATCACTCCTTCGCCTCGCCCTGCCCTTCGTCGTGGCATCCGGCCTGTTCGAGATCGCCCAGATCTTCATTCCGGGCCGCTCGCCGGGCGTTGACAACTGGATGGCGAGCAGCCTCGGCGCTTTCGTCGGGATCCTCGCCATGCGGACCGTGGTCGCCCCGCTCCTGATGCGCTGGCGCCGCAAGACCTGAGCAGGGAAGCGGTGGGGCCGTCCCCGCGCGGCCCCACCCTGCCCGCTCACTTCATGGTGGGCATGACGAAGTCGGCGCCGGCGCGGATGCCGGTGGGCCAGCGGGTGGTGATGGTCTTCAGGCGCGTATAGAAGCGCACGCCCTCCGGCCCATGCATGTGGTGGTCGCCGAACAGGGAGGCCTTCCAGCCGCCGAAGGAGTGGAACGCCATGGGCACCGGGATCGGCACGTTGATGCCCACCATGCCCACCTTGATCTGGTGGGCGAACTCGCGGGCGGCATCGCCGTCGCGGGTAAAGATGGCGGTGCCGTTGCCGAACTCGTGGGTATTGATGAGCCGCGCCGCCGTGGCATAGCTGTCGGCGCGCACCACGGCGAGGACGGGTCCGAAGATCTCCTCCCGGTAGATGCGCATGTCGCTTGTCACGTGGTCGAACAGGGTGCCGCCGATGAAATAGCCACCCTCATAGCCCTGGAGCTTGAGGCCGCGCCCGTCCACCACCAGCTTGGCGCCTTCCGCGACGCCGCTGTCCACATAGCCGGACACCTTTTCGAGGTGCTGCTTCGTCACCAGCGGCCCCATCTCCGCCTCGGGATCAGTACCGGGGCCGATCTTGAGGGCACGCACCCGCGGCTCCAGCTTCTCCATCAGCGCCTCGGCGGTGCCCTCGCCCACCGGCACGGCCACCGAGACCGCCATGCAGCGCTCACCGGCCGAACCGTAGGCGGCGCCCATGAGGGCGTCCACGGCCTGGTCCATGTCGGCGTCGGGCATGATGATCATGTGGTTCTTGGCGCCGCCCAGCGCCTGGCAGCGCTTTCCGGTGCGCGCCGCCGTCTCGTAGATGTAGCGGGCAATGGGGGTGGAGCCGACGAAGCTGATGGCCTCCACGCCCGGATCGTTCAGCAGCGCATCCACCGCCACCTTGTCGCCCTGCACCACGGTGAAGACGCCGTCCGGCAGGCCAGCTTCCTTCAGCCATTCGGCCAGCAGCAGGGACGCGGAGGGATCGCGCTCGGACGGCTTCAGGATGAAGCAGTTGCCGCATGCCAGCGCCACCGGGAACATCCACATGGGCACCATGGCCGGGAAGTTGAACGGCGTGATGCCGGCCACCACGCCCAGCGGCTGGCGCACGGCATGGCTGTCCACGCGGGTGCCCACGTCCTCGGTGATCTCGCCCTTCAGGAGTTGGGGCGCGCCGGTGGCGAATTCCACCACCTCCATGCCGCGCTGGATCTCGCCCTTGGCGTCAGAGAACACCTTGCCGTGCTCGGCGGAGATGACTTCCGCCAGCGTGTCGATGCGCTCTTCCAGAAGGCGCAGGAAAGCGTTGAGGATGCGGGCGCGGCGGAGCGGCGTGGTGGCCGCCCAGCCGGGGGCCGCGGCATTGGCCGCCTCCACCGCCGCGCGTACTTCCGCTTTGGAAGCCAGCGCCACCTCGCCCGACTGCACGCCCGTGGCCGGATTGAACACCGGCGCGGTGCGGCCGCTGGTGCCGGAGACCTTCCGGCCGGCGATGAAATGAGGGATGGCGAGCGGGCCTGAAACAGGCTGGGCGGCGGCGAGCGGCATGGTCTGGGCCTCTTGAGCGGCAGGAAGGTGCCCCGTCTTCCCACTTCAAAAGATGCTCATCAATGCTATCATTCGAGCATCTGTTGTGCGGATTTTGAAGTATGGATTGGGACCATCTGCGCATTTTCCTCGCCGTGGCGCGGCAGGGGCAACTTCTGGCGGCGGCGCGGCGACTGGGGCTGAACCATGCCACGGTGGCCCGCCGGCTCGATGCGCTGGAAGAGGCCCTCGGCGCCCCATTGTTCGACCGCCGGCCCGCCGGTTGCGTGCCCACCGATGCCGGCGAGCGGCTGTTGCCGGCGGCCGAGCGGGTGGAAGCGGAGATGCTGGGCATCGTCGAGGGTTTTCGCGACGCGGCGGCGGATGTCTCCGGCACGGTGCGCATCGGCGCGCCGGACGGCCTCGGCAACTACTTCCTCGCCGCGGAGCTGGGCGCGCTCACCGCCCTCTATCCGGACCTGGTGGTGGAACTGGTGCCCCTGCCACGCACCTTCTCCCTGTCGCGGCGGGAGGCGGATCTCGCCATCGTGCTCGACCGCCCGATGGAAGGCCGGCTGCTGGTCTCGCGGCTCATCGACTACACCCTCTCGGTCTATGCCGCCCGCGCCTATCTGGATCGCCACGGCACCCCCAGGAGCGTGGAAGACCTCGCCGGCCATGTGGTGGTGACGGGGGTGGAGGACCTCGCCTATGCCTCGGCGCTGGATTATTCCGGCGTGCTGGAGAAGCACGGGCGCAGCCGGTTCCGCTGCGCCAGCGTCATGGGCCAGATGGAGGCGGTGCGGGCGGGGGCCGGCATCGGCGTGCTGCACGATTTCGCCGCCGGCCGGCATCTGGAGGCGCAGGGCCCGGATGCGCTGGTGCGGATCCTGCCCGGAATCGGCTTCCGCCGCTCCTATTTCCTCCTCGCCCACCCCGACACGGCGCAGGTGCGGCGCATCGCAGTGCTGCGGGATGTGCTGGCGCAACGCTTCCGCGCCGAGCGCGCCCGCTTCATCATCCCATGAAGATCGCGCGGTCTGCGCGGATGGTGGCGGTGATGGCCTCCAGCACCGCCCGCACCCGATTGAGGTGCTTGAGATCGTCATGCACCGACACCCAATAGCTGCGGGTGAGGCGGAAGGCGCCTTCCAGCAGCACCTCAAGGTCCGGATGGGCGGCGGCAAGAAACGCAGGCAGCACCCCCAACGCTGCTCCGCTCAGCACCGCATTCACCTGCGCGATGACGCTGGTGGAGCGGATGACGGGCGTCACCTCCACCCCCGCCTCCAGCGTGGAGAAATCCAGCGCGCGGGTGAACAGCAGCTCCGGGATATAGCCCGCGAAGACATGGCCCTGAAGCTCCGCCGCCGTGCCCGGCCGGCCCCTGCGGTCGAAATAGGCCTGCGTGCCATAGAGTTCCAGGGTGTAGTCCGTGAGCTTCTTGACGCTCACCTGACCGGCGATGGGCCGATCCAGGGTGATGGCGATGTCCACCTCTCGGCTTGCCAGCGAATAGGCGCGCGGCAGGGCGACCAGTTCGGTCTCCAGCTTCGGGTTTTCCGCCGACAGCGCCGCGAGGCGAGCGGCCAGATAGCCCACCCCCAACCCTTCCGGCGCGCCGATGCGCACCCGCCCCGCCACCTGCATGTCGGCCTCGCCCAGGCCGACGATCTTGCGCAGGACGATGGATTCCATCTCCTCTGCCGCCTGGGCCAGCTTCTGGCCCTGCTCGGTGATGACAGTGCGGCGGCCGGCGCGGGCAACGAGAGGCGCCCCGACCTCTTTCTCCAGCCGGGCGACGCGGCGGCCCACCGTGGTATCGTCGAGCCCCAAAGCACGCCCGGCCCCCGCCATCCGGCCGGTGCGCGCCAGCTGGAGGAAGATGCGCAGATCGTCCCAATCCATGGCCTGGGGATCCCTCGCCAATTGCTGCAATTTTGCAGAATGGATCCGACTTTATCGGCCTTGAGTGCAAATCTGCAAGCTGGGATCAAGTCGAAACCCAGCGCGAGGAGGAACGCCAGATGCAGCGCCAGAACGAACCGGCCGCCGAACGGCTGGAGGGGGATTACGACTATATCGTCGTCGGCGCCGGCACCGCCGGCTGCATCGTCGCCAACCGGCTGTCGGCGGATGCGCGCAGGCGCGTGCTGATCCTGGAGGCCGGCGGCCACGACAACTGGATCTGGTTCCACATTCCGGTGGGCTACCTGTTCGCCATCGGCAATCCGCGTTCGGACTGGATGTTCAGGACCGTCCCCGAGCCCGGCCTGAACGGGCGGTCGCTGGCCTATCCGCGCGGCAAGGTCATCGGCGGCTGCTCCGCCATCAACGCCATGATCTCCATGCGTGGGCAGGCGGCGGACTATGACCACTGGCGCCAGTTGGGCCTTGCCGGCTGGGGCTGGGACGACGTGCTGCCCGCTTTCAAGGCGCTGGAGGACCATTTCCTCGGCGCCAGCGACATCCACGGCACCGGCGGCGGCTGGCGCATCGAGGCGCCGCGCATCGCCTGGCCCGTGCTCGACAAGGTGGCGCAGGCGGCGGGCGAGATGGGCATCCGTTCGGTGCCCGATTTCAACACCGGCGACAATGAGGGCGTCGGCTATTTCCATGTGAATCAGAAACGCGGCCGGCGCTGGTCCTCGGCTCGCGGCTTCCTGAAACCGGCCCTCTCCCGCCCCAACCTGCGTCTGGAAACGCAAGTGCTGGTGGACCGTCTCGTCATCGAGAACGGCCGGGCGGTGGGCGTGCGCTATATGCAGAACGGCCGGCTGATGGAGGCCCGCACCCGTGGCGAGGTGATCCTTTCCGCCGGCTCCATCGGCTCCACGCAGGTGCTCCACCGCTCCGGCATCGGCCCCGGCGAATGGCTCTCGGAACTCGGCATCGAGACCGTACGGGACCGGCCGGGAGTGGGCCGAAACCTTCAGGATCATCTGCAACAGCGGGCGATCTACAAGGTTTCCGGCATCCGCACCCTGAACGAAACCTATTATTCCCTGCCCCGCCGCGCGCTGATGGGGATCGACTACGCCCTGCGCCGGCGCGGGCCGCTCACCATGGCGCCGTCCCAGCTCGGCATCTTCACACGCTCCGACCCGAGTCAGGAGCGGGCCAACATCCAGTTCCATGTGCAGCCGCTGTCGCTCGACAAATTCGGCGAGCCACTGCACCGCTTCCCGGCCATCACGGTGGCGGCCTGCAACCTGCGGCCCACCTCGCGCGGCGTGGTGCGGCTGACCTCCATGGCGTTGGACGCCGCCCCGCAGATCGCCCCCAATTATCTCGCCACCGACGAGGACCGGCAGGTGGCGGCGGACGCCATCCGCGTCACCCGCCGCCTCATGCGCCAGCAGGCCCTCAGCCCCTACCGGCCGGAGGAATATCTGCCCGGCCCTTCGGTGGGCGAGGATGATGCGTCCCTGGCCAAGGCGGCCGGTGATATCGGCACCACCATCTTCCACCCCGTGGGCACGGCAAAGATGGGCCGGCCGGACGATCCCATGGCGGTGGTGGACGAGCGGCTGCGCGTCTACGGGATCGACGGGCTGCGCGTCATCGACGCCTCGGTGATGCCCACCATCACTTCGGGCAACACCAACACCCCCACCGCCATGATCGCCGAGAAGGGCGCCCGCCTCGCCATCGAGGATGCGGCGCAGGGCACATCCACCGCCACCGCGGCGGCGTGAAGCCCGCGCGGCGCTTGAGCGACACCCTCTCGGCACCGGTCAAAGACCGGTGCTGTCGGTCAGAGGCCCCTCACGTCCTCAGGGCGCGGCGGAGCACCTTGCCGGAGGGGGTGTGGGGCAGCTCACGCACGAACACATAGGCGCGCGGGCGCTTGTATTCGGCGAGGTGCCGGGCGGCGTGACGGGCGAGTGCGTCCGCATCGCCCACCGCTCCCTCGTGCAGCACCACGAACGCGGTGATGACCGAGACCTCGCCGGATTTTGCTTCCGTCACAGCAACTTCAGCGACGGACGGGTGGTCGGCCAGCGCCCGCTCCACCTCCTCCGGCGCCACCCGATAGCCGAACGCGTTCATCTGGTCGTCGGAGCGGCCTTCGTACCAGAGGTAACCGTCGGCATCGAAGCGGGCGAGGTCGCCGGTGAGGAACCATTCGCCGCGCATCACCGCCGCCGTCTCCTGCGGCAGGCCCCAATAGCCGAGCATCAGGCCGGGGTCGGAACGGTGGACGGCGAGGATACCGGTCTCCCCGGGAGGTAGCGGCTGATCGGCCGAATCCGCCGCCGCGTCCGAAGGCAGAACACACACCTTCCGCCCCGCCTGCGGCTTGCCGGGACTGCCGGCGCGCGTTGGTACGCCTGGGCCGGACGAGATGTAGGTGGAGATTTCGCTCATGCCCAGCGCCTCGTAAAGCGGGCGGCCGGTAGCCCGGGTCCACTCGCCATAGAGCGTGGGCTTCAGCGCCTCGCCGGCGGTAAGCCCATGGCGCAGCGCGGGAAAACGGCTGGGGGTGACGGACCCATATTTCAGGATGCGCCGGTAGAGGCCGGGGACGGCGGCAAACAGGGTGGCCCCCGTCGCTTCAAGGAGATCCGGCCAGGCTTCGGGCGGGCGCTCGCCCAGATGGACGATGCTGGTGGCCCCCGCAGACCATGGGTCCATCAGCCCAGCGCCCAGGGTGTAGGTCCAGTTGAAGGCCCCGGCGTGGAACAGAAAATCGCTCGCCGAAAGCCCCAGCCACCCCTCCCGCATGGGCCTTCGGCCGAGCACCACCCGCTGGGCATGGGCGACGCCCTTTGGCCGTCCGCTGGTGCCGGAGGTGTAGACGAGGAAGGCGAGATCGTCCGCCTTCGTATCGGAAACTTCGGCAGGATCGGCCTGTTCGAGTTCGGCGATCTCACCCCGCCCGAGCACCCGCGCCGCGCCCGGATCGGAGGGCATGGCGCCGGAGCCGTCGCCCACCACCAGCAGCGCGCCGGAATCGGCGAGGATGAGGTCCACCTCGTCCTGGGTGAGCAAAGTGGACGTGGGGATCGGCGCGAGCCCCGCCGCGATGGCGCCGAAGAACAGCAGCGGAAAGTGGGAGGTGTTGCCCACCCGCAGCAGCACCCGCGACCCGCGCGGCAGGCCATAGCCGGCAAATCCCCCGGCCATGCGCGCCACCGCCGCGCGCATCTCGCCATAGGTCCAGGTCTCGATGATGCGCCCGCTGGGGCCCTCCGCCACCAGCAAGGCGGGCTTGGCCGCATCCGCCCCCTGGTGGAGGCAGTAGCGGGCGAGATTGAAGGGGCTATCGGGCAAGGCGTCGCTCATGGTGCGATCATGGACCAGCTTCAGCCGCGCTGGCCAGATGACGCGCCGCCGCGACCGACGGCGGGCCCCTTGCGCTTATACCATCGGCCTCGGTCTTTGACCGATGCCAAGTGGGTACGCTCAGGCGCCGCGCGGGCTTGACCAACGGCCAATGAGTCAAGCTCACAGGCCATTGGTATCACGCGAGCGCGCCGCAGCCCGGCGGCAGCAGGGTGTGGAAATCGGTGCGGCGCTGATAGGCATCGCCGGCCTTCAGCAGCACCGGATCGGCATAGGGCCGGCCTACCAGCTGGAAGGCGGCCGGCAGGCCGTTGGCGGTGAAGCCGCACGGCACCGACAGGCTGGGCAGGCCGAGATAATTGATGCCCCGCGTGAACGCCGCGAGGCGCCCCACCACGGCGGCGATATCCTCCGGCGGGCCGGCGGTGGTCTCGGCGATGCTGGGCACCGCCACCGGAAGGGTCGGCATGTGCACCATGTCCGCCGCACCCATGGTGGTGGCGAGCCAGTCGCGCGTCACGCTGGCGCGCATCATCAGGGCTTCCGCGTAGCGGGTGGCCGGCAAAGCGAGGCCGGGCAGCATGCGGGCGCGTACCTGCGGGCTGTAGTCCTGCGGCCGCTCGGTGAGCCAGCGGCGATGGAGGGTGGACATCTCCACCAGCATCACCACCTGCATCAGCGCGTTCACCAGCGCCATGTCGGGCGGGCTGGTCTCGATGAGCTGCGCGCCCGCGTCCTTCAGCACGGCGCGGCTGTCGTCCATGAGCGCGGCGATCTCCGGCGTCGCCAGCTCGCGGTAATAGCCGGACGGCACAGCGATGGTGAGGCCCTTGAGGTCCCCCTTATGCCCGCCCTCGAAATCGAGGCGCGGCGCTGGCAGGGTGGCACCATCACGCGGGTCGGGACCGGCGATGGCCGTCATCATGCGCGCCGCATCGCGGGCGGTGCGGGTCAGCGGGCCGATGGTGTCGAGGCTCGGCGCCAGCGGCATGGCGCCGTAAAGCGGCACGAGGCCGTGGGTGGGCTTCAGCCCCGTCACCCCGCACATGGCAGAGGGATGGCGGATGGAGCCGCCGGTGTCCGATCCCAGCGCCCCCGGGACCATGCGCGCCGCCACCGCCGCCCCCGAGCCGGACGAGGAGCCGCCAGCGCCATAGGCGGTGTTCCACGGGCTGAGGCCATGGCCGTAATGGACATTGAAGCCGGTGGGCGAGAGCGCGAACTCGGCAAGGTGCAGGGAGCCGAGGTCCAGCGCCCCCGCCGCATCCAGCCGCTCCAGCACGCTTGAGGTCACATCCGGCACGAAATCCTTGCGGATCAGCGAGCCGCCGGTGGCGACGCGGCCGGCGCGATAGAGCAGGTCCTTGTGCGCCAGAGGCACGCCGGCAAGCGGCCCCAGCTTGTCGCCCCGTGCCCGCGCGAGATCGACCGCGCGCGCCGCCTCGCGCGCCCGCTCGGGCTCGATCTGCATCACGGCGTTGTAGCGCGGGCCGAGGGTTTCAAGCCGCTGCAGCGCCTCCTCGGCGAGGGCTTCGGACGACACCGAGCCATCGGCCACGGCGTCCGCCATCTCGACCACGCCGAGGGTGAAAAAGCCGCTCATTCGCCCGCCCCCGAGTTGGTTTCTTCGCTGGTCTTCTGGCTGGTCGTCAGGCCGGCGGCGATTTCGGCGCACAGGGTGGCGAAGCTCCAGGGCGCGGCGTCGAAGGCGAGGCGCTGGCCAGCGCCGGCCGCCACACGGGCATTGAGATCGCCGGCCAGCGCGGCAACCGCCCGCGCCTCCGTCTCGGTCAGCGTGATGCCATTGTCCGCGCTCACGCGGGCGGCGATGTCGTCTTGGGTCATGGGCGGGTTCCGGGGCAGCGTGTGACGAGCGCGGACAGCGCGTGGGCGGGATTCGCCACGAGTGTAGAGGCGGCATCGGGCGCGGAGAAGGCGGCGCCGTGGGCAGGTGATCGCGGTTGGCCACGAAGCGCCGCCCTGTCCTCCGCTCCCGCGTGCGGGCGGAGAGGGGGCTCACTCTCCATCCCGTCACCCTCCGGCTTGACCGGCGGGTCCATCTCCCTGCTTCCCCAGCCCCACCGCGTCGTCCCGGCGGGGCCATGGGCCGTCCGGTCAAGCCGGACGGCGACGGTGGGATGGTGCGAGGGCCGGCGGTGAACCTTCCCCTGCAAGCGGGAGAAGGTTTTACGGCGCGCCCGGCCGGAGCAGCCGCAGACGGGCCAGCCACGCCCGCCGCCCCCGCGATCTTTATGAGATTCCTATGCCGCCGCTACGGCATCCCTCTCGAATCTTGATCCAGTTGGGGCCAGCTTCAGGCCCGTGAGGCGAGCGCTCCGCCAGCCGGCGCCGCGCCCTCCCCCGACACACGGAACGGACCGGAAAGCCAAACTCATGCTGGACCTTCTGATGCTCGCGCTGGGCCTCGGCTTCTTCGCCGTCGCCATCGGCTACGGCCACCTCTGCGAGCGGCTCTGAACGAAAGATCTTTCGTGCCGAAATCCGGGGCGGCCTCGCGCTGCCGCCGGATCAAGTCTTGTGCGCCCACCCGGCGCACCAAGGAGAACTTCCATGGTCTTTGATTATGCGCTCGGCGGTCTCGTGACCGCGGGGCTTCTCTTCTACCTCACCTTCGCGCTCCTCAATCCCGAGCGGTTCTGAGGCATCCTCCCATGACACCCAATGGACTGATCCAGATCGCCCTGTTCTGCCTCGTCGTGCTGATGCTGACGCGGCCGCTCGGCGGCTACATGACCCGCGTGTTCGCGGGCGAACGCACGTTTCTCTCCCCCGTGTTCGCGCCGGTGGAAAAGCTCATCTACCGCCTCGGCGGAGTGGATGCGACGCGCGAGCAGCATTGGCTCACCTACACCATCGCCATGCTGCTGTTCCACGTGGGCGGCTTCCTCCTGCTCTATGCGCTCATGCGGGTGCAGGACCTGCTGCCCTTCAATCCGCAGGGCATGGCGGCGGTGGCCCCCGACCTTGCCTTCAACACGGCCATCAGCTTCATCACCAACACCAACTGGCAGAATTACGGTGGTGAAAGCACGATGGGCTACCTCGTGCAGATGCTGGGGCTCACCCACCAGAACTTCCTGTCCGCCGCCACCGGCATCGTGCTGGGCATGGCGCTGATCCGCGGCTTTTCCCGCGCCTCGGCGCAGACGGTGGGCAATTTCTGGGTGGATATCACCCGCTGCACCCTCTACGTGCTGTTGCCCATCTGCGTGGTTTTCACCCTGGTGCTGGTGTGGCAGGGCATCCCGCAGACGCTGGGCCCCTATGTGGACGCCGCGACGCTGGACGGCGGCAAGCAGACCCTCGCGCTGGGCCCGGTGGCCTCGCAGGTGGCCATCAAGATGCTGGGCACCAACGGCGGCGGCTTCTTCAACGCCAATGCCGCCCACCCGTTCGAGAACCCCACCGCGCTCTCCAACTTCCTGCAGATGGTCTCCATCTTCGCGCTGGGCGCGGCGCTCACCAACGTGTTCGGCCGCATGGTGGGCAACGAGAAGCAGGGCTGGGCCATCCTCGCCGCCATGGGCGTTCTGTTCGTGGCCGGCGTCGCAGTGACCTACTGGGCCGAGGCCGCCGGCACGCCGGCGCTCAATGCGCTGGGCCTTAACGGCGGCAACATGGAGGGCAAGGAGCTGCGCTTCGGCATCCTTGCCTCCGCCTTGTTCGCGGTCATCACCACGGCGGCGTCCTGCGGCGCGGTGAATGCCATGCACGACAGCTTCACGGCGCTCGGCGGCATGATCCCGCTCATCAACATGGAGCTGGGCGAGATCATCGTCGGCGGCGTGGGCGCGGGCCTCTACGGCATGCTGCTGTTCGTGGTGGTCACCATGTTCGTGGCCGGCCTCATGGTGGGCCGCACGCCGGAATATGTGGGCAAGAAGATCGAGGCCAAGGAAGTGAAGATGGCCATGCTCGCCATCCTCATCCTGCCCCTGATGATGCTGGGCTGGACGGCGGTGGCGACAGTATTGCCCTCGGCTGTTGCCTCCATAAACAATCCGGGACCGCACGGCTTCTCGGAGATCCTCTACGCCTTCACCTCGGCCACCGCCAACAACGGCTCGGCCTTCGGCGGACTCACGGGGAATACCTTCTTCTACAACCTGACGCTGGCCTCCTCCATGTTCGTCGGCCGCTTCCTCATGATCGTGCCGGCCATGGCGCTGGCGGGGGCGCTGGCGGCGAAGAAGACCGTGCCGGCCTCGGCGGGCACCTTCCCCACCACCGGCGGCCTGTTCGTGGGGCTGCTGGTGGGCGTCATCCTGATCGTGGGCGGGCTCACCTTCTTCCCGGCCCTGTCGCTCGGCCCCATCGTCGAGCATCTGGCGGCGGCGGCCGGGCAGAGCTTCGGCGCGGGAGGCTGACATGGACCACCACCCCCCGCCCGCCCGGCCCCGCGCCGGGCGGGAGCCCAGGGCGCGCCGCATGCCGCTCTCGGCGTCCGAACTCATCCTGATCGTGTCGGTCGCCGCCCTCGTGCTCGCGGCCGCCATCCAGGCCGTCATCGCGCTGGCGCTGAACGTCGCAACCCACTGACACCTCTTCCCGGGAGTGCCTCCATGGCCAGATCCCATTCCGTAAGCCTGCTCGACCCCGCCATCCTCCTGCCCGCCGTCGGCGCCTCGTTCCGCAAGCTCGATCCGCGCGCGATGGTGAGGAACCCGGTCATGTTCGTGGTGGAGGTGGTCGCCCTCCTCACCACCGTGCTGTTCGTGCGCGACCTCGTCACCTCGGGCGGCGGCCTCGGCTTCTCCTTCCAGATCATCCTGTGGCTGTGGTTCACCGTGCTGTTCGCCAATTTCGCCGAAGCGGTGGCGGAGGGGCGCGGCAAGGCGCAGGCGGAATCACTGCGCCGCACCCGCACCGAGACCCAGGCCAAGCTGCTCACCGGCGAGGGCGACGCCTTCCGCACCGTGCCCGGCACCTCACTGAAGGTGGGCGACGTGGTGCTGGTGGAGGCCGGCGACATCATCCCCTCCGACGGCGAGGTGGTGGAAGGCGTCGCCTCGGTGAACGAGGCCGCCATCACCGGCGAGAGTGCCCCTGTGATCCGCGAATCCGGCGGCGACCGCTCGGCGGTGACCGGCGGCACCACGGTGGTCTCCGATCATCTCAAGGTGCGCATCACAGCGGCGGCGGGCGCGACCTTCCTCGACCGCATGATCGCGCTGGTGGAAGGCGCCGAGCGGCAGAAGACGCCCAACGAGATCGCCCTCAACATCCTGCTCGCGGGCATGACGCTGATCTTCATCTTCGCCACCGCGTCGATCCCGAGCTTTGCGTCCTACGCGGGCGGCTCCATCTCCGTGGTGGTGCTGGTGGCGCTGTTCGTGACCCTCATTCCCACCACTATCGGAGCGCTGCTCTCGGCCATCGGCATCGCCGGCATGGACCGGCTGGTGCGCTTCAACGTGCTCGCCATGTCGGGCCGCGCGGTGGAGGCGGCGGGCGACGTGGACACCCTGCTGCTCGACAAGACCGGCACCATCACGCTGGGCAACCGGCAGGCCGCCGCCTTCCACCCGGTGCGCGGGGTGAGCGAGCAGGACCTGGCGGACGCCGCCCAGCTCGCATCGCTTGCCGACGAGACCCCCGAAGGCCGCTCCATCGTGGTGCTGGCGAAGGAGAAATACGCCATCCGCGGCCGCGACATGGCGAGCCTGAACGCCCATTTCGTGCCCTTCACCGCCCAGACCCGCATGAGCGGCGTGGACGTGGACGGAAGCTCCGTCCGCAAGGGCGCGGTGGATGCCATCCTGTCTTATGTCCAGGGCGGCAGCAGCGCCGTCACCGCCTCCGGCGCGGTGCAGAATGTGCGAACGCTGGTGAGCCAGGAGGCCATCCGCGAGATCAATGCCATCGCCGAGGAGATCGCCAAGTCCGGCGGCACGCCTTTGGCCGTGGCGCGGGACGGGCGACTGCTCGGCGTCATCCATCTCAAGGACATCGTGAAGGGCGGCATCCGCGAGCGCTTCGCCGAATTGCGGCGCATGGGCATCCGCACGGTGATGATCACCGGCGACAACGCGCTCACCGCCGCCGCAATCGCCGCCGAGGCGGGGGTGGACGACTTCCTCGCCCAGGCGACCCCGGAAGCCAAGCTGCGCCTCATCCGCGATGAGCAGGCCAAGGGCAAGCTGGTGGCCATGTGCGGCGACGGCACCAACGATGCCCCGGCGCTGGCCCAGGCCGACGTGGGGGTCGCCATGAACACCGGCACTGTGGCGGCCCGCGAGGCCGGCAACATGGTGGACCTCGACAGCGACCCCACCAAGCTCATCGAGATCGTGGAGATCGGCAAGGCGCTGCTGATGACGCGCGGCTCGCTCACCACCTTCTCCATCGCCAATGATGTGGCGAAGTATTTCGCCATCATCCCCGCCATGTTCGTGGCCTTCTACCCGCAGCTCGGCACGCTGAACGTGATGGGGCTGGCCTCGCCCCAAAGCGCCATCCTGTCGGCCATCATCTTCAACGCGCTCATCATCATCGCCCTCATCCCGCTGGCGCTGAAGGGCGTCGCCTTCCGGCCCATCGGCGCGGCGGCGCTGCTGAAGCGCAACCTTCTGATCTACGGCCTCGGCGGCATCCTCGTGCCGTTCGTCGGCATCAAGGCCATCGACCTTGCGGTCACGGCCCTTCACCTGGTTTGAGGAAACACCCATGCTGAAAGAACTTCGCCCCGCGTTCGTCGTGCTCATCGCCCTGACGGCGCTCACCGGCCTTGCCTACCCGCTCGCCATGACCGGGGCGGCACAGGTGCTCTTCCCGAGGCAGGCCAACGGCAGCCTCGTCACCCGCGAGGGGACCGTGATCGGCTCGGCGCTGATCGGCCAGAACTTCACGTCCGCGCGCTATTTCCACGGCCGGCCGTCGGCCACCACCGACGCCGACCCGGCCGACGCCACCAAGACCATTCCCGCGCCCTATAATGCGGCGAACTCCATGGGTTCGAACCTCGGCCCCACCAACCCGGCGCTGGCCGACCGGGTGAAGGCCGACCTTGACGCCCTCAGGGCCGAGAACCCGCGCGACCCGGTGCCGGTAGACCTCGTCACCGCCTCCGGCAGCGGGCTCGACCCCCACATCTCGCCCGAGGCGGCCCTGTTCCAGGTGCCGCGGGTGGCCAGGGCGCGCGGCCTCAACGAGGGCGTGGTGCGCCGGCTGGTGGAGGAGAGCGTGGAGGACCGCACCCTCGGCCTCCTCGGCGAGCCGCGCGTGAACGTGCTCGCCCTCAACCTCGCCCTCGACAAGGCGCGCCCGCAGTGACAGACCGATAGGCCAAGCCCACGCGGCGCTTGAGCCTGAAGGCAATGGATCGGGCTGTCACACGCCCGGATCCCGGAGGAGGCCATGCCCGACGACCGTGCCGCTCCCGTGCGGCCTTCGCCCGATGCCCTGCTCGCGGCCGCCGAGCAGGAGACGCGCGGCCGCCTGAAGATCTTCCTCGGGGCTGCGCCGGGCGTCGGTAAGACCTACGAGATGCTCGCCTCCGGCCATGCCCGCCGCAACGATGGCGCGGACGTGGTGATCGGCGTGGTGGAGACCCACGGCCGGCGCGAGACCGAAGCGCTGGTGGCCGGCCTCGAGGTGATCCCGCGCCGGAGCATCCCCTACAAGGGACGGTTGATCGAGGAGATGGACCTCGACGCCATCCTCGCCCGCCGCCCGGCCCTGGTGCTGGTGGACGAGCTGGCCCACACCAACGCCCCGGAGAGCCGCCACGCCAAGCGCTACATGGATGTGGAGGAGCTGCTGGCGGCGGGCATCGATGTCTACACCACGCTGAACATCCAGCATGTGGAGAGCCTCAACGACGTGGTGGCGCAGATCACCCGCGTGCGGGTGCGAGAGACGGTGCCCGACGCCATCATCGACCGCGCCGACGACATCGAGGTCATCGACATCACCCCCGGCGACCTCCTCCAGCGGCTGAAGGAGGGCAAGGTCTACGTGCCCGAGACGGCGCGGCGAGCGGTGGAGAACTATTTCTCCCCCGGCAACCTCACCGCCCTGCGGGAACTCGCCCTGCGCCGCACCGCCGAGCGGGTGGACGAGCAATTGCTCTCCCACATGCGTGCCCATGCCATATCCGGCCCGTGGGCGGCGGGGGAGCGGGTGCTGGTCTGCCTCAGCGAGGACCCGCGCAGTGCCGCGCTGGTGCGCTACACCAAGCGCCTCGCCGACCGGCTGCGGGCGCCGTGGGTCGCGCTCTACGTGGAGACCGAGCGCGCGCTGCGGCTCGACACCGCCGAGCGCGACCGCATCGCCGATTTCCTGCGGCTGGCGGAGCGCATGGGCGGGGAGGCGGTGACCATCCCCGGCGGCACCCGCATCGCCGATGATGTGCTCAGCTACGCCCGCTCCGCCAACGTGACCCATATCGTCATCGGCAAGTCGGACCGCTCCCGCTGGTTCGAGATCCTCCACGGCTCCGTGGTGCACGACCTCGTGCGCCGCTCCGGCAACATCTCGGTCCACGTCATCGCCGGGGACAAGGAGACGCCCGCGCCCGGCCGCTCAGGGGCCGCCGTGCCCACCGCCCGGCGGGAGACGTGGCCCTATCTCGCCAGCCTTGTCATCGTCGCGCTGGCGACCCTTGTCGGCTTCGGCCTCCAGAAGGTCCTGGCGCTGCAGAACATCGCGCTGGTGTTCCTCACCGCGGTGCTGGTCAGCGCGGTGCGCTTCGGGCTGGCGCCGGCCTTGGTCGCCTCCGGCGCCGCCATGCTGGCGTTCAATTTCTTCTTCATCCCGCCGCTCTACACTTTCACCATTACCGATCCGGAGAACGTGGTCGCGCTGTTCTTCTTCCTGGTGGTGGCCATCATCGCCTCGAACCTCACGGCGCGGGTGCGCGCCCAGGCGCTGGCGGCGCGGGCGCGGGCCAAGACGGCGGAAGACCTCTACCTGTTCTCCAAAAAGCTCGCCGGCGCCGGCACCCTCGACGATTTGCTCTGGGCCACCGCCTTCCAGATCGCCTCCATGCTCAACGTGCGAGTGGTGATCGTGCTGCCCGATGGCGACACCCTGACGGTGAAGGCCGCCTACCCGCCGGAAGACGCCATCGACGCCGCCGACCTTGCCGCCGCCCGCTGGGCCTTCGAGAACAACCGCTGGGCCGGGCGCGGCGCCGATACCCTGCCGGGGGCCAAGCGCCTGTTCATGCCCATGCAGACCGGGCGCGGCGCGGTGGGGGTCATCGGCATCGACCGCGACAAGGAGGGACCGCTCCTCACCCCCGAGCAGCGGCGGCTGATGGATGCGCTGGCCGACCAGGCGGCGCTGGCGGTGGAGCGGGTGAACCTCGTCGCCGACGTGGAGAAGGCGAAGCTGGACGCCGCCACCGACCGGCTGCGCACGGCGCTGCTCACCTCCATCTCCCATGACCTGAAGACGCCGCTCGCCTCCATCATGGGCGCCGCCGGCACCCTGCGCAGCTTCTTCTCCGCGCTCACCGAGGAGGCGCGCTCGGACCTGCTCTCCACCGTCGAGGAGGAGGCCGAGCGGCTCAACCGCTTCATCGCCAACCTACTCGACATGACCCGGCTGGAATCCGGCGCCATCGTGCCCAATGCCGGCCTCTGCGACGTGAGCGAGGTGGTGGGCAGCGCGCTCGACCGCGCCCGGTCCATCCTGCGGCATCATCGCCTGGAGATCGACCTTGCCCCGGACCTGCCGATGCTGAGCATCGATCCCGTGCTGTTCGAGCAGGCCCTGTTCAACCTCCTCGACAATGCCGCAAAATATGCGCCGGAGGGCGCGCTGGTGCGCATCGAGGGCTGGTCCGACGGCGCCTTCGTCACGCTCCGCGTGCTGGACGAGGGGCCGGGCATCGCCGAGGAGGATCGCGAGCGGGTGTTCGACAAATTCTATCGCGTCCGCAAGGGCGACCAGGTGCGGGCCGGAACGGGCTTGGGGCTCGGCATCAGCCGCGGCTTCCTGGAGGCCATGGGCGGCACCCTCACCGCCGACGGGCGGCCCGACCGGCGCGGCGCCGCCTTCACCATCCGCATGCCGGTGCCGCCCCAGGCCCGCGCGCTGAAGGCGTTGCCATGAGGGACGCACCATGAAAGACGCGTCATGAACGGCGTGAAGCTCCTCGTAGTGGATGACGAGCCGGCCATCCGCAAGCTGCTCAATGCCGGGCTGTCCACCCAGGGCTATGACGTGACCAGCGCCGCCACCGCCGCCGAGGCCATTGCCCGCGTCACCGAGGCCCGGCCCGACCTCATCATCCTCGACCTCGGACTGCCCGACATGCCGGGCCGCGACCTGCTCGCCCGCTGGCGTGCCGAAGGGCTGGATGCCCCCGTGGTGATCCTCTCCAGCCGCACCGACGAGGCCGGCATCGTCGAGGCGCTGGAGGGCGGGGCGGACGATTATGTCACCAAGCCGTTCGGCATGAACGAGCTGATCGCCCGCCTGCGCGTCGCCCTGCGCCACCGCCTCCAGCAGCAGGGGGAAAAGCCCCTGTTCAAGGTGGGCGACCTGTCGGTGGACCTGGTGCGCCGCATCGTCCGGCTGAAGGAGCGGGAGGTGAAGCTCTCGCCCAAGGAATACGACATCCTGCGCCTCATGGTGCAGCATGCCGGCCGGGTGCTCACCCACGCCTTCATCCTGCAAAAGGTGTGGGGCAGCGCTTATGACGTGCAATATCTGCGGGTCTATGTGCGCCAGCTGCGGCAGAAGCTGGAGGACAACCCCGAGCAGCCGCGCTACATCCGCACCGAGACCGGCGTCGGCTACCGTCTCGCCGAGCCGGACTGAGCTGTGGCTGTCGATCGGGTGAACTGCACCCGGAACGGCAGCCGTCTCGACACGAATTCGCGATTTCGTTCGACAAAATCCTGCTCTAGGCTCGTCCGGCTTCCCCGGGGCCGGGCCGATCCATGATCCCTCCCACCAGCTTTGTCACCGTCGCGCGGCGCGCGGCTCCTCCCGCCCACAGGCGGGGGGCGGCATGAGTCTGCGCTACGACCTGCAATCGCGCCCGCCGCTGGCAGTGCTCGCCGCCTCCATCGCCCAGCACATGGGGCTGATGGCGGTGACGCTGGTGTTCCCGGTGCTGGTGGCGCAAGCCGCCGGCGCGGATGCGGCGACACAGGCCAATTACCTTGCGCTGGCCATGCTCGCCATGGGTCTGTCCACCCTGTTCCAGTCCTGGGGCGGCCGGCTGCCGGGGCTGCCGCGGGTCGGCAGCGGCTTCCTGCTGCCGGCGGTATTCACCGCCGCCTACCTGCCCGCCGCACTGCTGACCGCCAAGACCGGCGGGCTGTCGGCGGTGGCCGGCCTCACCATCGCGGCGGGGCTGACCCAGATCACCCTCAGCCGCTTCATCAGCCGGCTGCGGCCGTACCTGCCTATCGAGATCGTCGGGCTGGTGGTGCTTTTGATCGGCATCATACTGGGGGTGGTGGCGTTCAAGCTGGTGGTGGGACTGGGGCAGGAGCGGCCCCTGTCGGGCGACGGCACCGGCGCCGCCGTGCTGGCGCTGGCGGTCATGATCGGCCTTGCGGTGTGGGGCACCGCCCGGCTCAAGACCATGGCGGTGCTGGTGGGCCTGGCGGTGGGAACTGCCTTCCATGTGGCGTGGAGGCTCGCCGACCCCTCCGGCATGTCTGCGGCCGATGCGGTGCCGGTGACCGCCCTTATGCCCTCGTTCGCCAGCTCGCTCGGCTGGTCGCTGAACTGGCCGCTGGTGACGCCGAGCTTCAGCCTCGGCCTGCTGCCGGGCTTCCTGGCGGGGGCGCTGGCCTGCACCCTGCGCGGCTTCGGCGACATGGTGGCGAGCCAGCGGGCCAACGACCGTGACTGGAAGCGGCCGGACTATGCCAACATCGAGGCCGGCGTGCTCGCCGACGGACTCGGCACGCTCATGGCCGGCCTGCTCGGCACCATGGGTCTGAACACCTATTCCGCCAGCGTCGGGCTTTCGGTGGCGACGCAAGTGCTGGCGCGCCGGGTGGCCCTGGGCGTGGGCTTCGCCTGGATCGCCCTCGCCTTCCTTCCCGGCGCATCGGCGCTGGTGCTGGCGATTCCGCGCGGGGTGCTGGGGGCGGCGCTCTTGTTCGCCTCCGCCTTCATCGTGCTGTCCGGCGTGTCGATCCTCGGCCAGAGGATGCTCGATGCGCGGCGGACCATCACGGTGGGCCTCGGCTTCCTGCTCGGCCTGTCGTTCGACCAGTTGCCGGCCTTCTATTCCCAGCATCTGTCGTCCGAATTGCAGTCCGTGGTCAGCTCCTCGCTGATCCTCGGCCTGTTCACGGCGCTGGCGCTGAATGCCCTGTTCCGCATCGGCCGGCGCACCACGCTCCGGACGCACTGGGAGCCCGGGACCGGATTTTCGACCCTGCGTCCCTTCCTGCTGGACACCGGCGGCGTGGAAGGCGCCCGCGCCGATGCCGTCGCCCGCCTGGTGCAGTTGGCCGAGGAATTCAGCACCGCCGCCCCCGCCCTTGTCGAGGGGGCGGTGGAGGTGGCGGCGACTTTCGACGAGCACCAGCTGAAACTGGCCTTCACCTGGGCCGGCAGGCCCCTGGAGGCGGGCCCCGCGCCCAGCCTGGACCCGGAGGTGGACGAGGACGCGGTGATGAACGGCATCGTTCTGCTGCTGATGACCCGCCTCTCCGACCGCCTCACCCGCCGGGTGCTGGCGGACGGCCGGCACGAGCTGGTGTGCGTGGTGGACCAGTAGGACTTCACAAAACGGGGGCGGCACCGGCGCGCCGCCCCCTCATTTCACGCCGCGAGCCCTCGGGCCAGCTCCATGGCCTGCCGCTCGAACAGGCGGCGATAGAGGCCGCCCTCGCGCTGCACCAGGGCATCGTGGTCGCCCTCCTCCACGATCCGCCCCCGGTCGAACACCAGCAGGCGATCGAGGGAGCGCACCGTGGACAGCCGGTGGGCGATGACCAGCGTCGTGCGCCCCACCATCAGCCGCTCCATGGCCTCCTGGATGGCCGCCTCCGATTCCGAATCGAGGCTGGAAGTGGCCTCGTCCAGGATCAGGATGCGCGCATCCGCAAGGAAGGCGCGGGCGATGGCGATGCGCTGGCGCTCGCCGCCGGAGAGCTTCACCCCCCGTTCGCCCACCAGCGTGCCGTAGCCGCGCGGCATGCGCTCGATGAAGCCAGAGGCATTGGCCAGCTCCGCCGCCCGCCGAATCTCGGCAAAGGAGGCGTCGGGACGGCCATAGGCGATGTTCTCCATCAGCGAGCGGTGGAACAGCACCGGCTCCTGCTGCACCACCGCGATGGCCCGCCGGAGCGAGCCCTGCGTCACCGCGCGCACATCCTGCCCGTCCACGGTCACCCGGCCCGAGGTTACGTCGTGCATGCGCTGGATCAGCTTCACGAACGTGGTCTTGCCCGAGCCGGAATGGCCCACGAGGCCCACCCGTTCGCCGCCGTCGATGGTGACGTTCAGGTCCTCGAACAGCCGCGCGTCATGGCCGCGATAGTGGAAGGTGACGTGCTCGAAGGCGATGCGCCCGTCCACCATCTTGATCGGCACGGCATCCCTCGCATCGGCAATGGCCACGCTCTGCTGGTGGATCTCCACCAACTCCTCCAGCTCGTTGAGCGAGCGCTGGAGATTGTGCACATGCATGCCGATGTCGCGCAGGTAGGAATGCACGACGAGGTAGGTGGTGAGCACATAGGCGATGTCGCCCGCGCTCGCCGCGCCCTGCCGCCACAGCATCAGCGCCGTGCCGATGATGGAGGCCTGCAACGCCACCAGCGCCATCAGCTGCGCCGTGCCGGCCCAGGTGCCCGCCATCCAAGTCCGACGGGTGCGGCCGTTCCACTTGGCGAGCACGCGGGCAAGCCGCGCCTCTTCCCGCGCCTCGGCGCCGAAGCCCTTCACCACCGCGTTGCAGCCCACCGCGTCCGCCAGCACGCCGCCGACGCGGGTGTCCCACGCATTGGAGAGGCGGGCCGCCGGCGCCACGAAGTTCAGCGACAGCACCAGCGTCAGCGTCACGAAGGCTACCGCACCCACCGCCACCACGAGGCCCATCACCGGCCAGTGCAGGCCCAGCAGGATCGCCGATCCGGCCAGCGCCACCACGGAGGGGAACAGCGCCACCAGCAGGGTGTCGTGGAGCACGTCGAGGGACCACATGCCGCGCGAGATCTTGCGCACGGTGGAACCGGCGAACGTGCTCGCATGCCAGTCCGCCGAGAAGCGCTGGACGCGGGCGAAAGCATCCGCCGCGAGGTCCGACATCATGCGCAGGGTGAGCCGCACGAGGGCGACATAGGTGAAATGCCGGGCGGTGACCATCACTGCGCCGAGGGCCACGATGGCGAGGAAGGCTGCCGTCGCCGCCCGCCATGCCGCCTCCCGGTCCGCGAGCGCGAGCGCGCCGATGAGCCGGCCGGCGAACAGCGGCACGAACACTTCCGCGAGCGTCGCGACGAGCACGGCGGCGGCGGTGGCGGCGATCACGCCCTTGCGGCGCCGCCAGTGGCCGAGGAGGAAGGCGAAAACGGCGCGGAAGGACACCCCGCGCTTGTGGGTCTGGAAGAGCGACATGACATGTTCCCGGCCGCGCGAAGTCATGCGCGAGGCATGTGCGAAGGGCCGGTCCCTGGTTCGGACAAGGAGAAGCGGCGCAAGGCGCGCCGCGTCGGATGAGGCGGAGGAAGGTCGGGCGTCACTGTCCCCGCCGGCCTCGAGGCCGGCGCGGGGCGGACCACGCGCGCTGGAAGGAGGGCCGGCCTAGCGGCGGGGCCGCCGGGAAATCGGGCGCCTGGGAATGACGTCGGTGTGGTGGGTGCGCCGGACAACGCCGCGCGCCACACCCGCGCCGATAACGGCACCAGACGGAACGCTTCCAAACGGGGCGCGCGCAAGCCCGCCGTAGCAAAGCCTTGGATTGGCCAGCCTTGCGAGGGATGGCGCGTCGGACATGGAATGCTTCATGGACACGACCCTCCCTTCTTCACCTGCCGTTAGGATAGCCCGGCCGAAACCGCTCGTCGAGCCGGCGCCGGTTCCCACACCCATGGCCGATCTGCCGCGGCACGGGGTCTTTCACCGGCGCGCATCAGAGGCTAAGGTCGCGGCGCTTTTTTGAACGCACACGGGCGGAACCATGGCGGACACCGGCATTCCCCACTTCTGCAACGACCTCGGCGTCACCCTGATCGAGGTGGGCAGCAAGGAATTCATGTGCGTGGGCGCCAAGCCGCCGTTCGACCACCCGCACATCTTCATCGACCTCGGCGGCGACACCGAGGCGGTCTGCCCCTATTGCTCCACGCTCTACCGCTACAACCCGGCCCTTGCCGCCGGCGCGGCCAAGCCGGAAGAGTGCGAGTGGCACGACACCCCGGCGGCCACCGCCGCCTGACCGAAAGCTGATCCGCCGGCTCCCCGCGCGGAGCCGGATGCCGCCATGGCCGACCCCATTCCCTTCGCGCCTGTCCCCTTTCGGCCACAGCCCGTCCGCGCGGCGCGCAGTGCCGTCGTGGTGGGGGCGGGAATCGGCGGGCTTGCCGCCGCCATCGCCTTGGCCCGCGCCGGCCTCACGGTGCAGGTGGTGGAGCAGGCGAAGAAGCTGAAGGAGGTCGGCGCCGGCCTCCAACTCACCCCCAACGCCACCCGCATCCTGCGCGATTTCGGCCTGCTGAAGCGCCTCGAGCAGGTGGCGGTGGCCCCGCGCTCCCTGGACGTGCGCGACGGGCGCAGCGGCGCCACCATCACCCGCGCCCATTACGGACCGGCGGTGACGCGCTACGGCGCGCCCTTCCTCGTGGTACACCGGGCGGACCTGCAGAACCTGCTGGCCGATGCGGCCCGGGAGGCAGGCGCCATCCTGACCCTCGGCTCCGACCTGACGGCGGTGGAACCCTCCTTCGGTGGCGTGCGCGCGGTGGTGAAGCAGGGCGACACCCTGCTGGCCCATGGCGCCGACATCCTCGTCGGCGCCGATGGCGTGCGCTCTGCGGTGCGCGCCCATCTCGGCGTCAAGGACCCGCCGGTGTTCGCCCGACGCCTTGCCTTTCGCGCCACCGTGCCGGTGCCGGCGCGCCATCCGCCCGACGTGCGGCTCTATCTCGGCCGCGACGCGCATCTGGTGGTCTATCCGGTGAAGGGCGGCGAGGTGCTCAACCTCGTCGCCATCGTCAAGCAGACCGAGCCGGTGGCCCGCTGGAGCGCCCCCGGCGACAGCGCCGCCGTGCATGCCGCCTTCGCCTCCTGGACCGGCGAGGTGCGCGCGCTCTTGGAAAGCGCCTCCCATTTCCTGTGCTGGGGGCTCTACGACATCGATCCCCTGCCCCGCTGGGGCTCCGGCCGGGTGACGCTTTTGGGCGATGCCGCCCATGCCATGCTGCCCTTCCTCGCCCAGGGCGCGGCGCAGGCCATCGAGGATGCGGCAAGCCTTGCCGGCGCGCTCACCCGTGAGAACGACGCCGCCGCCGCCCTGCGCGCCTATGAGAGCGAGCGGCGCGGCCGCACCGCCCGCATCCAGGGCGAGGCGCGGCGCAACGGCATGATCTACCACCTCTCCGGCGCGCCCCGGATCGCCCGCGACCTGGTGCTGCGCCGCCAGGGCCCGGCCCTGCTGGACCGCTACGGCTGGATCTACGGCGCCTGAGGGGCCGGGCCGGTACGGGCATCGCCGCCCGCCCTCTGGACCTTCCCCCACGGCCGTGGTATCGGCCCGCCTCTCTCTCGAGGAAGATGTTCTCGTGCAGGACGTGATGGTCACCCGCCTTCAGCGACGACGACAGGACACGGCGCCCCAGACCGCCCGTGCCCTGCTGCCCGCCTGACGACCCTGTCGGTGATCCCTCCGGCTGTCTCGCGGGCCTTTCGTCCTGCCCGCGAAACGAGCCTTCCATGACTGAGCTTCCCCTGTCCATCGCCGTCGAGACGGCGGCCGACGACCACGACATCGACAAGCTGCACGAGCGCACCTTCGGCCCCGGCCGGTTCGCCCGCACCGCCTTCCGTATCCGCGAGCAGGCGCCCCATGAGCGCGCCCTCTCCTTCACGGCGCGGGTGGGCAACATGCTGGTGGGCTCGGTGCGGCTGACGCGCGTGCGCGTCGGCACCACGCCCGCCCTGCTGCTCGGCCCGCTCACGGTGGAGCCGCCGTTCCAGTCGGTGGGCATCGGCGCCCGGCTGATGGAGGTGGCGCTGAAGGCGGCGCAGGAGGGCGGCCACCGCCTGGTGGTGCTGGTGGGCGACGAGCCTTATTACGCCCGCTTCGGCTTCAGGCGCGTGCCCCCCGGCCGGGTGACGCTGCCCGGCCCGGTGGACCCGGCCCGCCTGCTGGTGGCGGAACTGGTGGAAGGCGCCTTCACCGACGTGGCCGGCATGGTGAACGCCTGAGGCGTTGCCCTCGGACCGGCTCCAGCCGGGCCGATCACGACGCCGTGCGCATATTGTCCCCGGCCTCGGCCCGTGCTTACGTCAACACCATAAGAACAAGCCGCCGGCCTGTCGCAGGCCGGGCGGAAATATAAGAATCACAAGGGAGAGACCTAAATGACGTCACGTCGATCGCTCGATCCGCGCGCCCTGTTCCATCCGCGACCGCTGCTGGTGGCGGCGGCGCTCTGCGGCCTCATGGCCGGCGCCGCGCGGGCCGAGGACACCACCGTCAAGCTCGGCGTGCTCAACGACATGTCCGGCGTCTATGCCGACATTTCCGGGCCCGGCTCGGTGGTGGCCGCGCAGATGGCGGCCCAGGACTTCATGGCCAAGAACAAGGGCTTCAAGGTGGAGGTGGTGGGCGCCGACCACCAGAACAAGCCGGATGTCGGCTCCTCCATCGCCCGCAAGTGGTACGACCAGGACGGGGTGGACGCCATCATGGATGTTACCACCTCCTCGGTGGCGCTGGCGGTGAATGACGTGACCCGGGAGAAGAACAAGATCTTCCTCGTGTCCGGCGGCGGCACCTCCGACCTCACCGGCGCCAAGTGCTCGCCCAACACCGTGCACTGGACCTACGACACCTGGGCGCTCGCCAACGGCACCGGTTCGGCGATCACCAAGCAGGGCGGCTCGCCCTGGTTCTTCATCACCGCCGACTATGCCTTCGGCGCGGCGCTGGAGCGTGACGCGGCCGCCGCCGTGAAGGCCGCGGGCGGCAAGGTCGCCGGCAGCGTGAAGCACCCGCTCTCCGCCACCGACTTCTCGTCCTTCCTGGTGCAGGCGCAGTCCTCCGGCGCCAAGGTGATCGGCCTCGCCAATGCCGGCGGCGACCTCATCAACGCCATCAAGCAGGCTTCCGAGTTCGGCATCACCCAGGGCGGCCAGTCGCTGGCCGGGCTGCTGATCTTCTCCTCCGACGTGAAGGCGATGGGGCTGACCGCCGCGCAGGGCCTGCTGCTCACCGAGGCCTTCTACTGGGACCTCAACGACGACACCCGCGCCTTCTCCAAGCGGTTCGCCGAGAAGTTCGGCGGCAAGATGCCGACGAGCGCGCAGGCCGGCGTGTATTCCAGCGCGCTGCACTATCTCAACGCCATCAAGGACGCCAAGACCAAGGACGCGCCCAAGGTGATGGAGCAGATGCGCGCCACCCCCATCGACGACCCGCTGTTCGGCAAGGGCGAAGTGCGCATCGACGGCCGCGCCACCCACCCCATGTACCTCTTCAAGGTGAAGAAACCGGCCGACTCCAAGGGCCCGTGGGACCTCTACGAGGTAGTCGCCACCATCCCCGCCGCCGACGCCTTCCGCCCGCTCAAGGACGGCGGCTGCCCGCTGGTGAAGTGAGGCCGGGGCGCTCTTAAACCACCTACCGCGGGCCGCGCGCCGGCCCCTCGCGATGCAGATCGGCCCTCCCCACTGGGAGGGCCTTTCTTTTGGGCCGACGCTGGCGTGACCACACGATAAAGTATAGTTTATGTCTATGTTCTATTTATGCGGGAGGCCACCATGCGCTTCGCGGCATCGGTCGGGCTGTTGTTGTTCTCGACCCAGTTCGCCTCTGCGGACATCGTCAGCCCGCCGCAGCAGACATGGCAAGTCAAGCCGCCGCCCTTCCGCCAGGAAGACGGCAACGACAACACAGCCAACGAGGCCCTGAGCGGCGCGGCCTGCGTGCCCGACACCAACCGCTGCCTGGTGGTGAATGACGAGGGGCGCTTCGCCCAGTTCTTCGAGATCGACGGCACCACCATCGTCCCGAAGGAGGTCATCGGCCTGCTGCCATCGCGCGACGGCGACAAGAAGATGAAGGAACTGGACGCCGAGGGCGTCGCCTATGTGGCGCCACGCGCGGTAGGCGCCCCCGGCTATTTCTACATCACCGGCTCCCATGGACTGTCGCGCAAGGGCAAGCTTCAGCCCTCGCGTTACCATGTGCTGCGCTTTCCGGTGGATTCGGCCACCGGCCGGCCAACGTTCCCATTCGATGCCGAGACGGTGGCGCCGCAGATCGAGTCCGCGGCGACCCTTGGCCCGGCCATCGCTAACCTGCCGGACATCGGGCAGTTTGCCCCAAAGAAACTCGACGAGAACGGCGTGACGGTGGAGGGCCTCGCCATCCTCGACGACGAGGCCCTGTTCGGCCTGCGCGGGCCTTGCATCGCTGGCAACGCCTTCGTGGTCCGCGCAAAGGTGGAGGCGTTGTTCTCCGGGAAGCCCTTCACTGCGAAGGCAAGCCCGCTGGCCCTGGGCGACAATGTGGGCATCCGCGATCTGGCGCGGGTCAAGGACGGCGTGCTCGTTCTCAGCGGGCGGAGCAATGATGCCCGCGGGACGGCTGCCTACAATTGCGAGAAGCCCGGCCCCGCCCCGATCCCGGACGCGCAGGTGTGGCTGTGGAGCGGCAAGGACGGCGATACGGCCCGCCCGCTCGGCACCCTGCCCGGCGTTTCCAACAGCGAGAAAGCCGAAACCCTGCTGGTGCTGGCGGAAGACGACAACCACTACCGGGTGCTGGTCTGGTTCGACGGCAAGGCCGACGGCGGCGCCACGGAATTCGTCATCGACAAGCCGAAGCGCCAGTAAACCAGTAACAACGCAGAGGCCCGGCCAGGTCTCCCCCGCCACCCCACAAAAAAGCGCCCCCGGGAGATCCTCCCGGGGGCGCCGATCGTCATGGCCGTCGCCGGCCGCTACCTTGCAGTAAAGCGGATCACTCCGCCGCCACCACCTCCGGGCGGCCGCGGGCGAGGCGCTCGCGCTTCAGCAGCTCGGCCACCAGGAAGGCGGTCTCGATGGCCTGCTCGGCGTTGAGGCGCGGATCGCAATAGGTGTGGTAGCGATCGCGCAGGTCCTCGTCCGAGATGGCGCGGGCGCCGCCGGTGCACTCGGTGACGTTCTTGCCCGTCATCTCCAGGTGCACGCCGCCGGCGAAGGTGCCTTCGGCCGCATGGATGTCGAAGAACGAGCGGATCTCCGACTGGATGCGCTCGAACGGCCGGGTCTTGTAGCCCGACGCCGCCTTGATGGTGTTGCCGTGCATGGGATCGCACGACCACGCCACCACGCGCCCCTCCTTCTCCACCGCGCGGATCAGGCCCGGCAGGTAGTCGCCCACCTTGTCGGCGCCGAAGCGGCAGATGAGGGTGATGCGGCCCGGCTCATTGTCGGGCTGCAGCATGTCCAAGAGGCGGATGAGGCCGTCCCCGGTGATGGAGGGGCCGCACTTGATGCCGATCGGATTGCGGATGCCGCGGAAATACTCGACATGCGCATGGTCCGGCTGGCGGGTGCGGTCGCCGATCCACAACAGGTGGCCGGAGGTGGCGTACCAGTCGCCGGAGGTGGAATCCACCCGCGTCAGCGCCTGCTCGTAGCCGAGCAGCAGCGCCTCGTGGCTGGTGAAGAAGTCCGTGGTCCGCATTTCCGGGTGGCTCTGCGGATTGATCCCGCAGGCGCGCATGAAGTCGAGCGCCTCGGTGATGCGGTTCGCGAGTTCCTGGTAGCGCGAGGACTGGGGGCTGTCCTTCACGAAGCCCAGCATCCACTGGTGGGCGTTCTCAAGGTTGGCATAGCCGCCGTTGGCGAAGGCGCGCAGCAGGTTGAGGGTGGCCGCCGACTGGCGGTACGCCTCGATCTGCCGGCGCGGATCCGGCACGCGGGCCGCTTCCGTGAAGGCGATGTCGTTGACGATGTCGCCGCGGTAGCTGGGCAGGGTCACGCCATTCTCGGTCTCGGTATCCGAAGACCTCGGCTTGGCGAACTGGCCGGCGATGCGGCCCACCTTCACCACCGGCGAGCCGCCGGCGAACGTGAGCACCACCGCCATCTGCAGGAAGACGCGGAAGAAATCGCGGATGTTGTCGGCCGAATGCTCGTCGAAGCTCTCGGCGCAGTCGCCGCCCTGCAACAGGAAGGCTTCGCCGCGGGCGACCTTGGCGATCTCCGCCTTCAGGCGGCGCGCCTCGCCGGCGAAGACGAGGGGCGGGTAGGAGGCAAGCTTGGCTTCCACCTCGGCGAGTTCTGCCTTGTCCGGATAATTGGGCATCTGCACGCCGGGATAAAATCGCCAGCTATCCGGACGCCAGCCTTCGGCGCGGCGAGAAGCCTCGGCGCCAGGGACGGGAGCGGATTGCGGGCGGGTCACCATTTCACTCTCCATGTTCTCAAAAACCGGGCCGGCTCGTCCGACACCGGGTCCAGCCCTTGCGTTCCTCTTGTGTTCGCGGGGCCGGAAGGCGGGCTTATACACGAACCCGCGCCGCGCCGAAAGGACGCGCCGCAAACACGGTTCGGTGTCATCGGACGGCGGCCCTTCTCCTTGCCGGCGCCATCGCCTATGTGTCCTTGGCCCATCCGCCCCCTTGCCGGTCGCCCCTCCCCGCGCGCCGCGCCTCACAACCGTGTCTGTTGCGGGACACGTCCAATGCCAGAGCGTTCCATGTCCCATCCCGAGCGCGCCCCCGCGCCCCGCAACGCGTCCATCCCGGCGAAGGCGACGGCGCCCACCCGGCCGCCGTTCCTCGAATTCGTCGCCCTCATCGCCCTGCTCATCGGCATGACGGCCTTCTCCATCGACAACCTCTTGCCCGCCTTCGGCGCCATCCGGGAGGACTTCGCCCTCGCCAACGCCAATGACGTGCAGGTGATGGTCTATGCCTACCTGCTCGGCATCGGCTCCGCGCAGTTCCTTTACGGCCCCATCTCCGACGTGGTGGGCCGCCGGCCGATCCTGTTCGCGGGCCTCGCCATCTATGCGGTGGGCACGCTGATTGCCCTGTTCACACGGGATTTCAACGTGCTGATCGCCGCGCGCGTGATCCAGGGCGTGGGCGCGGCCTCGGGCCGGGTGCTGGCCATCGCCATCGTGCGCGACCGGTTCGAGGGGCGCGAGATGGCGCGCATCATGTCACTGGCCATGATGGTGTTCCTCACCGTGCCCATCCTGGCGCCGGCGCTGGGCAGCCTGATCCTGGCCTTCGGCTCCTGGCACCTCATCTTCATCGCCATGCTCACGCTGGCGGTGGCACTGCTGGTCTGGTTCGGCCTGCGCATGCCGGAGACGCTGCATCCGGAATATCGCATCCCCTTCTCGTTCCGGGCCATCGGCAAGGCCGTGGTGCTCACCCTCACCACCCGCCGCGCGGCGGGCTATGCGGTGGCCATCGGCCTGATGATGGGATCGCTGATGGCCTATGTGGGCTCCGCCTCCCAGGTGTTCCAGACCGATGTCTACAAGCTGGGCAACCTGTTCCCGGTGGCGTTCGCCGCGGTGGCGGGCATCATGGCGGTGGCCTCCTTCACCAACGCGGCGCTGGTGCGGCGGATCGGCATGCGGCGGCTGTCCCATGGCGGCATCTGCGGCTTCATCACCGTGGGGGCCCTGATGGTGGCAGCCAGCCTCGCCTATGGCGGCAAGCCGCCGCTGATCCTGTTCTGCGGCCTCGTCGGGGCGGGACAGTTCCTGTTCGCGCTCACGGTGCCGAACTTCAACTCCATGGCCATGGAGCCGCTGGGCGCGGTGGCCGGAACCGCCTCCTCCTTCATCGGCGGCTTCACCACCCTGATGGCGTCCGTGCTCGGCTATTTCGTGGGCCGCGCCTTCGACGGCACGGTGCTGCCGCTGAGCCTGGGCTACATGGTGCTCGGGGCCATCGCGCTGGTGTTCGTGCTGTGGGCCGAGAAGGGTCGGCTGTTCGGGCACAATCAATAGGCGGCTAATCATAGCGCCGGAGCGGTTCCCCGCTCCGTGCCTGCTGCATGGGTGCCCCGCCCGCCGTGGCGGATTCTGTCGGCGAACTGTCCGCAAGCCGTGGTAGAAGAAATGCTTGCGCCTACACGCTTGCGCGATCTTGCGCCCGCAGTTCGAACGACAACAGGAGCCTCATGCCTCAACTTTCGCCCGAAGGCCAGGCGGCCATCAACGCCATCTCCCAGCGCACCGGCTTCAGCCCGGATGCCGTCACCTCCATGCTGTTCTCGGTGATCGCCGGCAACGGTTCGATGGCCCAGTTCAGCCATCCCGAGTTCGGCGGATCCGGCCAGTGGATGCGCGGCGGGATGACCATGGTCTCGGACATGTTCAACAATTACCTGAAGGGCCGCGTGGACGGCCTGTGCAGCGAATTGTCGAACCTCGTCGCCAACCAGCCCGGCCTCACCCAGAGCGGCAGCTTCCAGTCCCAGAGTCAGGGCGGCGGCTATTCCGGGAGCGGGCAGTGGCAGTCGAGCGGCGGCGGGATGGGGATGGGAGGCAACCAGTCCAGCCTGTTCATTCCGGACGCCTCGGGCAATTTCAACTGGTGGCCGGCCGATCTTGGCCAGCCGGCCAGCACCGGCGCGCAGAACTCGGTGCGCTACGCCTATTTCCCGGAATCGCATCGCCTCGCCATCGACCTCAACGGTCAGGTGACGGTCTATGACAGCCTCGACCACCAGATCGGCGGCTTCTCCCAGCAGCAGGGCGGCTCGGGCTCCCTCACCTTCACCAGCCAGTACGGCACGGTGTTCGTCTCGAACCTGCCCATCGTGAGCGGCGCGCCCCAGGCCCCGGCTCAGGCCTACGCCCCGCCGCCGCCGGTCTACGATCCGCCGCCGCCACCCCCGCAGCAGCAGACCTATGCGCCGCAGCCCCAGACCTTCGGCAATCCCCTGCCGCCGCTGGGCCAGAACGAGGTGATCTCCGCCATCGAGAAGCTGGCCGACCTCCACGCCAAGGGCATCCTGAGCGACCAGGAGTTCAGCACCAAGAAGGCCGAGCTGCTCAGCCGGCTCTGAGCGCCCGTTTGGACATTCGAGAGGGCATCCCGCCATCACCCTCGTCATGCCCGGGCTTGACCCGGACATCCACGCCGAGCCGCTTGTGCTCCGCTCGGAGCTGAGTTCCCTGCCCGTCACCGTGGATGGCCGGGTTAAGTCCGGCCATGACGGTGGTAAAGCCCGGTGAGGGCTGCAAGCGCCAATTGGCGTGAATTTCAACCGGCTCTTAGCGCGCCGCACCACATCCGTTCCGGTCCCAGAGGGATCGGAACGGCGGCGACACCCCGATCCCCGGTCAGACGCTGCGCGTAGGCGTGCGCAGGGTCACCAGTTCCTCGGCGGAGGTGGGGTGCACGGCGACGGTGCGGTCGAAATCCGCCTTCTTCGCCTTCAGCCCCAGCGCCACGCCGGCGAGCTGGATCATCTCGGAGGCGGCATCGCCCATGATGTGGCAGCCGAGCACCACGTCGCTCTCCTTGTCCACCACCAGCTTCATGAAGGTGCGCGTCTCGCGGCCCGAGAGCGTCGCCTTCAGCGGGCGGAACGAGGTGCTGTAGATGTCGATGGGCCGGCCGAGGGCGCGGGCCGCCTCTTCCGAGAGGCCCACGGTGCCGATCTCCGGCTCGGAGAACACGGCGGTGGCCACCAGGGAGTGGTCCACGGTCCAGGGCTTGTTGCCGAACACCGTGTCGGCGAAGGCATGGCCCTCGCGGATGGCGACCGGGGTCAGGTTGATGCGGTTGGTCACGTCGCCCACCGCATAGATGGACGGCACGTTGGTCGCGCCCGTCTCATCCACCACCACGGCGCCCACCTCGTCGAGCTTCACCCCGACCGTGTCGAGGCCCAGATGGGCCGTGTTGGGAATGCGGCCGAGGGCGAGCATCACGTCGTCCACCTCGACCACCGAGCCATCCGACAGGGTGACCCGCTTGCCGCCGTTGATCACCTCGATGGAGGTCAGGGTTCGCCCCGGCTTGAGGTGGATGCCGGCGCGGGTCATCTCGGCTTCCAGATGGTCGCGGATCTCCCCGTCGAAGCCGCGCAGCACCTTGTCGGCGCGATAGACCAGGGTGACATCGGCCCCCAGCGCGCGGAACAGGCCGGCGAATTCCACCGCGATATAGCCGGCGCCCTGCACCAGGATGCGGTTGGGGAAATGGGTGAGGTTGAACGCCTCGTTGGAGGTGATGGCGAGCTCGCAGCCCGGAATGGCCGGGCCCAGCGCCGGCCGGGCGCCGGTGGCGAGAAGGATGTAGCGGGCCCCGATCTCCTCCCCGGTGGCGAGGAGACGGACCGAGTTGGGGCCCACCACCACGGCGCGGGAGGCCACCACCTCCACCCCGGCATTCTCCGCATTGCGGCGGTAGATGGCCTCGAGGCGGGCGATCTCCTTGTCCTTGTTGGCGACGAGGGTCAGCCAGTCGAACTCCGGCTCGGTCACCCGCCAGCCGAAGCCAGCCATGTCCTCGATATCGTGGGCGAAACGGCCGGCATAAACGAACAGCTTCTTGGGCACGCAGCCACGGATGACACAGGTGCCGCCGACGCGGTATTCCTCCGCCATCATCACCCGGGCGCCGTGCTGGGCCGCGATGCGCGCCGCGCGCACCCCGCCCGAGCCCGCGCCGATGACAAACAGGTCGACTTCTCGCCGTGACATTCCAAACCGTCCTTCGCGCCGCGCAACGGCCGCCACAAAACGGCCGGCGCTCCCATCCGTCAAGGGAAAGCCACGGTCGTGCCCCATGCGCCGGGGCCAAGGCCGGACGGATCGCCCGGCGGCCTGAGCCGGAACAAGCCGCGAAGGGGCGGGACCACATCCCATGCTGAACGACGTGATCCCGCCCCGGCCCCTGCGCGCCACGACCTCGGCACCGGGCACCGCGGCCTTTCTCCCGCCCCTCCTGCTGCGCCTGCCGGGTGCCGGGGGGGCGGTGGCGGTGCTGGTCGCCACGGGTGTCCCCGGTCCGCTGGTGGTGCGCATGGATGACGGGCGCGGGACGCCCCTCGCCAGCTTCCCGGCGGAGGCGGACACGCCGGTGGCGGCGGATCTGCCGGCCGGTACGGCGCGGATCGTCGTCACCGGAGCGGGCGTATCGGAAGGCGCGGTGGGGCTCGGCTACTATCCCGTGCGCGGGCAGTTTCCTGCCGGGCGGCTGCTGCTGAAGCTCCATGCCTTCCGGAACGGGTCCTTCTCCACCCCCGAAGGCGGGCTGAAGGGCCTTCAGAGCCGCTGGCGTCAGGCGGAGGGCGCGGCGCGCCATCTGGGCCTGAGCCTCATCGCCCTGAGCCAGACCGCACAGGCCCGCCTGTCCCTGAAGCGGGCGCAGTACCAGCGCTTCCGCGACGCCTTCGTGGAGGACTTCACCGAGGTTCCGGCAGAAGGGGCGGCGCCGGCCCTCGTGTTCCTGTCGGCGGCCGGGGACGGGCGCACACTCAAGGAGATCGCCGCCTGCGCGCTGGCCCTGACGGCGCAGACCGACCGGAACTTCAGCTGGATCATCGCCGCAAGCGCGGACCGCCTTGTCCGCGACGACGACAAGCTGGCGGAGGCGGTGGGCGATACCGGCCGCATCGTGCCCGCGCAGGGGACGGACGACGCCAGCTTGCTCAAGGCCGCCCTCGCCGCCAGCGCTGCGCCGGACGACGGCCTCATCTGCCTGCTGGACCTCGACGGCCGCCCCACGCGGGACGCCGTGGCCCTCATCCGCGCAGCGTTTGCGGCCCATCCCGACTGCCAGTTGCTCTATACCGACGAGGAGCGCTGCGACGCCTCCGGCACGCCACTGGCGGGCGTGTTCAAGCCGGCCTTCAATCGCCACCTGCTGGAAGCCTCGCCCTATATGGGCGCGCTCACCGTGCTGCGGGCGGGGCGGAGCCGAACGCTGGGGATCGATCCCGGCTTCGGCGCCGCCGCCCCCTATCACCTCATCGTGCGCACGGTGGCCGAGGTCAGCGCCGGTACGGTGCGGCACCTGCCGCGCATCGCCTATTCCGGCCCGGAGAAGGCGCCGGGCTTCGTCGCGCCTGAAACCGCCCGGCTGGCCGCGCAGGCGCTCGAAGGCGTGCTCAACGTGCCGGTCAGCGTGGTGCCGGAGGCCGGGACCCATTTCCTGCGGCCGGATTTCCCCCTGCCGGCGGTGCCGCCCAAGGTGTCCATCGTCATCCCCACCCGCGACCGCGCCGGCCTTCTGGGCATGGCGCTCGATTCGCTGATCGGGAAGACGGCCTATCGCAATTTCGAGATCATCATCGTGGACAACGGCTCGGTGGAGCCGGAGACCTTCGCCCTGTTCGCGGAGATGAAGGCCACATGGCCCGACACGACCATCGTGCGGGACGATGGCGACTTCAATTACCCGCGCATCTGCAACAACGGGGTCGCGGCCGCCACCGGCGACCTGATCCTGTTCCTCAACAACGACATCGAGGTGATCGAGGCGGGCTGGCTCGGCGAGATGGTGGCGCTCGCCTTACGGCCGGGCGTCGGCATCGTGGGGGCCAAGCTGCTCTATCCCGATCGTACCATCCAGCATGCGGGGGTGATGGTCGGCCTGTTCGGCTATGCCTCCCACTGGTTCGCCCATGCCCTGCCGGACACGCCCGGCCCCGAGGGCCGGCTGCTGGCGCGGCAGGACGTGTCGGCGGTCACCGGCGCCTGCCAGCTCATCCGCAGGGACGTGTGGGAGGCCATCGGCCCGCTGGACGCGGAGCGGTTCCAGGAGGATTGCAACGACATCGACCTGTGCCTGCGCGCCCGCCGCGCCGGCTACGAGGTGGTGACCACGCCTTACGCGCTGCTCATCCACCACGAATCGGCCTCGCGGGGGAAGGCCCGCAACAAGCTCCACCGCGAGCGGCTGAAGGCCCAGCACGCGCGTTTCGACGCGCTGTGGCACGCTACCACGCTGGTGGACCCTCACTCCAACCCCAACCTCGACCGCAAGAACCTGTTCGCCGCCTTGGCCGACGCGCCGCAGGGCTCGCGCGACGCCCGCACCGACGCGATCTGAGGCCGGCCCTCAACGAAAAAAGGCTCCCGGCATGGCGCCGGGAGCCTTTTGAGCCCGAGCCAGAGCGAAACCTACAGATCCACGCCGCGCTTGCGCATCTCGGCGCGCACCCGCTCCACCGCCTGGGCGTTCACCTGCGCGCCCCACGCCTGGATGCCCTGCACCGCCTCCTGGACGATGACCGGACGGTCCTGCACCAGCTTGGCGCCGGTGGGAGAGCGATAGAAGGTGATGGCCTCCTTCAGCTCGGCTTCCGTGAAGTGGCGGGCGTAGGAGCTGGCGAGAATGTCGATGATCTCGTTCTGCCGCGCCTCGAACTCCGGCCGCACGATGATGGCGACCTCGCGCAGCTGCTTGGCAAGATCGGGATTGGTCTGGAGGAACGACAGCGCCGCGCCATCGACGATGTTGGGGATGATCCCCTCGAAGGCGCGGGCCTCGCCGTTCACCGCCACCAGATCGCGGGCGAGCTGGAGATGAGGTGCGCTCACCTTCGCCGCCGGCTGGGCGGGCTGCGCCTGCTGGGCCAGGGCGAAGGGAACCGGAAGGGCCGGCACCGCAAAGGCGGCGGCGAGAAGGAGCCGCACGCCGAAGCGGCCGCTATGGGACATGAACATGGGTCTCTCTCCGGGAAGAGGAATCAGAAGCTGCCGGGCTCCAGCACGGTGATGCCGTCCGCGCCCGCGAGGACGACCCGGCGGGCGAGGCCGAGGAACAGCCCGTGCTCGACCACACCGGCGACTTCCTCCACCGCGCGGGCGAGCGCGGCCGGATCCGGGATGCGGCCGAGATGGGCGTCGAGGATGAGGTGGCCCTGATCGGTGACGAAAGGATGACCATCGCCGTCGCGGCGCAGCTTCACCGGGCCTTCGCAGCCGGCCTTGCGCACCGCCTCGGCCACATGGCGCTCGATGGAGGCGACGCCGAAATCCACCACCTCGATGGGCAGCGGGAAGCGGCCGAGCATCGCCACCTTCTTGCTCGAGTCGGCGATCACCACCATCTCGCGCGCGGCGCTGGCGACGATCTTCTCCCGCAGCAGCGCTCCGCCGCCGCCCTTGATCAGGGCAAGGCCGGGGCCGACCTCGTCCGCCCCGTCGATGCACAAGTCGAGCGGACCGGCCTCGTCGAGCGTCGCGATCGGAACGCCGAGGGAGACCGCCTGCGACAAAGTCTGCTCGGAAGTGGGCACGCCGAGAATGTTGAGGCCGGCATGGACCTTCTCGGCCAGCAGCTCCACGAAATGGCGGGCGGTGGAGCCGGTGCCGAGGCCGAGGCGCATGCCGTCGGTCACGTAGGTGAGGGCGTGAGCGGCCGCGCGGCGCTTCGGATCTTCGGCGTGCACCATGGGAGTTTCCGTTCCGGTGCCCCTCGCGCGGCCAACCGGCGCGGCGTGGGGCATTGGCGTTTCGTTGCTGCGGGACGGGTCGCCCCGCCGCGTTCCGGCTCTAGCCCCGATCCGGCCCGCCGACAAGCGGCGCGACGGCTCGATGGGCCCCAAGCCTCAACGCGCCGCCGGGGTACAGACCAGGCTGGAATCGGCTCCGCCCTGGGGCCGGGCGGTTTCGCGTACGTAGCAGATGCTCATCTCCCCGGTGTCGCGGTTGACCCGGAAGATGCCGGTCTCGCCCTCGTAATGGGTGGGGGCCAGAGCATAGCTGCCGGCCTTCTGGGGGCCGGCCCCCTCCCCTTGCGCAAAGCAATGGGTGATGCCCACGGCGCTGCCTTCGGGCCGCTCGAACTGGCACACGTTCATCTCACCGGTCTGGCGGTTGAGGCCATAGACGCGGTTTGCCTGGGCCGAGGGCGGGGCGGCGAACTCGTAAGCCCCCTGGGCGGGCGCGGCCGGCTGGGCCAGCACGCCGCCGGCGCCGGCGACGGTACCAAGGCCCGCGAAGGCCAGCGCCGCCAGCGTACTGCGCCCTCCCGGCATCAGATTCCGCAGGCGGGTCCGCGATCGCGCCACGGAAAGAACAATCCCCTGCATTCAAGTCTCCCTGGTGTTCCGGGCCCGCCAAGTTCACGTCCGATCCCGGCGGGTCCTGCGCCCGAGGCTGCGCCATGCCGCCGCAGCCGTGTGATCGACGCGGACGCTCGCGCGAAAAAGCGGCAGGATTTAAGGCAGGTGGTGGGGTCGGCGCCCCCCATCCCCGTCTGTCCCCGATGAAAAGGCCCGAACATGACTGCCCCACCCGCTTCCACCCGTCCCGTCGTCGCCTTCGATCTCGACGGCACCCTGGTCGATACCGCGCCCGATCTGCTGGACGCCCTCGACCTGGTCCTTGCCCCGCACAACATCCCGCCGGTGAACCGCGACGAGGCCCGCAACATGATCGGCGGCGGCGCGCGCCTGCTCATCGTCCGCGCCCTGAAGAGCGAGGGCGTCGCCCTGCCCGACGTGGAGGTGGAGGCGATGACCAAGCGCTTCATCGCCCATTATGCCGACAACATCGCCGTGGGCTCGCGCCCCTTCCCCGGCCTGCTCGAGGCCCTCGACCGCCTCTCGGCCAAGGGCGTGAGCCTCGCCGTGTGCACCAACAAGCTGGAGCACCTCGCCCGGCTGCTGCTGGACGCGCTGGACCTCACCGAGCGTTTTTCGGTGATCACCGGTGCCGACACCTATCCGCGCTCCAAGCCGGACCCGCTGCCGCTGGTATCCACCATCGCGGCGGCCGGCGGCTCGGCGGCGCAGGCGATCATGGTGGGCGACAGCATCACCGACGTGCTCACCGCCCGCGCCACCGGCGTGCCCGTGGTCGCCGTCTCCTTCGGCTATACGGAAACCCCGGCCGCGGAACTCGGCGCGGACGCGTTGATCCACCATTTCGACGAGCTGGAGCGGGCGGTGGATGCCCTTCTGGCGCGTCCTGCTGCGTAGAGCCCGCGCCGCCGGGATCGCACCGCGATCTGAGCGGATAGCGCGGCGTCCCGGCTCCAGGCGGAGCGTGACCGACCGGGCCGTTTGAGCCGATTTCCATGGGTCGTACCCCGGCGTCATCCACAGGCCGGAGCGACCGGCACTTGACAGGGAGGGGCGCGCCGGCCTAAACGGCGCTCCTCGCAAATGGCGCGGGCGATTAGCTCAGCGGGAGAGCACTCCCTTCACACGGGAGGGGTCGCAGGTTCAATCCCTGCATCGCCCACCATTCTCTTTTCCGCACCCTTCCAGATACTTGACCGGCTTCTTGGCCGCGCATTCAGCGCGTCGGTGCGTCGCATGCCGCCCCCTCAACGCAAAAAATGCCCCCGCCGCGGGTGCGACGGGGGCGAGTGGGATTCTCCCCGCGGGAGGGAGAGATGCGGTGCCTGCCCGGGGGGACGGAAGGCGCCGGCCGCGGTCTTGTCAGGCCGCGCGCATGTTGACCTGGGTCTCGGCGAGGCCGGTGAGCTTGGCGTCGGTCGCCTTCTCCTCGTCGAGGGTGCGCTGGAGCAGGGTGGCGCAGTCATTGCGGCCGAGACGCTTGGCCCAGGCGACGAGGGTGCCGTAGCGGGTGATCTCGTAATGCTCGACCGCCTGCGCCGCGGCAGCCAGCGCCGCATCCAGCACCTCGGGATCGGCCACCTCGGACGCCACCTCCTCGGCCTCGGCGATGATGCCGTCGATGGCCGGGCATTTCACCGGGCTGGCCTCGACGCCATGCATGCGGAACACCTCCTCCAGGCGCATCACATGCCCCTGGGTCTCGCCCAGGTGGGACTGGAATGCCTGGCGCAGGGTCGCGCTCGAGGCTTTCTCCACCATGGTGGGCAGCGCCTTCAGAATGCGCTTTTCGGCGTAATAGATGTCGCGCAGCGTGTGCACGAAGAGATCGTCGAGCGAATGGATGTCTTTGGAAAAGAAGCCCATGTCTGTCTCCTGATGTCTGTGGATGGCCGCGGACTTCAGGCGGCGCGCGCCGCCCGAATTCTCAACGCGGACAGGCGTCAGCGCGCGCCCGGCTTGCGGCCGGCATCCGACGGCTGACCACGATCCTGCGAAGGGGAGCGCTTCTCCTCCTGGCTGGCTTTGCGGCTGGCTTCGCGATCGCGTTCCGGGTCGCCGCCGCCCTGCTGGCCACGGCCATGATCCTGCTGGTGCTGCTGACGGTTTTCCGCCGCCTTGCGAGCCGCATCCTTGGCCTGATCCGTCTCGGGAGCGGTGAAACCGCCCTGCTGACGATTGGTCATGGGAATGTCTCCTCTTGTTTAGCCCCTGGTCATGCAACGGAGGGGAGAGAGGATGGTTCCTTCGATTTTTTGGAGCGCACAGCCACGCTCTATCTAAAATGAAAGCGCGGCCGCCACCGTATTTCCGGAGAAAATAAGGTGGCGGCCGCGCTGTTAACCGTTCGTGAAATCGGGCATTTCTGTGCCAAATCTACACCTGGCTCGGCCAGACCGGCTTCACCCTCAATTCTCGTCAGGGTGGCTCACGTCATCGATCGCGATGTTGGTGCAGGAGAGTGCGCCATCGGGCTCGTCGAACGCGGTCTGGGTGAGGAAGGCGCAGCGCGTGCCCTCGGCCGCGGCGATGAAGGAGACGATGCGCTGGGTGATGCCGGCCACCTGGCTGGAATCGTCCGCCGGGCGGAAGGCGGCGTCGGCGGGCGGCTGCGGACCTGCCTTCCGGGCGCTCTTCAGGTCGGTGACGGTGGGGATGAGCGAGAGGGTGTCGGCCGCATCGTCCGGCGTCACCACCGGCTCAAGGGTCAGGGTGAACTGGTCGACGCTGCCCTTGCCGAGGCGCGTCGCCTCCGCCTCCCCGGTCACGGTCGCCTTGAAGGCGGGGCCGGACACGCCGGGCACCACGGCGCCGGCGAGCTTGAACTTGCGCGGCCCAGCGGCCGACGCCTCCGGCGCCGCGCCGGACAAAAGGCGCGACAGCATGGCTTCGGCATAGGATTTCAGCTTCGCCTCGGACACCGTGCTCCCTTCCGCGACGCGGGCGCGGGGAATGGTGGCGAGGGCCATCTCGCCGCACAGCGCCGGCAGCGTCACGGCAGAGACCTGAGGCAGGCGGCGCAGGTCCTCGGCATGCTTCGCCTCGCTGCCCACCGGCACGGCGATGTCCACGGACACGTCGTCGCCGCCCCGCGCCGCAAGGCGCAGGCGGCTCCAGGCGTCCTTCAGCTTCTGCGTTGCCGTGCCGCCCTGCTGCGGCACCACCACGAGGTCGAGGTCGGCCACCGCTGCGGGCGCCTCGGCGGTCGCCGCCAGGTCCTTGGCGCGGAACTGGACGGAAAGCCCGCCGTAGACGCGTCCGCACCAGTCCTCCGGATCATGCTGCAGCGCCAGCGCCGGCTCGGAGAAGCCCGCCGGGGGGCGGAACAGGGTGACCGAATCGATGCCGGGGATGCTGGTCGTCTCCTCGAAGATGCGGTGGAGGCCCCGCTCGTTCTCGCTGAAGACGAAGCGGTAGGCCTCCGCCCCCTGCCCCGCGGTGAGGGTGAGCACCCCGTTGGCCAGCGTGCCGGAGAGCGGCAGCGCCGGGCGCGGATCGCCCGCGGGGGCGGCGAGGGTGCCCGTGACCTTGCCGTCGGCCACGTCGATGCTGGCGATGGCCACGTGGTAGGGATCGAAGAAGGGCAGCCCTGTCGCCATGTAGCGGTCGGCGGCTCGCGCGGTGGCGGGCGCAAGCAGCCCGAGGGTGGCAACGAGGGCGAGACGCCCGGCTCGGGACAAAGGAAGGTTGCGCATGATTCGCCGCCTCTGTGGCACTGCCGCGTTCGGCCCGCTCTATATCATCGGCAAAGCGGCGGACCCAAGGCGGCAGACCCAGGGGGCAATGCCTGGCGTGAACGGCTTCACGCTCCGGCCACGCCCGCGCTTAAAGCCGGCGCCCCGGAATGCTATTGAGGACCCATGAGCGCTCCCAAGCCCCCTGCCCGCCGCACCGCCCGCATCACCACCCCGGATGGCGTCGGCATCGCCGCCGAGGCCTTCGGCGCGGAAACCGGGCCGGGCGTCGTCTTCATCCACGGCTTTTCCCAGTCGAGCCTGTGCTGGTCGCGGCAGACCGCAAGCCCGCTTCTCTCCGACTTGCGAATGGTCACCTACGATTTCCGCGGCCACGGCGCCTCGGACAAGCCGGAAGACCCGGCGCGCTACAAGGGAGCGGAGCTGTGGGCCGGCGAGGTGGACGCGGTGGTCCACGCCCTCGGCCTGGAGCGGCCGGTGCTGGTGGGCTGGTCCTACGCCGGGCGCATCATCGGTGATTATGTCGCCACCTTCGGCACCAAAGGCATTTCCGGCATCGTGTTCGTGGATGCGGTGACCGCCAACGAGCGGCGCTTCTATGGCAGCTGCAACCGCCTCATGCGGCAGATGTGCAGCCCGGACGTGGCGGAGAACATCACCGCCACCCGCGCCTTCCTGCGCCGCTGCTTCGCCAATCCCGTCCCCCAGCCGCTGTTCGAGCTCATGTTCGGCGTGAACATGCTGGTGCCGCACCACATCCGCGCAGCCCTGTTCGACCGGGTGGCGGATTATGATGCCCTGAACCGCACCCTCGACGTGCCGGTCCTGGTGGTCCAGGGCGCCCTCGACGAGGTGGTGGCGCCGGCCATGGCGGAACATATTACCGAAATCGTGCCAAACGCCCGGCTGGATCTCTTTGAAGGCGTGGGCCACGCGCCGTTCCTGGAGGCGCCGGAGCGCTTCAATGCGGCGCTGGCGACCTTCGTCCGGGAGGTAACCGGCAAGGCTTGAGCGTTACCGCAAGGCCCCACCGTTGGAAAATCCGCATCACACTCCCGTGCGGGTGGAACCGCCGTGCCACAAAGCGGTTGCAGTCATGTCCATTTTACGGCGACAAAATGGACGGCCGGAGCACAATTCGCTCCCCGTGTGTCCCCTTCGTTCCTCAGCCGAGACGTAAGACCCATGACGCACTTCAGATCCCTCGCCCTGGCCGCCGTCGCGGCCGCGATCGTGGCGGCGGGGCCGGCGCGAGCCGACGACCGCTACGACATCTTCAACTTCAACAAGCTGTTCAGCGGCGCCAACGTCAATGACGGCTACGTGGGCACCTCCTCGCCCATTGGCCGGCAGATGGTCTCCATCGATCCGAAATATGCGCCGGGCACCATCGTGATCCGCACATCCGAGCGACGGCTTTATTACGTTACCTCCCGAGGCGAGGCCCTGCGCTACGGCGTCGGGGTGGGCCGCGAAGGCTTCCAGTGGTCCGGCGTGAAGACCGTGAGCGCGAAGAAGGAATGGCCGGGCTGGACGCCGCCCGCGCAGATGCTGAGGCGCCGGCCCGATCTGCCGCGCTACATGCCTGGGGGCATTGAAAATCCGCTGGGCGCCCGCGCCATGTATCTCGGCTCCAGCCTCTACCGCATCCACGGCTCCAACGAGCCGGAGACCATCGGCCAGGCGGTCTCTTCCGGCTGCTTCCGCATGACCAACGACGATGTGGTGGACCTCTACAACCGCGTCCGCGTGGGCACCACGGTCTACGTGCTGCGCTGAGCGCGGCGATCGATCGAGCCCGGCTCCAGACGCAAAAAACCCCGGCCACCTTGCGGTGACCGGGGTTTCTCAATTCAGAGCGTCAGCTCAGAGAGCGGCGAGGTTCGACGCCTTGCTCTTACCGCGGTTGTCCGCGACGATGTCGAAGGACACCTTCTGGCCATCGTTCAGGCCATAGAGGCCGGAGCGCTCCACGTCCGAGATGTGCACGAAGACGTCGGGGCCACCCTCATCCTGCTGGATGAAGCCGAAACCCTTCTGGGAATTGAAAAACTTGACGGTACCTGTGGCCATGGTGGCCTCCTGTGCGCGCAGGTCGCTTATCGCTGTGCCTGCGCCAGTCACCCCCGCGCACGACCAACGTCGCGGCGCAGCGGGGCGTAGTTCTAGACGAGTTCGAATTGGAAGGCTTTTGTGTCGCGGCCCGAAGGAAACGATGAAGCAGGCCGATGACGAACTGTCCGCTCAGCTCGCCCCTCCGCACATCCATGATCATGGAAAGCGGAGGAACGAACACCCAGTACCGCGGCGGGATCGGAGTACATCCGTCCGTCTCCCGAATGCGTTCGCGCTTTGGAGCGCGCCGCGTCCGGCGGCTTGGGTTGAGTGAGAGATAGGGACCAATAACGGCCTTTCAAGGGCAGGGCGCAAAATAATGCGCACCGCCTCCGCTTATTTTCCGCCCGCCGCCGCCTTCGCGACGAAACGATCGTCGAAGGTCTTCGGCAGATCGATGGTGGCAGCCTTCAGCTCCGGATCAAATTCGACCAGCATGGCGAGCGCGTTTTTCATGCCCTGGGCAGGAATGACGCCAGTGCGCGAATAGATGGGCAGGGAATTCTTCACTGCCGAGAGATAAAGCGCGCGATCCCCCAGCAGGTATTCTTCCGGCACCACGGCGGCCACGTCCTCGGGGGTGGCCGTCTTCAGCCACATCAGGGTGCGGTAGAAGGCATTCACCAGCTTCTGGGTGGTCACCGGGTTCGCCGCGACGAAATCGCGCTTCATGTAGAGCACGGCGGCCGGGTTGGCGCCGCCGAAGATCTTGTCGTTGCCCGCCTCGGTGCGGCTGTCGGCCAGCACCTTCACGTCGCCGTCGTCCTCCAGCTTGGTGATGACGGGGTCGAGGTTGGACATGGCATCGATCTCGCCGCGCTTCATCTGCGCCACGGCGGAGGCCCCGCCGCCGACGCCGATGAAGGCCACGTCCTCCGGCTTCAGCCCCTCCTTCGCCAGCAGGAAGTTGACGAAGAAATTGGTGGAGGAGCCCGGCGCGGTCACCCCGATCTTGGCGCCCTTCAGGTCCTTCACCGAAGTGATGGGCCGGTCCTTGCGCGCCACCAGCACGATGCCGGGAAAGCGCCCCAGCTCGATGACGGAGACGATGTCCTGCCCCTTGGCCTGCATGCGGATGGTATGCTCATAGGCGCCGGTGACCACGTCGATGGAGCCGCCGATCAGCGCCTGGAGCGATTTCGCCCCGCCGCCGAAATCGTTGATGGTGACGTCGAGCCCCTCGTCCTTGAAGAAGCCCTTCCGCTCGGCGATGGTCAGCGGCAGGTAATAGAGCAGCGGCTTGCCACCGACGCCCAGCGTCAGCTTGGGCTTTTCCGCCTGCTGGGCCGAAGCCGGCGAGACTGCGAGCATGAGGGCCGCGCCGAGCGCAGCCGCCAGCGTTCCGATGCGCATGGTGTCCTCCCTTTCGTTCTGTTTTTCTTCCAGTTCACCCCTGCCCCGCCGGCGACGGGCGCCAGACCAGGAGGCGGTTCTCGATGGCGCTGACGCCGGTGTCGATGACGATGACGAACAGGGCCAGCACCAGCATGCCGGAGAACACCCCGGTCACGTCGAAAACCCCTTCCGCCTGGTGGATGCGATAGCCGAGCCCGGCCGCCGAGCCGAGATATTCGCCCACCACCGCCCCCACCAGCGCGAAGCCCACCGCCGTATGCAGGGAGGAGAACATCCAGGTGAGGGCCGACGGCCAGAACACGTGCCGCATGAGCTGGCGCTCGCTCATGCCGAGCATGCGGGCGTTGGAAAGCAGCGTCGGGCTCACCTCCTTCACGCCCTGGTAGACGTTGAAGAAGACGATGAAAAACACCAGCGTCACCCCCAGCGCCACCTTCGACCAGATGCCGAGCCCCAGCCACAAGGCGAAGATGGGCGCCAGCACCACCCGCGGCAGCGCGTTCGCCATCTTCACATACGGGTCGAACACCGCCGCGAGCAGCGCCTTGCGGGCGAACCAGAAGCCCACCAGAACGCCACCGGCGGCGCCGATGATGAAGGCCAGCGTCGTCTCCAGCAGGGTGACGCCCAGGTGATACCAGATGACGCCGGTCGCGAAGTCGCGCCAGGTGCGCTCGAACACGGCCAGCGGCGTCGAGAAGAAGAAGGGATCGAGGGGATAGAAGGGTTTTGGCGAGAGCGCCGGAATGGACAGCTTCACCGTCGAGCCGAAATGCCAGAGGCCAATGATCAACATGGCCACCAGCACCTGCAAGGCCAGCAGCACGAGACGGGAGCGCACGATCATCCCACCGCCTCCGACTGGCGATAGCCTTTCACCACCTCGTCCTTGAGCATGGCCCAGATCTCGCGATGGAGCTGGTGGAAGGCCGGTTCCAGCCGCACATCCATGCCGCGCGGCCGGGCCAGCGACACCCGCCACTCGCCGATGATACGCGAGGCCGGCCCCGCCCCCATGATCACCACCCGGTCGGCGAGAGAGATGGCCTCTTCCAGGTCGTGGGTGACGAACAGCACCGCCTTGCGGTCGGCGCTCCACAGGTCCAGCAGCAGGTTGCCCATGATCTGGCGGGTCTGGGCGTCCAGCGGGCCGAACGGCTCGTCCATGAGCAGGATCTTGGGATCGCGGATCAGCACCTGCGCAAGGCCCACGCGCTTACGCTGCCCGCCGGAGAGCATGTGCGGATAGCGATCGGCGAAGGCGGAAAGACCCACCCGGCCGAGCCAGCGCCGGGCCTGCTCGCGCGCCTCGCCCTGCGGGGTGCCGGCGACTTCGAGGCCGATGGCCACGTTCTCCAGCGCGCTCTTCCAGGGAAACAGCGCCTCCGCCTGAAACAGGTAGCCGGCCTTGCGGTTGAGGCCCGCCAGCGGATCGCCGAAGATGGAGACGGTGCCGGTGGCCGGCTTCAGCAGCCCGGCGGTGGCATTGAGCAGGGTGGACTTGCCGCAGCCGGTGGGGCCGACGATGGCGACGAACTCGCCGTCCGCCACGTCCAGGTTCACCCCCTCGACGGCCACGAAAGGCGCCGCGCTGCCCGCCTGGGCGGGAAAGGCGATGGAGAGGCCGCGCAGGGCGACGGCGCGGCTCGCGGCATCGCGACCGCCCGCGACCACGCTGAAAGGTGGCGACACGCAACTCCTCCCGCTTCCTCGGCGCCCGTTCGAGGGCACCCGTCCGGTTGGCCGGATCACGGGCAAAGGTAGCGGCGGAGGCGAAAGAGGCAAGGCGAGAAAAGGCCCGGTGTGGCCCCGCGACGACGGCCGGCGCCCCGCCCCTTCACCTTCGCCATGATCGGATGCGAGAATGCCGTTCAGGAAACACCATGGCCCGCATTCTCGCCGCCCTCGCCTTGTTCGCTACGCTCCTCGCCGGCACGCCGTGGCTGCTGCCGGTGGCGAAGGAGAGCCTCAAGCTTGTCGCGGCGCGGGACGATCCCGCCGCCCTCGCCGACCTGGGCCTTGCCGGCTTCACGGCGGACGACGCCCGCCGCTCCATCGCGGCGGCGCTGGCCGAGGACGATGCCGCGCTCGCCGCCTCCTTCCTCGCGCTGGCCGATGCACGCGGCCTCCCCATCCCGCCGGAGCTGCGCGCGCAGGTGACGGAGGCCACCGGCGCCCTGTCCGAGACCCTGCGGTCGGCCAAGGCGTTCGGCCTCGGCTTCATCACCGGCGAGCCGCGCGACCTTTCGGGCCTTGCCGGCGCCGCCACCAGCGACCTCATGGTGTGGGGCGACATCCGCGACGCCGGCCGCGAGGGCCTGAAGCTGGCACGCGGCGAGGAGGCGGACGAGCTGATTTTAGGCCTCTCCGCCGTGGGCATCGCCGTCACCGCCGGCACCTATGCCACGGTGGGCGCGAGCCTGCCGGTGCGCATCGGCATCTCGCTGGTGAAGGTGGCCAAGCGCACCGGGCACCTCTCCGCCGCGCTCGCCCGCAGCCTGACCCGCGCGGTGCGCGAGAGCGTGGACTTTGCCACCCTGCGCCGGCTCGCGGCGGCGCCCGCAAGCGTGGATGCCGCCTCGGTAAAGGGCGCGGTGCGCACCCAGCGCCTCACCGATCTGACCCGCATGCTGGACGACGCCGCCCGCATCGAGGCGAAGGCCGGCACCCGGGCAGCCCTCGAAGGCCTGAAGGTGGCGGACAGCGGACGGGACCTCTCCCGCGTCGCCCGCCTCGCCGAGGCCAAGGGCGCCCAGACGCTGGCCATCGTCAAGACATTGGGGCGCGGGGCCATCGCCATCACCAGCGCGCTGTTCCACCTGATCTGGTGGGCGTTCGCGGCGGCGCTCTACGCCTTCGCCCTCGTCTCATCCTTCAACTCCCTCTGCGTCGCCTGTGCACGTCGCTGCTGGCGCGGCAAGCGTCCCAAGACGGCCCGCCACAGGCACAGGACGCCGGACCCGGCGCAGGCGTTGGCCCCGCCATCGGCGCCCGTTGCCGACTTGGACATTGCGGCCGCCCGCGTGATGGCGGCCATCGAGGCCGCTCGGGACCTCGCCCGAAATCCGTCGCCTCCACTCCAATCGCCTGAAGACTTGGCACAACGGGAGCGAGCTTCTAGTTTCCCGCCCCGTCATCCGCCGAGATCCGAGGCGCCCGCCGTGGCGGTGCCCCGCGAAGGTTCCCCATGCCCCATTTCTCTTCCGCAGGCGTCGATATCGCCTATTTCGACATCGGCGCCGGCGATCCGGTCCTCCTGATCCACGGCTTCGCCTCCTCCAAGGAGATCAACTGGGTCGGCCCATCCTGGACGAAAACCCTCACCGAGGCCGGCTACCGCGCCATCGGCTTCGACCATCGCGGCCACGGCGAGTCGGACAAGCTCTACGATCCCGCCCTCTACGACACCCGCATCATGGCGGAGGATGCCCAGCGCCTGCTTACCCATCTCGGGCTGGAGCGGGCCGACGTGGTGGGCTATTCCATGGGCGCGCGGGTGGGGGCGCAGATGGCGCTGCATTTCCCGCAGGCGGTGCGCTCGCTGATCCTGGGCGGGCTGGGCATCCATCTGGTGGACGGGGTGGGCCTGCCCCAGACGGTCGCCGATGCGTTGGAGGCGCCGAGCCTCGACGATGTCGCCGACCCCATGGGCCGCATGTTCCGCGCCTTCGCCGACGCCAACAAGGCTGACCTGAAGGCGCTGGCGGCCTGCATCCGCGGCTCGCGCCAGGTTCTCACCCGCGAGGAGGTGGGGCGCATCTTCCAGCCGGTGCTGGTGGCCATCGGCACCCGCGACCTCGTCTCCGGACCCGGCCAGCCTCTGGTGGATCTGCTGCCGGACGGTACCATGCTGGATATCCCCAACCGCGACCACAACCCCGCCGTGGGCGACAAGGTGTTCAAGGCCGGCGCTCTCGAATTCCTGAAACGCCGGCCCTGAAGCGACCGATGGGGAACCTCTCCCCTTCCCGCCGCTTGTGCTAGAACAGGCGCCAAGTTGCATCGTCGAGGAGGCAGGAATGCCCCAATCTCCCACGCCTGCCCCCATGCCCGCGCCCGTTGCCGACGCGTTCGCTCCGAAGCTCACCAAGGCAGGCACGGAACGCTGGCACGACGTGGTCGATCCGGTCTGGGCGCGCCTGCGCAACGAGGCGGAGGAAGCCGCCGAGCGCGAGCCGCTGCTCGCCGCCTTCCTCATCGGCGCCGTGCTGGGCCAGCCGAGCTTGGAGGCGGTGATTGGCGAACGCATCGCCGCCCGCCTCGACCATGCGGACGTTCCGGCCAGCGCCATCCGCGCCGCCTGGCTTGAGGCCGCCACCCGCGACAAGACCATTCCCCAGGCCCTGCGCGCCGACATCATGGCGGTGGTGGACCGCGACCCCGCAGCCACCCGCACGCTTGAGCCGGTGCTGTATTTCAAGGGCTTCCACGCCATCCAGACCCACCGCCTGTCCCACTTCCTGTGGGCCAGCGGCCAGCGCGACTTCGCCCTCTATCTCCAGAGCCGGGCCTCCTCCGTGTTCGCCGTGGATATCCACCCGCAGGTGCCCATGGGCCGGGGCATCTTCCTCGACCACGCCACCGGCGTCGTCATCGGCGCCACGGCGGTGATCGAGGACGACGTGTCCATCCTGCAGGGGGTGACGCTGGGCGGCACCGGCAAGGAGACCGGCGACCGCCATCCCAAGATCCGCCGGGGCGTGCTCATCGGCGCTGGCGCCAAGGTGCTCGGCAACATCGAGGTCGGCCGCTGCGCCCGCATCGCCGCCGGCTCGGTGGTGCTGAAGCCGGTGCCGCGCAATACCACGGTGGCGGGCATCCCGGCCAAGGTAGTGGGCGAAGCCGGCTGCGCCGAACCCTCGCGCTCCATGGACCAGATGTTCGAGGACAACATCTGGTCTGGCGCCGATATCTGAGGGCTGTTGCCCGCCGCGACTTGAACGCGCGCGCCTTGGCCGCCATAACGCGGCCACCCGTTCGCAAGGAGAACACCGTTGGAAAAAACCGAGCTCGAGCGCGTGCAGCGCTATTTGCGGACTCTGTTCGGCAACCCGCAGATCAAGGTGACTGCCCGCACGAAGAAGAAGGACTCGGCCGAGGTCTATCTGGGCGAGGAGTTCATCGGCGTCCTCTACCGGGACGACGAGGACGACGACCTCTCCTACAATTTCCAGATGGCGATCCTCGATTCCGACCTTGAGTGAGAGCGGGAAGGCGCGGGCCCTGAATGGGGCCTCTCGCCACTGCGAGGGGGGAGCGGCCTGCGCTCCCGCCCCTCAGGATCAGGCCCGATGGCTCAGCCCGGCGGCGGCGGGGGCTCAGTGTCCACGATCTCGCTGTCCGGCAGCGCCACCAGAATCAGCACCCCGAGGATAGTCATGGAGAAGCGGAAGGCCGCGGCCTGTCCGTTCCAGTCCTTGGACTGCCACATGGCGAAATACTCGCCAGCAACCACCATGAAGCCGAAGAACCAGACCAGGAAGGCCAGCGCGCCGCCCAGATAAACGAAGCGCTTGGCACGTTCGAAACGGGCGGCGGGTGCGCCCAGCCGCGCCAGCATGGCGACGGCCCCGAGGGCGAGGAACAGCCCGCTGGTCGCCTCGCCTGCGATGATGGCGGCATAGGCCATGCGCCATCCCCGCTCGTCGGTGATGGCGCGATGCATCAGGGCATTGCCGGGAAAGGTGGTGTCCATGCTCAGCACATGGCGCACGAACGCGTAATTGGTCTCATAGTCCACGAGATTGTCGTAGGCGACCAGGAGGCAGAAGGCCGCGAGGGCGGCCGTCATCATCGCTTTCGCCAGACGCAGCTCCATCCCGCCCTCCGCTTCTGCCCGACGCAGTCTTAAAGCGTTGGCAGGCGAAGTGAATACCGGCTCACGTCAAGAAAACGCGTCAACACCGCGTTTCCGGAGCGATCGCCGTAAGCTGCGGCGAGCCTCGAGCCAATCCGGACATAAACGCTCCGACCACCGCGCGACACTCCCCGCCGACGAGATCGGACGGAGCGCGCGGCGGGACAAGAGCGCTGCTGGCGCGCACTCAGCGGCGGCGGAAATTCTGCTGGCGGCGGGCGCCGGGCGGCGGGGCGTTGCCCTCGGCCTTGTGGCGGAAGTTGATGCGGCCGCGATCGAGGTCGTAAGGGGACATCTCCACCACCACGCGGTCACCCTCGATGGTGCGGATGCGGTTCTTCTTCATCTTGCCGGCCGCATAGGCCAGAATCTGATGATCGTTATCGAGCCGCACACGGAAGTTGCCGTCCGGGAGCACCTCGGTCACCGTTCCTTCGAACTCCAGCAGTTCTTCCTTCGCCATATAGTCGTCTCCAGATGCCCCGATGAGGGGGCGCAATTGCCGGGCTTATCTCACGAAATCACCCGTCCGCCCATAGGTAGATGCGCGCGGCGGCGTATTTTCGCCATCCGCGCGCATCCATGATCCAATCAATGCGTCTCAGCGCACCGGCCGCTTGGCCCCGCCCGGACGGGAGTCCGAGCGCTGGCCGCGGTTCGGCACCGACTGCATGAAGCCGAGGCCGCCGATGTCGCCGGCGGGACGCTGGCCCCGCTCGGTCCGCTGGCCACGACCCTCGGCCCGGGCCGGCTGGCCGGCGCGATGGCCCGCGCCCTGGGCGCCACCGGCATCGGGACGCCCTTCCGGACGGCCGCCGGCCGGACGACCCTCGCCGCGCGGCTGGTGGGCACGCGCCGCCTGGGGACGGCCCTCTTCCGAACGCGGCGCCCGCGACCGGCCTTCGCCGGACCGCTCGTCACCGTGGCGGGGACGCTGGCCGCGCGGGTTCTGCCGGCCGGAGCGGCCGATATAGTCCGAACGCTCGGAGGTCTCGTCCCGCTCGTCGAGGATGATGGGCTCAAGCTCCGGCACCGCGAAGCGGGTGCCCGCGCCACGGCGGTCGCTTGAGGGAAGCTGCATCTTGATGAGCTTCTCGATGGACCGCAGGAACGCGCGCTCCTCGTGATCGCAGAAGGAGATGGCGATGCCTTCCCGGCCGGCGCGCGCGGTGCGGCCGATGCGGTGGACGTAGCTCTCCGGCACGTTGGGCAGGTCGAAGTTGATGACGTGGCTCACCCCGGTCACGTCGATGCCGCGGGCGGCGATGTCGGTGGCGATGAGGGTGCGGATCTTGCCTTCGCGGAAGGCCGCGAGCACGCGGTCGCGCTGGTTCTGCGACTTGTTGCCGTGGATCGCCTCGGCGGCGATGCCGGCCTTGGCGAGCACGCGCACCACCTTGTCCGCGCCATGCTTGGTGCGGGAGAAGACGAGGGCGCGGTCGATGTCCTCGGTGGAGAGCACCTCGGCGAGGAGCTGGCCCTTGTTGGCCTTGTCCACCAGGATCACGCGCTGCTCGACCCGGTCGGCGGTCTTGGCGACCGGGGTCACCGCGACGCGCACCGGATCCCGCAGCATGGAGCCCGCGAGCTCGGCGATGGCGTGGGGCATGGTGGCGGAGAAGAACAGGGAATGGCGCTTGTGCGGCAGCCGGCGCACGATGGCGCGGATGGCATGCACGAAGCCCATGTCCAGCATCTGGTCGGCTTCGTCGAGGACGAGAACCTCGACCTGGTCGAGCTTCACCGCATGGTTCTCGACGAGGTCGATCAGGCGGCCGGGAGTGGCGACCAGCACGTCCACGCCGCGGGACAGCGCACGGATCTGCCGGCCCATGGGCACGCCACCGATGGCGAGCGACACCGAGATGTTGGCGTGACGGCCGAACTTCTCGAAGTTCTCGACGATCTGGCCGGACAGCTCACGGGTGGGAGAGAGCACCAGGGCCCGCACCGACTTGGGCTCGGGGCGGTGGGGATGACGGACCAGGCGGTCCAGGATGGGAAGGGCGAAGGCGGCGGTCTTGCCGGTGCCGGTCTGGGCGATGCCGATCAGATCGCGACCCGCGAGAATCTGCGGGATGGCTTCGGCCTGGATGGGGGTGGGAGTGACGTGCTGCGCTTCAGTAAGGGCGCGAACGATAGGCTCGGCGAGGCCGAGGTTCGTAAAAGAGGTCAAGCTCTGACTTTCATATGCGAACGACACCGGCGCACGCAGGGGCGCAGCGCGGTTCGCGGGGACATTCGACATCCCGCGTGGCCTGGGGTGTCCAAAGGCAATCATTGAAGTCGGGCAAAGCCGCTCGCGACGCTTCTCAAGATGGAAGCTCCGGCGGTCTCCGCTACGCGGCCCGAGCGCGCTGCAAGGGGGATTTGAAATCCCTCCGGGGCGCTACGGCAGGGTGTATGACCCATCCCCATGACAATTTCAAGGCGGGAGCAGCTTTTTCGCCCAAATCCTGCGCCATGACCATCCCACCGCAGGGTGACACCGGGACCGCCCCTTGCGCGAGGAGGCCGGCCTTCCGATCTCTGCGGCTGGAGGAGACATGATCGACGTTCAGGCCATTATTGCTGCGACCACCGCGTTTGTTCAGAACAACCACGCCCTCGCTGCTCCGATCGTGTTCGGCCTCGCCTTTGGCGAATCGCTCGCCCTCGTATCCTTCTTCATTCCGGCGACCGTGCTTCTGCTCGCCATCGGCGCGCTGATCGAGGCGAGCGGGCTGCACTTCTTCCCCATCTGGCTGGCCGCCGCCACCGGCGCGGCGCTGGGGGACGCCATCTCCTACTGGTTCGGTTTCCACTACAAGGAGCGGGCGAAGACCTTCTGGCCGCTGTCGAAACGGCCCGACCTGGTGGCCCGCGCGGAGGACTTCTTCCATCGCTTCGGCGTCTGGGGCGTGGCCATCGGCCGCTTCTTCGGGCCCGTGCGCGCGGTGGTGCCGCTGGTGGCCGGCGTGCTTGCCATGCGCCAGACCCATTTCCAGATGGCCAACGTCGCCAGCGCGGCGGTCTGGGCCTTCGCCATGCTTGCCCCTGGTGCGGCCGCCTTCAAGCTGTTCGGCTTCTGAGGTCGATCGGGTCGGGCCTTCGCGGCCTGGCCCGGCCGCCGGAAGATGCCTGAAGGGTTGACCGGACCGCCCGCCGGCAGCGCCGCGGCGCCATGCCGCAACGCAGCACAAAAGCAGCCTTTCTGATCCCTCGCGGCACTCGCCCCACCGCGCGGTACCTTCCCGTGCCTATTGTTTCCCTGCGGCATGCTGTATATGAACGAGCATACCAAAGGGGACCTTTTCCATGTCCAGCTTCATACTGCGCCGTGGCCTCATCGTCGGCCTTCTGCTTGCCACCGCGGGCCTTGCTCCCGTCCGAGCCGAGGAGCCGGCCAAGGCGTCCGCCACCGGGGCTGAGACCACGGTGACCGTGTTCGCCGCCGCCAGCCTCACCAACGCCTTCGAGGACATTGCCAAGGCCTATGCCGCCAAGGGTGAGAAGGCGCCGGTGAAGTTCTCCTTCGCCGCCTCCTCCGCGCTGGCCAAGCAGTTGGAAGCCGGCGCGCCGGCCAACATCTTCGCCTCCGCCGACCTCAAGTGGATGGATTATACCGACGGCAAGGGCCTCACCCTGCCCGCCACCCGCGCCACCGTGCTCGGCAATGCCCTCGTGCTGGTCGCGCCCGCCGACAAGGCGAAGCCCGTGACCATCACCAAGGGCATGGACATCGACGCCCTGCTCGGCGCCAACGGTCGCATCGCCACCGGCCTCGTGGATAGCGTGCCCGTGGGCGTCTACGCCAAGACCGCCTTCACCAACCTCGGCCTGTGGGACAAGGTGGCTCCGCGCATCGTCGGGTCCGAGAGCGTGCGCGCGGCGCTCGCCCTGGTGGAACGGGGCGAGGTGCCCTACGGCGTCGTCTATGCGACCGACGCCGCTGTCGCCAAGAACGTGAAGGTGGTCGCCATCTTCCCGGCCGACAGCCACCCCCCGGTGGAATATCCCTTCGCCCTGGTGAAGGGCCAGGACACGCCCGCGGCCAAGTCCTTCTTCGCCTTCCTGCAGGGGCCGGAAGCCAAGGAGATCTACAAGAAATACGGCTTCACGGTGAAGTGAGCCTGACCCGAGGCACCGTTCCCGCCCCCGCTGCGGCCGGGCGGGAACAAGACTTGCTTCGCGACTTGCGCGGCTTCGGCTTAAGCTCACGAGACGCGTGATTTTTGCCGAAACGAGAGGGCGATGAGCCGGGCGAATTTAACTAATTTGTCCGGATCGCGCTCCGAGCCCAGCACTGCCCCTATCCGGAAGACTGCCCCATGCTTACCCCTGAAGAATGGACGGCCGTCAGGCTCAGCCTGGAGGTCGCCTTCTGGGCCACCATCTGGAGCCTGCCACCCGCAATCCTCATCGGCTGGGTGCTGGCGCGCTTCGACTTTCCAGGCAAGGGCGTCTTCGACGGCATCGTCCACCTGCCCCTGGTGCTACCCAAGGTGGTGGTCGGCTATCTGCTGCTCATCACGTTGGGCAACCGGGGGTATCTCGGCCAATACCTCCACGATTGGTTCGGCATATCGCTGATCTTCTCCACCGCCGGCGCCACCGTGGCAGCCGCTGTGGTCAGCTTTCCCCTCACCGTCAACGCCATCCGCCTCGCCATCGGCGGCATCGACCAGGGCATCGAGACCGCGGCGCGCACCCTGGGCGCAACCAAGCTCGATGCCTTTTTTACGGTCACCCTGCCGCTGATGATGCCCGGCGTGCTGTCCGGCTGCCTCATCTCGCTGGCCTCGGCGCTGGGCGAATTCGGCGCCACGATCACCTTCGTCTCGAACGTCGAGGGGCAGACGCGGACCATTCCGCTGGCCATCTACAGCGCCACCCACATGCCGGACGGCGACGCCATGGCGCTGCGCCTCACGGTTGTGTCGGTGATCCTGGCCCTCGGCGCGCTCGTTCTCGCCGAGCTGGCGGACCGGCGCATCAAGCTGGCGCTGGGGCAGATATGATCGAGATCGACGTTTCCCTCGCCCGCAGCACGGGCTTCTGCCTGGAGGCCCATTTCGCGGCCCCGGACATGGGCGTCACCGCGCTTTTCGGCCGGTCGGGATCGGGCAAGACCACCATCATCCAGGTGGTCGCCGGCTCGGTGCGGCCCGATCGCGGGCGCATCCAGGTGGGCGACGAGGTGTATTTCGACAGCGAGAAGGGCATCGACCTGCCCATGGAACGGCGCGGCGCCGGCTATGTGTTCCAGGATGCACGCCTGTTCCCGCACATGAGCGTGGACAACAATTTGCGCTATGGCCAGCGCCGGGCCAAGCGGGAGATCACCATTCGCTTCGACGCGGTGGTGGAGATGCTGGGCATCGGCCACCTGCTGAAGCGCCGGCCCCACACCCTGTCCGGCGGCGAGAAGCAGCGCGTCGCCATCGGCCGCGCGCTGCTCTCCCAGCCGCGCCTGCTGCTCATGGACGAGCCGCTCGCCTCCCTCGACGAGATGCGCAAGGGCGAGATCCTGCCCTATCTCGAACGCCTGAGGGATGAGCTTCGGCTGCCCATCCTGTATGTGAGCCATTCGGTGGAGGAGGTGCTGCGCCTGTCGGACGCGGTGGCGGCCGTGGCCGACGGCAAGGTGATCGCCTGCGGCCCCCTCGCCGAGGTGCTGTCCCGGCCGGAGCTCCTGCCGGTGCTCGGCCGCTTCGACCTCGGCACCATCTTCGACTGCACCATTTCCGCGCATAATGAGGAATTCGGCCTCTCCACCGTATCCTTCCCCGACGGCGAGCTCCGGGTGCCACTGGTGGGCCGGCCGGTCGGCGCCCCGGCACGGGCCCGCGTGCGGTCGCGCGACGTGTCGCTGTCCCTATCGCGGCCCATCGACGTGTCAGTGACGAATCGCCTCTCCGGCACCATCGCCAGCATCACCCGGGCGGAAGGCCCGTTCGCGGACGTGGAGGTGGCGCTCGCCCATGGCAAGCTTCATTCGCTGGTGACGCAGGAGAGCGTGCAGCGCCTGGCGCTGGAACCAGGCATGGCGGTGTGGGCCATGATCAAGGCGGTGACCGTGGACAGCCGCCCGGCCGGCTTCAATTCGCCGGGTGCGGAGATCAGATCGCCTTCGCCGGTTTCCCAGCCGCGGCAGCCGTCTCCGGCTCCTCCGGCTCTGCGTGTGATTGCGGGCGGAACTCCGCCGAAAGCGCCTTCGTAAGCTCGTCCACGGAGGCGTTGGTCGCCTTCGCCGCCTGACGCTCCATGGCACGATAAAGGGCGATGATGCGCTCGCCGAAGGCGGTCACTTCCGTACCGGCGCCGCGGCGGCCGGGAAAGGTCACGATCACCCGCTGCTCGAACATGCGGTCCAGCTCATCCACCAGGAGCCAGGCCCGGCGGTAGCTCATGCCGATGGCCTTGGCGGCGGAGAGGATGGAGCGATGCTCGCGGATCGCCTCCAGCAGCATGATCTTGCCAGGACCAAGGCGGCGACCGTCGGGAAAATCCACACGCAGAAACAGGCGGGTACCGACCTTTTTTGTCACTACGTCCCTCCTCGCGCGCCCGGCGCGGCATGGCGGAGGGTGATCATACCGGAAGAGCACCCGGCCGGGAACGCTTTCCCGCGGGAAAGATGCGGTGCCCGGAGGGGCCGACGCCGCGCCGGATCAGTCCAGGCGAGCGGACCTGCCGTCCCGCCTGGACCCTCCAAAACCCGAGGGTCAGGCCCGCGCCTGGCGGGGGGCGCTGGCGGTGGGGGACATGCGGCCATTCACCACTGCCGACAGCAGGACGATGGTGGCCACCGTCCCGAGATAGGCGATCAACTGCATGCCCGTGGGCTCGGCGCGATAGCCGACGAGGGTCCGCAGCACACGCCCCAGGGCGCTGTCGTTGGCAAGCAGCCAGCTGGTGTTCCACAGCGGGTCCGCCAGGGACTGGATGAAGCCGGAATCCTGGAGAATGCCCACCACCTGCGCGGCAAGGCCCGCAGCCAGCAGGGTGATGATGATGGCCGTGACCTTGAACATGTGCTTGAGCGGAATGGCGACCAGCCCGCGATAGAGCACCAGCGAGACCACCGCACCACTGGCAAGGCCCGCGAGGCCGCCGAGGGCCACCGCGCCCGCCGTCTCGTCGCCGGTGGTGGCGATGCCATAGAGGAAGAGCACGATCTCCACGCCCTCGCGCAGCACCGCCATGCCCACCACGATGGCGAGCGCCGCCAGCGGCCGGCGGCCTTCCTTCACATCGCGGCCCACATTCTTCATCTCGACGACCATCTGCCGGCCGTGGCTCGCCATCCACACCACGGTCCACACCAGCATGACCACGGCGATGGACAGAATGGCGGCGTTGAGGATGTCCTGGCCCGAACCGTCGAAGGTGGAGGCGATCTGGTCCGCAAAAAGCGCCAGCAACGCGGAGCCGGACAGGCCGCCCAGGATGCCGAGGCAGATCCACAGGCCGCGATGTCGGATACCCTCCGAAGCCGCAAGAACAACGCCGGTGACGATGCCCGCCTCCAGCACTTCGCGGAAGACGATGAGCAGGGCGGCAATCATGGCAACCGGTCCTTCCTGGCCAGCAACTGAGCAAGCATCCGGCCGGCTTCCGACTTGCGGGCCGCAATGCCCGTTCGGATACGACGAAAGACGAAGGGACGCGAAGATTTGAACATTTCCAAAACCGTCAGAAGCGGACGTAACGTAAAGAGAAAATCTGCGAATGACTGGCGAGAGCTTACCACCTCCGTGACCGCACTGTCATCCAGGGCGCCCTTGTTTTGAATTGTTCAAATCACAAGAAGCAAATATCGCCACGCCGACTCGCTGCGTTGTCCGGAACAGCCGAAACGCGCGGCAGCTCAGGAGACGAGATCTCGGCGCGACATCACGCACTAACCGGGAGCATTGAGGGAGCGGGCGGATTGGCGTAGCGTCACTCTACTGCCATCCGCGTCATTTTGACTTGGGTCTTCAAGTCTTCGGGACACGGCGAAACAATGGAACAATTCCATTGTCTCGGCCGGCACTTGCCGCCCCATGGCCGGATCCCTAAGGTCGGACGGAAGGGAGCCATCCCCCATCCCTTTTGCGAACATTCATTTCAAGGAGAGAAGGTCGATGCGCGCGCATGTTCTTGGCGCAGTCGTCGCCGCAGTTGCAGCCTTCGCGAGCCCGGCCTTCGCCGAAGCTCCCAAGGATGCCCCCAAGCCGCGCGATGTGATCGTCCATTATGCCGACCTGGCGCAGGCGATGTACGGGTCCTCCGCCGCCACCGCCAAGGACATGCAGAAGGTCATCCTCTCCTTCCTCGATGCCCCTAGCGCCGACACGCTGGCGAAGGCCCGCGATGCCTGGAAGGCCGCCCGCGTGTTCTACATGCAGACCGAAGGCTTCCGCTTTGGCAACAAGGCGGTGGACAAGATCGAGGGCGACGTGAACGCTTGGCCGCTGGATGAAGGCCTCATCGATTACGTGGACAAGAAGAGCTACGGTGAGAAGTCGGACGAAAATCCGCTCTACACCGCCAATGTGATCAGCTCCAAGTCCATCCGCATCGGCAAGAAGACCATCGACACCACCAAGATCACGCCGGAGCTGCTGCACAGCCTCAACACCGCCGGCGGCGTCGAGGCCAATGTGGGCTCGGGCTGGCACGCCATCGAATTCCTGCTCTGGGGCCAGAACCTGCATGATCCCAAGATCAATGCCGGCAACCGTCCCTATACGGACTTCGACCTGAAGAATTGCACCAACGCCAATTGCGACCGCCGCGCCGAATATCTGAAGGTCGCCACCGCCACGCTGGTGGCGGACCTCGAAGACATGGCGGCGCTGTGGGGACCGCAGGGTGCCGGCCGCACCACCCTTCTCAAGATGAAGGACAAGCCGGCGCTGGCGGTCATCTTCACCGGCCTCGGCTCGCTGTCCTATGGCGAACTCGCCGGCGAGCGCATGAAGCTGGGCCTGATCCTGCACGACACCGAAGAGGCACAGGACTGCTTCTCCAACAATACCCACAACTCTCATTATTATGACGAAGTGGGCATCCGCGACATTTATTACGGGCGCTACACCAAGCCTGATGGCACCGTCTTCTCCGGCCCCTCGGTGGCGGATCTCATCCGCGCGGCGGACCCCAAGATCGCCGACGAGATCGACCAGAAGTCGGATGCGGCGCTGGCCGCCTTGAAAAAGATCAAGGACACGGCCGATTCCGGTGAGATCTACTACGACCAGATGCTCGCCGAAGGAAACGTGAAGGGTGGCCAGCTGATCCAGGATGGCGTGGATGCCCTCGTCGCCCAGGCCCATGCCATCGAGCGCGGGGTCTCGGCCCTCAAGCTGCAGATCAAGGTGGAAGGCTCGGCCAGTCTCGACAACCCGAAGGCCGTGAAGAAGAAATGAGGCTGAGGTGAAAATCTCGCGACGGGCGGTCCTGCTCGGTGCCACGGCGGCGGGGGCGGCAAGCTTTGCCCCCTCCGCCCTCGGGCGCATGCCCCTCTCGCGCGACACGCTCCCCAAGAGCGCGCCGGTGCGGCGCCTCACCCTCTCCGCAGCGGAGATGGAGGTGCCGCTCCTCGGCCCCGACAAGCCGAAGACGCCAGGCTTCTGCGCCTATAACGGCACGCCCTTTCTGACCTGGCGCGCGCCGGTGGGCACAAGGCTGCTGGTGGATTTCGAGAACCGCCTGCCGAACCCCACCACGGTGCACTGGCACGGCATCCGTGTGCCCTATCTCTCCGACGGCGTCGCGCCCCTCACCCAGCAGCCGATCCCGGCCGGCGGGCGCTTCAGCTACGACGTGCCCCTGCCCGATCCGGGCTTCTATTTCTTCCATCCCCATTGCGACGAAACCGGCCAGGTGGGACGTGGCCTCTTCGCCCTGCTGCTGGTGGACGATCCGGCCGAGGCCAGGCTCGGCTTCGACCTTGAGCATATCATCGCGGTCAAGGACTGGCGGCTGGATGCGGACGGCCGCTGGCTGCCCATCTTCACCGACGAAGGCGCCTCCACCGCCGGCACCTTCGGCACGGTGCGCGCCACCAACGGGTCGGTCACCCCGCCGCGGGTCGAGGCCCCGGCCTATGGCGACGTGCGGCTGCGGGTGATCGTCGCCGATTCCACCCGCACCATTGAATTCGGCTGCGAGACCGGCGACGCCGCCATCATTGCCGTGGACGGGCAGGCGCTCACCCCGCTCCCCCTGTCCAAGCTGCCGGATGAGGTCTGGCGCATGGGCCCGGCCATGCGGCTCGACGTGCATGTCCGCATGCCTGGCCCCGGCGAGGAGGTGAAGATCTTCGACTATCGCACCGCCGAGCCCTATCTGCTCACCACCCTGGTGGCGGTGGACAAGGGAAAGAAGCAGACGCCCTTCAAGCCCATCGCGCTGCCCGCCGCGAAGGTGCCGCTGCCCGACGTTCGCCGCGCGAAGAAACTCGATTTCATCGTGCAGACCTCCGCCGGCGCCACCGCCATCGCGCCGCCCCTGCCCCCGGACGATCCACTGGCGAAGGCGCTGATCGATTCCTTCTGCGTGGGCGACAAGACCTTCTGGGCCATCAACCGCACGTCGTGGGGCGCCGGCGCCGACCTGCGTCTGCCGCCGCCGCTCGATATATTGAAGGATGGCGACAGCTACCGGCTCACCATCACCAACGTCACCAAGCATGTGCATCCCATGCACCTGCACGGCCATGTCTTCCGCGTGCTGTCCTCCACCCGCAAGACCAGCATCCCGCCCTATCTCGCCGACACCGTGATGACCGAGCCCAACGAGACGGTGGAGATCGCCTTCAAGGCCAACAGCGGTGACTGGGTGTTCCATTGCCACATTCTGGAGCACATGGATGCCGGACTGATGGGCTGGTTCCGGGTGGCATGATGGGACGGATGGGACTTCGTGCGGTCCTCGCGCTTGCCCTGCTGGCGACACCGGTCGCGGCGCAGAACCCGCCGGCGCAGCCGCTGGACAAGCTCGACATCGCCATCGGCAAGGCGCTGTTCAAGCGGCCGTGGGTGCCGGCCCCCGCCTCCACCCGCGGCGACGACGGGCTCGGCCCTCTGTTCGACGCCCGCTCCTGCATCACCTGCCACCCGCGCGACGGTCGGGCCCCGGCGAAGATCGAGGACGGCACGGCGGGGCGCGGCTTCGTGCTCATGATCGCCCGGCCGGACGGGACCGGCGACCCGGTCTATGGCCGGCGCTTTCAGATCGACGCCGTGCCCGGCATTCCGCCGGAAGGGGTGATCGGGGTGAACGACACGGCGCTGCCCGACGGCCGCACCACCCGCGCACCCCATCCGCAGGCGCTGGGCTATGGCCCGCTCGATCCGGCGAGCGGTCTCTCCCTGCGGGTGGCGCCGGACCTGAAGGGGCGCGGAGCGCTGGCGCAGGTGCCGGACGCGGCCATCCTCGCCATCGAGAAGGAGCAGGCCGAAGCCAAGGACGGGATCTCCGGACGCGCCCGGCGCATCACCCGCCCGGACGGCACCACCGCCATCGGCCGCTTCGGCTGGAAGGCGGCACAACCGGACCTCGCCAGCCAGTCGGCGGACGCCTTCTTCCTCGATCTGGGCCTTTCCAACCCCTACCATCCCGAGCCGTGGGGCGACTGCACCCCCACCCAGGCCGCCTGCCGCGATGCCCCCCACGGCACCGCCAACCGCACCGAGGGCACGGCGGACGACGCGCTGGAAATCGGCCGGCCGCTGCTGGACCGGGTGGTGGCCTACGTGGCCTCCCTGCCGCCGCCGGAGCCCGAGCCCCTGCCGGAGCCGGAGCGCCGCGCGGGCGCGCGCCTGTTCGCCGCCACCGGGTGCGCCGCCTGCCACCGCCCGTCCCTGCCCACACGGGATGGCGGGCAGGCCGACATGTTCACCGATCTGTTGCTGCACGAGATGGGCCCCGGCCTCGGCGACACCATGCCGGAGCCCGGCGCCGGCGCGTCCCAATGGCGCACTGCGCCGCTGGCCGGCCTGTCGGAGGCGCTCGCGGACGACACGGGCTTGCTGCATGACGGGCGGGCGCGCACCATTAACGAGGCCATCGCCTGGCACGGCGGAGAGGCGGCGGAAGCCGCGCGGCGCTTCGACACCCTCTCCGCGCCGGACCAGACGGCCTTGGTGCGTTACGTGTCCTCGCTGTAGTTATGAGAGACGGTCGGATGTTTTACCGCTTTTCAGCCCCCAGCCGCCGTGCCGTTCTCGGCCTCGTGCGTGGCTTGGCGCTCGGCCTTGCACTTGCCCCGGTCGCTGCTCCGGTCCAAGCCGCCAGCCCCGCGCTCGACCCGGTGCCGCTCATCGAGACCTGGCTGTTGCCACGCTACGACGCCTTCGTCGGCGTCACCAAGGCGCAGGCCACCGCCTGGGCGACCTTCTGCGCCAAGCCGGACGCCGCTGGCGTGCCTGCGCTGAAGGAGGCCTACGGCAAGACGGCGGACGCCTGGAACGCGGTGGAATTCGTCACCTTCGGCCCCATCAGCCTGTCACTGCGGGCCGATCGCATCTCCTTCTTCCCGGACCGGCGTAACGCCATCACCCGCGGCCTGGCCGAGATCATTGGCGATTCCGACGCAGGCCGACTGGAACCAACCCGCTTCGCCCAGTCCAGCGCATCGGTGCAGGGCCTGCCGGCGCTGGAGCGCCTGCTGTATGAGGAGGGCGCCGCCGATGCCCTCCTCGCCGGCCCGGAAGCGGCGCGGCGCTGCGCCCTCGGTACTGCCATCGCCACCAATCTCGCCGCCATCGCCAGCGAGATCCGCACCGCCTGGGGCGACAAGGCCTCGGGCGTGCTCGGCGCCATCGTCTCCGGCAAGGGCGACCCGGCCCTGTTCCCGGACGTGGGCGCCCTGCCCGGCATGATCCTCACCGACCTGTCCGGCGCCTACCAGCGGGTGACCGACACCAAGATCCTGCCCGTGCTCGGCACCGGCCCCGCCGAGGCCAAGCCCACCCTCGCCGACAACTGGCGCTCGGGCCGTTCCGGGCGGGTGGCCGCGAACATGATCAGGAGCGCCGACGCCCTGTTGGTGGCGGTTGGCGCGCAGATGCCGAGCCGGCCGCAATATGTGGTCAACAAGGCCGCCACCGGCGCGGATGCCGCCGCCGACAAGCTGCCCGCCGATATCGGCGCCGCCGCTGGCACGGCCCCGGGCGCCAGCGCGCTGCAGGCCGCCATCAAGACGTTCAAGGTGGCGCAGGCGAGCGTCTACAAGCCTGTGGCCTCCTATTTCGGCATCTCGCTGGGCTTCAATGCCCTCGACGGGGACTGAGCATGCGCCTGCGCCTCGACCACGCCGGGATTTTGGACCGGCGGGGCTTCCTTATGGGCGCGGCGGCGCTGCTCGCTGCCGGTCCGCTGGGCGCCTCCAGCCTGCGCGCCGATCCCCTCGCCGAGGGATGGCTGGCAACGGCCGGCATGGGCGAGGGCTTCGCCGCCGTGGGCCTCGACAGCACCTTCGCGGCCACCACCCAAGCAGAAACCGCTACGCGCCTGCACGGCATCGAAGCGAGCCCCACCGGCCCGCTCGCGGTGGCGGTGGGCCGGCGGCCGGGGCAAATCGCCCTCGTCTTCGACCGGCGCAAGGGCGGCATCTTGGCCACCCTCGCCCCCGGCGCCGGCCGGGTGTTCTCCGGCCACGGCCGCTTCACGGCGGACGGCAAGTTCTTGCTCACCAACGAGATCGAGCGCCCCGGCGAGGGCGCCCATGTCATGGGGCGGGGCGTGGTGGCGGTGCGCGCCGTCGACGACGGCTTCGCCATCGTCTCGGAATGGCCGAGCGGCGGCGATGGCCCGCACGACCTGATGCAGTCGGGCGCGGCGCTTGTGGTGGCGAATGGCGGCATCGAGCCCAACACGCCAGAGGCCCGCGACGCCGAGGTCACCGGCTCGGGCATCGCCCTGCTCGACCCGACTTCCGGCGCCGTGCACGGCGCGGGGCGGCTGCCGCCGGACCTCGCCAGCCTGTCCCTGCGCCACCTCGCCCGTGACGGGAGGGGCGGCACGGTGGTGGCGGCGCAGGACCTGCTGAAGGATGGCGAGGCGCGCCCCCTGCTGTTCCGCATCGCCAGTGACGGAGCGCTCTCTGCCTTCGACGCGCCGGATGCGGAATGGCGGGCGCTGCGCGGCTATGTGGGCTCCGTGGCCTACGACCCCTCCGGCCGCTACGTGGCCTGCGCCTCGCCGCGCGGCAATCGCGTGGCGGTGTGGCAGGCGGACGGGCGCTTCGTGGGCGCTGTCCCCCTCACCGACGGCTGCGGCCTCGCGGCAGGACGGGAAGCTGGCACCTTCGTCGCCGCTTCCGGCTATGGCGAGGTGATCCTGGTTTCGGCAGGTCCCGAGGGCGTCGGCATCGCCGCACGGCACACCGGCGGGCCGCGCTTCGACAATCACATGGTGCGGATCGGGTAATACGTCAGCCCGACTTGTGAAACCCAAACGCGGGCTTCACCGTTGTCTTCTGTGATTCCGCCGCGGGCGGACAAGAGAAGAAGAGGCAAGCCATGAACTGGGTGGTCCTGGTGGGCAGCGTGCGCAAAGGCTCCCTCAACGCGGCGCTCGCCCGCGCGCTCCCCGATCTCGCCCCCGACGGGGTGAAGATCGATCTTTTGCCCTCGGTGGCGGACATGCCCATCTATGACGGCGACATCGAGACCGCCGGCTTCCCCGGCCAGGTCAGCGCCGTGGGCGACCGGGTGAAGGCAGCCGATGCCCTGGTCATCGTGACCCCGGAATACAATTACTCCGTCCCCGGCGGGCTCAAGAACGCGCTGGACTGGCTGTCCCGCCTGAAGACACAGCCGCTGAAGGGCAAGCCCACCCTCATCATGTCCGCCTCGCCCAGCACCATGGGCGGCGCGCGGGCGCAGTATCACCTGCGCCAGGTGCTGGTGGCGGTGGACGCCCATGTAATGAACGTGCCGGAGGTGATGGTGGCGCAGGCGCATACCAAGATCACCGACGGCGTGCTCACCGACCAGGGCACGCGCGACTTCGTCGGCAAGCAGCTCTCAGCCTTCCATGGCTTCGTGAAGCAGGCCCAGGCGACGGCCTGAGCCTCATCAATCCCCGTCGAATTCCGCAAAGGAGAACGGGGTCTCATAGACCCGCACGGACGACAGCAACGGCAGGACCGGCTTCACCCGGTCCCAGATCCAGGCGGCGATGATCTCGGCGGTGGGGTTTTCCAGCCCCTCCACCTCGTTGAGGCAGTAATGGTCGAGCTGCTTCAGCACCGGCCCGAAGGCGGCTTCCACGTCGAAGAAATCCACCACGAAGCCCGTCACGGCATCCACCGGGCCTTCCAGCGTCAGGTCCACGCGGTAGGAATGGCCGTGCATGCGCCGGCAGCGGTGGGTTTCCGGCACGTGCGGCAGGAAATGGGCGGCCTCGAAGGTGAAGCCCTGGGTGATGCGCGCGCGCCGCGGCACCGGGGTGGCGCTCGAACTCATGGAATACCAATCATCTTGTGGGTCTGGAGGGACAGCCGCCAGCGCGGGTGCGAGAGGCAATAGGCCACCGCCGCCTCGGTATTGCGCAGGCGGTCCGGTCCGTCCATGGGCTGCAGGAAGAAATGGGTGAAATCGAGCCCCGCCAGGGCCTCGGGGGCAAGTCCCGGCTGCGGGAAGACCAGCTTCAGCTCATGGCCGCGCGTGAGCTTGAGGTCTGTACCGGCCTTGGGGCTCATGCAGATCCAGTCGATGCCGTCCGGCGCGTCCACGGTGCCGTTGGTCTCCACCGCGATCTCGAAGCCGAGGGCGTGGACTGCATCCACCAGCGCCGTGTCGAGCTGGAGCAGCGGCTCGCCGCCGGTGAAGACCACGAAGCGGCGCTCGGGCGCGGCAGAACCCCAGGTGGCGGCGATGGCGGCGGCCAGCGTGGCGGCGTCAACGAAGCGGCCGCCGCCTTCCCCATCCATGCCGACGAAGTCGGTGTCGCAGAAGCGGCATTGGGCTTCCGCGCGGTCGTCCTCCCGGCCGGACCACAGATTGCAGCCCGCAAACCGGCAGAACACCGCCGCGCGCCCCGCCTGGGCGCCCTCGCCCTGGAGGGTGAGGAACATTTCTTTGACAGCATAGGCCATGGGCCGATGCCTTTAGCCCGAAGGCGCGCGGGGGGGAAGCCGCCGCGGCGCCCGGCAGGCCCGCGCCTATTGCGCGGCGGGAGCCGGCGCGGCCGCGTCGTCGTCCACCGCGACCGCCGCCTGCTGCGTCGTCGGCTGCTGCGTCGTCGGCTGCGGGCGCAGCCGGTCGAGTCCGGTGATGCGCACGCCGTCCATGGACAGCGAGGGCGCCGGCTTTCCGCCGGCCGCCTCCCCGCGCAACACCGAGCCGCGCAGCTGCGGCGCCATTTCCGCGAGCTGAGCGAACTTGCCGTGGTTGAAACTGTCGAGGGCCTTCACGTCGGTCATGTCGACCACCACCGCGCCGAGGTCCACCAGTTCCGCGTCGTTGGAATATTAGCCGCTGCTTCTTGCCGGCGAGGAATTCGGAGATGCCCAGCGCCTTGTCATCGCGCGAGACGATGACGACGAAGGGCTTCGCCGGCTTGCCGAAGCGCTTGAGCTGGCTCTTGAACACGTCCACGTCGATGTCCGGGGCGGCGAGGATGATGTTGCCCACCTTGTTCTGCGGCACCGGCTTGCCGGAAATCCGGATCTGCCGCAGGGCCTCCACCGTCACCCAGTTGCCCATGGAGTGGGCCATGATGCTCACCTCGTCCGCGCCGCTACCGAAGGCGAGGCGGATGGTCTCTTCCAGGTTGTCGCGGGCGGCGGTGGCGCTGTTGTTGTCGTAGACATAGGCCTCGGTGGTCGCCCGGGACGCCCAGGTGAACAGCACCGGCACCGCCGGCGCGTCGGCGTCATGCGCCATCTGGGCGAGGCGATAGAGCGCCTCGGAAAACTGCGTGTTGTAGCCGTGGACGAAGATGAACACCTTCTTCTGGCCCGCAGGACGGCGCGCCAGCTCGCTCTTCATGTCGCGCAGGAAGTCCTGCTCGGTATCGCGATAGATGGCCTCGTGCACCACCATGTCGGTGGCGGGATCGCCGGCGCCCTTCTTGGGCCATTCGATCTCGCCCGCCTTGTGGGCGGGGGGAACGGAGAGGTCCACCTTCGCGAAATTGAGGCTGGTGGAGCGCTCGCCGTTGAAGATGACGCCGGGGCGCGGGTCCCGCTCACGGGTCGAGGCGACGAGAATGACGTGCTCGCGGGCGCCGGGCGCCTTGGCGGTGGTGGGCGTCAGCGCCTCGGGGCCGGGGCGGTCGGAGCAGCCGGCGAGCAAAGTGAGGCACAAAGCCGTGGCGGCAAGGCGCATCCCGGCGCGCCGCATGCCGGCCACACCCATGCCGGATACCAACCCCACCCGCTCGAAAATCAGCACGTCGTCCCCTCCACGCGCACCTGTGGCTGAGTCTTCATGGCACATCAGACCGGAGGATGCGCGGTAATTTGGGTCCAATGCTGAACGCCAGCTTGGCGGGAGGTATCAAGTTGAGGCGTGCCGCAAAGTCAGATAGGGCCGCGCGAGAAGACATCATGCGCCGCAGCACACTCAGTACGCCATTTTCAGCCCCGTTACTTGCACTTTGGCAAACTGGCTTTGCGGCTTCGAGTCTCGCTTAACGGCGGCGGCGGTCCTATCTCCGACCCAACATCACGAACGGAGGCCTGTCCCTCCCCGGAGACACCGCCATGGACCTCACCGGTCTGCATCACGTCACCGCCGTCTCGGCGGACGCGCCCTACAACCACCGTTTCTACACCCAGACGCTGGGCATGCGCCTCGTGAAGAAGACGGTGAATCAGGACGACACCTCGGCCTATCACCTGTTCTATGCCGACGGCGAAGCCAGCCCCGGCACGGATCTCACCTTCTTCGACTGGCCGGTGCCCCGCGAGCAGCGCGGCAGCCACGCGGCGGTGCGCACTTTCCTGCGGGTACGGGATGACGCGGCGCTGGACTACTGGGCCGGCCGCCTCGCCGATTCCGGCGTTGCCCACAGCGGCATCGAAACCCGCGACGGCCGCGACATGCTGCCGTTGGAGGACCGGGAGGGCCAGCGCCTGGGCCTGATCGTGGATGGCGGCCGCGGTCCCGGCGTGCCCTGGGCCAGGAGCCCGGTGCCGACCGAGCACCAGATCCGCGGCCTTGGCCCTATCGTGCTGTCGGTGCCGGATCTTGCCCCCACGGCCGTGGTGTTGACGCAGGTGATGGGGATGCGGGAGGTGCGCACCTACGCCAGCGAGGAAGGCCGTGCCATCCACGTGTTCGAGATGGGAGAAGGCGGGCCCGCCGCCGAAGTGCATGTGAAGGTGGAGCCCGGCCTTGCCCCCGCCGTGCAGGGCGCGGGCGCGGTGCATCACGTGGCATTCCGCGTCACCACCTTCGATGAATATGACGAGTGGGCGCGGCGGCTGAAGGACCTGCGCATTCCCAACAGCGGCAAGGTGGACCGCTTCTATTTCCGCTCGCTCTATTTCCGCGAGCCCAACGGCATCCTGTTCGAGCTGGCCACCGACGGGCCGGGCTTCGCCGCGGACGAGGACGCCGCCCATCTGGGTGAGAAGCTGGCGCTGCCGCCATTCCTGGAAGGCCGGCGGGCCGCCATCGAGGCCGGCCTCGAGCCGCTCTGAACCGAGGACGCGAAAGGAAGGGGCCGGTTCTGCCGGCCCCTTCTGATTCAGGCCCGCTCGTCCAGCGGGTGCGTGCGCAGGCGCATGGGATCGTAGAAGGGCGTGCGGACCACATTGGCCTCGAAGCTCTCCTCGCCATCCACCACGCTCACGCCGGTACCGAGGGCGGTCACGTCCGGCCGCAGCGAGACCAGGGCCAGCGACTTCATGAGGTGTCGGCTGTAGGTGGTGGAATTCACCACGCCCACCTCTTCCCCATCCTTGAAGATCTTCGCGCCGGGGGTGATGGCCTTGGCGGCGAGCACTTCCAGCCCGGCCTGGTGGGTGCGCTCGGTGCCCTTGCGGGCGAGGAGGGCCGCCTTGCCGCGGAAGTCCGGCTTGGAGAGGTCCACCGACCAATCCATCAGCACCTCGAACGGGGTGGTGTCCTTGTGGGGCATGTCGAAGGGGAAGAACAGCAAGGCGCCTTCCACCCGCACGATGTCCAGGCAATCCCACGATACCGGCATGGCGCCGAACGGCTTGCCCGCCTCCAGGATCTTGTCCCACAGGGCGACGGCGTCCTTGGCGGCGCAGAACACCTCATAGCCCCGCTCGGCCGAATAGCCGCCGCGCGCCAGCGACACCGGCACGCCGAACAGGGTGGTCCTGCCGTGCCCGAAATAGGGCAGGCCTTTCAGGTCCATGGGGGTGTGGGGGGCGAGGATGTCGAGGGCCTTGGGGCCCTGCAGCGACAGGATGTGCACGTCGTTGTCACGGGAGAAGGTGACGTCGAAGCCCTCGGCCACGAGGGGCAGCGCGTCTTCCAGCGCGCCGCCGCCGTGGGAGAGGCGGAACGCGCCGTCACCATCCACATAGATCAGCACGTCATCGATCAGCCCGCCGTCGTCGCCCACGATGGAGGCGATCGCGGAGCGGCCGGCCGGCACCTTGGTGATGTCGGCGGTGACCAGTTGGTTCAGGAAGGCCAGCGCGTCCTTGCCGCCCACGTTGATGATCTTGAGGGCGGACACGTCGAACAGGCCCGCGCGGGTGCGCACCGCCTCCGTCTCCTCATAGGGATCGGTGGCGTAGTGCTGCGGGATCGCCATGTCGTTCCACGAGTCCTCGAGCTTCGACCCCAGTTCCCGGTGACGCTCGTTGAGGATCGATTGGCGCCAGATGGGTGCGCTCGTCATTCTGTCCCCTCTCTCTTTTCAGCTGTCGGACAGCATTGAATGGGAAGGCGACGGGGTGCGATGCGCCGCACGCCCGCCGCGACGGGGCGCATCCTGTGCGGCACGGCACTTCAGTGTCAATTGATTTTCCTGAGAAGAAATAATTTCTGCCCCATGCGCAATATCGAGGCAGGGCAAAGGCCCATCGCCGCTAAGCGCGGCCATATCCGGCTGAAAATTGAGCGCCATGACGCCTAACGAATGGGCTTGCACAAGCCGCAATCATCGGCACAGTGTTTCTACGGCGTCAAAAAAGTTCACTGAGGGGAACAGACTGCCGCCTTCGCGAAGATCGCAACTGCGGGACGGCCCGGTCGGGGCGCCGGCCCAGGCGGAGCTTGAAATCATGTCCGATGTGAAGATGTGGGGCAAGGAAGAATTCTGGGGTCTCGGCTTCGAGTGGGATCCCCAATGGCTGCTCACGCCGGCGCAGAAGGAACTGCAGAAGAAGCTCATCGCCCTGTGCGAGACCACGCTTCGCGCCAACGCCGTCGAGAGCGACGCCAACTACGTCTACCCCCGCAAGAATTTCGAGGCTCTCGCCTCCCTCGGCCTGCTCGCGCTGAACGTGCCGAAGGAGCTGGGCGGACTGGGCGAGAATCACCTGTGCGCCGCCATGGTGGTGGAGACCATCGCCCGCTACGGCTGCCCCTCCACCGCCATGTGCTACACCATGCACCTGGGTGCCACGGCGGCCGCGCTCCTGCGCCACCACGACAACCCCATCCTCACCGACATCCTCAAGCGGCTGGACAAGGACGTGCTGATCGGCACCCTGTCCTATTCGGACCCCGAGACCGGCTCCCATTTCTGGTATCCCATCTCGTCCAAGGCGGAAGCCTATGGCGACGGCTGGAAGGTGACCAAGAAGGCCTCCTGGACCACCTCCGGCGGCTTTGCCGACTGGTACATCGTGCAGACCACCAGCCCCGGCTTTGCCGGGGACTATTCGGACCTGTCCTGCTTCCTCGTCACCAAGGACGAGGTGAAGGCGAACCCCTCCGAATGGGATGGCCTGGGCCTGCGCGGCAACCAGTCCGGCCCGATCGTGGTGGAAAACGCCATCCTGCCGAAGGACGCCCTGGTCGGCCCCATCGGCGACGGCGCCAAGTCCAACGACGAGGTGGTGGACCCGTTCTTCCTCACCTGCTCGTCGGCCTGCTGGAACGGCATTTCGCTGGCGGTCATCGACATCGCCAAGCGCCACACCACCCGCAAGACCCACAATGACGTGGGCATGCGCGTCGCCGACTATCCCACCATCCAGGACTATGTGGGCGAGGCGATCATGGACACCAATGCCTGCCGGGCGCTGGACTTCCAGATGGCGCAGGCGCTCGACAGCGTGACCAACAATTGCGACTGGTCCATCCACGCCGACGTGGACGCCCTGCCCCGCTCCGCCTTGCTGCACTGGCTGTGGCAGGTGAAGTTCGAGGCGGCCAAGAACGTGGCCCATGTGGTGGACAAGATGCTGCACGCCACCGGCGGCACCGGCTTCCGCCCGGCGCTCCAGATCGAGCGCTACCTGCGCGACGGCAAGGCCGGCTGGGTGATGGGCCCCACCAACGAGGTACTGCGCCAGTTCGTGGGCAAGGCCTCGCTGCTCGGCTTCGGCTCGCTGGACTACTGGAACAAGTCCATCAACGAGCGCGTGCTCAACAACGAGATCAAGAAGATGGACGACGCCGAGAAGCGGGCGCTGGCCGAAAAGCTGCTGGCCGAGATCCAGCCCGCGAAGGTGGCGTGAACGAGAAGGCTTGAAAAAGCGGGAGGGCGGCACGCGCTCACCCTCCCGCACCCGTCCTGCGGCTTTGCGCCATCCCTCCGAGCGCCTGCCATCAAGAGGGATTATCATGGATGCAGTGACCCATTTCAGAGAGTTCCGTTCGATGACTGCCATTGATCTCGACGCCCGTCTCGATCCGCGCGAATTGCGCAATGCCCTCGGCCGCTTCGCCACCGGCATCGCCGTGGTGATGGCGAAGGATTCCGAAGGACCCATGGGCGTCACGGTGAATTCCTTTTCCGCCGTTTCGCTGGATCCGCCGCTGATCCTGTTCTGCATGGCGCGCTCGCTCCATTCGCTGGAGCGGCTGGAGAAGGCAAAGGCCTACTCGGTCAACATCCTGCTGGAGCACCAGAAGGAAATCTCCAACCGCTTCGCCCGCGCCGGCGAGGACAAGTTCGCGGACACGCCGTGCGCCGACGGGCGGCTCGGCGCGCCGCGGCTGGAATCCGCCCATGCGGTCTTCGAGTGCGTGCCCTATGCCCATTATGACGGGGGCGACCATGTGATCTTCGTCGGCCGGGTGGTGCACATGCACACCGACGGCGAGGGCGATCCTCTTCTTTATTACCGCGGCAGTTACCGGCTGCTCGCGAGCCTCATGCAAGACAGCTGAACCAGAGGGCTGAATGGACGCTTCCCTCCTCCCGCCCGGCCCGTCGCGCAGCGCGCCCGCCACCCGCCCCCGCGAATGCGTGGTGGTGCGCGGCGGCGGTGTGGCCGCGATCGTGCTCGGTGCCGGCGACGCCATCGCGATCCACGACGGCGAAGGGCTACAGCCGGCCCTCGTGTTCGCCATCGATGGCGAAGGGCGGGCGGACAGCACCGTGCTCGGCCTCGAAGGCCCGGCCGATGCGGGCCTCGCGGAGGTGTTGGCTCTGGGGGGAGAGGGGAGCGCGCAGGTGGCGCATGCGCTGGCGGCGCGGGGGATCGCGCCGGCGGCCGTGACCGGGCACATAGTGCTCGCCGGCGATCATTCGGCACAGACGCAGGTCGTGCTCACGGCGCGGCGCGAGGTTCTGGTGGTGGTGGCGGCCCCCGGCGGCCCCATGGCGCCCGATGGGCAGGACGCGCCGACCGACATCGAAGTCACCGTCACCCGCGCCCCCGGCAACGAACGCCCGCTGCCGGAGCCTTTGGCCGAGCCGACGCTCGACCTCAGGGTCCCGGCTGCAGAGGCCCGCGCCTTCCGGGTGAAGGCCGGTGACTATATCCAGATCATCGACGTGGACGGACGCCAGTGCTCGGATTTCCTCGCCTTCGACGCGGCGGCGCTGGAGCAGGGCGCGGAATTCGGCCTCGACGCCACCACCACCCGCACCCTCATGGGCGCCGCCTATCCGGGGCCGGGGCTGCACTCGAAATATTATGACGAGCGCCAGATCCCGCTGGTGGAGGTGATCCGCGACACGGTGGGCCGGCACGACACCTTCGCGCTCGCCTGCTCCGCCAAATATTACGAGGACATGGGCTATCCGGGTCACGCCAATTGCTCGGACAATTTCAACGCGGTGCTTGCGCCCTACGGCATCCGCACGCGCGCCGGCTGGCCGGCCATCAACTTCTTCTACAATACCGCCGTGGACCACACCAACGCGCTCACCATGGACGAGCCCTGGTCGCGGCCCGGCGACTATGTGCTGATGAAGGCGCTCACCGACCTCGTTTGCGCCACCTCGTCCTGCGCCGACGACATCGACCCGGCCAACGGCTGGGTGCCCACCGACATCCATGTGCGCGTCTATGACGGCGCCGAGAGCTTCTCCAAGGGGACCGCATTCCGCATGAATGCCGCAGCCGAGCCGCGCCTGACGCGCGAGAGCGCCTTTCATCCGCGCCTGGCGCAGATGACCCGCAGCTTCGTGGAGTATCGCGGCTTCTGGCTGCCCACCTGCTTCACCGGCGAGGGTCCCATCGCCGAATACTGGGCCTGCCGCGAGACGGCGGCGGTGATGGACCTCTCCCCTTTGCGCAAGTTCGAGGTGACCGGGCCGGACGCCGAGCTGCTGCTCCAGCGCACGGTGACGCGCGACATGCGCAAGCTGGCGGTGGGACAGGTGGTCTACACGGCGCTGACCTACGACCATGGCGGCATGATCGACGACGCCACCATCTTCCGCCTCGCGCCGTCCAACTTCCGGGTGGTGTGCGGGGAGGAATTCACCGGCGCCTGGCTGCGGGACAAGGCGAACGAATGGGGGCTGAACGCCTTCGTGCGCTCCTCCACCGACCAGTTGCACAATATCGCGGTGCAGGGGCCGCTCTCCCGCGAGATCCTCGCCGAGGTGATCTGGACCGGCCCGACGCAGCCCGCCATTGCCGAGCTGAAATGGTTCCGTTTCGCCGTGGCCCGGCTCAGCGGCCCCATGGGGCCGGCGCTGGTGGTCTCGCGCACCGGCTATACGGGGGAGCTCGGCTACGAGATCTGGTGCCACCCGAAGGATGCGGGCGCGGTCTTCGACGCCGTGTGGGCGGCGGGTGTGCCGAAAGGCATGAAGCCGCTGGGCCTTGCCGCCCTCGACATGCTGCGCATCGAGGCGGGGCTGGTGTTCGCCGGATATGATTTCTGCGACCAGACCGACCCGTTCGAGGCCGGCATCGGATTCGCAGTGGCGGAGAAGGAGGAGGATTTCGTGGGCAAGGCGGCGCTCATGCGGCGCAAGGCCAGTCCGGCCCGCAAGATGGTGGGCTTGAGGATCGAGGGCAATGACGCGGTCGGCCACGGCGACCCGCTCTACATGGGCCGCGCGCAGGTGGGTGTCGTCACCAGCGCCACCCATTCGCCCATCCTGAAAGGCCAGATCGCGCTGGCGCGGATCGATGTCGCCCATGGGGCCACGGGCACGCAGGTGGAGATCGGCAAGCTGGACGGCCTGAAAAAACGCATCGGCGCCGAGATCGTGCCCTTCCCGCACTTCGACCCGCAGAAGACCCGGGTGCGTGCCTGACGGGCGATGCACGGCGGCCGATCGAGCTTTCGGCCGCTAATGCCATGTATTGCTTTGAAGACCTCCAGACGACATTTCGTCTGGAGGTATTTTCGCGTGCGTAATTCGCAAGTTATTGAAATTCAAGCACAATCAAAATTCAAAAAACCACTCAAACTAACCTTGCGTCATCCGCACATCTTGATTGACAAATTTTTTTCTTGCCGAGAAACTCCCTCGCATAAAAATGAGGGGAACCACATGAGCATTGCAGCAACCACCGGGGCCGCCGCCCCCCCAGAGGCCGGCACACTTCAACGCAAGATCAGCTGGACCGGAGCGTTCTGGATCGCGAGCGGGGTGCCCGCGCTCGTGCTGTTCTCCATCGGCGCCATCGGCGCCACGGTGGGCGCGCCGGCCTGGTTCGTGTGGATCCTGTCCATCATCTTCGGCTTCATCCAGGCCTTCTCCTATGCGGAGATCGCCGGCCTGTTCCCGCACAAGTCAGGCGGCGCCTCGGTCTATGGCGCCATCGCCTGGGTGCGCTACGGCAAGCTGCTCGCACCCTTCTCGGTATGGTGCAACTGGCTGGCCTGGTCGCCGGTGCTATCCATCGGCTCCGGCCTCGCGGCGGGCTATGTGCTGTCCATCCTGTTCCCGGCGGATGCCGCCATCAACACCTGGCAGCTCACCCTCGTGGATCTCGGCTGGCTGAAGACGGGCCTTGCCCTGCGCCTCAACGCCACCTTCTTCCTCGGCGCCGCGCTGCTGCTCGTCGCCTTCGCCATCCAGCACCGCGGCATCAGCCAGACCGCGCGGGTGCAGGTGATCCTGGGCGTGGTGGCGCTGCTGCCGCTGGTGCTCATCGGCGTCGTGCCCCTCATCACCGGCGACGTGCTGGCGGCCCATCTCGGCCCGTTCGCGCCGCTCGCCAAGGACGAGGCGGGCAAGGTCATCGCCGGGTCGTGGGACATGGCCGGCATCACCCTAATGGCCGGCGGCCTGTTCATCGCCGCCTGGTCCACCTACGGCTTCGAGACCGCAGTCTGCTACACGCGCGAGTTCAAGGACCCCAAGACCGACACCTTCAAGGCCATCCTCTATTCGGGCCTCCTGTGCATCTTCGTCTTCACCATCGTGCCCATCTCGTTCCAGGGCGTGCTCGGCCTCGGCCAGCTGGTGACGCCGGCGGTGGTGGACGCCTCCGGCACGGTGACGACGCCTGCGGTCTATGACGGCATCCTGTCCGCCGACATCTATTCCGGCATGGGCGTCGCCAGTGCCATGGCGGACATGATCAAGGGCGGGCCCATCGTCCACCATGTCATCGTGGTGATGCTGATCCTCGCCCTCATGCTCGCCATCATCACCTCCATGGCAGGCTCCTCGCGCACCCTCTACCAGGCGTCCGTGGATGGCTGGCTGCCCAAGTACCTCAGCCACGTGAACGAGAATGGCGCGCCCACCAAGGCCATGTGGACCGACCTCGGCTTCAACCTCATCCTGCTGATGATGTCGGACTACGTGTTCATCCTCGCCATCTCCAACGTCTGCTACATCCTGTTCAACTTCCTCAACCTCAACGCCGCCTGGATGCATCGCATCGACCGGCCGAACTGGGAACGCCCGTTCAAGGCGCCCACCTGGCTCATCGCCATGGGCACGGTGCTGGCCTACGTGAACCTGTTCCTGCTCGGCATGGGCGCGGACATCTGGGGTGCCGGCACGCTGGTGACGGGGCTCGTGGTCTCGGCCGCCATCATCCCGGTCTTCCTGTTCCGCCATTATGTGACGGACAAGGGTCAGTTCCCGGCGGCGATGATGGAGGACATGCACCTGAAATCCGAAACCGGCGCCGGCACCAGGGCGGGCCTCCTGCCCTACCTCGCCCTCGCCTTGGGTGCCGGTGTGATCATCGTGGCGCGCACCCTCGCGGTCTACTGAGCGGAGACAAGATGAGCGATCAAGGCATCAAGAGCCGGCCCAAGTACCAGCCGATCGCGCCGGATCCGCAGGGCCGGCACCATCTGCTGGTCGTGGACGGACCCGACGTCCCGGTCGAGGCTTTGGCGGAGGGGGTCACCCCCTCCGCCTTCGAGGTGTGGACGGTGGCGCGCAAAAGCGCCGTGCCCGGCAGCGCGGCCATGGACGAGGAAGCCGGCGCGGTGCGCGTGTTCCGTGCCGTGCCCCACCTGTTCTCGGCGCTTGAGGAGCGGCTCGCCCGCGAGACCATGGGCCTGCGCCTCTACGCCGCCGGGACCGAGCCGTTCCTGTGGGACGCCAACGGCATCGGCGCGCGCGCCGGGCTCAGCCCGCAGGAAATGGCCTTCGCCCATGTGGGGACGCAGGCGCGGCGCATCTTCTGCGTCCATTGCCGCACGGTGATGGAAGGCGTCACCACCTCCATCACCACCTGCGCGGGATGCGGGGCGCCCCTGTTCGTGCGCGATCATTTCTCGCGGCGGCTCGCCGCCTTCATGGCCGTGCAGGTCGATGCGGAAGTGCCGGGCGAGGTGCCGCAGGCCGAGGAGCTGTATTCATGACCGCCGGAGATCCGTTGCAAGTGCGCGTGCGCGACATCGTCGAGCTGGCGCCGAGCCTCAAGCGCTTCTCGTTCGAGCCGGCCCATGGCGGCCTGTTCCCCACCCCGCCGGCGGGCGGCCATGTGATGCTCACCCTGCGCGACGGTGCCCGGGTGATGAAGAACGCCTATTCCCTGGTTTCGGCCCCCATGGACCGCGCGCGCTACGACATCATCGTGCGCCTCGTGGCCCAGTCGCGCGGCGGCTCTGCCTTCCTCCACCGCAAGGTTGCGCCCGGCGACGTGCTGGAGATGGCGCGCCCGGTGAGCCTGTTCCCGCTGGCCTCCAGCGCGAAGAAGCACCTGCTCATCGGCGGCGGCATCGGCATCACCCCCCTGCTCTCGTTTCTGCCGGAGCTGAAGGCGCGCGGCGCCCGCTTCGAGCTGCACCAGCTGTCCGGCGGCGAGGAGGCCCCCGTGTTCGAGCGCCTGCTCACGCCTTATGCCGCGGGCGAGGAAATCCGCGTCCATGGCGGCGGCCGCGCCGCCTTCGACCTCGCCGGCCTGCTGTCGCGCCAGCCTTTGGGCACCCATGTCTATGTCTGCGGGCCGCACGCCCTGATGGATGCGGTGACGACCACCGCCGCCGCCTTGGGCTGGCCCAAGGGCAAGGTCCACAAGGAGAGCTTCGGCGGCGGCGGTGGCGGCTTGCCGTTCCGCGCCCTCCTCAAGCGCTCCGGCATCGAGGTGGAGGTCGGCGAGAGCCAGAGCCTGCTGGAAGCCATCGAGGCGGCAGGCGTCGAGGCGCCCTGCCTGTGCCGGGGCGGCGCCTGCGGCGAATGCCGGACCGAGGTCATCGAGGGCGAGGTGGACCACCGCGACGACTTCCTCTCCGAACAGGAGAAGGCGAGCGGCAAGCTGGTCCTGACCTGCGTCTCCCGCGCCCGCGGCCCGCGCCTCGTGCTCGATCTCTAGAATCCCGGAAGGATCATCCCATGACCGTCCAGTTCAAGCCCGCCGAGACCTTCCGCGACACCTTCACCTACCGGAAGTCGCCGGAGGACATCCTGCGCTTTCCCTTCCCGTTCCCCGAAGACGAATACATGTATTCGGTGAACATCGAGCCCCATGTGAAGGGCGGCCCCTCGCCGGCGTTCCAGGCGACGTTCGACATCGACGAGCACTATATCGCCGAGTGCCGCGAGCGCGAGCGGGTGCTGAAGGAGGATCCCAAGCGCTGCCAGGTGCTGCCGCACATGCTGGCGGCGGAGTGGGACAGCCTGGAGCTCATCATGGAGAGCCTGGCGCAGGACTATCCCGAGCACTTCTCCCTGACCAAGGCCGGCGACCTGTGGACCTGGGTGAACCGGCCGCTCGGCATCCACCAGAGCTTCACCTTCGGCAAGGTTGAGACCCTGCCCTGCGGGCCGTTCGAATACATCACCCGGCAGGCGCAGGGCGACTTCACCCTGCAGGACCAGCGCGACGACAATTTGTTCGTGGACGGCGGCATGGTCACCACCCAGGCCGACTGGTCGCTTGAATTCGACATCGGCATGAGCTTCCACGAATGGCACGGCCCGGTGCCGGTGGCCCATGAGAAAGGCGTGTTCGACCGCGCCCTGAAATACCTGCTGCGCCTGCAATACGGCCAGCCGGTGCGCCGCCTCAACTGGACCATGACGGTCAATCCGCGCCTCGACACCTCGCCGGAGAATTATCCGGTGTGGGGGCCGGACAAGGCCAGCGTCACGCCGGAGAACGTGGCCGACAAGGTGCACCTGCGGGTGGAGTTGCAGACCCTCTATCGCCTGCCGCGCTCCAACGCGATCCTGTTCGGCATCCGCTGCTACCTCACCAGCGTGGCCGACATCGCCCGGGTACCGAAATGGCGCCGCCGCCTGCACCGGGTGCTGCGGGACCTCCACCCCGACATCGCCGCCTACAAGGGCCTGCCCCGCTTCCGCCAGATGGTAGTGGACCATCTCGCCCCGCTGGACGACGGCACCCCCACCTCCAAGGGCATCGCGCCGGACACGGACGCGCTGGCGGGGTGACGACGGGGCGCCGGCTTCAGACTGGAGCTTTGCGGCGGTTGACTTGACGCAACGACACCACGACCGTGCTAGGTAAGGTGTCGTGCGTGGAGGAAACCAAAATGCTCCAGAATATGAAGAGCGTTCTTATCGGGATGACGGAAGAAGGCATCGACGAGCCCTCTTCCGCCCTCGCCTACGGCCTGTCCCTGGCGCAGAAGGCCGGCGCCCATGCCACCATCCAGGCCGCCTCGCTGAAGGTGGTCATGGGCAATACCTTCGTGAGCAACGTGGCCTCCGGCCTCGTGGCTGCCCACAACCGCCGCCTGCGCCACCTCGCCGACGCCGTCGCAGAAAAGGCGCGGGGCGATGCGGCAGCGGCCGGGGTTGCCGCCTCGGTGGAAACGCCGCAGCTGTCCTACCCCCAGTTGGTGGAAACCTTCATCGCCCAGGCCCGCGTCCACGACATTTCGGTTCTGGACGCGGAAACCGCGACGGTGAACGCCGACCGGGGCCTGATCGAGGGCCTACTGTTCGAGAGCGGACGCCCGTTGCTCGTCGTCCCGCCCGGCTTCGACAGCTTCCGGCACCATCGCGTGCTGGTGGCATGGGATGCCAGCGCCCGCGCGGTGCGGGCGGTGAACGACGCCATGGACATCCTCAAGGCGGCCGCCTCGGTGGAGCTGCTCGCCATCGGCACGGAAAAGGAGCTGGCGCACGAAGTGCCCGGCGCCGAGCTTGCCCCCCACCTCGTCCGCCACGGCGTGAACGTGAGCGTGAAGAACCTGGTCGCGGGGCCGGAGGGCATCGCCGGCACGCTGCGCGAGCAGGCCTCCCTCATCGACGCGGACCTGATCGTCATGGGCGCGTTCAACCATTCCCGCGTGCGCGAATGGGTGCTGGGCGGGGTCACCCAGTCGCTGCTGGAGGACTGCAAGGTCCCCCTGTTCATGTCCTACTGATCGTCCCGCGCCGCTTAAAAGGAGCGCTCGCATCGCCTCAGGCGGCGGGCGCCTTCCCTGCCGGGCTTGGACCCTTACCTCAGCTCACCGGCTGCCAGTGCCCGTCCGCCGCGCGGCAGGCGGCACCGCGCGCGATCTGCGGGCGGTTGTCGATGTAGATGGTGTGGGAATAGTCGCGGCAGCTCTGGAAGCCTGCGCGATTATAGGGCGGCCCGGCCACGACCGTACCGTGGGTGCCGTTCTCGCCCTTCCAGCCGATGGGATAGCCGGGGCCGCCGGTTTCCAGGGCCGAGATTTCCGCGTCATAAGCGCGGCGCCGGTCGCCCTCGTCGAGGCCATTGCCGATGCCGCCGCTGATCAGCCCGCCCGAGACCGCCCCGCTCATGACCGGGGCCGTGGGCAGCGCCGCCTGGGCCGCGATGGAACGCCCCGGCCCGGTCTCCGTCGCACAGCCGCCCAGGGCGGCAGCGAGGACGGCGAGGGCACAGAAGCGGACGCAAACCATGCGGGCGGGCATCGGATGGGGTCTCACGCGCGGGGACAATGGGGCGACACCAAGGCTCCCCTTCCTCTTAAGCGGTCGCGGGCCGCCTGAAAACAGCCTTCGCGACACGGCCGCCACGGGCGCGTCACTGGAGCGCAGCGGGGCGCAGCTGTGGCGCGGCAGCACCCTTCACGAGGCGGCGGCCGGCGGTGGCGGCGCGGCGGCCGGCAGCACCAGTTCAGTGCGCAGGCCGCCGATGGGCGCGGAACTCAGCTCGAAGCGGCCGCCGTAGAGCAGCGCCAGTTCGTGCACGATGGACAGGCCGAGCCCGGAACCCGGCTTCGATTCGTCGAGCCGCCGCCCGCGCCGGCCCACGTCCACCCGACGCGCCGGGTCGAGCCCCGGCCCGTCGTCGTCGATGATGACGTGGAAGAACACCCGGTCGCCGGGGGACTTGGGCTGGCCGACGCAGACCTCCAGCTCGACCCGGGACGAGGCCCACTTGCAGGCATTGTCCACGAGGTTGCCCACCATCTCCTCCAGGTCCTGCTGCTCGCCGCGGAAGTGAACGTCGTCGCGGATGTGGACCTCGATGGCGAGGTCCTTGGTGCGGTGGATCTTCTCCATGGTGCGGGCCAGCGCGGTCATGACGGGGGTCACCTCGCACACGCTCGCCACCATGGAGACGCGGGCAGCCATGCGCGCGCGCTCCAGGTGGTGGGCCACCTGGTCGCGCATGACCCCGGCCTGGTCGCGCACCCGGACGGCGAGGGGATCGTCCCTGGTGCCGGCCTCGTTCATCAGCACCGAGAGCGGCGTCTTGAGGGCGTGGGCCAGGTTGCCCACATGGGTGCGGGCACGCTCCACGATCTCCTTGTTGGCATCGATGAGGGCGTTGACCTCCCGCACCAGCGGCACGATCTCGTCCGGATAGGGGCCATCCAGCCGCTCCGCCTTGCCGGAGCGCACGTCGGCGAGCACCTTCGAGATGCGTGTCAGCGGCATGAGGCCGAACCGCACCTGCACCATCACCACCAGCAGGAAGGCGCAGGCGAGCACCACCAGCGTGCCGGCCAGCGCCAGGTTGAAGGCGGAAATCTCCTCGTCCAGCTCGGAGGCCACCGCCGCCACCGACACCACGTAGCGCTCGTTGGCGCCGAGATCCACGTCGCGCTCGGCAAGGCGCAGCGCTTCCCCGCGCGGGCCCTTCACATAGCCCTGGCGCATGAGGCCGGGCCGGCCGGTGATGCCCTGGGCGGCGAGCAGCGGCAGCGTGCCCTGCACCAGCGAGCGCGAGCTGCGCCGCCGGGGCTCGCCATTGGAAACGAGGGTGATCTGCCAGTACCAGCCGGAATTGGGAAAGGCGAACAGGGGATCGCCGAGGGCCACCGGCTCGGGGAGCGCATCGTCGGTGGCGTTGGCGACCTCGGCCACGATGGTCTTGAGATACACGTCGAGCCGCCGGTCGAAGGCGCGCTCGGCGGCGGTGCGGTAGAGCGAGGACAGCACGAATCCCACCACCAGCAGCACCACCAAGGTGATGCCCATAGCCGACAGCACCAGCCGGAAGGCGAGTGAGCCGGGGGCGTATTCGGAAGGCCGCGACGCTGTTTCCATGATTGTTGCGCGCCTTAGCGCTGCCCCTCCGGCGCGGCCAGCAGATAGCCGAGGCCGCGCACGGTCTGGATCACGTCGCAGTCGAGCTTCTTCCGCAGGCGCCCGACGAACACCTCGATGGTGTTGGAATCGCGATCGAAATCCTGATCGTAGAGGTGCTCCACCAGCTCCCCGCGCGACACCACGCGCCCGGCATGGTGCATGAGATAGCTCAGCAGCCGGTATTCATGGGAGGTGAGCTTGACCGCAGTGCCCTCCACCGTGACCCGGCCGGAGCGGGTGTCGAGCCGCACCGGCCCGCAGGTCATCTCGCTGGAAGCGTGGCCGGAGGCGCGGCGCAGCAGGGCGCGGAGGCGGGCCAGAACCTCCTCCATGTGGAACGGCTTGGCCACATAGTCGTCGGCGCCGGCATCGAAGCCCTGCACCTTGTCGCTCCAGCGATCGCGGGCGGTGAGGATCAGCACCGGCGTGACCTTGCCGGCGCGGCGCCAGCTCTCCAGCACAGAGATGCCGTCGAGCTTGGGCAGGCCGATGTCGAGGACGATGGCATCGTAGGGCTCGGTCTCGCCCAGATACTGCCCCTCCTCGCCGTCATAGGCGCGATCCACCGCATAGCCCGCGTCGGACAGGGCCTCGACCAGCTGTCGGTTCAGTTCGGGATCGTCCTCGACCACCAAAAGACGCACAGGTTTCCTCCGGCTTCGGCTTCCACCTCTTAGATCACGCGCCAGCCGGCCGGCATCCCCCTTTTGGAGGGATAACGTTTTCATCCGCGCCGCCCGGCCGGTCGAGAATGACAGAGGAGCGCGGCGGAGCAAGCGTGAACGGCGCCGCAGGCCGCCGCGCGCCGGAAATCGCGACGGTTCATGTCCAGCCGCACAGGCGGCGGCCCACGGCATTATGGGCCTTCGCCTGGCGGATGGTCTCGTCGCTGTCGGCCGCCGACCAGCGGATGGGCTGGGCGGCGCCGCAATAGACCTTACTCGCGCCGGAACCCGTCGTCGTCGCGCAGCCGGCGAGCATCGCCATCGCGCCGATCAGCGCCAGAGCGCGCAGCACGGGCCGTATCGAGGATGCGCTCGGCATCGCGTTCTCCTTCCTTGATGGCGTGGGAATAGCCCTGCTGCGCCCCCTTCCGGTGCGCAATGGCGAAGGCGAGCACGGCCGCCGCCGCGAGCGCCGCGCGCGGTCCGGCAAGCCATGCCAGCGCCGCGACGGCGAGAAGACCCGCCATGCCCCAGAGCCACCAGGGCACGCCATAGCCGAGAAGATGGGCAAGGCCGCTCACGACGCCGGCCCCGCGGGCAGGAGGTCGAGGATTGCCGCCCGGCGGGCCCCGGCGCGGGCGCTCCACCACACATAGGCGATGCCGCCCAGCGTGAGGGCGAGGCCCAGCAGCGTGAGCCCCGTGAAGACCAGCGCCAGCGTCGAGGACGCCTGCGCGTGGGGGGCGATCTGGCGCGCCGCCTCGGACACGGCGGACGCGGCGATGCCGCCCGCCGCCGCTCCGGCGCCGGCCTGCGGCCTCGGCGCCGCGCGGGCGCTGGCGACCGGCGCCTTGCCGGACGCTCCGCCCTGCGCGGCGGTGCGATGGCCCTCCAGCACCGGGATGCGGCGGGCCGGTGCGCTACCCGCAACCCACGCCTTGCCGGCCTTGCGCACGTCCTCCACCCGCCGGCCCCAGCCGCGGCCGAACACCGGCCAGGTGCGAAGCGCCTTGAGCATGGCGAGGCGGCGGTCGCAGATGTCGTCCACGAGCCGCGCCGGCGCGGTCTCCGCCGCCGCGCGGGCGGCGGCCAGGGTCACCGCCCCCATCTCGGCGTCCGCCGGCAGGCCCAGCGCCCGCTGCAGCCATTTGACCGACTGGCCCGGACCGGAATTCACCGCCCCGTCGAACACCACATAGTCGATGCCCTCCGGCAGTTCGTCGGCGCGGATGGCGTCCCAATACTGGCGGCGGTAGATCTCCTGGAGCTCCTCCTCCTCGATCTCGCGCACCGGGCGCACCGCAAGCCCCTTGCCGCGCCGGTAGCCGTCATAGACCCGCTGGATGATGCCCTTCATGGTCGGGCCGCCGGGGTCGTCGGGATGGTTGGAATAGCCGCCCTCGTGGCGCAGCACGGCGGTGAGCGCCGGCGCGAAGCTGGTCTTGGCCATGGATGTCCCCTGATGGGTTGAAAAGAGGCGGCGGCGGATCAGCCCTGCTGACGCCAGACGCCGAAGCGGCGCGCCTTCACGGTCGCGCTGCCGGCGGCCGAGAAGTAGAAGACCAGCCAGGCCGAGAGCCAGCCGCGGCTGCCGGTCGGGATGGTGAGCCGCTCGGTCTCGCAGACGAAGCTGTAGGCGCCGGACGGCAGGTTGCCGGCGGAGGTGCCCACGAAGCCGTCCTCGGTGGTGGTGGTGGCGCCGGCGCGGTTGCATTCCAGGTGCACGCCGCAGGACTGGAAATTGGTGGCACCCGAGGCCACGTCCAGCTCGGCATTGGCGTAATAGGTCTCGCCGACGATCTCCAGCTCGGAGACGAAGTCGCACTTGACCTTGAAGACGCCCGCCGCCCCCGCCGTGAGGGCGAGCTGGAGATCATTGCCATAGGCCCCCGCCGCCACCGAGCCGACGATGGACGAGCTGGCCGGCGCCGAAATGCCGGTGATGCCGGCCGGCACCGTGCCGGTCATGATGCCGCTGCCGGTACCGCCGGTGGTGGTGAGCCACAGCGGGTTGGAAAACAGCTGCATGCCGCCATTGGCGAACACCTGGCCCGCCGAATAGACCAGGCCGTCGCACGGCGGGGCGATCTGCTTGATGAGGTCGGCGAACGCCTTGCCCAACACATAGGCCCCGGCGGTGAGGCCGATGTGAAGGCCGTCCCCCGAATAGGCGGGGTTGAGGGTCATGGGCTGGGACGGGTCCATGACGACGGCGGCCGCGTCGAACAGGATGGCGCCGCGGTTGGCACGGCAATAGTCGCGGACCTGCCGGTTGTAGCGGAACACGGCGCCGCGCGCCTCGGGCGTCGTGAAGCTGTTGCCCCCAGTCTCGGTGATCAGGATGACGCCGCGGCCGGTGGCGGTCCAGGCATCGGCCACCGGCTTGATGTTGACCGTGAAGTGATCGACCGTGTTGGACAGCTGGCCGATGTCGTTGGCGACGCCGTAGAGCACCAGCCAGTGGCTCTTGCAGGCCAGCGCCTGCGTCACGTTGGCGGCCGCCAGATACTGGTCGGAGCGCTGGCCGGACACCGCGAACGATTTCTCCACCCGCATCCGCTGCCCCGAGAGGGCAAGGCCGCAGCGCAGGAAATTGGCGCCCTGGCGCATCAGCTTGGTGCTGGGATCGTTGAAGAAGCCGGCGAGGCGGCTGTCGCCGATCAGCACCAGCGTGGAACGGTTGTAGCCCTGCGCGGCCTGCCGGGCGGCGGCGAAATCGGGATCGTCGGTGAGGAACATCAGGCAATCCTTCCATAAAGGGCCTGGCCGGCGCGGGACGACAGGACGCTGCCGCCGCGCCCCTTGAGGCGGCCATAGGCGATGCCGCCCACCACCCTGCGCAACGGCAGGCCGGCGCGCCGCCGGAGCGTGGTGAGCGAAAGCGAAAGCGAGAGCATGGGAAGCTCCTTCAGCAGGCGTCAGCGATCGGCGAGGGCGTAGATGGCAAGGCCCGTGCTGGTGCCGGTGGCCCACACCCGCCGCACCTGGCAGGGCGGCAGCGGCTGGAGGCCGGGGAGCGCCAGCACGTCCACCGTCTCCGCATCGCCCCCGGCCACCGGGGTGATGCGGATGGTGGCGACGCCGCCGGCCACGTCCTCGGGCACATAGACCCACAGGGCCTTGGCATAGGTGGCGAGGTCGGCGCCGTCGGCGGGGGTGATGCGCGTGAGCTGGCGCGCCGGCGACGACAGGGAGGACGCAAGCCCCTTCAGGGGATCGCGGGTGGGATCGTAGGGCATGGGGATCTCCGATGGGTGGAAAGGCGCACGGGCTCAGGCCTGCGGCGCGGAGCACAGAAGAAGGTGGAGGGCGACCCGCACGGTGCCGCCGGTGAAGCTGCCGCCGTTGGCGGTGAGGCGCACCGGCGTCGCGGCATAGAAGGCGGTGGGGCCGATGACCCCCACATTGGCGGAACCCGCCGCCGCCCCGAGGCTGCCGCCAAACTTGGCGGCCTCGCCGGAAATGCCGCAATCATAAGAAGTTGCGCCGGTCACGGCGGTGAGCGTGCGGGTGGAGACGGCCAGCACGATGGCGCGGTCCGGGATCGTCATGGTGGTGGCAACGAAGCTGCCGGACAACGCCACATCCTCCTCCATCACCTGGCCGGCGATGGCCCCGCGATGGGCGCTGGCGGCGAAGGGCGAGACGAAGGCGCCGCCGTCAAAAACCGCGAGCCGGCCCTCGTCGCGGATGAAGGCGAGGAAGCCCTGCGCCACCGGCAGGAAGTCGAACGCGCCCTGCTCATAGGCGGCGATGGTGCCGGCGTGTCCCGCGAAGGCGCCGCTCGCGCCGGCCGGCACGAACCAGCGCGCCCCCTCGGCGGGGGTGGCCGGCGGGGCGGCGGCGGTGGCGCTCTCCAGCACCAACTGCACGAAGGCATCGAGGCGGCGGATGGCCTCGTTATGGGTGACATGCTTCTGCGCCTGCGCCGCCGCGATATAGGGCAGCGCCAGGTTCGCCGACTGGTCGGTCATGGGGGCCTCGGGAGGGTTGGGAAGAGGAGGCGGAGGCGCCGGCGTGCCCCGCCGACTGGGGCGCAGCGGAAGGAGAGCCGGGGCTTAAGATGCTGTTCGGAAATCAAAAAGGAGGAATTGCCGCAATCACCCCCGCCATGCCCGGGCTTGTCCCGGGTATCCACGCCGAACCGCTTGCAACAACCTACGAAAAATCGTTTCCAGCCTGGCCGCGTGGATGGCCGGAACCTGCATGTTTGCGGGGTCCGCTCCCGGAGGCGGGCGTCGGCAACAGCCGACGTCCAGGACAAGCCCGGCCATGACAGTGGCAAAGCCCCGGCGAGGGCTGCGGGCGCCATCCGGCGCCGTTTCCAACCGGCCGGCTAAGGCACCACCACCGCCGTCACCGCCGCGCCAAGGCCGACGCTGGCGGAGCGCTGGGCGACGCGCACGGTGAGGGTGGCTTGCGGCGTGCCGAAATCGGCCAGTTCGTCGGCGACCCCATAGAGCAACTGCGGCGCGCTCACCTCGAAGGCACGCACCACGCTGGCGCCGGAGAGGATCTCCACCCGATAGGCCTCGCTCGCCTCGCCCAGGGGCACCTCCAGCGCGTCCCAGCCATCGCCGGCGATGCGGGTGCGACGGATGAAGGAGAGGGCCACGCCCTCCGCCGTGCGCCGCCCGCGCACATGCACCGGCGACAGCGGACGCAGGGCGAGGCCGGAGGCGGTGGCGGTCACTTCGGTGACATCCTCCGATCCCTGGTCGTCCCGCGCCAGGCCGACCCGGTAGATGGAGCTGCGCCCCAGCGCCGAGAGGCCGCTCGCCACGCTCACCAGCGTGCCGTCGATGCGCACGAGGCGCGTGCCCGCAGGCCAGATCGAAGCGCCGGCCGCCTCGGTGCCGGCAAGGCCGCGCAACAGGCCGGAGAGGCGGTAGGTGTCGGTGTCGATCAGTTCGGCGCCGGCGAAGGCGATGAGTTCCAGCGCCCGCCCTTCCACGACCAAAGCAGCGAGATTGGCTCCGGCCAGCACCTCGCTCTCGCGCGCCGGAATGACGAGCGAGGATTGCAGCAGGACATCCACGCTGCCGGAGCGATCGAAGCGCCAGACCGGCCCCGGCGGCAGGTCCGTGATCAGCGTGCCGAAGGTGGCGGAGGCGGTGACCGGCGCCACCGCCTCGAAGCTCTCGCCATCGCTGGAGCGCCAGATGGCCAGCGTCCCCGGCCAGGGCGTGGCGGCGGCAGCAAGATGTTGCAGCGGCACGGGCTCCGCCTCCGACAAGGCGGGCAGGTCCAGCACCATCACCTCCGGCGGGCCGGACACGGCGGGCAGCGCCACGCTGCCTCCCGAAGCCTGCGCCAGCGCCGCGTCGAACACCTCCGGCTCGATGCTGCGGGCGGTGACGGCCAGCGCCTCCCCTTCCTCCACGCGGGTGATTTCCAAGAGCCGCGCCCGCCCGTCGAGCGTGAGGCGCACCAGGTCGCCGGGCGTTAGCGCACGCAGCGAGGGCGGCAGCGAAAAGGTGAAGGTCTCCCGCCCCGCCCACAGGTCCTGCAGCCAGATGTCTGCGGCCCGCACGATCGTCGCGTCGGAGGCCACCACGGCAAGGTCTGCATGGCTCACATGGCGGCTGCCCCCCTTGAGCCGGCGGGAGGCGACGGTGGCGCGGCGATAATCCTTCAGGCTGTCCACGAAGCCGATGGAAACCTGAAGCGGCAGTTCGCTCTCCTGCGCGCGGGTGGAGGAGACGAGCGGGTCGTCGGCGCTGCGCACCAGATCGTCGGTGCCGATCTCCCTCACTGTCCCGACACCATGGGCGCGGAAGGCGATGCGCCCCTCCGCCTCCCCGGCCTCGAAGGCGAAGGCGCGGGCGAGCGGCTCCAGCGCGTCGCGGCCGGCCATGGGCTGGTCCACCACATAGCCGTCCACTCCGCCGGAGAGGCTCGCGGCGTCCACATCGCTCACGCCGAAATCGGCGCAGAGCGTCGCCACCAGCCCGTCCAGCGGCGCACCGCCGAGGCGGCCGGTGAGCCAGTGGCCGGTGGCCCAGTTGGCGCCGTCCGCCCACACGCTCTCGGCGAGGGGGAATTGCGGGAAGGGCCGCGCGTCCCAGGTCCAGGCGAAGGCCTCTTCCACCATGCGCCCGCCATAGAGCGGTGCGAGCGGATTGTCGGCTTCGTCTGCGTCGGGGGCGAAAGTGCCGAGCACCGCCTCCAGGAAGCGGCGCTGGATGAGGTCGTCCCGCGCGCCGGTGGAGAAGGGCGGCAGGGCATTCTCGGACGACTTGGCGTCGGGGAAGACGCTCGGCCGGTTGGCGCCCTTGTCCACGGCGGGGCAGCCGGTCTCCATCAGGCGGATGGGCTTGGCGCCGGGGGCGAACGCGGTGGGCGTCGCCAGGCGGGTGCCGGCGATGCGCTCGTGATGGGCATTGGCCCACCACGATTTCAGGTCCTTCTGGCGATACAGCCACGGCTCGCCATAAGCGCCGTCGGTGATGGGCGTGCGCACCTGCGCGGCGCGAGCGGCGTCATCCGCATAGAACCAGTCGAACCCCTCGCCCGCGCTGAGGTTGGCCTTCAGATAGGCGCGGTCGTGGATGTCGGCGGCAAGCGTCGCGTCGAGATGGCCGGCTCCGTCGCGCCAGTCGGAAAGCGGCGGGTAGAAATCGATGCCGATGAAGTCCACCGCCGGAGCGCTCCACACCTGATCCAGCGGAAAGCGCACGTCGCCGTTGGCCATCACCTGCGCGCCGTATTCCGTCCAGTCGGCGGCATAGGAGACGCGGGTCTCGGCGCCCACCACCGCCTTCACATCGGCAGCGAGGGCGGCCAGCGCGGCGGCGGCGGGAAACGCACCGGTGTCGTCGGTGAGGCGGGTGAGCGCCACCATCTCCGAGCCGATGAGGATGGCCTCCACGCCCCCCGCCGCCACCGCGAGATGCGCGTAGTGCAGCACCATGCGCCGCAGGCTCCATTCGGCCGGACCGTGATAGAGCACGGTCGAACCAGTGCGGGTGAAATCCCCCGGCCCGGCGCTGCCGAACAGGGCCGCCACCTGCGCCCGGCAGGCGGTGGTGCCATCCACCGTACCCGGCCGGCCCGGCGCCGGATCGCACACGATGCGCCCGCGCCAGGGATAGGCCGGCTGGGCGCTCGCGCCGCTCCAGGGATCGGGACGGGTGTTGGCGACGGGAATGTCCATCATCACGAACGGGTTCAGCGTCACCTTCAGGCCGGCCGCCTTGAGCCGAGCGACGGCCCGCACCACGCTGTCGTCGGAGGGCGTGCCGCCATAGGCGGAGCGGCCTTCATACTGGGAGACGGCGAGGGCGCTGAAGCGGGTCTCGCCGCCCACCGTCCAGTCGATGGAGGTGGACTTGTCGGTGCGCTCGGTGCGCGGGCGCACGGTGCAGGCCCCGGCCCTGAGGTCGTCACCGAACCAGGCCACCACCAGGGACACCCGCTCCACGTTCGGGCAGGTGCCGGTGAGCTGGTCGATGGCCACCTCGAAGTCGCTCGCCGCAGTGCTCACATGGCGGTTCTCACGGCTGAAGCGCGCCGGCCCGTGCAGCTGGCGCACGGTGCGCGGATCGTAGGCGAACTCGCTGGCGCCGGGGATGAGGGTCACCGCCCGCACCTGCCGTTCCAGCGCGCCCACCGCGCGCTCCACCTCCACCGTGATCTGGGGCAGGCGATTGCCGTAGTCGGTCAGTTCCAGATTCTCAAACACCACATAGGCGACGCCGCGATAGGAGGGCGTCGCGCCGGCTCCCTGCCGCGCCTCGATGAGGGGATCGGGCACCTGCGCCTCGTCGCCCAGATGCAGGCGCACGGTGAGGCGGCGGGTGTCCATGAGCTTGCCGTCGGCCCAGATACGGCCAATGCGCGACAGCGGCCCTTCGCAGACCGCCACGGCGAAATTGCCGTAATAGGTGTAGGTCGTGGTGGTGGGCTGGGACGCGCCGAGGCTGCCACCCTTGCCTCCGGTGGACTGGGTGGCGGTGGTGGCCACCTCCTTCAGCTTCGTCGCCCAGATCACCTGCCCGGCGAGGCGCGCGCGGCCATAGACGCGGGGCAGCGGCGTGCCCTCGGTGGAGCCCATCACGTCGAGGTCGGTGAGGCGCGGGCCTTGGGTGTTGCGCGAGCGGTTGCCGCCGAACAGGGCGCCATCGATCACCGCGCCACCGAGGGCGCCCAGCGCCCGCCCGGCGATGGCGCCGACAGGGCCGAACAGCGCGCCGCCGACAAGGCTGCCGGCCGCGCCGAGAAGCAGGGTCGCCATAAGGTGTCCTCAAGGGTTTGGAATGGGGCGCCTATTCGATCCCCGGAAAGGCGAAGGCGAAGGCGAGGCGCCGCCGCCACCAGGGCGCCAGATAGCCTTCGCAGACGTGCGCGCCGTCATAGGCGTGGATCATGCTCCCACCCTCGGCGAGGATCGCGGCGTGCTTGGCCGGAAGATGGGCGCGGAAGCGGAACAGCAGCACGTCGCCGGGCTGCGCCGCCTCCACCGGAATGGCGACAAGGCAACGCCCGGCCGCCTCCGCCAGGGTCTCGCGGCGGCCGGCCTCAGCCCAGTCGGGCGCGTAGGAGGGCATGGCCTCCGGCTCGGGGCCGACCAGCTCCCGCCACACCCCGCGCACGAGGCCGAGGCAGTCCGTCCCCTGCCCCTTCAGCGAGGCGCGATGAAGATAGGGCGTGCCGATCCAGCTTCGCGCCTCTTTGAGGATGGCGGCGCGGGTGAGGGACGCGGTCATTCCAGGAGGCTCCCGTCGTATCCGCCCTCGCCGGCAATAGCGACGGCGATGACGAAATCGTTGCCGGGCATGTGGGGGAAGCCACGGAAATTGAGTGCGTTTGAGAAGCGGTCGCGACAGGTGGCGAACTGCTTGTCGCAGCCTGCGGTAAGCGTGATGCCATCCCCCTCCGCCACCGCGAAGGGCGGGCGCTGCCAAAGCCGCAGCAGCACCCCTTCGGCATCCACGAGATGCGCCTTCACCTCGGTGACGAAGCCCGCATTGGCGCCGCTGGAAAGCCGTGCACGGCCGCGGGCGAAAGCCCCCTGCGCGAAGGCTGAAAGACCGGTGACGCGCAGGCTCAGCGCGCCTTCCACCGCCACCACAGTGGCGCTTGCCGCATGGGCCGGGAGGGTGAGATCCACCCCGCAGCGCGCGTCGCCGAGATCGGCATCACAGCTGCTCGACAAGAGCCGCCCGCGGGTCTGGTTGAGGCCATCGGAGAGGCTGCGGATCTCGGCGGTGAAGACGCCGTCCTGGGCCCGCACCTCGCCGATGGTGCCGCGCCTCAGCAGCAGGACCTGCGCGGGGTCCTGCCAGTTCACCAGCAGGTGGTCGATGGCGGCGCCATCATAGAGGCCGGCGGCAAGATCGTCCTCCGACAACGCATCGTGGGAGAGCGCGCCGGACACCTCTGCACCCGTCACGGACAGGCCCGAGGCCAGCGTGCTCTGCGAGCCGGAAATGCCCGACGCCGCCTTGCAGGTGACGCCATCGACCACGAGGTCGCGGTCATGGTCGGTGAAGCCGGTGACGAGGCCGTCGCGCCGGGTCACGCGCCAGGCAAAGCACAGGGTGGTGGCGCCCGATGCAAGATGGGCCGCCAGCACGGAAGGAAGGGTGCGCATTTCGCCTCACACGCGGATCTCGATGACGGGGATGCGCGGGATGTCGCCCGCGGCGAAGGCGGTGAGATTCACCTCGAGGAAATCGGTGTCGAAACGCACCGGGACATCGAAGGAAAAGCCGGCCGACACGACAGCGGCGGCGGGTGGGATGAAGGCCATCGCGAAGGTGATTTCTCCGCGCGTCGCATCGAGTGAAAAGTGCGTGCCTTCAATGCGTTCCACCCCGTTCACGGCGACGCGCACGCTGCCTGGCACCGGCTTGGTGATGGCCCGTGCATAGGGCGCGTGAAGGCTGCCGTAGGTCTTCGCTAGGGCGAAGGTTACGCGCGTGCCGTCGCCGGTTCCGATCACCTGGTCGAGGGGGGTCACCGCGTGTCCCGGCGGTGCCGAGGAATGGTCGAGCCGATCGCGCCAGCGGAAGCCGTAGAGGCGCCCGCGCCGCTCCTCGAAAAAGCTCACCACATCGGCGAGCGCGGTGAGGCTTTTCACCCCGTATCCAGCGTCCCAGCGCCGACGCGAATCAGCTTGTCGCGTGTTGCGCTCCTCGCGTCCGGATGCGGTGGTGATCACCTCGGTGACGCGCTCGGGGCCGCCGGAAGCGCCCAATGCGACCTCCAGCGGGAACAAAATCTCATGGAAGGCGGCCATATGATGCCCCTATTCCCCAATTCTTAGGCGAAAACAGTAGAGATGGCCTTGACATAGTTGAACGTGACGCCTTGACTTTGCTCCGCCCCGTTGAGCATGGAGCGAAAGCATGGCCACCAAGCCCGCAAAAAAGCCGGCCGCCGCCGCAGAGAAACCCGCCGAAAAGGCGCCCGCCCCGAAGGCTGCGGCGAAGGCCGCTCCCAAGGCGGCTGCCGCCAAAGTCGCCGCACCGAAGAGCACAGCACCCAAGTCCGCAGCTGCACCCGCCGCTGCCCCGAAGGCCGCCGCACCGAAGGCCCCCGCGAAAGCCGCGGCGCCCAAGGCCGCCGCTCCCAAGGCGGCTGCAAAGCCCGCCGCTGCCCCGAAGGCTGCTGCGAAGCCCGCCGCCGCCAAGAAGGCCGCGGCACCCAAGGCTGCGGCTGAGAAGCCTGCTGCCGAGAAGCCCGCGCCGAAGGCCGTCGCGGCCAAGTCGCCGGCACCGAAGGCTGCGTCCGCCAAGGCGGCCAAGCCCGCCGCCGAGAAGCCTGCGAAGGCCCCGGCCAAAGCCGCAGCAAAGCCGGCCGCCAAGTCCGCCGCCAAGCCCGCCGAGGTGAAAGCCCCCGCGAAGGCGGCCACTCCCAAGCCCGCGGCCAAGGCTGCCAAGCCCGCTGCTGCGAAGCCTGCACCGGCACCTGCGCCGGAAGCCAAGGCTGCTGCCCCTAAGGCTGCCGCTCCCAAGGCTGCTGCGAAGCCGGCCGCCAAGAAGGCCGCGGCTCCGAAGCCTGCTGCTGCGAAAGCCCCCAAGGCCGCCGCCAAGAAGTGAGTTCGCTTCCCCGATGACCGGCGCTCGGCGTACTGCCGGGGCGCCCCATCGGAGCGAGACAGGCCTGTCGCCCACGGGCGGCGGATGAACAGGGCCCGCATCCGGATCGGCAGGACGGATGCGGCCTGTGTTTGCGTTTCCAAAGGCTGGCGACGCGTTCGCATGGCCCGTCTTCATTGCGCGGTTCCGGGATCGGCAGATTCCAGATCGAGCGGATGACGAGATCGCCTATTCGAAGCTCCGGCTGTTTCGAGGCTCCGGCTATCGGCCCGCATCCCTTGCCGGCCCAAGCCGGTGTTGCGACGCTCCGGTCCGGAGCCGTCGCGCTTGAGCCCGGCGTCGGTGAGGCGGGTCGCGGCCGGCGCCTCGTCACCGGCATCGGGTCATCCAAGAGCTTTATGCGCTGAGAGGCCCTGAAGGGCACTTGCGCGCGACGCGTCCGCACGGGCTCCGGTCACCGTCCCGCGCAGGCTGCTCGCGCAGCCTCCCCGCGCATCGTCACCCGGATGGACCACGCGCGGATCGACCTGCGTCTCGACTTGGTCGGATGCTGCCTTCACCTGAATCGAGAGCGCGACACACCCATCAGCGTGAGCGCATCCGACCGGGTGGTGCGCCGCGCCGGAGGACGTCGGCACGGCAACCGCACTACGGTTTTTCCAATGCCGCCTTGACGTTAAGGCATCCACCCGCCCGCGCGGTGGGGATTTTCGTGTGGCCACCGGCGCGCTATGGTCGGCTGTCCCGCCTTGACGCGGCGGGCACAATCTGGACCCGCACCATGCCTGACGCCGCTTCCTTCCCGCCCTGCCCCGCGCCGCGCTCGCTGCGTCCTGCGCCCGTGGGCCGACGCCCGTCGCGGGTGGTCGGCGGCCTGGCCGCAGGCCTCGCCGCGCTCCTCCTGGCCGCAGTCCCTCTGGCGGGGAGCGCGCAGGCCCAGTCGGCGGCCGCGAAGAAAGAGGACACCAGTTGCGCCCAGTACGGCGCCGGCTTCCAAAAGGTGCCCGGCGGCACCTCCTGCGTGCGCACCGGCGCCACCGTGCGGGCGGAAGGCTTCAGCGGCACCGCCCTCACCGGCGCACCGAACCAGTTCGGCGGCACCCCGTCGGGCGGCGGCACCACCACCACCGAGACTGTCGATCCGTGGAAGAGCGCGCGCTGAAGTTTAGGAAAGAGTATATCCCCTCCCCTCACGCCCCGCGCTGGCCGCGCGCCACCGCCCGCGCCACGAGGCCCGACAGATAGGCCTCCGAGCGGCGGAAGCCGGCCACGTCCGGCGTGGAGACATTCACCGTCACCGCCGCGCGTCCCGCCCCTTCGGCCGAGCGCACGCCGAGCCTGCCATCGGCGCCGCGCGCCAAAGGCAGGATGGCCTCCGCCCCCTTCTCGCCCATGAGGCCGAGGCTGGAACCGCCAAGCGGAAAATAGGTGGGTGCCGCCACCACCCCGCCGCGCGCGAACGGCATCACCCGCCCCTCCGAGATCACCCCGCCCTGGGCGAATCCGAGCCCGCCGGCCGCGCCCGACAGCAGCGAGGAGAGCCCGCTTTCCAGCGGCTTCAGGGCCGCCGTGAGGGCGAGATTGGAAAGCCGCGCGGCCAGTTGCTCCAGCACGCCGCCGAGGTCCTTGCCCTGCACGGCGATGCCGGTGAAGGCGGAGGCCAGCGCCGAGGCAAAACCCTTCGCCGACACCTCCACGTCCCCCAGCGCCGCCTTGGCGTTGCGGGTGTCCACCTCGATGGCGATATCGACGGTCTCGGTCATGGCAGAACCTCAGGACGGATCGGGGAAGCGCTTCATCAGCGCGGAAAGATCGGGGCGCGACAGGTGGTCCGGCGCGGGTGGCAGCAGGGCCGAGACGGCGGCGGCGAGTTCGCGCGGCGTCATGCGCCAGAAAGCATCGGGGGCAAGCCGCAGCAGGCCGAAGCCGGCGCCCATGGCCGCCGCCCAGGGAAAGGGACGGTCGGCGTCGGGCTCCGGCATCAGGCCCGCTGCGGCGGCGGAGGGGACGCCGGCACCTGCCCCGCCCCGTCGGCCGCGAAGGTGATGGCCAGCAGGTCGGCGACGATGCGGGCAAATCCGGCCGCGCCGCCATCGGCACGCATGCGCTCCACCTCGGCGAGGGTCACGCTCTCCCCCGCCCCGTTGAGGCCGGCGGCGATGATGCGGGCGGCATCGCGGGCCGAGAGCCGGCCGGTCTCGAAGCGGGTGGCCAGCGCCATCAGATCGTCGGCGCCGAACGCGCTCTCCAGTTCCGCGAGGGCGCCGAGGGTGAGCACCAGGACGCGCGCGCGTCCATCGAGCACGGCCGCGATCTCGCCACGTCGGGCATTGGGCATGGGATGTCCTTTCTCGAAGGCGCTCGCCTCACAATGCCGCGAAGGCGAGCTCCCCGGCGCTTTCCAGCGTCAGGTCAAAGGTGACCTCGCGGTCGTGCTCGGCGGCGATCTCCAGCGCGGTGATCTGGAACGGCCCGGTGATGGTGCCGAAATCCGGGATCACCACCTGGCAGGAGGCCAGCGCGCCGGAGAAGAAGGTCTGCCGCACCAGCGCGTCGGAGGCGGCATCCTTGAACACGCCGGAGCCGGAGACCGACGCCCGCTTCACTCCCGCCCCGTCCAGCAGCTCGCGCCAGCGCCCGGCGCTCTCGGAGTGGGTCACGTCCACGCTCTGGGCGTTGAAGGCGAGGGTGCGCGAGCGCAGCCCCGCCACGGTGGTGAACTGGGTGCCGTCATGCATCTTCAAAAGCAGGTCCTTGCCCTTCTGCGCGGCCATCGTCTTCTCCGAAAATCAAAGGGGCTCGGTGACGGCGCGAAACCGCACCAGAGCATGGAAGGTGCGCCCGTCACTCTCGCGGCGGACCTCGGCGGTGGTGGCGCGCAGATTGGCGAGCTTGTGCCCGGCGAGCGCCAGCGGCGCGTCATGCAGAGCGTGGGCGACGGCCTCCGCCACCGCATAGGCCTCAGCCCTCCCGCCGGAGCGGGAGAAGACGTGGAGCGTCAGCGCCTGCTCGGTTCCGGCCTCGGTGGCGGTGGACCAGTCGGCCACCACCGCCTCGCCGAGCGCCACGAACGGGAAGTCCGCTTCCGCCGGCGGCACGTCATGGATGCGCGGGCCGCCCAGGAGCGCGAGAAGCGCCGCATCGGCGACGAGGGCGGCGTGGAGCGCCGCGCGCAAGGCGAGCGCCGGGCTGTCGAGGGGGATGCTCACGGGCGCCTCCGGGCGAAGGCGAGGCGGATGCGGTCGAGCACCGGATCGCCGGGCCGCCCCAGACCGCCGCGAATACGCGCCAGCAGCGTGGGATCGGCGACGCGCACCACCGGCCGCTGCGGCGATCCCGCGATGGCGGCGGGGACGCCGCCTTGCGGGGGGATCTCGGCATCGATCTCGGCTGCAAGCTCGTGCGCGGCGCGGCCGGCGGCTTGCGCCTCCGCCACAGGCAGGTGGCGGGCGGCGAGGCGCTGGGCGAGGCCCTGAAGGCCGCGGGTTCCGATGGTCGCCTTCATGTCTCCTCCTCCCGGCAGCGGATGTGGTGGAAGCGGCCGCGCCCGTCCGCGTCCACCACCGCCTCCACATGGAAGCGGCGGCCGGCATGGAGCAGGCGGTCGCCGGCCGCGATGGTGTTGGGCGCGCGCACAGTGAGGCGCAGCAGGCGGTTCGCGCGCGGACGCTCCTCGGCGAGGCCGTAGTCGGTGGAGAGCGGTTCGATGGCGCCCCACAGCACGTCCACGGTGAGGAAGGTGCGCGCGATGCCGCCGGCCCCGTCGGGCAGGTCCACGGCGGTCTGGTGCGTCAGGCGGTGACGCAGCGCCCCGACGCTCACAGACGCACCACGCGATAGGGCGCCAGCAGCGCCCGCGCGGCGGCGGGCAGCGCGGAGGTGTCTCCCGGCCCGTCGCGATGCTCGTAGAAATGCGCCACCAGAAGACGCACCGCCTGCACCAGGTCCGCCGGCACATCGGCCGCGGCGGGGCCATAGCCGGCAGTGAAGGTGATGACGATGCCGCCATGGCGCACCAGCGGCGCGCTCACCCGCGCGGGCTCCACGCGGAACAAGGCGGGGGCACGATCGCCCACCAGCGTCAACGCGCCGGCGGGCAGCGCCACCGGCGTGCCGTCCGCCGCCGCCACGGTGGCGCTGAGGATCTGGCGCACCGGCGACAGCGGCGCCGGGATGATGCCGCGCAGGGGCCAGGCATCGAGGCTGAAGCGCCAGGTCTGCTCCATGAGCGCGCGGCCGGTCTCCACTTCCACCCGGCGCCGGGCGGCGGTGACGAGGGCGTCGAGAAGCGCGTCCTCGTCGGTATGGTCGATGCGCAGATAGGCCTTCGCCTCGGCGCGCGTGAGCGGCTCGGCGGCGGGGCCGGCAACAAGGTCTGCCATGGGAGGCTCCGGTGGATGTTGGGGGTGGGCGGACGACGGCGGGAGCGGCGATCATCACCCGCGCGATGCGCTCCCTCCCCCGCCTGGGGGAGAGGGCTCTGCGACGCGCGGGGGCCTGTCGCCCCGCAGAAATACGGCGTGCGGCCAAGCCCAAGACGCCCCGTCCGACGCGCTGTGACACAGGCGCATCGCCCCGCGCGGAAAGGAAATTCCCGGCCCTGCCCGCCATTGACGCACCGGGCGGCGGGCGGCAGAAACGGGAGATGATCGCCCCACGCCTTCCCGTCCTCGCGCTGGTCGCGACCCTTCTTGCGCCAGGTGCGGCACAGGCCATCATGGGCGGCGGGCCGGCGGCGGCGGAGGTGGCGGCGCAGACGGTGCTCATCGTCTCCACCCGCGGCGCCTCCTGCACCGGCGCGGTGCTGGCGCCCGATCTCGTGCTCACCGCCGCCCATTGCGTGGCGCCGGCGTCGGACTATGCGGTGGCCATCATCGGCGACGGACCGCCGAAGCTCGTGCCGGCCAAGCGCATCGCCGTGCATCCGCGCTTCGATGCCGGCCAGTTCCAGATCCACCGGCCGACCCCCGACCTCGCCCTCGTGAAGCTTGCAGAACCCCTGCCCGGCCGCTTCCGCACCGCGCGGCTCGCCAGCGCCGACGGCCTGCCCGAGAAGGGCACCCCCTTCCTGCTCGCCGGCTATGGCGTCGTTGCCGACGGCCAGGGCAAGAGCGCCGGCACGCTGCGCACGGTAGCGCTGTCCTCCATCGGCATCACCGGCGGCATCATGGTGCGCCTCTCGGCGCCGGAGGGCGCGGCCGGCGCCTGCACCGGAGATTCAGGCGGCCCCGCCTTCCGTGACGGGGCGGTGGCGGGCGTCACTGGCTGGGCCACCGGGCCGGGGGGCAGCCGCGGCTGCGGCGGCGTCACCGGCGTGACCCTGGTGTCGCTTCATCGCGACTGGATCGAGGCCACCGCGAAAAGCCTCGGCAGCCCGCTCGGCAGCGGGAGGTAGGAATGGCCCCGGCCGCATCGCCCCGTTTTAGGCGCGCCGGCCGGATCATCGCTGCTGCCGTGCTCGCCCTTCTCGGCGTCGGGCCGGCCTTCGGCCAGAGCACGGGCGAAGCCGCCCCGGAGAAGCCGGCCGCAGCATCGCCCACCCCGCCCGATCCCACGCCCCGCGCGGGGGGCGAAACGGTGGACCAGGCCATCTGCCGCCTCATCGACGCGGCGGCGGCCAAAGAGGGCCTGCCGGCCGCCTTTCTCACCCGCCTCATCTGGCGCGAAAGCTCGTTCCGGCCCCACGTGGTGAGCAACAAGGGGGCGCAGGGCATCGCCCAGTTCATGCCCGGCACGGCGAAGGAGCGCGGGCTTCAAAATCCGTTCGATCCGGAGGCGGCGATCCCGGCCTCAGCGGCGCTGCTCGCCGACCTCAACCGCCGCTTCGGCAATCTGGGGCTGGCGGCGGCGGCCTACAATGCCGGTCCCGGGCGCGTCTCCGGCTTCCTCAACGGCGGCGGACTGCCGGAAGAGACGCGCGCCTATGTGCGCATCATCACCGGCCGCCCGGCGGAGGACTGGGCGGCGCTGCGGCGGCAGGGTGCGGACAAGGGAGCCGACAAGGCAAGCGAGGCCCCGGCGCTGCCGCAGGAGGCCTGCCTTGCCACCGTCGCCGCCCTGCGCAAGGGCGCGCCGGCGCCGCTGGCGGGCGAGCCGGCCAACCCACTGTTCGCCCCCTGGGGGGTGCAGATCTCCGGCAATTACTCACGCGACATCGCCCTCGCCTCATTCCGCCGGGAGGCGACCCGGCATCCCGCCGAATTCGGCGACCTGACGCCGGTGATCGTGGCGACGCGGGTGGGCGGGCGCGGCCCGCGCACCTTCTATCGCGTGCGCCTGCCGGCCCAGACCAAGGCCGAGGGCATGAAAATCTGCGACCGCCTGCGCAAGGCCGGCGGCGCCTGCCTGGTGCTGCCGAACTGAGGAGGCGGGCGGGGATATCCCTCGACCGGTCGTAATGCGGCTCCCACCCGACCCTCACCCGAACGGGGAGGGTTCACCGCCGCCATCGCCCCTCCCACCGTCGCCGTCCGGCTTGACCGGACGGCCCATGGCCCCGCCAGGGAAGATGCAGCCGTAACACCGTGGAGGCTGGGACACGCGGAGAGATGGACCCTCCGGTCAATCCGGAGGGCGACGGGGGTGAGAAGCGGACCCCACCCCGCACCCGGGAGAGGGTTTTGCGGCGGTCCCGGGCGAACGCTCCCCCCTCAGCTCGCCGCGAACTTCAGCAGCTTGGCGGCGTCGAAATCCTGCACCCCGCCGCCCACGCGCTTGGTGGTGTAGAACAGCACGTAGGGCTTGGCCGAATAGGGATCGCGCAGCACCCGCACCCCGGCGCGGTCCACCACCAGGTAGAAGCGGCGGAAGTCGCCGAAGGCGATGGCATAGGCGTCGGCCGCCACATCCGGCATGGCCTCGCTCTCCACCACCGGGAAGCCCATCAGGCTCGCGGCCTGGCCCACCCCGGCGGGCGGCGCCCACAGGTAATTGCCGTTCTCGTCCTTCAGCTTGCGCACGGCGCCCTGCGTCTGCCGGTTCATGACGAAGGTGGCGTTCTGCCGGTAGCCGGCCTTCAGCGCATAGACCAGATCCAGCAGCGGATCGGCCGGCGTCGCGGACGGGAAGGCGCCCGCAGCCCCGGTGGCCACATAGCCCACCTTATCCCAGGCCCAGGCGCTCTCGGCCACCTTGGTGTAGGCGAGGAAGCCCTTGGGCTTGGCAACGCCATCGCCGGTGACGAAGGCCACCCCCTCCTGGGTCGCGAAGGCGGTGTCCACCTCGGTGGCCAGCCACTCCTCCACATTCACCTGCGCATCGTCCAGCAGCGACTGGGTGGCGGCGGGCATGGCGTAGAGCTCCATGGCCGGGAAGGCCAGTTCCGCCAGCACCGGGCTCGCGGTTTCCGGCCGGGCCGCCGTCTCCGCCGCCCAGCCGGAGACCGGGCCGGAGGTCATGAACGGCTTGCGATAGGTGCCGCCGCCGATGGTCCGCACCGAGGCCAGCGCGCGGATGGGCGAGAGCACCGCAAGGCGCCGGCCGATCTCGGTCTCGGTCTCCGAGGGCACGAGGTAGCCGCCGGCCTCGCCCGAGGCGGAGGACAGGGCCTTCGCCTCCAGCGCCTTCAGGCCGCCGGCCTCGCCGTGGCGCACATAGGTGGCGAAGGCATCGGTGTGCTCGCGGGTGGCGGCGGGCGCCTCGGTGCGCTCCGGCGCGGCGCCGAGCGCGGGCCGGCGCGCCTTGGTGGCGAGGGCGTCGAGCCGCGCCTTGTGGGTATCGAGGGCGGCATCGATGCGGGCCAGCTGCTCGGTGGTGAGCACGTCGGCGCTGCGCCGCTCCATCTGCGCCAGGCGGGTGTCGTTCACCTGCTTGTAGGTCTCGAAGGCGGCAAGGAAATCGGCCACGGCGGAGCTGGCCTCGGCGGAAGTGGCCTCGGCGCCGGCCACCTTGGTCTCAGGCGCGCCGGCGGCGGTGCGGGCGATGTCGGGATGGGACATGAAAACCTCTTTTGCGGTGAACGAAAATCAGATGCGGGAGCCCGCGCGCAGGCGGGCCGCGGCGGCGGACAGCAGTGCCGCGGGGGCGGCCGGCGGGCGGGCGATGCGCGCCCCCGGCTGCATGGGGAAGGTGACGATGGACACCTCCCACAGGTCGATGCGCGACAGCCGGCGCAGGCGGGTGCGCGGATCGGTCCGCGCCTCCACCGCCTTGAAGCCGATGGAGAGGCCGTCGAGCGCGCCCTCTGCGATCAGCGCCGCGCATTCACGGGCGCGCACCACGTCGGGGGAGAGGCGGCCGCGCACATAAAGGCCGCGCGTGTCCTCGAATGCCTCGGTCCACACTCCGATGGGCTCGGCCGGATCGTGCTGGTAGAGCAGCCGCACGCCGCCCGCGCCCTGCCGCGCGAGGCTCGCGGCGAAGGCGCCGGGCAGCACCAGGTCACGGCCGAGGTCGGCCACGTCGAACAGGCAGGCATAGCCCTCGATGGGAAAGCCGTCCGCCATGGGTCAGCTCCGCTCGGTTGGGGCGGCCGGGGCCTTCTTGCGGCGCCGGCTCTTCTCGAGCCGCTCCAGGGTGGCGACGAACTCGCGGAACACGGTGCCGGCGGCCTGGGGAGCGGCGGTCGCGGGCGCCTTGAGGCGGGAGGGGGCACCGGTGAGCGCGCGGATGCGCGGCCCCGGCCCCTTCTGAAAGGGTGAGCGCATGAAGATCTCCGGATGAGGGAAAAGTCAGGGAAGCTCGTCGAAACGGGCGTTGAAGCGGGCCAGCTCGCGCACGAAATCATCCATGCGTGCGCTGGCGCGGGAGACCTCGCCCAGCGCACGCCACAGCCCGGCGGACGCGGCGAGCGCCCACAGCAGCAGCGCCAGATGCGCAAGATCGCCCCGCTCCGCGAAAGTGCGGATGAGGATGTCCATGGGGGTGGTCCGGATTGGGGGGATGCGGGGCGCGCTGCCACGCAACAGTTGTCACGGCTGGTCAGACGGCGGGGAAGAGCGCGGAAGCTCTTTTCGTCCCCCGCCGCTCTAACCCCTGCCGCGCGAACCCGAAGCGCCCGTCATGGCCGGGCTTGTCCCGGCCATCCACGCGGCGGGGCCGGGAGCGACCTCAGGCAATTGTGCGAACGGCACCGCGTGGATGCCCGGGACAAGCCCGGGCATGACGGTGGTTAGGTGATCATATCTTCGTACAGATCACGCCATTGCGGATTCGTATCCAGAATAAGCCGCGCCTTCCAGGCACGCGACCAATGCTTGATCGCCTTCTCCCGCTGAATAGCCAGCGCAATTTCGGTGTGATCTTCGAAATACACCAGTTTGGTCAGGCCATAGCGTTTCGTAAAGCCATCTGCGAAGCCCTGCCGATGCTCCCAAACCCTGCGAACGAGATCATTCGTCACGCCGACATAGAGCGTACCGTTCGGCCTGTTCGTCAGGATATAGACCCAGCCGCCGCGCATTCGGCGAGAGTTAGCCAAGGAGCCCAGGCTTCACAAGGCCTTCACCCCTCACACTCGTCATGGCCCGCTGCACCTTCGGCCCTCACCCCCGCCGCCGTCCCCCCTCGCCATAGCCCGTCGCGGCGCGCTTCTCTTCATCGGTGAGGAAGTCGGCGGCGCCGATGCGGGCCCACAATTCGGTGCGCTCGGCGGAGAGGGCTTCGGCCTGGTCGAGGTCGGGCACCAGCGACAGGCCGCCGCCATAGGCCGGGCCGAGCCACAGGGCGAGCGCGTCGCACACCCGGCGCACCAGCGGCACCACGCTCTGGCGCCATAGGGCACGGTTGGCTTCGGCGTAATTGGCATAGGTGTTGTCGCCGGGAATGCCCAGCAGCAGCGGCGGCACGCCGATGGCGAGTGCGATCTCGCGGGCGGCAGAATTGCGCGCGGCCTCGAAATCCATGTCCTTGGGCGAGAGCGACAGCGGCCGCCAGTCGAGCCCGCCCTCCAGCAGCAGCGGGCGGCCGGCGTTCACAGCGCCCTGGAACGAGGCTTCCAGCTCGCCCTTCAGCCGCTCGAACTGCTCGTCGGAGAGCGCGCCCGAGCCGCTGTAGACCAGCGCGCCGGAGGGGCGGGCGGCATTGTCGATGAGCGCCTTGTTCCAGGCACTGGCCGCATTGTGCAGGTCGAGGGCCTGGGCGGCCGCCTCCAGCGGGGCGAAGCCGTAATGGTCGTCCAGCGGGTTGAAGGCGGTGAGGTGCAGGATGGCCGGCACGTCCTCGCCCGCCACCAGCGTGTCCTGCGGGATGCGCACAGTGCGCGCGCCGAGGGTGTAGTCATAGGCCTCGGGCCAGCCGTCGGAGCCGGGCACCACCTTCACCCGGTCGGGGCGTAGCAGGTGCAGCTCGCGGATCTCGCCCTCCACCGCCACCGCTTCCACATAGGCGTTGCCGGCCACCATGAGGTGGCTGCAGATGGCCTCCATGAGGGAGGAGCCGGTGAGGCGCGGGTTGGGCCGGCGCATGAGGTCCAGCAGCGGATGGACCTCCAGCTCCTCCCGCCCGGCCATGAGCAGCAGCGGCAGGGCGGAAGCGGATTCGCCGATGAGCCGCACCGCGCGATAGGCGATGGCATTCTTGGAAAAGCCCTCGCGGGCCAGCGATGCATAATCGCGCGGGGTCCAGCGCGGCCGCCCGGCGGAGAACAGGGCGATGAGGGGGGCGGCGCGGCTCGCCTTCTCCTCGGGCGGACGGCGGCGGAAGGTGCTGAGAAGCTCGGCCAGCATGAAGGGCTCCGGAAACGAAAAAGGCCGCCCGGAGGGGCGGCCTTGATGCAGGTGGCGGACGCGCGACGATGCGTCAGGCGATGCGGCGCGGATAATCGTGGCGCGGCGGCAGCCGGTGATAAAGGCTCGCGATCAGCACCAAAGCGATGGAGCCGGCGAAGACGATGCCGGCCAGCTCGAACGGATCGATGGCCGCCACCACCATGAGGATAGGCACCGCCCCGGCCGGCGGGTGGGACACGCGCAGGAGCAGCATGGCGAGGATGGCGAGCCCCACGCCGAGGGCCGCGGCCCACCACGCGCCGGGAAACACCACCGCCACCAAGAGGCCGATGGTGGCGGAGACCGCATAGCCGCCGATGACATTGGCCGGCTGCGCCAGCGGCGTCGCCGGATGGCCGAACAGCAGCACCGCGCTGGCGCCGAACGGCGCGATGAGCAGCGGCAGCTGGGTGAAGGCAGCGGCGCCGCCCACGAGGCCCATGCCGAGCATACCCCCGGCGCCGGACTTCAGGCCGACGAGGACCGATCCGCAATGGGGCTCATGGCGTGCGAAGAAGGCTTTCCACATGGACTCATGACACCGGAGTGAGCAGCGAGATGCGATGGAAGGCAAATGTCTGCACACGCCGTTGTCATGCAGCCTCATTTGTAGGCACAATGATGCATGTATTTTGAATATGCGCAATGGGGGCGGCCGGAAGGCCCGATCGGAAGCACCGCGCTGGAGCGGCCCAGGCACAGGCGCTCGGCCGAACCCGCCGTCGCCCCTCCAGCTTGACCGGACGGCCCATACCGCCACGAGGGCAGGCGGAAGGGCACCGCCACGGGATGCCGCCGAAGGGACCAGCGGAGAGATGGGCCCTTCGGTCAAGCCGGTGGGCGACGAGCCTTCGCGTCTCCATTCCGCCGGCGCCCGCATCGGCGTATAATGGCGCGGCGTGATGGCTCCGAAGCCCGGGGTCTGGGGGACGCGAAGGGAGGGCGCCATGCTCTATGCCCTGGTCCTCATTGTCACCACCACCACGTTCCAGCCCGCCGTTTCCGGCGCCTACGGCTATGCGCCTGACCCCTACGGTGCCGGGCCGGGCGTGGTCGCCACCACCTCGCAGAAGCTGGTGGGCTATTATCGCACCGAGCGCGGGTGCCTGAGCGCCAGTCTCAAGCGCAACCAGAACTGGCCGGACTTCGCGCCGGGCCAGAGCGTCACCGGCCTGTGCGTGCAGGTGGAGATCCCGGTGGGAGCGGACATGGTCGGCGGTAGCTGAACGCCGGCGGTGAACCGGGGCCGGTGAAGCCGGCCAGACGCGCGGAGCGAAAAACCACCGTCGCCGTCCGGCTTGACCGGACGGCCCATGCCGCCGCAACGGCGGGTGGAAGGGCAACGCCGCCGCAGGATGATATGGTCGGGACGACCGGAGAGATGGGCCCTCCGGTCAAGCCGGAGGGCGACGGGATGCCCGATGGCGATGAGGCGCGGAAGGCGCATGCGCCAAGCCCTGCCGGCGCCGGGTTCAGACCGGAGCCGTTGACGTGGTCCCAGCCTTAGCGCCCCCTCACAGCCCGCGCACCCTTGGTGCGCCGGCCTTCGGTCCGAGCGCCAAGGCGGTGACCGCCCACACCAGCGCGTCGAGCCGGTCCGGCGAGCGGCCGGAGGAGAGGCCATCCGTGCCGAAATCGCACATCTCGTCCTCAAGGGCCGGGAAGGCGCCGGCGTGGCGCACCCGGCCCTGCTCGTAGAGCGCGGCCACGGGCTCGGCGCGCAGGAACTTGCCGCGCGTGGCCCGCACCTGTTCCACCGGAACGCCGTCATCCACCTCGGCGATGACGGCGCGCACCATCTCGCCGCCCTGGTTCACCTCGGCGACGATGAGATCGGCCTCGAAGCGGCGGAACAGCGCCACCGCCTTCGCCGCCCACTGGGCAGGCCGCAGGCCGGCGGCGCTCTCATCCGCCAGCACATGCACGAGGCCCGCCGCATCGATGCCGGCGCAGACGATGCCGCAGGCATCCGCCCCGGCCCGCGAGGAGGCCGGCGGGTCCACCGCCACCACGATGCGGGTGAGCGGCGGCGCCTCCGCCTCGCGCAGCGCTTCCAGCGCCGGGCGGGAGAACAAAGCGTCGGCGCGATCCTCGATCAGCTCGCCGTCCAGTTCCTGGCGGCCGAGGCGGGTGCCGCCATAGCGGGTCAGCACCTGGCCGAGGAAGCTCGGGGCGAGGTGGAAGGCATTGTCGGCGGTGCGCGCCCGCGTCACCGCGGTGGAGGGGTCGGCCAGAAGCCGCCGCAGCAGCACGGTGGGGCGCGGCGTGGTGGTCACCATCTGGCGCGGCTGGGCGCCGAGCCGCAGGCCAAATTGCAGCATGTCGAAGGTGGCCTCGGCCCGCTTCCACTTGGCCAGTTCGTCGAGCCAGGCGGCGGCGAATTGCGGGCCGCGCAGGCTTTCGGGGTCCTCCGCGGAAAAGCCCTGCGCCACCGCGCCATTGGCCCATTCGAGCCGGCGCCGGGTGGGCTCCCAGCGCGGCCGCTCGGCGCGGGGATGGACAGCGAGAAGGCCGGAAACCCCCTCCACCATCACCTCGCGCACATCGGCCATGGTCTCAGCCACCAGCGCGATACGCCCCACCGGATGCCCGGCGAAGGGCGGTCGGCCGAGGGCGAGGCCGCGCACCCATTCGGCGCCGGCCCGGGTCTTGCCGGCGCCGCGCCCGCCCAGCACCAGCCAGGTGCTCCAGGGATCGCCGGAGGGCGCGGTGTCGGGGGGCAACTGGTCGGGGCGCGCCCACAGGGCCCAGTCGGCGAGGAGCATCTCGGCCTCGGCCTCGGGCAATTCATTCAGCAGGCTCTGCGCCTGCCCCGTCCGCGCGCAGGCGCTCAAGGCGGCGCGCAAGCTCGCGGCGGAAGGTGTCGAGATCGCGGACGGCGTCATCTTCGGCTTTCACCTTGCGGCTTTTGTGCGCCTCCGCCTCCAGGGCCGAGAGTTCGCGCAGGGTGCGGGCGAGCACGGCGAGGGCGCGGGCGTCCTTCTCCGCATCGGCGGCGGGGCGCGGCGGGACGGCGGGCGCATCGGCCTCGGGCGGGACGGCGGCGGCGAGGCGCTGCTCGATCTCGTCGAGCTGGCGCTCGGCGGCGCGCCACAGCCGGGACAACAGATGCCCCCGCGCCGGCGAGGCGCTGCGGGTGCCCGGCGCCAGGGTCACCCGCCGGGCCGCCGGCTTCAGGGTGACGGTGCCGTCGGACGCCACCTCCCGGTCGATCCAGTAATAGACCTGGGAAGGCTTCAGGGCGGTGCGACGGGCGATCTCGGCCAGGGGCGCGCCATCCAGATAGAGCTGGCGCGCAAGCTGTGCCATGGCTGGCACCCGGCGGGGCGGCAACGCTTTGCGCATGGGCATGTCCGAAAAAAGGGGCAGAAGCCAAAGAGGCCGGCAAAACCGGCGGCGAGAGCGGCGCGGGGTGAAGGCCCGTCAGGCACACGTCTCGAACATGACCAAAACCTAGCCGGGCAGCGTCACGCTGTCAAGGACTAAAATCCGCATAAAGGATAGAAAGCCGATTATTCCGCCGAGGCCACCGCGGCCGGGGGCCGGTCCTGTTCCACCTCCACCCGGCTGCGCCCGGCCATTTTGGCGGCGTAGAGCGCGCGGTCGGCACGGCTGTAGAGGTCGGCAAAGGTATCGCCCGGCCGGCTTTCCGCGATCCCGGCGGAGAAGGAATAAGCAAAGTCCGGCTGCGCCGTCAGCGCTCGGGCCTGCCGCACCACGTCCAGCGCCTGCTCCACGATGCCCCGCGCGGCGCGGGCGGAGGTCGCCGGCAGCACCAGCACGAACTCTTCCCCGCCCACCCGGCCGAAGCAGTCGGAGCGGCGCACCTCGCGCACCATCCGGGCGGCGAAATCGCGCAGGATCAGGTCGCCGGCCTGGTGGCCGAAGCGGTCGTTGATGGCCTTGAACTGGTCGAGGTCGATGAGGCAGAAGGCGCCGCCCGGTCCGTCCGGCTCCAGCATGTCGGCCACCCGGGCGCCGACGAACCGGCGATTGGCGACGCCGGTCAGGTCGTCCGTGTAGGAGGCATAGAGGGCGCGGTCCCGGGCCAGCCGCATGGCCCGCTCGTCGGGGCGGAAGGCGGTGACATCCACGGCGTGGGCCAGCATCCAGCCGTCGTCCGACACCACCTGGGTCACCAGCAGCCAGCGGCCGTCGTGAAAATCGACCTCGAACACCTTGTGGCGCTGCTTGCCGCGCCGCGAGCGGTGAACGATGACCCACTCGTCGATGTCCGAGGTATTGATGACGGTGCCGCGCCCGGCGTGGTAATTGCGCCGCACCATCTCTTCCCAGGTGATGTCCTCGCCCTCGGCGATGAACATGGTGGTGCGGAAGGCGGCATTGGCATAGCGCAGGCGATCGGAAGCATCGAAGAGCGCCACCAGCACTGGCGTGCTCTGCTCCAGCTGACGCAGGCGCTCAAGAATATCGTTCATTTGTCCCAATGATATAGCGCGAGTCGCCGGTTGCGGAGTGTTGTTTTCGCGCCAGAGCCGGTCCGGGGGCCGATCGGGCGGCATGTCGCGGCCCGCAGGGCGCGGCACGTGCACGGGCGCCATGGCAAGGGCCGACCGCCTGCGCTATGGAAGACGGGCCGGCACGCCGGCGCTGCCGTGGGCCTGATGCCACCATGTTCCTGCTGCCGGTGATGCTGCCGCTGGTCTTCCTAGTCTGTCTCCTCGCGCCGGCCCGCGCGCTGGAGACCGGCGCCCCGCAGCCCGGCTCCCATCAGCCCGAGATGCCGCCCCCCGCGATGCCGTCCCAAGCGATGCCCTCCCCCGCGATTGTCTGGCCCGACACCGCCGCCACGCGCCGCGCCGCGCAGGATTTCATCGAGACCCTGAACCGCGCGTTGCTGGCCCAGCCCAGCGCCACCCTGACGCTGGAGCGCTGGTGCGGCGCCCATGGCATCGGCGATCCGGCCCTGGTGCGGGCCGAACGCGAGCGCGCCGGCGAGGACCTGGCCCCCGAGGAGGTGCGCGCCCTGCTCGGCGCCGATGCGCAGACCCCGGTGCGCCACCGCCGGGTCCGCCTCACCTGCGGCGCCATCGTCTTGTCGGAGGCGGACAATTATTACCGGCCCGACCGCCTGACGGCGGAGATGAACGCCATCCTCGATGCCACTGACACGCCCTTCGGCAAGGTGGTGCGCCCGCTCGATTTCCGCCGGCGCACGCTGGAAACGCGCCTGCTGTGGCAGCCGGCGGACGAGCCCCGGCCTTCCGGCGCTGCCGGCCCGCTGGTGATGCCGCGCTTCGTGCTGGCCCACCGCGCGGTGCTGAGCCTGCCCGACGGCACCCCCTTCAGCGCCCTGATCGAGCGCTACACCTCCGGCGTGCTGTCGTTTCCCGCGCCGAAGTGAGGGGGAGAGACGGAGACGGGACGTGCCGGCGCGTCCCCTCCTCCGCGTGCGGGGAAGGGTTCACCGCCGGTGCAACACACCCATCCCACCGCCGCCGTCCGGCTTGACCGGACAGCCCATGGCCCGGCCGGGATACGGCGACGGGGACTCGGCGACAGGAGCTTGGAAAGCGGCAAGATGGGCCCTCCGGTCAAGCCGGAGGGCGACGGGATCAGGAGGTGCAACGCTCCGGAAGGCTCGCCTTCAGCAGCGCAGCCCCCACTCAAGCTTCGGTCTGGGCCTCGGCCACCGCGACGGCGGTCATGTTGACGATGCCGCGGGCGGTGACCGACGGGCCGAGGATGTGGGCGGGCTTGGCCGTGCCCATCAGGATCGGACCCACCGGCAGCGCGTCGCCCAGCACCTTCAGCATGTTGAAGGCAATGTCGGCGGCGTCGAGGTCGGGCATCACCAGCACGTTGGCCGCGCCGGTGAGGGTCGAGTTGGGCAGCACCCGCTTGCGGATGTCCTCCAGCAGCGCGGAGTCCGCCTGCATCTCGCCATCCACCTCCAGGTTCGGCTCACGCTCGCGGATGATGGAGAGCGCCGAGCGCACCCTTTTGGCCGACAGGGTCTCGTGGCTGCCGAAATTGGAGTGCGACAGCAGCGCCACCCGCGGCTCCAGGCCGAAGCGGCGGACATGGGCGGCGGCCAGCACGGTCATCTCGGCGAGGTCGGCGGCGGTGGGCTCGGTCTGGATCTGGGTGTCGCAGATGAAGAAGTTGCCGTGGGAGGTGATGAGCAGCGACAGCGCCGCCAGCTCCTTCACCCCCGGCGCGAGGCCGATGATGTCGCGCACCTGCCGCAGGTGGCGGGTGAAGCGGCCCTCGATGCCGCACAGCATGGCATCCGCCTCGCCGCGCTTCACGGCCAGCGCCGCGATCACGGTGGGATGGGTGCGCACCAGGGTGCGGGCGGCGTCCGGCGTCACGCCGCGGCGGCCGGCGATCTCCACATAGTCGCGCACATAGTCGCGATAACGCGGATCGTCTTCCGGGTTGATGAGATCGAAGTCATGGCCCGGCCGCACCGAAAGGCCGAAGCGCTTCAGGCGGGTCTCCAGCACATTGGGACGGGCGACGATGATGGGACGGGCGATACCCTCCTCCACCACCGCCTGCACCGCGCGCAGCACCCGCTCGTCCTCGCCCTCGGCATAGACCACGCGCTTGATGTTGCGCTTCGCCTGGGCAAACAGCGGCCGCATGATGAAGCCGGAGCGGAACACGAAATGGTCCAGCCGCTCGATATAGGCGTCCATGTCAGCGATGGGCCGGGTGGCGATGCCGGTGTCCATGGCCGCCTTCGCCACCGCCGGCGCGATGCGCAGGATGAGGCGCGGGTCGAACGGCGAGGGAATGAGCGAATCGGCGCCGAAGGCGCGGGTCTCACCGCCATAGGCGCGGGCCACCACGTCGGAGGGGGTCTCGCGGGCCAGCGCCGCGATGGCCTCCACCGCCGCCATCTTCATCTCGGGGTTGATGTCGGTCGCCCCCACGTCCAGCGCCCCGCGGAAGATGTAGGGGAAGCACAGGACGTTGTTGACCTGGTTGGGGAAGTCTGAGCGGCCGGTGCAGATCATGGCATCGGGGCGCGCCTCCCGGGCGACCTCGGGCATGATCTCCGGCACCGGATTGGCGAGGGCGAGGATGAGCGGGTGGTCCGCCATCTTCTTCACCATCTCCGGCTTCAGCACGCCGCCGGCGGAGAGGCCGAGGAAGATGTGGGCGCCCTCGATCACCTCGTCCAGAGTCCGCTTGTCGGTCTTCTGGGCGAACTTCTCCTTGTAGGGATCCATCAGGGTGTTGCGGCCGTCATAGACCACGCCCTCGATGTCGCAGACCCAGATGTTCTCCTTCTTGGCGCCCAGCGTGAGCAACAGGTTGAGGGAGGCGAGGGCCGCCGCGCCGGCGCCCGAGGCGACGATCTTCAACTCCTCGATCTTGCGCTTGCCCACCTCCATGGCGTTGCGCACCGCCGCGCCGACGATGATGGCGGTGCCGTGCTGGTCGTCATGGAAGACCGGGATCTTCATGCGCTCGCGCAGTTGGGCTTCCACCTCGAAGCACTCGGGAGCCTTGATGTCTTCCAGGTTGATGCCACCGAAGGTGGGCTCCAGCGCGCTGACCACGTCGACCATGCGCTCGACGGTCTTGGCGTCGATTTCGATGTCGAACACGTCGATGCCGGAGAACTTCTTGAACAGGACGGCCTTGCCCTCCATCACCGGCTTGCCGGCGAGCGGGCCGATGTCGCCGAGGCCAAGCACGGCGGTTCCGTTGGAGACGACGGCGACAAGATTGGCGCGGATGGTCAGTTCCGCCGCCAGCAGCGGATCGGCGGCGATGGCTTCACAGGCGGCGGCGACGCCGGGGGAATAGGCGAGCGCGAGGTCGCGCTGGTTGCCGAGGGGCTTGGTGGCCTGGATCTCCAGTTTCCCGGGCTTCGGCAGGCGATGATAGACGAGCGCCCCGGAACGCAGATCCTCGGAAATGTTGGACGCCATATCCCCTCCCCCTCCTCGAGCCCGCCGGCTCGGCAAAACGGGCTGCAACCTAGCCGCCGCGCTCTCTCATGTCACGGGCCGGGATGAAAATTGAGGTATGTTGCGGGGGCGTAATGCGACTCGGCCGGACGGCGGGGGAAAGGACGGGACATGAGCAGGAAATTCGGCCTTCGGATCGCCGGCGCGGTCGGCCTTGTGGCGGTGCTCTGCGTCGCCGGCTGGTATGGCTTCCTCGCCTGGTCGCGCACCAAGGTCCGGACGGAGGTGGACGCCGTGTTCGCCGGCATCCGGGAGACCGGGGCGAAGGCCTCCTTCGCTGAAGCCAGCTTTGATCCCAGGGAGATGGGCGTCACCGTCACCGGCATTTCCATCCTCTCCCCGGACGGGTCGGCGCAGGTGAAGGTGGGTCGGCTCTCCGCCCGCGGCGGCGAACGGCCCACCGACCGGCGCGTGGCGGTGGACGCCCTCGACCTCGACGACGTGGAGATCGCCCTCACCGGCGAGGCCGCCGCCGGCGGCACCATCACCTATTCCCTGCCGCAGGTGATGATCGACCGCTACAACGGCCCGATGACGCTGGTCGCCGCCGGCGAGGGCAACGGCCCGTTCGGGGCGCTCAGGGTGGCGCTGCGCCAGCTCGCGGCCACCACCGCCGCCAAGGTGACCATTCCCGAGGCTCGCGGGCGCATCACGCCGGCCGGCGCCGCCCCCACCGAGATCGCCTATCGCAACCTCGCTGCGGAAGGCGTGAACGCGGGAGCCATCCGCAGCATGGTGGTGGATTCCATCACCTTCGCCTTTACCCTTCCGCCGCTGCCCGCCACCGGCGGCGACGCCAAGAGCACGCAGCCCGGCCCCGGTGCCGCGCCGGACAAGACCGCTCCCAGCCGTGCCACCGGGCAGATCGACGGCACCGTTGCCGCGCAGATCGACACCGCCCCGCTCCTGCTCATGACCCAGCCCGGCGGGCCGGCCGGCAAGGCCGCGGAGACCTATGGCCGCATCGTCGGGAAGGTGGTGACCGGACCCTACAAGCTGACCCAGGACAATGGTCTGTCCCAGGGCGCCCAGTCCATCCTGATGGAGAACGTGGCCATCAAGCCTGTGGCCTTCAGCGCCGAGCGCATCGCAACCTTCAACGCCCTGGCGCGCAAAGCACCGGACCTGTCGCGCGAGGACGGCCGACGCTTCATGGAGGTGTTCCGCGATCTCATCGGCGGCATTGCCTTCACCACCTATGCCGCCACCAACGTCACCAGCGCGGAGCAAGGTGCGACAGGCAAGGTCGCAGCCATGCGGCTCGAAGGTCTCACCAACGGGGTGCTGGACGGCGCCACCGTCGAGGGGGTGGAGGGCGTCACCCCCGGTGGCGGTGCCGCGAAGATGGCACGGCTCGCAGTGCGCCAGCTCGATTTCAACCAGCTGACCAAGCTCGCAGCGGAGGCGGACGCACCTTCGCCCCTGTCGGCGCTGGTGCTGTTCAAGGTCTTCTCCGGGATGGAGATGAAGGACCTCGAAGTGCCCTATGGCGAGGGCCCGCAAAGCAGCGAGCCGGTGAAGATCGGTACGTTCGCCCTGTCCTGGGGCGGCTCGCTCGGGGCGCTGCCTTCCTATTTCGACTTCACCCTCGCCGACGTGTCCGGGCCCATCAATGCCGACGACGGCGAGCCCTTCACCTATCTGGTGCAGGCCGGCATCAGCCGCGCCACCATCTCCATGGGCTTGAAGGCGGCCTATGACATCAATGACCGCACCCTCACCATCGCCCCGGTGACCACCGAAGTGAAGGACGCCTTCCGGGTGAACCTGGAATCGGCGCTGGTGGACGTGCCCGACGCCGCCTTCACCGATCCCGCGGGCTTCCTCGCCGCCCTGCCGGTGGTGACGGCGGGGCCGGTGAAGGTGACCCTGACCGATCTCGGCCTCGCCAAGCTCATGTTCGCCCAGCTCGCCGCAGCGGCTGGCGTGAGTGAGGAGGAGTATCGCAACGAGGTGGTGGCACTGGCCGAAGGCTTCGCCGACGAGCTCAAGGCGGTCTCGCCCGATGCCGCATCCGTAGGCGCGGCGGTGGTGGCCTTCCTGCGCAAGCCCGGCACGCTGACGGTGACCGCGACTCCGAAGGGCCGCGTGCCGCTGCTGGCGCTGGCGGGCTCTGACGACCCCTCGGTGGTGCTGGAGGCGTTCAGCTTCTCCGCGACGGCGACGGCGCCCTGAGGCTACTGGCTGCAAACGCCAAGACGGCCCCTGGAAGCCCTGTCCCGCCCGAGGCCGGAAAGTCCGGCCTCGGCTGTCGCGAACAGAATGCGGCAACAGCCGGGTAACGGCGGGGGAGTGGGGAGCTCGCCCGGCCCATCACCTGCGCGGTGCGGACCGTCAGATCATTTCCCCGTGCCGGACATATTCAGGAGCATCACCAGCTTCATGATCTGCTGCTGGATGGCGGCGTTCACCTCCGCCGGCTTGTTCTCCTCCACCTGCACCGCCTTGAGGCCGAGCGGGCTCTGGTAGAAGGCGACGAGGCCCTTGAGTTCCGCAGGCGTGAAGGCCTTCGCATAATAAGCCGCGAAGGTGGCCATGAGATCCTCGCGGATACCGGCGGAGGCCTTCAGGAGCTCGGCGCGCACCTCGGCCTGCCTGTCGGCGGGCTGCTTCTCCACCGCCTGGGCGATCATGCGGTCGATCCGGCTTTCCATGCCGGGGGCGACGGCCAGATTCACCATCTGGCGCGCCAGTGCCGCCGCATCGGCCCCCTCCTGCGCCACGGCCGTGACCGGAGACAGCAGAGCCGCGACCACGAGCCAAGACATTACCAGCGACGACACTGCGAGCGACGACACAGCAAGCCCTGAAAACACAGTGCGCATCGGCGTTCCTCCCCGGGAATGGCCGATGCGTCGCGTGCGCCCGGTCCTGCGTTCCCGCAGGACAGGCTATACCTATTTCGCCTGCGGTGCCGGGCGAATGTGAAGCTCGCGCAGCTGCTTGGGGGCGGCCTCCGCCGGGGCGCCCATGAGCAGGTCGAGGGCCTGCTGGTTCATGGGGAAGAGCGAGATTTCGCGCAGGTTGGTCACGCCGCACAGCAGCATGACGATGCGGTCGACGCCCGCCGCCATGCCGCCATGGGGCGGGGCGCCATACTGGAACGCACGGTACATGCCGCCGAAGCGCTCCTCCACCGTCTGGGCGTCATAGCCGGCGATCTCGAACGCCTTCACCATGGCCTCGGGGCGATGGTTGCGGATGCCGCCGGACGCGATCTCGTAGCCGTTGCAGGCGATGTCGTATTGGAACGCCTTGATCGACAGCGGGTCCTGCGTGTTCAGCGCGTCCAGCCCGCCCTGGGGCATGGAGAAGGGATTGTGCGAGAAATCGACCTTCTTCTCTTCTTCCGAATATTCGTAGAAGGGGAAGTCGACGATCCAGGCCAGCTCGAAGCGGTCCTTGTCGACGAGGTTCAGCTCCTCGCCCACGCGGGTGCGGGCAAGGCCGGCGAACTTCACGAACTTGTCCGGGTCGCCGGCGACGAAGAAGGCGGCATCGCCCGCCTTGAGGTCGAGCTGGGCGCGGATCGCCTCGGTGCGCTCGGGACCGATGTTGTTGGCGAGCGGGCCGGCCCCCTCGCCGCCCTCGCGCCACATGATGTAGCCGAGGCCCGGCTGGCCTTCGCCCTGCGCCCAGGAATTCATGCGGTCGCAGAAGGCTCTAGAGCCGCCGCCGGGGGCGGGGATGGCCCACACCTCGTTCTTCTCCACCTCCAGCATGCGGGCGAACACCTTGAAGCCCGAGCCGCGGAAATGCTCCGACACGTTCTGCATCACCAGCGGGTTGCGCAGGTCCGGCTTGTCGGTGCCGTACTTGCGCAGGGACTCCGCATAGGGGATGCGCGGCCACTTCTGGGTCACCGGCTTGCCTTCGGCAAACTGCTCGAACACCCCGGTGATGACCGGCTCCACCGCCGCGAAGATATCCTCCTGCTCGACGAAGCTCATCTCCAGGTCGAGCTGGTAGAACTCGCCGGGCAGGCGGTCGGCGCGGGGGTCCTCGTCGCGGAAGCAGGGGGCGATCTGGAAGTAGCGGTCGAAGCCGCTCATCATGATCAGCTGCTTGTACTGCTGCGGCGCCTGGGGCAGCGCATAGAACTTGCCGGGGTGCAGGCGGCTCGGCACCAGGAAGTCGCGCGCGCCCTCCGGCGAGGAGGCGGTGAGGATGGGGGTTTGGAATTCGAAGAAGCCCTGCCCCTTCATGCGCGAGCGCATGGCATCGATGATCGCGCCCCGCGTCATGATGTTGCGGTGGAGCTTCTCCCGCCGCAGGTCGAGGAAGCGGTAGCGAAGGCGCGTCTCTTCCGGATATTCCACGTCGCCGAACACAGGCAGCGGCAGCTCGGCCGAGGGGCCCAGCACTTCCAGTTCCGTGGCGTAGACCTCCACGGCGCCGGTGGCGAGGTCGGGGTTCTCGGTACCCTCGGGGCGCAGGCGCACCTTGCCGTCGATGCGGATCACCCATTCGGCACGCACCTTCTCGGCATCCTTGAAGGCGGCGCTGTCGGGGTCCACCACCACCTGGGTCAGGCCGTAATGGTCGCGCAGGTCGATGAAGAGCACGCCGCCGTGGTCGCGGATGCGGTGGCACCAGCCGGAGAGGCGCACGATCTCGCCCACCTGGGCGGTCGAAAGCGCGCCGCAAGTATGGGAGCGGTAACGGTGCATGGGTCGCCCTTTCAAGGCTGAAGGGATAGGACGCGGGCCGCGGGCCCGGTGTCCGGACGCCCCGCGCGCAGCCAGATGGGCGCGCGCCGGACGCCTGAGGCCCCGTCCGTCCCGGGCGCGGCGTCTCCGCGCGCCACGGCACGACAGTCCGCGTCTGAGGCGGGGCGAAGGTGCATGCGCCCCGCCCCTTGTCAAGCGCGCTGTCGGTTTAGGCCGGTTTCAAGCCATGTTGAAAAACCCTGAAATCGTGCGTTAATGCTGCAGTGCAGCGCAGGGCGAGCGGGGGCGTAGCCAGCATGGACACGCCAGGGGGCGAACAACGAACACCGGGCCGGCCGGGCCGGCGCAACCCGGTGCCGCTGGTCATTCTCGCGGCGCTGCTGATCCTGAGCATCGTCGTCGCCACCGGCCTTTTCGTCCGGTCAGCGCGGCGCGACGGCATCAACGACCGCCGCCGCGAGCTGGCCAACCTCGCCCTGACCCTGGCGGAGCAGACCGCGCGGGTGTTCCAGGGCCTGGAATTCATCCAGGACGACCTGATCGGCCACATGCGTGAGCAGGGGATCGAAAGCCCCGGCCAGCTGCGCGCGATGATGGGCACGCAGGCCGTGCACATCCTGCTGCGGGCGCGGATCTCCGCATTGGTCCAGGTGGGCTGGTTCTCCATTGTCGACGACACCGGGCAGCTTGTGAACTCGTCGCGGGCATGGCCGGCCCCGGACGTCAACATTTCAGATCGCCCCGTCTTCCGGGAGCTTTCCGCCCCGCACGGGCCGCGCCATTTCGTCGGGGAGCCGGCGGCCAGCCCCAGGACGACCAGCATATCAATCACCCTCGCCACCCGCTTCACCACCAGCGACGGTCACTTCCTCGGCCTGGTGCAGGGCGCGCTGGAGCAGTCATACCTGGAGCGCTTCTACGAGGCCATCCGGCTCGGCCGCGACGGCATGATCGCCCTGGTGCGCACCGACGGGACGCTGCTCGCGCGGCACCCCGGCAGCGCCGGTCTCGCCGATCGCGACCCGGCGCTGCGGGCGCGGACCATCGGCGCCGTCCTTGCCGCCGCAACGGATGGCGTTCTGCCCGCCGGCGCCCTCGACGAAAAGGGACGCATCGCCGCGCTCCAGCCCCTGCCCAACCTGCCGCTGGCCATCGTGGTGAGCGACAGCCGCTCGGCCATCGAAACCGTGCTGTGGCAGCGCGCCATGCCGCTGATCATCGCCTCGGGGCTGCTGTGCTGCGCCATCGCCCTCATCACCTACGGCGTCGCGCGGCTGATCAGGGGCGAGCGCGCCTTTGCAGCAGCCGAGCACGCCCTGGCGCGGGTCGACCCTCTGACCGGCCTTGCCAACCGGCTCGCCTTCACCGAGAGCCTCGAAGCCCTGCTCGCGATGCCCGGCGCCACGCCGCGCTTCTCCCTGCACTGCGTCGATCTCGACGACTTCAAGGCCGTGAACGACACGCTTGGCCACGAGGCTGGCGACCTGCTCCTGACCAGGTTCGCCCAACGCATCATTGGCCGGCTGGCGCCGGGAGACACCGCCGCCCGGCTCGGGGGCGACGAGTTCGGCATCCTGCGGCTCGGCGCCAGCGGTGACCGGGAGGCGCTGGCGTTTGCCCAGGGCATCATCGATGCCTTTCAGGAACCCTTCGACATCGGCCACCACCGGGTCACCGGCGGATGCAGCATCGGCGTTGCCCTGTCCCCGGTGGACGGGACCACGGCGACGCAACTGCTGCACAATGCGGACCTCGCGCTCTACCGCGCCAAGAGCGACGGGCGCGGCATCGCGCGGGCGTTCGCGACGGAGATGGAAGCGAGCGCCAGCGCGCGCCGCACTCTGGAGGCCGACCTGCACGCCGCCTGGCGGGAGCGGCATTTCGTCCTCGCCTACCAACCCATCTTCGAGGCCGCCAGCGGCCGGCTGGCCGGCTTCGAGGCGCTCGCGCGCTGGCCCCATTCCGAGCGCGGGCTGGTCCCGCCGGAAACCTTCATCTCCGTCGCCGAGGAGACCGGCCTCATCGTGCCGCTCGGCGCCTGGGTGCTGCGGGAGGCCTGCCGGGTGGCCGCGGAATGGCCGCCGAACCTGTTCGTGTCGGTGAACCTCTCGCCCCTCCAGTTCCTTGGCGCCCAGACCCATCAGCAGGTGCGCGCGGCCCTCGAGGAATCCGGCCTCCCGGCCCGGCGCCTCGAGCTGGAGATCACCGAATCGAGCCTGCTCAAGCAGGGGCCCGCGGTGCGGACTACCCTTGAGCAGCTCGCCGACGAGGGAATCACCGTCGCCCTCGACGATTTCGGCACCGGCTATTCCTCCCTCGCCTATCTGCGCACGCTCAACATCGGCCGCATCAAGGTGGACCGCTCATTCGTGCATGACGTGGCGCAAAGCCCCCACAGCCTCGCCATCGTGCGGGCCATCGTCGGCCTCGCGCGCACCCTGTCCCTGAGCTGCACGGCCGAGGGCATTGAAACCGAGGCCCAGCGCCGCATCCTGGCGGACGAAGGCTGCACCCACCTCCAGGGCTTTTTCCTGGGCCGCCCGACCACCGCCGAGGCCGCCCTCGCCATGGCCCGTTCCGCCGCAGCCTGACAAAATCGCGCCACATTCCCTTTTCGGGACGGCCCGGCATGGGTATGGTCTGCGGATGGATCCGATCTCCTCGACCGAGGCGCTGGCAGCGGCCTGCGAACGCCTCGCCCGCCACCCTTTCGTCACCGTCGACACGGAATTCCTAAGGGAAACCACGTTCTGGCCGAAGCTCTGCGTCGTGCAGGTCGCCTCGCCGGAAGAAGCCGTGCTCATCGACGCGCTGGCGGACGGGCTCGATCTCGCCCCCTTCTACCGGCTCATGGCCAATGAGCGGGTGATGAAGGTGTTCCACGCCGGCCGGCAGGACATCGAGATCATCTGGCACCAGGCCCGACTCATCCCGCATCCGGTGTTCGACACCCAGGTGGCGGCGATGGTGCTCGGCTATGGTGACAGCATCTCCTATGACCAGCTGGTTCAGCGCGTCACGGGCCACACCCTCGACAAGTCGTCGCGCTTCACCGACTGGTCGCGCCGGCCGCTGAGCCAGGCGCAGATCGTCTATGCCGTGGCCGACGTCACCCATCTGCGCGACATCTACATCAAGCTGACAACGGACCTGGAGACGCGGGGCCGCGCGGAGTGGGTGGGCGAGGAAATGCACGTCCTCACCTCCCCCGCCACCTACGAGCAGCACCCGGACAGCGCCTGGGAGCGGCTGAAGTCCCGCGTGCGCAAGCCGCGCGAGCTGGCCGTGCTGGTGGAGGTGGCCGCCTGGCGCGAGCGCGAGGCCCAGACCCGCGACCTGCCGCGCGGCCGCGTGATCAAGGACGAGGTGATCGGCGAGATCGCGGTGCAGCAGCCGCAGACGCCGGAGAAGCTGGCCGAGCTGCGCTCCCTGCCCAAGGGCTTCGAACGCTCGCGCTACGGCGAGGCGGTGCTGGAGGCGGTGCGTCGGGGCGTCGCCCGAGACCCCAAGACCCTGCCGCGCATCGAGCGCGACAAGCCCTTGCCCAACGGCGCCAGCGCCACGGTGGAACTGCTGAAGGTGCTGCTGCGCATGACGGCGGAGCAGAATGCGGTGGCCGCCAAGGTGATCGCCACCACGGAGGACCTGGAGCGCATCGCGGTCAGCGACGAAGCCGACGTGCAGGCGCTGAAGGGCTGGCGCCGCGAGTTGTTCGGCGAGCGCGCCCTGGCCCTGAAGGCCGGCCGCCTGGCGCTGGCGGTGAACCACGGCCGCGTCATTGCGGTGGAGAAATAAGCGAACGGCCGGCGCGAAGCCCGCACCGGCCGCTGGAAAGACCTGCTCGAATATCTGAAGCGTGCGGGGATCTCCCCCGCACTTCACCCCGGCCGGGAGAAGGTCAGGATCTCGCGCTTGCCGGCGTGGTTGGCGGGGCCGACGATGCCCTCGGTCTCCATGCGCTCCATGAGGCTTGCGGCCTTGTTGTAGCCCACCTGGAGCCGCCGCTGGATGTAGGACGTGGACGCCTTGCGGTCGCGCATCACGATGGCCACCGCCTGGTCGTAGAGATCGCCCCCGGCCTCGCCGAGGCTGGAACGGTCGAACACGGCGTCATCCTCGTCGTCCACTTCCGCATCCTCGTCGAGGATCACGGCGTCCAGATAGTCCGGACCGCCCTGGGCCTTGAGGAAGGCCACCACCTTCTCCACCTCGCCGTCGGACACGAATGGCCCGTGGACACGGGTGATGCGCCCGCCGCCGGCCATGAACAGCATGTCGCCCTGCCCCAGCAGCGTCTCGGCGCCCATCTCTCCGAGGATGGTGCGGCTGTCGATCTTGCTCGTGACCTGGAACGAGATGCGGGTGGGGAAATTGGCCTTGATCGTGCCGGTGATCACATCCACCGAGGGGCGCTGGGTGGCCATCACGAGGTGGATACCGGCGGCCCGGGCCATCTGGGCGAGGCGCTGGATGGCGCCCTCGATCTCCTTGCCCGCCACCATCATCAGGTCGGCCATCTCGTCCACGATGACAACGATGTAGGGCAACGGGGTGAGGTCCATCTCCTGTTCCTCGAACAGGCTTTCCCCGGTCTCCTTGTCGAAGCCCACCTGCACGTTGCGGGTGATGACCTCGCCCTTCTCCGCCGCCTCCTTCACGCGGGCGTTGAAGCCGTCGATGTTGCGCACCGCGAGGCGGCTCATCTTCTTGTAGCGCTCCTCCATCTCCTTCACCGCCCACTTCAGCGCGATGATCGCCTTCTTGGGGTCGGTGACGACGGGGGTGAGCAGGTGCGGGATGCCCTCGTAGACGGACAATTCCAGCATCTTGGGGTCGATCATGATGAGCCGGCAGGCATCCGGCGTGTGCCGGTAGAGCAGGCTCAGGATCATGGTGTTGATGGCCACCGACTTGCCCGAACCGGTGGTGCCGGCCACCAGCAGGTGGGGCATGCGGGCCAGGTCCGCGATCACCGGCACGCCGCCGATGGTCTTGCCGAGGCACAGGCCGAGCTTGGGATGGGTCTCCACGAATTCGTGGCTGGAGAGAAGCTCGCGCAGCCACACGGTCTCGCGCCGCCGATTGGGCAGCTCGATGCCGATGACGTTGCGCCCCTCCACCACCGCCACGCGGGCGGACACCGCGCTCATGGAGCGGGCGATATCCGCCGACAGGCCGATGACGCGGGAGGACTTCACCCCCGGCGCCGGCTCGAACTCATAGAGAGTGACCACCGGGCCGGGATTGGCGTCGATGACCTCGCCGCGCACGCCGAAATCGCGCAGCACCTGCTGAAGCATGGTGGAAGACTGGTCGAGGAACTCCTCGGACATTTCATAGTCCGGCTCCACCACCGGCGGCTCGCGCAGCAGGTCGAGGGGCGGCAGATCATAGAAATTACCGTCACGCGCCTGGTCATCGTCCAGGCCCGCAAGAACCGGGGCGGCGAGAACCGGGGCCGGAAGGATCGCGGGCGATGAGTCCATCGCGCTGGCCGCAGGCACGGGTGCCGCAAGGGCAGTCGGCGCGAACCCGAGCGGCGCTACCGCGCCCAGGAAATGGGCGGTGATGCTCGTCTGGTAAGGCTGCCAGAGCGAAGGCCCCGGCTCCGTCAGGATCGGCAGGCCGGAGAAAGCGGAAGCCGCGGCGAGAGGTTCGCCGTCGTCGCCGGCGTCGGCTTCATCGGCCAGTTCCGCGTCGTCGGCGAGGAGCAGATCTTCGTCCCCGCCGTCCTCATCGTCTTCGTCCTCATCCTCGGCTTCGGCGGCGTCCTCGTAAGTGTCTCCGTCGCCTTCAGACGCGTCGGCCATTTCGTCTTCAGCTTCAACGTCGGCATCGTCCGAGGCGAGGAGCAGGGCGTCCTCCTCGGCGTCGAAGTCGACCTCTTCATCGGCCTCCTCGGCGTCAACCTCTGGCTCCCCGGCCTCCGCCTCGGCGGCGTCCGACTCAGCATCTATGGCGAGGTCTTCTTCGACCTCCACTTCGGCCATGAGGTCGGCATCGTCGATCATTTCGTCTTCGACACGCTCGTCCTCAGCGTCCGAATCAGCCTCCGTCTCACCCGCCACCGGCGCGTCGCAGATGGCCGCGTCCTCGATTGAAGCAGCATCCAGCGGCTGGGCCTGATCATCGCGGTCGGAGGGAGCAAGATCCTGCTCCTCGGCATGGGCGGGGGGCACGGCGGAGCGGCCAAGGACCAGAAGACGCGACAGGGCCTCGAAATGGGGCGGCAGATCCTCATCCGGCTCCGGAACCGCGACTTCGAGTGCAGCGGCCTCAACGGACGCGTCGGACGGGTCGTCCATGAACGCGACCTGCGCTTCGACCACCTCTTGCAGGGCGAGGGCCTCCTGAACAGCGAAGGCTTCTTGTGGCTCATGTTCCGCGAGAGCCGCAGGCGCATCCGCGCCCCAAGCCTCGGCCGTGCCGGGGGCGAGGAGCGGCCCGTCGTCCACGAGCGCTTCCGCCGGCATGGCATCAACCGCGAGGACTGCGACCTCGTCGGAAACCTCGGCCGCGAGTTCGATATCGACCGGCGCGGGCGGGTCGATGGCGGCGGCAACCGCCGCCCCCGGCACCACCGCCGCGTCGTCCGCAGGGTCGAGCACGAAATGCCAGCTCCGGCTCGAAATCTCCGGCACCGGGGCGGTCTGCGCCTCGCTCAGCGCCCCGACATGCTCCTCGATGCCGGGCAGGCCCGACGGCTCATGCAGGGCCTCCGCCTCGCGCGGACGCAGGAAATGGTCCGGCGTGCGGGTGAAGCGGGTATTGGCGTCGAGGGTGAAGGGCCGCAGCCAGCTCGGAATCAGCTCCAGGTCGATCCAGCTGTGGGTAAGCGTGGCCGCGGGCGTCTCCACCGGAGCGCGGTACTCCGGCGCGAAGGCGCCGAGTGACGGCGTCACCCTGCCGCTGCCGCCATAGGCAGCCGGCGGCGCATAGTCCGCTTCCTCGTTGAAAGCAGGATATCCAAAGGATCTGGGAGGACGGTTGAAGGAAGACATACTGATCCGTAGCCCGCAGCACCGGCGCCGTTCCCCAAGGCTTAGAGCCCCCGCGTTAAGGGGAGGTTTGCACCCCCGGCGCAACGGTTCTTAATTACCGTCGCCTGTGGATGGCGGGGACCCCCTCCCGAAGGGGAATGGCAGGCGGGGATATGCGGCACGCCCACGCGTCCGGGCTGCCGGGCACGGGGCGTTCATTGCTCAAATGTGTGGGGGAATTGGCGCAGGCGCGACTGCCTGTCGCGGACAAGCGGGCATCTCGCGATGGAACGCCTCACAGGGCGTCGCGCAGGCCCTTCACGAAGCTCGACAGGCCGGTCAGGCGCCGGCGCTTCAGCCGTTCCGCCTGCAGGATGGCGGTGAGCTTGACGAGGCTGTCGTCCACCTCGTGGTTGATGATGATGTAGTCGTATTCGGTATAGTGGCTGATCTCGTCGGAGGCCTTGGCCATGCGCTGGTGCACCACCTCTTCCGAATCCTGAGCGCGGGAGCGCAGGCGCTGCTCAAGGTCCGCGGCGGTGGGCGGCAACAGGAAGACTTTCACCAGGTCCTGCTGGGCGGTCTCGCCCAACTGCTGGGTGCCCTGCCAGTCGATGTCGAACAGCACGTCCCGGCCGGCGGATAGGGCCAGTTCCACGGCGGGGCGCGGCGTGCCGTAGAGATTGTCGAACACCACCGCGTGCTCCAGCAGTTCGCCCTCGTCCCGCATGCGGTGGAAGGTGGGCACGTCCACGAAATAATAGTCCTTGCCCTCCACCTCGCCCGGCCGGGGCGGCCGCGTGGTGACGGACACGGACATGGTGATTCGATCGTCGCTCGCCAGCAGCTTGCGCGACAGGGTGGTCTTGCCTGCGCCCGATGGCGAGGACAGCACCAGCATCAGCCCGCGCCGCGCGAGGATGCCCGCGCCCGGCTTCCAGCCCGGCAGCGCGAAGTGCGACGACACGGAGGAAGAGGCGGATTGCGGCATGGGTTCGGGCTTCACTCGAGGTTCTGGATCTGCTCGCGGAACTGGTCCACCAGCAGCTTCAGGTCAAGCCCGATCTGCGTCAGCGCCACGGAATTGGACTTGGAGCACAGGGTGTTCGCCTCGCGGTTGAACTCCTGGGCCAGGAAATCGAGCCGCCGGCCGGCCGGGCCGCCGGTGTGCAGCAGGTCGCGCGCGGCGGCGATATGGGCGCTGAGCCGGTCCAGTTCCTCACGCACGTCGGCCTTGGTGACGGCGAGCACCGCCTCCTGGTGCAGGCGGTCGGGATCCAGGGTGGCGGCCTCCATCAGCACCCGCACCTGCTCGGCGATGCGGGCCTTGATGGCCTCGACGCCGCGCTCGGGCAGGCGCTCGGCCCGCACCAGCAGGGCGGCAATGGCATCGAGCCGCTCGGAGAGGATGGCATTGAGCGCCTCGCCCTCGCGGGCGCGCATGGCGCCGAGTTCCCCCAACGCCCGGTCGAAGGCCGAGAGCATGGCGGACATGAGCGCGCGGCGCTCCTCCTCGCCCTCATCGGCCTCGGCGATCTCCACCATGCCCTTCACCGCCACCAGGGCGTCGAGGGTGGGCTCCGGCGCGCCGAGGCGGCGAGCGCTCTCGGACACCGTCCGGTACAGCGCCTCCAGCGCCCCCTGGTTGACCCGAACCGTGCTGGTCTCCCCCTCGCGGGTGGCGGCGAGGGTGGCGGAGACCGAGCCGCGGGTCAGGACCTGCCCGGTGCGGGTGCGCACGTCCGCCTCCAGCACCTCGAAGCCCGGCGGCAGGCGCAGCCGCAGGTCCAGCCCCTTGCCGTTGACCGAACGCACCTCCCAGCCGAACCGCCACGGCCCATGGGAGCCGGCAACGCGGGCAAAGCCAGTCATGCTGGCGAGGGGGGCCCGGGCCGAAGCCGGAACGCGGTTGGTGGTCACGGCGGCACGCTTCATGTTCGATCCTGCGGCGACGCCGCGCTCAAGGGGTCAAGGGCGTTTCGGAAGACGGGCCAACGGTCCTGCGTCCTGAAACCGCTTAACACAATAACCTGAGGCCGGGACATTGTGATCCGGCTTCAGGCCTGCCTTGAAGACATATCCGACCATAATCGCCATGCGATCGGATCAGAGCATGCCCTAGTTGCCCGAATTCGGCGCCGCCGTCGGGGCCGGCGTGCCCGCGGCAGCCGGGGCGGCTGGGGCGTTGCCCTGCTCGATGGCGCGCCAGCGGGCGACATTCTTGTTGTGGTCGGCCAGCGTCTCGGCGAAGGCGTGGCCACCCGTGCCGTCCGCGACGAAGAACAGATCCTTCGTTTTGGGCGGATTGGCCACTGCCGCCAGCGCGTCGCGCCCCGGATTGCAGATGGGGCCGGGCGGCAGGCCGTCGATGGCGTAGGTATTATATGCCGTCGCGGTGGCGATGTCAGTGCGGCTGATGGGCCGCCCCAGGGAGCCGCGTCCACCGACGATGCCGTAGATGATGGTCGGATCCGACTGGAGCCGCATCTTCTTGTTGATCCGGTTGACGAACACCGCGGCCACCTTGGGCCGCTCGGCGGCAAGGCCGGTCTCCTTCTCCACGATGGAGGCGAGGGTGACCAGTTCCTGCGGGCTTTTGACCGGCACGTCGGGCGCGCGCTTGGCCCAGAGGGTGGCGAGCAGCTTGCGCTGCTCCTCGGCCATCTTCTTCAGAACCTCCTCGCGGGTCTGGCCGCGGGTGATCTGGTAAGTCTCGGGCAGCAGCGTCCCCTCGGCCGGCACGGCGGGGGTGCCGGTGAGCAGCTCGTTGTCCATCAGGCGCTTGACCACCTGCTGGCTGGTCAGGCCCTCGGGAATGGTGATCTGGTGCACCACCATCTTGCCGGCGGCCAGGGTGTCGATGACGCTCGCCAGCGACTGGCCGGGCTTGAAGACGAATTCGCCGGCCTTGAAGCTGGCATCGGGCCGGGCAATGCGCTGGCCGACCAGGAACAGCAGGGCGTTGGTGATCACCCCCTCGCGCTCGAGAATGTCGCCCATGTCGCGCACGCCGGACCCGCGCGGGATGTTCACCACCTTCTCGGTGGCGAGGGGGCCGGGGGCATAGAAGGCGCGCTCGGCGTACCAGGCCCCGAGGCCACCGCCGACCGCGAGGAACAGCAGGAAGGTGAAGAGGCCGCTGAGAACGGTCACCGCCGGATGCCGCGCCGCGCGCGAGGGGCGCGCCGCCTTGGTCTGCCGGGCATCGCGGCCGGATCGCGCCGATCCCCTGGGCGCGGGCTTAGGCGCCGGGGGCTTGGGCGCAAGGGGCTTGGGCGCAGGTTTGGCGCTGGCGGACGCGGGCGCGGACGGGGCGGACCCTGCGGCGGGGCCGGCCGCCGCTGCGGTGCTGGCGGTCGCGGTCACATCGGCCGGGGGCACAATCGACCCGTCGGGTCCGGTGGCGTCCGGTACTACGGCCTTTGGTGATCCGTCGTTGGATTCGGCCATCCAAGGGCTCCCTTGTCGTCGGCGAAGGCGCGCGGTCAAACGTTTGGGCCGGAACGCCGCCGCATGGGAGGCTTGCTAAAGGCACATTCAGGCGCAACGGCGGCATAGTGCCGTGCGTCCTCTGGCCCTTCGACCGGGCGGCGGCGTCCGGCGGCGAGCCCGAAGCTGAGGCAGGAGACAACCGGGGCAAGGACCGGTCGGGGCAAGGCCCCGGCCGGCGCAGCATCAGGCGTCGAAGCGCTGGAAGATGAGGGATGCGTTGGTCCCGCCGAACCCGAAGGAGTTGGAGAGCACGGCGTCGATCTTGCGCGGCTTCGCCTTGAGCGGAACCAGATCGATGGGAGTCTCCACCGACGGATTGTCGAGATTGAGCGTCGCCGGGGCGATCTGGTCGCGGATGGCGAGGACGGAGAAGATCGCCTCCACCGCGCCGGCGGCCCCGAGCAGGTGACCGATGGACGACTTGGTGGACGACATGGAGGTGGTCGCCGCGGCATTGCCGAGCAGCCGTTCCACCGCCTTCAGCTCGATCTCGTCTGCCATGGTGGAGGTGCCATGGGCGTTGATGTAGTCGATGTCACCCGCCGTCAGGCCCGCCCGCTTCAGAGCCGCCTGCATGCAGCGGAAGGCGCCGTCGCCGTCCGGCGAGGGGGCGGTGATGTGGAAGGCGTCGCCCGACAGGCCGTAGCCCACCAGTTCCGCATAGATGCGCGCGCCGCGCGCCTTGGCATGCTCGAGCTCCTCAAGCACCACCACGCCGGCGCCCTCACCCATCACGAAGCCGTCGCGGTCCTTGTCATAGGGGCGCGAGGCGCGGGTGGGGTCGTCGTTGAAGGCGGTGCAGAGCGCCTTGCAGGCGGCAAAGCCGGCCAGCGCCAGGCGGTTGACCGTCGATTCGGTGCCGCCGGCCACCATCACGTCCGCATCCCCCAGCGCGATGAGCCGCCCGGCATCGCCGATGGCATGGGCGCCGGTGGAGCAGGCCGTAACCACGGCGTGGTTCGGCCCCTTCAGCCCGTGGGTGATGGAGACGTAGCCGCCGGCCAGATTGATGAGACGGCCGGGAATGAAGAAGGGCGAGATGCGTCTCGGCCCGCGCTCCTTGAGCAGCAGGGCTGATTCGGCGATGCCTTCGATGCCGCCGATGCCGGAGCCGATGAGCACGCCGGTGTTGATCTGGTCCTCGTAGGAGGATGGGTGCCAGCCGGCGTCATCCAGCGCCTGAGTCGCGGCAGCCATGGCATAGACGATGAACTCGTCCACCTTGCGCTGCTCTTTCGGCTCCATCCACTGGTCGGGATTGAAGGTCCCGTCGGAACCATCACCGCGCGGAACATTCGCGGCGATCTTGCAGGCGAGGTCTGCCACTTCGAAATGGCTGACCGCCTTCACGCCGCTCTCGCCGGCGATGAGCCGCCGCCAGGTCGGCTCGACGCCGCAGCCGAGCGGCGTCACCATGCCGAGGCCGGTGACGACAACACGTCTCATGGGAAAAACTCCGGCAGGCGGGCCATTGGCGCGGCTTGCGCGCGACCCGGTGCGACAACGGCCGCGGGCGCCAAGCGCCGCGCGACCGTCGAATGAACAGGCGTGAGAATCAAGCCGCGTTCTTTTCCAGGAACTTGATCGCGTCACCCACGGTCAGGATCGTCTCGGCGGCATCGTCCGGGATCTCGCAGTTGAAAGCCTCCTCGAAGGCCATCACGAGTTCCACGGTGTCGAGGCTGTCGGCGCCGAGATCGTCGATGAAGGAGGCGCTCTCCGTGACCTTCTCGGGTTCCACCCCCAGATGCTCCGCGACAATCTTCTTCACCCGCTCGGCGATGTCACTCATAGATGCAACCCTCGTTGTTCGGATAATCCCGTTGCCGTTCGGCGGCTGGTGGAGGGCATAATGCCTTTTTTCCGCCGTGCCCAGCCCCCTCCGCCGCAAGGAACGTTCCTCGCGGGCGGCACGTGGATCGGGCCGGACAGCTCCCACCGCCGCGCACGGATGAGTAGAGCCCTTTGAAGGCGCCCTTTCCCGGCCCAGCAATGCGGCTCGTTAGCACACTCCCCGCGGCAAGGCCAGCCAAGCTCCGCAAGGCCGGCAAGGGAATGGCTCACGTAACGGCGATCATGTCGGCGATTGGTCTTCTTGCGCCGCCCGTATGCGCCGGCTACTTACCTTCCATGCCCGGGAGCAAGGACCGATCGGAACGCCTCGCCGCCGCCCTGCGTGCGAACCTGTCGCGGCGCAAGGCGCAATCCCGCGCGCGGCGCGCGGGTGAAGCCGAAACGTCCCCCGCGCGCCGCGCGCGGGCCGCGGGCACCCCTCCGCAGGCCGCCTCCCTTGCCGGATCCGGGCCGGACCAGGGTCTCCCCCCTGCTGCCGAAAAACCCCCGGACGGCACGAATAGCGGTGAAAACCCTGCGCGCGGCGGTAGCACGGCGCTGGCTGTGGGTGCCGCCAAGATTGTGCCGGACGGCGAGCCGGGCTAGAGCTTTTCCCTTGAATTTGATGGTCGGCCGGCTTTGGGGGGGCCAGCCGGCAGGAGGCACAGGTAGCGCATGGACAAGATTCGCATCGTCGGCGGAAACGAGCTCAAGGGCACCATTCCCATTTCCGGTGCGAAGAACGCAGCCCTGCCGCTGATGATCGCCAGCCTCCTGACCGAGGAGAAGCTGATTCTCGAGAACGTGCCGCGCCTCGCGGACGTGGCGCTGCTGCAACGCATCCTCGGCAATCACGGCGTGGACATCACCACCAACGGCAAGCGCAACGGCGACGATCCCTATGCCGGCCAGACGCTGGAGATCGACGCGCGGGTGATCGTGGACACCACGGCGCCCTACGACCTCGTTTCGCGCATGCGCGCCTCGTTCTGGGTGCTGGGGCCGCTCCTGGCCCGCATCGGCGTGGCCAAGGTGTCGCTGCCCGGCGGCTGCGCCATCGGCACCCGGCCGGTGGATTTCCATCTCGATGCCCTGCGCGCCCTCGGCGCCGAGATCGAGATCGATGCCGGCTATGTGGTGGCGAAGGCGCCCCAGGGCCTCAAGGGCGCGCGCATCGTGTTCCCCAAGGTGTCCGTGGGCGCCACCCACACTGCCCTGATGGCCGCCACCCTCGCCCGCGGCGACAGCATCATCGAGAATGCCGCCCGCGAGCCGGAGGTGGTGGATCTCGCCGACTGCCTCATCAAGATGGGCGCCCGCATTACCGGTGCCGGCAGCTCCACCATCCATGTGGAGGGCGTGGCCCGCCTGAAGGCCGCCCGCCACGCGGTGCTGCCCGACCGCATCGAGACCGGCACCTATGCCATGGCCACAGCCATGACCGGCGGCGACGTGATGCTCGCCGGCGCCCGGCCCGACCTGCTGGAAAGCGCGCTGGACGCCCTGCGCCAGGCCGGCGCCGAGATCGACGCCACCAACGAGGGCATCCGGGTGCGCCGCAACGGCGCCGGCATCCTGCCGGTGGACGTGACCACCGCCCCCTACCCCGGCTTCCCCACCGATCTCCAGGCCCAGTTCATGGCGCTCATGACCAAGGCCAAGGGCAATTCCCGCATCACCGAGACCATTTTCGAGAACCGCTTCATGCATGTGCAGGAGCTGGCCCGGCTCGGCGCCCGCATTCACCTCGATGGCGACACCGCCGTGGTGGAGGGGGTGGAGCGACTGACCGGCGCGCCGGTGATGGCCACCGATCTTCGCGCCTCGGTCTCCCTGGTCATCGCCGGCCTCGCGGCGGAGGGCGAAACCATGGTCCAGCGCGTCTACCACCTCGACCGCGGCTTCGAGAAGCTGGAGGAGAAGCTGTCGCGGTGCGGCGCGCAGATCGAGCGCATCAGCGGATGATCCGGGGCGTGGACAGCGCCTAGCATCAAGACAGGGAACGCGATATCCGGCCGGCTTGCGATCGAGGCGGCCGGCATCCTCCCGGCGGCGCGGAGGACGAGGTGAGCCTGCCGAACATCATCACCCTCATGCGCATCCTGCTGGTGCCGGCGGTGGTCTGGTCGATCGCCTCCAGCGAATATGCGCTGGCGTTCTGGCTGTTCCTCGCGGCCGGCATCTCCGATGCGCTCGACGGCTTCATCGCCAAGCGGTTCGATATGCAGACGGAGCTCGGCTCCTATCTCGATCCGGTGGCCGACAAGGCCCTGCTCATCTCCATCTACGTGGCGCTGGCGGTCTGCGGCCTGATCCCGCGCTGGGTGGCCATCGCCGTGGTGTCGCGCGACGTGATGATCATCGGGGCGGTGGTGCTGTCCCTGGTCATGGCCAAGCCCGTGGCCATCAGCCCGCTGCTGGTCTCCAAGGTGAACACGGCGGTGCAGATCGTGTTCGCAGCCTTCGTGCTGGCCGCGTCCGGCTTCGGTCTGGACCTGCCGGGGCTGTTCCAGGTGGGGCTGGTGATGGTCGGGCTCTTGACGGGACTTTCGGCCGCTGCCTATCTCGCCGCATGGACGCGCCACGTTGCGAATTGACGCACAGTCAGTTGAAACTGGCGAACCGACGAATGGCGCACTCACGAACGGCAAGCTGATGGATCGTGAGTTGATCGGCGAACGCGACCCCCGCAACTCCGCAGCCGCCGTCAGCCCGGCGCACGGCGGCCGGGTTCGTGCGCCCGGCGTGCCGGACGATCCTGCGCCAAGCCGCCCCGCGTCGGACCGCCGCCCGCTTGACTTGGAGCCTGAGGAAAGCACCCTGCCGGTCCGCTTCCAGATGCGCTTCTGGGTGACCGCCCTCATCCTCACCGCCATCGCGCTGTGGCTGTTGAGCGGCATCCTGCTGCCGTTCGTGGCGGGCATCGTGCTGGCTTATTTCCTCAATCCCGTGGTGGCGCGCCTGGAACGCATCGGCGTCGCCCGCACCCTCTCCGCCCTGGTGGTGGTGGGGATCATGCTGCTGCTGGTGGTGCTGTTCTTCCTGCTCGCCCTGCCGCTGCTGTCCTCGCAGATGTTCGAGTTCATCCAGCGGCTGCCCGCCTATGTGGCCCGGCTGCAGGGGCTCTTGACCGAGGAAAACCGCGAGTGGCTGAGCGGCATCGTCGGCGACCGCCTGCCCGACATGCAGCGCTCCATCTCCGATCTCATGACGCAGGGGGTCAGCCACCTGGTGGGCCTGCTCTCCTCCGTGTGGTCCGGGGGGCAGGCGCTGATCGCGCTGTTCGCGCTGCTGGTGGTGACGCCGGTGGTGGTCTTCTACATCCTGTGCGACTGGAACAACATGGTCGCCTACGTGGACCAGCTGGTGCCGCTGCCCCATCGCACGGAAGTGCGGGGCCTTGCCCGCGCCATGGACATGGCGGTGGCGGGCTTCGTGCGCGGGCAGGCCATGGTGTGCCTGCTGCTCGGGACCTTCTATGCGGTGGCCCTGACCATGGCGGGGCTGAATTTCGGCCTGCTCATCGGCATCGTCTCCGGCGTCATCACCTTCATTCCCTATGTGGGCTCGCTCACCGGCTTCGTGCTGGCCATGGGCGTCGCCATCGTCCAGTTCTTTCCCGACTGGGGCATGATCGGCACGGTGCTGGCCATCTTCGTCACCGGCCAGACCATCGAGGGCTACGTGCTCTCGCCCAAGCTGGTGGGCGACAGCATCGGGGTGCATCCGGTCTGGCTCATGTTCGCCCTGTTCGCCTTCGGCTACCTGTTCGGCTTCGTTGGCCTGCTGCTCGCGGTGCCGCTCACGGCGGTGACGGGGGTGCTGGTGCGCTTCGTGATCACCCGCTACATGCAGTCGGCGCTGTACCAGGGCACCCCGGACGACGCCCTGCCACCACCGGGGACACCCTGAGCATGGCAGAGCGCGACGGACGTCCGCGCCAGCTTCCCCTCGACCTGCCGGCCTACCCGGCGCTCCGGCGCGAGGATTTCCTCGCGGCGCCCGGCAACGCGGCCGCCCTCGCCCTCATCGACGCCTTTCCCGAATGGCCGGCCCGGGTGGTGTGCATCGTGGGGCCGGAGGGCGCTGGAAAGAGCCACCTTTCGGCGATCTTCGCCGAGCGCTCCGGCGCGCGGACCCTCGACGCCCGCGCCCTGACCCGCGAAGGCGTGCCCGAGGCCCTCGCTAGCGGCGCCCTGGTGCTGGAGGACCTTTCGGCCGGCACCTTCAGCGAGGCCGCCCTGTTCCACCTGCTCAACCTCGCCCGCGAGCAGCAGGCCTACCTGCTGATGACGGCGCGCACGCCGCCCTCAAGCTTCAGTCTCGCCACCGCCGACCTCGCCTCGCGGCTGCGCGCCGTGCCGGTGTTCGAGATCGCGCCTGCGGACGACGCCCTGCTGGCGGCGGTGCTGGTGAAGCTGTTCGCGGATCGCCAGCTTTCGGTGGATGAAGCCACGGTCCAGTACCTCCTCATGCGCATGCAGCGCACCGTGGCCGGCGCCAAGCGCATCGTCGATGCGCTGGATACGGCCGCCCTCGCAGCCCGGCGCCCGGTGACGCGGGCGCTGGCGGCCCAGGTGTTGAAGGAGCTCGGCGAGGAACTGGGCGAAGACCCGCCCTTCCCCGACGTCCACGGGGAAGAAGACTGATACCGCCGGGGCGTCATAGAGTAGTCATGTAACGCGGCCATGGTCCGGCCGAAACGCGGGGGACCGAGCATGGGTATGAACGAGGCTGCAGCTCTCGCGGAGGTCGAGATCCCGGCGGGCGCAGCGGAGGTGCTGGCGCTGGCGCAATCGCCGCAGCGTTTCATCAACCGCGAGATTTCCTGGCTGCACTTCAACCGGCGGGTGCTGGAGGAGGCGGAGAACCGCAACCACCCCCTGCTGGAGCAGCTGCGCTTCCTCTCCATCTCGGCCAACAACCTCGACGAGTTCTTCATGGTTCGCGTGGCGGGCCTGAAGGAGCAGGTTCGCGAGGGCGTGCAGACCCCGAGCCCCGACGGCCTTACCCCCTCGGAGCAGCTGGCCACCATCCTCGCCAGCGCCGCCCAGCTCATCTCCGACCAGCAGGGCCGCTGGCTGGAGCTGCGTCACGACCTCGCCGGCGTCGGCATCGTGCTGGTGGATGGCGTCGAGGTCACGGCCGAAGACCTGGTGGTGCTGGACCGGCATTTCCTCAACCACGTCTTCCCGGTGCTGACCCCGCTGGCCATCGACCCGGCGCACCCCTTCCCCTTCATCCCCAATCTCGGCTTCTCGCTTGCGCTCCAGCTGGTGCGGCAGGCGGACGGGCGGGGCATGAACGCGCTGATCCGCATCCCCGCCAAGGTGGAGCGCTTCATCCGCCTGCCGGACCTTGGCACCGGGGCCCTGCGCTTCATCACCCTGGAGCAGATGATCGGCCTGTTCATCTCCCGCCTCTTCCCCGGTTATGCGGTGAAGGGCCAGGGCGTGTTCCGGGTGGTCCGCGACAGCGACCTTGAAATCGAGGAGGAGGCGGAGGATCTCGTCCGCCTGTTCGAGACCGCGCTGAAGCAGCGCCGCTACGGCGAGGTGATCCGCATGGAGGCGGATGCCGCCATGCCGGCGGAGCTGCGCAATTTCGTCGCCCGCGAGCTGGGCGTGAACGACGACGAGATCTTCGTGGTGGGCGGCGTGCTCGCCCTGAACGAATTCTCCCAGCTGGTCTCGGTGGACCGGCCGGACCTGAAGTTTCAGGCCTACAACGCCCGATTTCCCGAACGCATCCGCGACCACGGCGGAGACTGCTTTCTCGCTATTCGCGAGAAGGACATACTGGTTCACCACCCTTATGAATCCTTTGACGTGGTGGTTCAGTTTCTCCGCCAGGCCGCCCGCGACCCCAACGTCGTCGCCATCAAGCAGACCCTCTACCGCACCTCCTCCGACAGCCCCATCGTGAAGGCCCTGGCCGAGGCGGCGGAGGCCGGCAAGTCGGTGACAGCGCTGGTGGAACTGAAGGCCCGCTTCGACGAGGAAGCCAACATCCGCTGGGCCCGCGACCTGGAGCGTGCCGGCGTGCAGGTGGTGTTCGGCTTCATCGAGCTGAAGACCCACGGCAAGCTCTCCATGGCGGTGCGGCGCGAGGGCGCGCAGCTGGCCACCTACGTCCATGTGGGCACCGGCAACTATCATCCCATTACCGCCCGGATCTATACGGACCTCAGCTTCTTCACCGCCGATCCGGTGATCGCCCAGGACGTGGCCCGCATCTTCAACTTCATCACCGGCTATGCCACCCCCGGTGAGCTGGACGCCATGGCGGTCTCGCCCACGGGCCTGAAGCCCCGGCTGCTCAACCACATCGCCGACGAGATCGAGTTCGCCAAGGCCGGCCGCCCGGCTGCCATCTGGCTGAAGTGCAACTCGCTGGTGGATCCGGAGATCATCGACGCGCTGTACGAGGCGAGCGCCGCCGGCGTGCAGGTGGACTGCATCATCCGCGGCATCTGCTGCCTGCGCCCCGGCATTCCCGGGCTCTCCGAGAACATCCGGGTGAAGTCCATCGTCGGGCGCTTCCTGGAGCACTCGCGCGTGTATTGCTTCGGCGCCGGCCACGGCCTGCCGAGCCCCAATGCGGTGGTCTACATCTCCTCGGCGGACCTGATGCCGCGCAACCTCGACCGCCGGGTCGAGACCCTGTGCCCCATCACCAATCCGACGGTGCACGAACAGGTGCTCGACCAGATCATGGTCGCCAACCTTATCGACAACCAGCAGAGCTGGCGTGTCTTGCCCGACGGCTCCTCCGAACGCATAGTCCCCGCGCCGGGCGAAGAGCCGTTCAACGCCCATCAATATTTCATGACCAACCCGAGCTTGTCCGGACGTGGAAAGTCTCTCAAAGATTCTTCGCCGCGTAGCCTCTTCGTCCGTCGCTGACGGTAATGAGGTGACCCGCGCGCCCGGCCGGCTGTTCACGGGAGCGCCGGTCGCGGTCATCGATATCGGCTCCAACTCGGTCCGCCTCGTGGTCTATGAGGGGCTGAGCCGCGCGCTCACGCCCATCTTCAACGAGAAGGCCCTGTGCGGGCTCGGCCGCGAGGTGCTCTCCACCGGGCGCCTGCCGCAGGATGCGGTGGACCGTGCCCTGGCCGCGCTGAAGCGGTTCCGCGCCCTGTGCGACGCAATGGAGGTGGGCGAGGTCCATGCCCTCGCCACCGCCGCCGCGCGCGACGCGGAGAACGGCCCGGCCTTCATCGCCGAGTGCGAGGCCATCTGCGGCCGCAAGATCGAGCTGCTCACCGGCAAGCGCGAGGCGGAGCTCGCCGCCGCCGGCGTGGTGGCCGGCGTCCATGCGCCGGACGGCATCGTGGGCGATCTCGGCGGCGGCTCGCTGGAGCTGGTGGACGTGAAGGGCCGCGCCATCGGCACCGGCGTCACCCTGCCGCTCGGCGGGCTCGCCCTGCAGGACCGCTCGGCCCGCTCGCCGCGCAAGGCGGAGAAGATCGTCCGCGAAACCATCCCCGAGGCCGAGGTCCTGGGGGCGCTGGCCGGCCGCACCTTCTATGCCGTGGGCGGAACGTGGCGGGCGCTGGCGCGCCTCCACATGTACACCAAGGGCTATCCGCTCCACGTGATGCACGGCTATGTGATTCCCGCCCGCGAGGCGCTGGACTTCACCCGCATCGTGCACCGCGCCGACGCCGAGGCCCTCGCCCATATCGACGTGGTCTCCGACGCCCGCCGTCCTCTGCTCGCCTACGGCGCGCTGGTGCTGGAGAACATCGTGCGGCAGGGCCGCCCGTCCGAGGTGGTCATCTCCGCCCTCGGCGTGCGCGAGGGCCTGCTGCATTCCCTGATGCCTGAAGAGGAGCGCGTCCGCGACCCGCTCCTGATCGCGGCAGCCGAGATGAACGTGCTGCGCTCCCGCTCGCCCCGCCACGGGGAGGAGCTGGTGGCCTGGACCGATGGCTTCTTCGCCTCGGCGCCGGTGCTGGAGGAAGCGGAGGACGAGAAGCGCCTGCGCCGCGCCGCCTGCCTGCTGGCGGACGTGAGCTGGCGCGCGCACCCGGACTATCGCGGCGAGCAGAGCCTGAACATGATCGCCCATGCGGCGTTCGCCGGCATCGATCATCCCGGCCGGGCCTATATCGCCCTCTCGGTCTATTTCCGGCACATGGGCCTCAATACCGACGAATCCGACACCCGCATCCTGGAATTGCTCACCACCGGCATGCTCGACCGCGCGCGCATCCTCGGCGCCGTGATGCGGGTTGCCTACGTGCTGTCGGCGGCCATGCCCGGCATCCTGCCGCAGATGCCGCTGCAGGTGCGCGGCGACCAGCTGGTGCTGAGCGTGCCGCGCAAGGTGGTCTCGCTGGTGAACGACCGGGTCTATAATCGCCTGCGCCAGCTGGCCCGGCTCATCGGCCGCGAGCCATTGCTCGAACAGGGCGACTGACCCGCCCGGACGGGGTCTGCCAGCCTTCCCCTCGCCTCGGGCGGGCGCTGATACACCTGTGACCGGCGTCACGCCGACGGCGCGGGGCGGTCGCAAGTCCGCCCCAATCCACCTTCACGCTGGTGCCATGAAACAGCTACTGAACCTGTTTGGCGGAGTTGCCGGCCTTGTGGTCGCGGGCCTCGTGGGCCTTGCGCTGTTCACGCTTGTGGGCGGCCTGATCGTGGTCGCCGGCATTGTGATCACGGCCCTTGTGCTGGGTGGGGGCGTCTACGCCTTGGTCACCGGGCGGGCGCCGGGCATGCCCCGGGGCGGCTTCTCGTCCAGTTTCGGCTCGGTGCGGGTGTTCGACCTGCGCAGCGGGCAACCCTTCGGCAATGGCGAACGCGCGCCCGACGAGAACGGCATGATCGACGTGACCCCGCCCAAGTCCTCCGCGTCGTCCGCCCGCACGCATCACGACCGCGCCTGACGAGCGGCCGACCGGCGATTTTCCTCACTCCCGGAAGCAGCTAGGTTGCCCCGACGCGCGACACCGCGCGGAGGGGGCCGGCACGCGACATGAACGGGGGGATCGGATCGGGCGCATATCTGGCGCTGCTTATGGTCTGCATCGCGCTGGCGATGCTGACGGTGGTGTCCCACGCCATCTCACTGGCCATCATCCGCCGGCGCCTCAGCCGGCGCATCCGCGGCAAGAGCTACTCCGATCACGTATTCCGCGAGGCGGTGATCATCAGCGCCACCGTGCTGAGCCTCAGCCTTGCCCATATGTTTGAGGTCTGCATCTGGGCGACGGCCTACGTTGCCCTCGGCGCCATCGCCGATCCGCACGACGCCGTCTATTATTCCATCTCCACCTACACCACGGTGGGCGCGGACGGGGTTTCCATCACCAAGTCCTTCCGCGCCATCGCCGGGTTCGAATCCCTCATCGGCCCGATGATGGTGGCGTGGTCGACGGCCTTCCTGGTGGAATTCGTCGTGCGCATGCGCGGCCCGGACCCCACCTGACCCGAACCGCCGCTGCTCGAACGAGCGGTGCCGGTCTCTGACCGACGCCAAGGGGGTCGCGCTCAAGCGCCGCGCGGGCCTGTACCGATGGGTGATGGGCCAAGCTCATCACCCATAGCTGTCACACGCTGGTGGGATAGTTCGGGCTCTCGCGGGTGATGGTCACGTCATGCACATGGCTCTCGCGCAGGCCGGCGGAAGAGATGCGCACGAACTGGGCCTTCTCGCGGAATTCCTTCAGCGTGCTGCCGCCCACATAGCCCATGGCTGCCCGCAAGCCGCCGGCAAGCTGGTGGAGCACCGCCCCCACCGGACCCTTGTAGGCCACCTGGCCCTCGATGCCTTCCGGCACCAGCTTGAGCGTGTCGCGCACTTCCGCCTGGAAGTAGCGGTCGGCCGAGCCGCGGGCCATGGCGCCCACCGAGCCCATGCCGCGATACGACTTGTAGGAGCGGCCCTGATAGAGGAACACCTCGCCGGGGCTTTCGTCGGTGCCGGCGAGCAGCGAGCCTACCATGGCGGCGGAGGCTCCGGCCGCCAGCGCCTTGGCGAGGTCGCCGGAATACTTGATGCCGCCGTCGGCGATCACCGGGGTGCCGGTGGCGTGGGCGGCTTCCACCGCATCCATCACCGCGGTGAGCTGGGGCACGCCAACGCCCGCCACGATGCGGGTGGTGCAGATGGAGCCAGGGCCGATGCCCACCTTCACCGCGTCCGCCCCGGCATCGATGAGCGCGCGGGCACCCTCGGCGGTGGCGATGTTGCCGGCGAGGATCTGGGTGCGGTTGGAGAGCTTCTTGATGCGCTCCACCTGGTCCAGCACCTTGCGGGAATGGCCGTGGGCGGTATCCACCACCACGAGGTCGACGCCGGCATCGATCAGGCGCTCGGTGCGCTCGAAGCCGTCGGGACCGACGGTCGTCGCGGCAGCGACCCGCAGGCGGCCCTGCTCGTCCTTGGCGGCGTGGGGATAGGCCACCGCCTTCTCGATGTCCTTGACGGTGATGAGGCCGACGCAGCGCTCGTCATTGTCCACCACCAGCAGCTTCTCGATGCGGTACTGGTGCAGGAGGCTCTTGGCCTCCTCCTGGTTCACCTGGCCCTCGCGCACGGTGATGAGCCGGTCCTTGGTCATCAGCTCGGCCACGCGCTGCTCGGGATTATGGGCGAAGCGCACGTCGCGATTGGTGAGGATGCCGACCAGCCGCCCGGCGATGGCACCCACGCCGCGCTCCACCACCGGAATGCCGGAGATGCCGTAGCGCTTCATGAGGGTGAGGGCGTGGGCGAGAGTCTCGTCGGGATGGATGGTGACCGGGTTCACCACCATGCCCGATTCGTACTTCTTCACCTGCCGCACATGCTCGGCCTGAAGCTCGGGCGTGAGGTTGCGGTGGATGACGCCGATGCCGCCGGCCTGCGCCATGGCGATGGCGAGGCGCGATTCGGTCACCGTATCCATGGCGGCGGAGATGATGGGCAGGTTGAGGCTGATGGTCTTGGTGAGCTGGGTGGCGACATCCACCTGCCCCGGCATCACCTCGGAGGCGCCCGGAGTCAGCAGCACGTCGTCGAACGTCAGCGCCTCGCGGAACGGCGCGCGGCCGCTGGAGATGGCCGCAGACGGGGGGACGTTCGAAATCGGGGTGGTCATGGCCAACTCCTTAAGGCGGCGCGGGAAGCCGGGCCGCTGGATCGGGGCGGGAACGGGTTGCTGTCAAACACCCCGCTACGAGTTGGCAGTGGCCGATACCATGAGTGCACGACGAATAGAAGACCTGTTGCGAGGCATTCGCCGCAACGCTCCCATGCGTGCAGCGGCGGGCGGTCCCTCGCGCCCCGGCACGGGGCCGGACGGGCACCCCGCCGGTCCCTGTGCCCGCTCTATTCTCCGGCGAGGCGCAGCGGCGCGCGGGCCGCTGCTTCCGCACGCCTCAGGCGATCCTCCGCCGCCGCCACATAGTCGCGGGTCAGTGGCACCGACTGCTGGCGGCGGGCGAGCTGGATCTGGAACACGTTCAGACCCTGGTGGCGGAATGCCATCTCGCTGGACGCCAAATAGAATTCCCACATGCGGCAGAAGCGCTCGTCGGTGAGCCGGGCAGCCTCCTCCCGGCGGGCCAGGAAGCGCTGGCGCCAGGCCTTCAGCGTCTCGGCATAGTGCAGGCGCAAGAGCTCCACGTCGGTGACGACGAGCCCCGCCCGCTCGATATGCGGCAGCACTTCCGACAGGGCCGGAATATAGCCGCCCGGGAAAATATACTTGGTGATGAAGGGGTTGGTGACGCTCGGCGGATCGGAGCGGCCGATGGCGTGCAGCAGCATCACCCCGTCGTCCTTCAGCAGGCTGCGGGCCTTGCGGAAGAAGGCGCCGAAATGGCCCACGCCCACATGCTCGAACATGCCCACCGAAACGATGCGGTCGAACGCCCCCTCCACGTCGCGATAGTCGCGTAAGGTGAAGTTCACCCGATCGGCGAGGCCGCGCTCGGCGGCACGGTGGCGCGACATCGCCAGCTGTTCGCTCGAGAGCGTGACGCCCTGAACCTTTGCCCCCGCCATCTCCGCGAGATAGAGCCCGAGCCCGCCCCAGCCGGAGCCGATGTCCAGCACGTCGAGGCCGGCACGGTCGAGCACCAGCTTGGCCGCGATATGGCGCTTCTTGGCCAGCTGGGCATCGTCGAGGCTCTGCCCCTCATGCTCGAAATAGGCGCAGCTGTACTGCCGGTCGTGGTCGAGGAAGAGCGAATAGAGCCGCCCGTCGATATCGTAATGGTGCGCTACATTGCGCTGCGACCGGCCGGGCGGATTGAATTGCGTGATGCGGCGCAACACCCGCCGCAGCAGGTAGAGCAGCTTGGCCGGCGCCGTGGGATTGACGGCGAGCGGCTGAGCCATGACCAGATCGAGAAAGTCGGCGATGGTGCCCTCTTCCATCACCAGCGTGCCGTTCATGTAGGCTTCGCCGAGCTTCAGTTCCGGATCGAGGCAGATGTCGCGCTGGGCCGCCGGGCAGGTGATGCGAAGCGCGACGGGCGTCTGCCCTGGCGGCGCATTCCCCAGGGTCATTGTCCGACCGGATGCGGTCGTCACCTTCAGGCGACCGTCAACGACCACCCGCCGCAATACATTCTCCAGCAACCGCTCCATCGGCCGCCTCCGTTCCGCTTCAGCCCCAAACCTTTCTCCCGCTCCAGGCTGGGGAGCGTTCGCCCGCAGGCCGGCGCCATCGGCGCGCCCGTGCGCGCCCCATGCCCGGCCTGAATGAAAACGCTCCGGATCCGGCTGTGGTCCGCTCGCCGGCCCATGGGCGCCTGATCTGGCGCAGGGTGACACGGCAAGCGTCCCGGCCGGTCCACCCGGATGGCCGCAACGGGTTTTATGAAACCACCAAGGCTGATGCGTCGCAATATGGCGCCTGGGTGACAGCCGGCCGCCAGCCGTCACGTGCGCGCGAGCAAGACCAAGCACAGAACGGAAAACGGCGCCCCGACAGAGGCCGGGACGCCGTTCGTTGTCCGCGTCGAAAAAAGCGTCGCCCCCCAATGGAAGGGGGGCGGTAAGGCCTCAGCCCTCGGTGCCTTCCTCGGCTGCCAGCTCGGCGGCGACTTCGGCGCGCTCGATGGCGAGTTCGGCCTCGATCTCGGCATCCTCGTCACGGGCGGTGCGCACGTCCTCGCCGCGGGCCTGACGCTCGGCCTCGTCGGCGTTGCGGGCGACGTTGACCTTCACGGTCACCTCGACCTCCGGATGCAGGGTCACCGGGACCACGTGCACGCCGAGGGTCTTGATGGGGTGGTTGAGGATGACCTGCTGGCGGTCCACGGTGAAGCCGGCGGCGGTCAGGCCATCGGCGATGTCGCGGGTGGAGACCGAGCCGTAGAGCTGGCCGCTCTCGCCGGCCTGGCGGATCATCGCCACGCTCTGGCCGTTGAGCTTCTCGGCCACCGCCTCGGCGTCCTTGCGGCGCTCCAGGTTGCGGGCCTCGAGCTCGATCTTCATGGTGTCGAAGCGGGTCTTGTTCGCCTTGGTGGCGCGCAGGGCCTTGCCGTTCGGCAGCAGGAAGTTACGGGCGTAGCCGTCGCGCACCTTCACCACTTCGCCCATCTGGCCGAGCTTGGCGACGCGCTCGAGAAGAATGACGTCCATCTTGTGTCTCCTGTTCGTATCGGATCGGGATTTCTTGGTCGGGATTTATTGGAAAATCAGCGGTCGTTGGCGGCAGGCGGTCCCTTGCCGGTGGCGATGCGGGCGCGCAGGTCGAGCATGCCGTCAGCGAAGCCGAGCACGGCCATGGCCAGCACCGGCCAGCCCAGCACGGCTGAGGTTATCCAGAGCGCACCGAGGACGAGGGTCCGCGCTGGCTGGCCTTCGGTCAGGGCGTGGACCACGGCGAAGCCGGCGAGGGCATAGGCCAAAGCCAGGGTCAGGGCACCGGCCGAGGCCGCAAGGCCGGTGAGGCCACCGGCCATGGACAAGGCCAGCACCACGGCGAGCACCAGCGAGGTCACCGGCGGCAGCCGGAAGGCGGCCAGGTTGGGCCACGGCCGCGCCAGCGTGCCGGAGACACGCGCCGCGCGGGCGGAGAGGTAGAGGCAGGCGAGGTAGGAGGCCATGGCCATTCCGGCCGCCATGGCGGGCAGGACATGGGCGATCAGGGTGCCCATGGCGAGGGGGTCGCGCCCCTCCGCGCCGATGGGCAGGGCCTGGCCCGCCACGAATGCCTGGAAGGTGGCGATCACCGCCGCGTGGTACGCCTCATAGTCCGAAGCCATGCCGAACAGCGCCACGGTGACGGAGACGGTGGCAAAGCCCGCCGCCAGCAGCAGCAACCCGCCCACCGGAAACCAGACGAAGCCGTCACGGGCCGCCGGGTCGCTCCGGGCGAGCAGCGCCGCATAGGACAGACCGAGAGCCGGGCCGCCGAGGCCCACCAGATAGGTGACGAGGAAGGTGCCGCCGAAGGCGAGCCACAGCCCGGCGCCGCCGGTGATCACGGCAAGGGCCGCAGCCAGCGGGCTGAAGGCGATGCCGGCGATCATCACCGGCAGGGGCGAGAGATAGAAGAGGGGAACGGCCAGAACCGAGCCCGCCGCGGCGCTGGCGGCAAGCAGTGCGGAGGCCGATCCGGCGGCCAGGCCAATGAGGATAAGAAGTGCCATCCGACAAGCTGTCCCGCTGACGCGGTTAGAGGCGGACCTTGGGGCCACCCCAGCAGACGCCCCGGAGACTTCCCCGCGGCGCGTCGCCAAAACCAGAGAGAAACGCCCTCCCCAGCGGGGAGGGCGGATGGATCAGCGGATCACGAAGGGCAGAAGGCCCAGGAACCGCGAGCGTTTGATGGCGGCAGACAGCTCACGCTGCTTCTTGGCGGAGACCGCCGTGATGCGCGAGGGCACGATCTTGCCGCGCTCGGAGATGTAGCGCTGCAGCAGGCGCACATCCTTGTAGTCGATCTTCGGCGCGTTGGGGCCGGAGAACGGGCAGGTCTTGCGACGACGGAAGAAGGGACGACGCTGGCCACCGCCACCGCCGGCGCCACCGGACTGAGCGAACGCCATCAGACTTCCTCCTCGCCGCCATGGGACTCTTCAGTGGGACGCGGACGGCGCGGGCGGTCCTCGCGACCACCGAAGCCGCGGTCACCACGATCACCGCGATCGCCACGGTCCCCACGCTCGCCGCGATCATCGCGGTCGCGCTTCTGGAGCATGGCGGACGGGCCTTCCTCATGCTCCTCGACGCGGAGGGTGAGGATGCGCAGGACGTCTTCGTCGATGCGCTGCTGGCGCTCCAGCTCCTGGATCGCCGCCGCGGGGGCATTGATGTTCAGGAGCGTGAAGTGCGCCTTGCGGTTCTTGTTGATGCGATAGGTCAGGGACTTCACGCCCCAGTACTCGGTCTTGCCGACCGAGCCGCCATTCGCCTCGATGACACCCTTGAATCGGGTGGTGAGTTCCTCGACCTGCTGCGCCGTCACGTCCTGGCGCGCGAGGAACACGTGCTCGTAAAGCGGCATGTGTTCGTGTGCCTTTCGTTTCACTTCCGTCCACCGGCGCCAAGCCCTTCTTGCCGGAAAGGCGCGAAGCTCGGAAGGCGGGGACACGGGACGACGGGCAGGTGCCCTGTTCCTCAGCGCCACGGCGGATAACGCCGAGGCAAAGAAAAACCGTCCGTTCAGCCCCCGGCCGGGTGCGACGGAAGCGGGGCGTATAGCAGATTCTGCGCGCAAAGCAAGTTTCGCACGCGCCTCGCGACCGCTGGCGCGCCGCCCTCGCTCAGAACAGGCCCATGCTGGTGCTGGAATTGCGGGTCGGCGTCGCCGGCTTGGCCGAGGCGGGCTTGGCCGAAGCGGGCTTGGCCGAGACCGGCGTGGCGGCCGTGCCATTGGCGCCGGCCGCGGAGGCCGAGGCTGGATTGGCCGGCTTCGGCTTCTTCTTCGGCGCCGGGGTGGTGGAGGCCACCTTCGGCTCCGGCACGCCCTTGTTCATGGCGATCAGCTCGGAGACAGTGACGAACTTGTAGCCCTTGGCCTTGAGGTCATCGAGCACCTTGGGCATGGCATCCACGGTGGTGGGATGGATGTCGTGGGCGAGCACGATGGCGCCGGGATGAGCGTGGGACACGATGCGGTCGTGGATGACCTGGGCGTTGCGATCCTTCCAGTCGAGCGGATCCACCGACCAGTAGATGAAGGTCGAGCCGAACTTCTCGCGCAGATGGGCGCGCAGCGCCGGGGTCATGGCGCCGTAGGGCGGGCGCACATAGATCGGCGACTTGCCGGTGATCTGCTCGATGGCGGCGTTGGTATCGCCGATCTGCTTGTCGGCGGCCGCCACCGGGATCTTGGGCAGTTGCGGGTGATCCCAGGAATGGTTCGCCACCTCGTGGCCCTGCGCGATCATCTGCTTGATGATGGCGGGCGAGGCCGTCGCCCGGCTGCCGAGTACGAAGAAGGTGGCCTTGATGCCGCGCTGCTCCAGCATCTTCAGCAGCCGGGGCGTTGTCTCCGGGTTCGGGCCGTCGTCGAAGGTCATGGCGATGTAGGGACCGTCCACCACCGCCGAGGAATAGGCCACCAGCTTCTGCGGCGAGGTGCCGGTCGGAGCGGGCGTCGCGGCCGGCGCCGACATGCCCGCGGCGGGGGCCGGCGGCTCGGCGGCGGCCTGCGAGGCAGCGAAGGTGCCGGTCGGCGTCATGGTCGCGAGAGGCTTGTTGGCGGAGGGCGCCGGCTGAAAGGTCTGGCCAAAGGCTGAGCCCAGGCCGATCACGCCCACGGCGGCAAAAGCGAGAAATCCCCAGGAAGCCTTCACGACGGACCACTTTCCATGTCTGTGCCAGGCGACCATAGCCCGGTTTCGTTCACGCCTGACCCACACGTTTCGCCTAAGGCCTATGCATAAAATGTGAAGCGGAAGAGGCAAACGCCTGCGCTTCCGCAAAGTCAAGTTCCCTCGCCTTGACTCGCCCACATTCCGGGTGTCTCTGCCCTCCCCAAATTTGATAACCGGAGGGCCGCGCATGTCGGATGGGCCGCGTACAGGATCTCAGACCGCCTTTATCTTCCCCGGCCAGGGCAGCCAGGCCGTGGGAATGGGCAAGGCGCTGGCGGACAATTTCCCGGCCGCCAAGGCCGTGTTCGATGAAGTGGACGCCGCCCTCAACGAGAGCCTGACGCAGGTGATGTGGGATGGCCCCATCGACGCGCTGACCCTCACCGCCAATGCCCAGCCGGCGCTCATGGCGGTCTCCCTCGCCGCCCTGCGCGTGCTGGAGACCGAGGCGGGGCTCGACCTTGCCCGCGAGGCCGCCTTCGTGGCCGGCCACTCGCTGGGCGAATATTCCGCCCTCGCCGCCGCCGGCGCCCTCACCATCACCGAGGCCGCCCGGCTGCTGCGCATCCGCGGCCGCGCCATGCAGGAGGCGGTTCCCGTGGGCGAAGGCGCCATGGCCGCCCTGCTGGGCCTCGACTACGACCAGGCCGTGGCCGTGGCGGCGGAAGCCGCCGGCGACGACGTGTGCGAAGCGGCCAACGACAACGCCCCCGGCCAGGTGGTGGTCTCCGGCACCAAGGCGGCGGTAGAACGCGCGATTGTCATCGCCAAGGAGAAGGGCGCCATGAAGGCCCTGCTCCTGCCGGTGTCCGCCCCCTTCCATTGCCGCCTCATGGGCCCGGCCGCCGAGGCCATGGAAGTGGCGCTCTCCGGCTCCACCGTCATGACCCCGCGGGTGCCGCTGGTGGCCAATGTGCGCGCCTCCCCGGTCACCGACCCGGCCGAGATCGTCCGCCTGCTGGTGGAGCAGGTGACCGGCACGGTGCGCTGGCGCGAAAGCGTCATCTACATGGCGGGCGCGGGCGTGACACGCATGGTCGAGGTCGGCGCCGGCAAGGTGCTGTGCGGCCTCGTCAAGCGCATCGACAAGTCGGTGTCCGCCAGCGCCGTGGGCACGCCCGAGGACGTGGCGGCCTTCATCGCCGCCCGCAACGCCGCCGCTTCGGCGGCCTGAGGCGCCATCCTCCGTCACTGATGTACCGTCATGGCCGGCTTCATGCCGGCCATTCGCGCGTTCGGCACGCATCGGCATTGCGGAACGCCGCTAAACCCCTGCACAAGGCCCGGGACAATCCGGGCGAAGCGCTCAGGCTGGCGCGCTCATCTCCAACCGGCCCTGCGCCGGACACCCGATAAAGGACTGGGGGCACATATGTTCGATCTTTCCGGCAAGACCGCGCTCGTCACCGGCGCCACCGGCGGCATCGGTGGGGCGATTGCCAAGGCGCTGCATGCCCAGGGCGCCGTCGTCGCCATTTCCGGTACCCGCAAGGAGGCCCTGGACGCCCTCGCCGGCGAGCTGGGCGGCGACCGCGTCCACGTGCTGCCCAGCAATCTCGGCAGCACGGAAGAGGTGGAGAAGCTGGTGCCGGACGCCGAAACGGCGCTGGGCGGGCACATCGACATCCTCGTCAACAATGCCGGCATCACCCGCGACAACATCTTCATGCGCCTCTCCGACGAGGCGTGGGACCAGGTGATCGCGGTGAACCTCACCGCCGCCTTCCGCCTGTCGCGCGCGGCCGTGCGCACCATGATGCGCCGCCGCTCGGGCCGCATCATCTCCATCACCTCCATCGTCGGTGTCACCGGCAATGCGGGCCAGGGCAATTATGCCGCCGCCAAGGCCGGCATGATCGGCATGTCCAAGTCGCTGGCCCAGGAAGTGGCCTCGCGCGGGGTGACGGTAAACTGCGTCGCCCCCGGCTTCATCGCCACCCCCATGACCGACGCCCTCAACGACAAGCAGCGCGAGAGCATCCTGAAGGCGGTGCCGGCGGCCAAGCTCGGCACCCCCGAGGACATCGCCGCCGCCTGCGTCTACCTCGCCTCCAACGAGGCCGCCTATGTCACGGGCCAGACCCTGCACGTGAATGGCGGCATGGCCATGATCTGACGCCCCGACGAGGGCCGGCCGCGCGCGAATGCGGCCGGCCGTTGTCTCAGTCCTGCGAAAGTTGTAGTGTCTTCAGGCGTGCGGGGACTGGAGGCACGCATGAAGATCGAGCCTGTGAGCCCTGAAATCGGGCTCAAGGGGCGGAGTGCGGAGACGCCGCACACGTCCCGTCTGCTCGGCCGCATCTGGGGTCGCGTTCTCGATTTCGGACTGATCCTGTGGGTAGTGAGGGTGCCGCTGGCCAGCGTCGTCCTCGGCCTGCTGCTCATGTCCGCCGTGACCCAGGCCCAGGATGTGACGCTGGACGTCGCCATGGCGGGGGCGCCCGTCGGCGCGGCCGCCGGCCTGTCCGGCACCATGATCGCCCTGCTCGCCGCCGTGTTCCTGTTGTGGGCCATGCCGGTGCACTACGCCGCCCGCCTCCTGATGGAGACGGACAAGGGCATCGCCGACATCAGCACCCGGCGCAATGCCGCCGCCGCCGCGAGGGGCGGCAAGCACGACCTGATCTTCTGCCTGATGCTGCGCCTTGTGCCGCGCATTCTCGGCGCGCTCACCTTCGTCGCCTTCGCCATCGGCGCGCGCAACGCCATCGGCAACCTGCCCACCCTCGCCGACCGGCCCGCCATGGCGGCCGCCCATGACCAGCTGGCGCTTCTGTCCTGGGTCATGCTGGCCGGCGCGCCGCTGTTCTATGCCTATACCCTCATGCGCGGGCTATTCACCGACGTTGGGCCCCTCAAGGCCTTCGATGCGGCGCTGGGGCGGCGGCTCGCCGGCGTGTTCGCCGCGCTCGGCATCGAGGCGCGGCCGGACGACCCCGAAGCGGAACTGCACGCCACGGGCCGGCTGATCCTCCTCGCCTATGCGGTGCTGGTCATCGTGGTGCTGGCCGCCAGCCCCCACTGGCTGGCCCGGCAGTTGCCGCTCGCCTTTGCCGTGCCGCTCATCTTCGGCGGCTGGGTCCCTGTTCTCGGCTACCTGTCCTCGGTGGGACGGCGCTTCCATGTGCCGATCCTGACCGGCCTCTTTCTTCTTGGCGCCGTTGGCGTCTATGTCTTCGGCGACAACCACGCGGTGCGCACTCTCACGGCGGTCGAGCCGGCGTACCGCCGCACCGCCATGGTACAGGCGGTCCAGCTTTGGATGCGCGCCAACGGCTGCGCCGAGGCCCCGGCCTCCTGCCCGCGCCCGGTCATCGTCGCGGCGGCGGGCGGGGCAAGCCGGGCCGGCTTCTTCACCGCCAGCGTCATCGGCCATTTCCTCGATTTCGAGCGCCACAAGCAGGGCTTCTCCTTCACCCGGGCTGACGGCTCGAAGATCAACCGGGCCGCCCGCGACGACGGCCGCTTCACCCCCGCCATCGAGCAGGCCCTGAACGGCAAGGACATTGCGACCCGCATCTTCGCCATTTCCGGCGTGTCCGGCGGGTCCTACGGCGCCGCCGTGGTGGCGGCGGCGCTGGCGGCCCGCACCGGTTCCGCTGCGCCCTGCCCCGACAAGGCGCCGGACGGCTGGTTCGGCGGCACGCTCGCCGGCTGGCGCGACTGCCTGGAGAGCATGACGGCGGGCGATTATCTCACCGCCACCTTCTTCGGCCTCGCCTTCCACGATCAGGTCCAGCTCTTCCTTTCCGATCGCGCCGCGCTGCTGGAGCAATCCTGGGAGGATAATTTCGCCCGGCATGTTCTGGCGGCAGGCGCAAAGGCGTCGCCCGATTCGGCAAGCCGGCTGGCGACGCCCTTCCTCGGCTCGCCGCCCGATCCGGATCGCTGGGTGCCCTTCCTCGTGCTGAACGGCACCTCGGTGGAGACCGGCCAGCGCATCGTCACCACCGACCTTTCGCCCACCTATGCCACCACCGGCCGCTGCCCCTCGGGCGGGCCCAACGCGGAATGCTCCCTCTTCACCCACGCCATCGACTTCCACGGCCTGGTGCGATCCGATCTCGACGTGCGGCTGTCCACCGCTGCCACCAACTCCGCCCGCTTCCCGGTGATTTCGCCGCCGGGCTCCATCTACCAGATGGACACCGACGTGGTGGACCGCATCGTGGACGGCGGCTACTTCGAGAATTTCGGGGTGGAAAGCGCGGTTGAACTGGCCAAGGCCATGGTGGAGATCGAGCCACGGCTCGCCCCCTTCATTCTGGTGGTCGCCAACGATCCCGGCAGCGTGCTGACCGAGGAGCGCACTGCCCGCAGCGGCAGCGGCGTGGTGGTGCCCGACGCCCCGGACCACGCAGCCTTCACGGAGATCTCCGGGCCGGTGGGCGCCATTGGGGCGGTGCGCAGTGGCCGTGGGCGGCTGGCGGTGGCGACGGCCACCCATTGGCTCGACGCCCGCTTCGGCGACCGCTGCCCCACCAATCTGGTGCAGATCAAGGTATGGCCGGAGGCGGTGAAGGACGGCCACTGTCCGGTGGGCGAGGCCACGCCGGAGAAGATCCGCGACGTATCCATGAGCTGGTGGCTCTCCAAGCCCGTGCAGATGAACCTGCACGAGCAGTTGGAGGCCACGGCCGACCGCTGCAACAACGACACGGCGGTGGCAGCCGTATGGGCAGCACTTGCGACGCCCTCGCTGGCCTGCACCGGCGGGGCTCCGCCGCGCTGATCGGGATGGCCCCGGCTGGCGGCCGGGGCCGAACGCGAATCGACGGGGCACAGCACCGGCGCTCCCCGCGGCCCGCGGCCCGCGGCGAAGGCGCGCGCGGATCTTCCACGCCCCGGCATTCCCCTTTAGGATTTTGCCGTTTCAGACCGCTGCCGGCCCGTCCGGCGGCCATTTTTCAATGATCCGATTTCGGAGGAGCCGCTATGGCGCGCGCCCAGACCGCCTATTTGTCCCGCAGCGAGGTGCCGGCCCGCCCGGCGCTGCAAAAGGCCCTCGACGCCCTCAAGCTGAAGCTGGTGCTGGATGACGGCTACGTGCCGTTCGAATCATTCGGCTACCTGCCCTGCACCCTCGACGGCGAGGATGCCGGCTTCGCCCTGCGCTTCAGCGACGTGGACGCCGGCGCCGCCCGATCCGCCACGCTGGCCGAGGCCCTTGGCGGCCGGGACGTTGCCCTGGACTTCAAATGGAGCGGCGACGTGCGCGAGCAGGTGAGCGCCATGGGCGTGTGCGCAGCGCTCGCCGGCAGCTTCGGCGCGCTCGTTCACGATCCGGACAAGGATGTGATTCTCGACGCCGCCAAGCTGCTTGCCCGCGCCAGGGCCGGGCTGGAGGAGCTTTGACCGGCGCCCCGGACACGTGCGCGAGACCCGAGCGGACATGAAAAGGGGCGCCGAAGCGCCCCTTCAGGACCGGCGTGTAACCGCGATCACTTCTTGGCGGGGTCGGCCGCGGGAGCCGGCGCGGCGGGAGCAGCAGGCGCCGCCGGAGCAGCAGGCGCCGCCGGAGCAGGCGCCGCAGCCGCGGCCTTCTCGATCTTGGCATCGGTGCGCAGCTTGGTGACGAGGTCCGCCTGGGCCTTGCGCACGAGGTACTGCTCCACCTGGTCCGACACCTGATCATAGGTGGGAACCGGCTTCTGGCGCTTGTCCTCCACCTTGATGACATGCCAGCCGAACTGGCTCTTCACCGGGTCGGAGACCTGGCCCTTGTCCAGCTTGAAGGCGGCCTCGGCGAACTCGGGCACCATCTGGTCCTTGGTGAAATAGCCGAGATCCCCGCCGTCCTCGGCGCTGTCCTTGGAATAGTCCTTGGCGAGCTTGGCGAAATCCTCGCCGGCCTTGGCCTTCTTGGCGATTTCCTTGGCCTTGGCCTCGTCGTCCACCAGGATGTGGCGGGCGCGGACCTCGGCCTCGGCGGGCGCGGACTTGACGAACTCGTCATAAGTCTTGTGCTTGGCCTCTTCGGAAACCGCCTTCTTGGCTTCCTGGGTCATCAGCGTTTCCATGAGCGCCTTGGTGCGGGCATAGGCGATGCGCTGCTGGAAATCCGGCGACTGGTCGAGCTTCTGCGCCTCGGCTGCTTTGGCCAGCAGGGTCATGTCGGTGAGGAAGGACAGGACATATTCCTCCCGCTGCGCGCCCTGGAGCTGGGGCGGCAGGCCGGCGCCGATGTCCTCGAGGGCGATGGTCACGTCGCTCTGGCGGATGGGCGTCCCGTTGACGGTCGCGACCACGGTGTCAGGGGCCGGCGCCGCCTGCGTCGCGGCGGGGGGAGCGGCCGGGGCGGCCCCCTGCGCGAGCGCCGCCGAGACGGACGCGACGGAGACGGTCGCGGCGAGCGCGGCGGCGAAAAGACGGGTTTTGGCGGAACGCATCATGGGTCCGGTTTCCTCGGGATGTCTTCGGGCGGGCCGAAGCGGGGCGCAACCTCGCTTAGCTCTCCTCAGCTGACAAGAGGGCATTGTTGGGGCATAGAGCGACTGGAAAAGCGCGCTGCGGGGCTTTCGTTCCCTCGCGCGAGCCTGTATAAGGCGCGCCTTCCATCGGGAATGCTGGCCGTTCAGCGCGCCCCGGGCGAACCGCTCCAAGCGGCTCGCGTCTGGGCTCAACCTTCGGTGCGTTCGCGATCACAAGTTCGCCAATTCACAAGTTGGCCAAGTCGGCAGCGCGCCTTGTTCCAGCGATCACGCCGCGCTTGCCACGTTATGTCGTTCAGGAGTTTGGACAATGGCTGTCCCGAAGAGAAAGACCTCGCCGTCCCGCCGTGGCATGCGCCGCTCGGCCGACGCGCTGAAGCAGCCCACCTATGTGGAAGACAAGGATTCGGGCGAGCTGCGCCGTCCCCACCACCTGGACCTGAAGACCGGCATGTACCGCGGTCGCCAGATCCTGAAGCCCAAGGCCGAAGCCTGAGGCTTTAAGCGCGCGCGCCGGCTTTCCGGCGCCGCCAGGAGCACGGCCTGCGCCGAAGGTGCCGGCCGATGCTTCGCGTCTTTGTGATTCGAGTCCCGCGGCTCCGGGCGGGTTTGCCCGGGCCGGGGTGCAGCAGGGCCACGGGCTCCGGACCAACCGGCTCCGAACCCTCCAAGGCCCGCCTTGCGGCCCTGCGCCTTGCCGCACGCTGTGCGGAGATCCACGGTCCTCTGCGCCCAATGTCGCTACGCGGGACTGTGACGTTCCGCCGACCGTGACTTTCCGCCTTCGATGTGGCACCCATCCGCAGCGCAAGAGCACGCGCCGATCAGGTTGCACCGCAATCTGGGAGGATGAGCGCGCCCGCGCACAGCGGCCCGAGGAGCACATATGCTGACGCCCGTCCCGTTGCTGATCGTCCCCCTCGCGATCTACAACATCATCACCTTCCTGATGCCCGGCATCTCGTGGTCCACCGTACTGACCACGATCTCGATGCTTTCCGGTGCGGAATGGACCATCAGCATGGCGGAGGCGTTCATCGCGCTCAGCCTGTTCTTCTTGTTTTTCGAAATCCTGAAGGCGACGCGGATCACCCACCGCTCCATCGTCGATCACATGCTGTCCATGCTGGTGTTCGTGATCGGCATAACGGAGTTTCTGCTGGTGCGGCAGGCGGGCAATTCTGTGTTCGCGATCCTGCTGTGCATCATGCTGCTGGACGTGATCGCCGGATTCTCGGTCTCGGTCCGGGTCGCCCAGCGCGACTTCTCCGTCGAGCCGCGGGAATAGGGCGCAACCGGATCAGTGTTCAGCCCATAATCCGGGAACAAGCAGGCACGGCAATGCGCGCGCGGAACAGCAAGGCCGCAAGAACAGGCACGCCGCAAAAATGATCACGTCGCGCACTCCGCCCGCTGCGCGGAGAATCACGCGACGCTATCAACAATAGAAATCAGAAGCGACGTGCTGGATCGTCCGCGGCTGCATGATGCTTTACACGCCGGATGATCTCACTCACCGCAGGAGGTGCGGCGAGAAGGGCCGGCGCAGGGCTTCGCGCCGCGCCGGCTCCTGGATTCAGCTATCCGAGCCTTCCGGCTTCGACTCGCTCTTCGGCTCGCTCTTGGGCACCAACTGCTCAAGCTTGGCCTGCATGTCAGCCATCTGGCGCTTGAGCGCGTCGAGATCGTCGCTGCGCTCGGCCACCGGAACGGCGGGCGTCTGGGCAGGCGGCGTCGGCGCAACGGTTCCCGCCGGCTCCTCGCCCTTGGGGAAGGGCAGGAACATGTGGAAAGCGCGCTCAAACATTTCCATGTTGCGGCGCACATGATCGTCGAGCCCGATGAAGCTCGGCCCCGTCATCGTCTTGGCCACGTGCTCGCGGAACTTCCCCTGATCTTTGGTGAAGCTGTCGATGGAGGCTTCGAGGTAACGTGGCACCAGCATCTGCATGCTGTCGCCATAAAAGCGGATGATCTGGCGCAGAAACGCGATGGGCAGAAGATTCTGTCCCTTGTTTTCCTGCTCGAAGATAATCTGCGTCAGCACCGAGTGAGTGATGTCGTCGCCGTTCTTGGCGTCATACACCACGAAGTCCTCCCCCTCCTTCACCATGTTGGCGAGGTCTTCAAGGGTCACATAGGTGCTCGTGCCCGTGTTGTAGAGACGGCGGTTGGCGTATTTCTTGATGGTGACTGGCTCTTGCGATTTTGCCATTGTCCGGTCATCCGTTTTCCTTGGGTGCTGCCGCAGGTTAAGGCGTTTCCCAGTGCAGAGCTACCACTTTGTGTGCGCCGCGCACCGGCCTTTTTGCAATGCGCGCCAGTGTCATCGGGCTGTCGCCCAGACGAAGGTTCAATTTGCGTGCGGGGCCCTCCCTTGCAATGAGGTGGGTCATTGACACATGGTCGGCCCCGGCCACGATAGGGGCCGGTACTTTTCACGGCACTGGCAGCACCGCACTGGCAACGAGGCGCAAAGCCGCCCGCCCGATCTTCCCCAGGAGAGACACCCATGAAGGACGAGGTCGTCATCGTCAGCGCAGCGCGCACCCCGGTCGGGTCGTTCAACGGCGCGCTCGCGCCGTTGCCCGCCCATGAGCTGGGCGCGATCGCCATCAAGGCGGCGCTGGAGCGCGCCGGACTTCCCGCCGATACCGTCAGCGAAGTGATTCTCGGTCAGGTGCTGACTGCAGCCCAAGGCCAGAACCCCGCCCGCCAGGCCTCGCTGAAGGCCGGCCTGCCCATCGGCGTCCCGGCGTGGGAAGTGCAGATGGTGTGCGGCTCCGGGCTGCGCTCCGTGGCGCTGGGCGCTCAGGCCATCGTCAACGGCGACAGCGAAATCGTCGTGGCCGGCGGCCAGGAATCCATGAGCCAGTCCACCCACGCGGCCCACGTGCGCAACGGCACCCGCATGGGCGGCCTCGAGTTCGTGGACACCATGATCAAGGACGGCCTGTGGGATGCCTTCAATGGCTACCACATGGGCAACACCGCCGAGAACGTGGCGCGCCAGTTCCAGATCACCCGCCAGGAGCAGGACGAGTTCGCCGTCGCTTCCCAGAACAAGGCGGAAGCGGCCCAGAAGGGCGGCAAGTTCAAGGAGGAGATCGTCCCCGTCACCATCTCCACCCGCAAGGGCGACGTGGTGGTGGACCAGGACGAATACATCCGCCACGGTGCCAGCATCGAGGCCATGACCAAGCTGAAGCCCGCCTTCGCCAAGGACGGCACGGTGACCGCCGGCAACGCCTCCGGCATCAATGACGGCGCCGCCGCCGTGGTGCTCATGAGCGCCGCCAAGGCCAAGGCCGAGGGCCGCACCCCGCTGGCCCGCATCGTCTCCTGGGCGCAGGCCGGCGTCGATCCGTCGATCATGGGCACGGGCCCCATCCCCGCCTCCCGCCTCGCGCTGGAGAAGGCCGGCTGGAGCGCCTCGGACCTCGACCTGGTGGAAGCCAACGAGGCCTTCGCCGCCCAGGCCATCGCCGTGAACAAGGACCTCGGCTGGGATACCAGCAAGGTGAACGTGAACGGCGGCGCCATCGCCATCGGCCACCCCATCGGCGCCTCGGGCACCCGCATCCTGGTGACCCTGCTGCACGAGATGCAGAAGCGCGACGCCAAGAAGGGCCTTGCCACCCTGTGCATCGGCGGCGGCATGGGCATCGCCATGTGCCTTGCGCGGGACTGAGGGCCTCGCGGGGGACTGATCCCGCCTGAAGCGCTGCGCGTGTGACACCGCTGTCCGGCTCGCCGGGCGGCATGACTCCACAACCGAAACGCGCACAACCGGGCCGCGACGTTCCATCGCGGCCCGCCGTTTCCCAACGGAATTTGAGACTTGCTAAACCGCCGGAGCGTGGCTCGACCCGCTCCGGATCACGGGGGAAGTGTCGTCAGGTCGAGCCAATAGAGTGAGGAGGGAACCATGGGACGCGTCGCGTTGGTCACGGGCGGCACGCGTGGAATCGGCGAAGCGATCTCGGTGGCGCTGAAAGCCGCCGGCTACAAGGTCGCTGCGAACTATGCCGGTAACGACGAGGCAGCCAAGGCGTTCACCGAGAAGACCGGCATTGCCGCCTTCAAGTGGGACGTGTCCGATTTCGAATCCTGCAAGGCAGGCATCGCCAAGGTGGAGGCCGAGCTCGGTCCGGTCGAAGTGCTGGTGAACAACGCCGGCATCACCCGCGACGGTCAGTTCCACAAGATGTCGCTGGAGCAGTGGAGCGCGGTGATCAACACCAACCTCAACTCCGCCTTCAACATGACCCGCCCGGTCATCGAGGGCATGCGCGAGCGCAAGTTCGGCCGCATCATCTGCATCTCGTCCATCAACGGGCAGAAGGGCCAGTTCGGCCAGACCAACTATTCGGCCGCCAAGGCCGGCGAGATCGGCTTCGTGAAGGCGCTCGCCCAGGAGAGCGCCCGCTTCGGCATCACGGTGAACGCCATCGCCCCCGGCTACATCGGCACCGAGATGGTGCGCGCCGTGCCGGCCGAGGCGCTGGCCAAGATCGTGGCGACCATTCCGGTGGGCCGTCTCGGCGAGCCGGAGGACATCGCCCGCGCCGTGGTGTTCCTTGCGTCCGACGACGCCGGCTTCATCAGCGGCTCGACCATGACGGTGAACGGCGCCCAGTACATCACCTGAGACCGACATCGGTTCCAGCACCGCAACACCGCCATGCCCCGGCTCGTCCGGGGCATGTGCGTTTTTGGGGGTCGTCGCGCGCCCTCACACCACCAGGGTCTGGAGCAGCGCCCGGACCGGATCGGGGATCGGCACCGGCTTCTGGCTGGCGCGGTCCACATAGACGTGGACGAAATGCCCCTGCGCTGCCGCCCGCGGGTCCTCGCCCTGGAACAGCGCGATCTCGTAGCGCACCGACGAGGAACCGAGCTTCGCCACCCGCATGCCGGCCCGGACCGGGGCCGGATAGGTGAGGCTGCGGAAATAGGTGCAGCGCGTCTCCACCACCAGGCCGATGATGGGGCTGGTCTGCGGGTCCAGCAGGCCGGCGGAGACCAGTTGCTCGTTCACCACCGTATCGAAGTAGGAATAATAGACCACGTTGTTCACGTGGCCGTAGACATCCACGTCCGCCCAGCGCGTGGTGATGGGCAGCACATGGGAAAAGCCGTCGATCAGAACCGGCTCTTCCCGTCCCCCGCCCTTTTCGTTCCCCTGGCCCGCCTGCCCGCTCATCCGCATCCCCCCGTGCTGAAGCCGCATCTGCGGCCTGCCTTTGTACCGTCCCAACCGGCGGGAATGCACCCTGTTGCGGCGTCGGCCCGCAAAGCTGGACGGGAGGGCGGCGCTCAGCCCTTGTTCGCGCCGGCGGGCGGAAGCGGCACTTCAAGGGCGCCAAGGGCATCGGCCAGGCGCATCTTGGCGGAGCCGGGGCGCAGCGGCTTCTGCTGGCTTTCGTGGGGCGCCCAGCCGGACAGGAACACGATCTCGAACGTGGCCCGCACCCGCCCGTCCGGATCAGCGAATCGCTCGGTGTAGACTTCCGCCGCCCGAAGCAGCGTCGCGCGGCGCAGGGGCACGCGGCGGCGCTCCAGCAGCGCGTTGGCCGCGCCCATGCGGCGCAAATCCGAAAACAGGGAGAAGGGCGAGCCGTAGCGCACCACCACGCGGTCCACGTCGGTGACCGGCAGGGCAAACCCCGCGCGCTGGAGTAGGGCGCCGAGGTCCCGCACATCCGCAAACGGCGCGACGCGCGGGGACAGGCCCCCGGTGGTCTCGCTCTCAGCGATGGCAAAGGCCTGCCTCAGCTCGGACAGGCTGCCGCCTCCCAGCAGCGCAGCCATGAACAGCCCGTCCGGCTTCAGCGCCCGGCGCACCTGGGCAAGGACGCCGGGCAGGTCGTTCACGCTCTGCAGCGACAGGGCGGACACCACGAGATCCAGCGATCCGGCGGCGAACGGCAGCGCCTCCTCGTCCGCCACCACGCCGGGCGCGGAAAGTCCCGCCTCTAGCGGCGCGGCGCGGAACAGGTGCCCCACCGCCGCTTGGCCGGCGAGCGCACGGGCCAGCGCGGGGGTGGGCGTGCCGAGATCCACCGCCGTCTCGAACTGCCGCTTCACCGCCGCCAGCCGGTCCGCCATGTCCTCCGCCGCCCGCTCCAGCAGGAAGGGCTCGGGGCCAAGGCGCGCGGCCCGCTCCAGGCGGCGACGCAGCAGGGACCGGTCGAAGACGAGATGGGGCGCATCGCCGGTGGTAGTGCTGATGGCATCGCTCATGAGCCGCATATAGGGCCTCGCGCGCAGCGATGCGAGCGCGCGTACCACGCGCGGCGGCGCCTCCCACGCCGAACCTTGCCGTCCTGATTAAAGCTGCCTTTCGTTTCCGGCTTATTGATCCCTTCCCGGGGGCCGGTTACAGCCGGGCCTGAAATGAATGAATGGCCCCAAAAGGCGGGCCGCGGGAGAACGCCATGACCTCTGCGACCCTGTCCGACCGGGACATCCTCCTCGCTTTGTTCGATGCAGGGCTCGCCGCGGCGCTTCCGGAAGGAAAGTTCAAGGATCGCCTGCCCGCCCCGCCGAAAGGCCGCACCATTGTCATCGGTGCCGGCAAGGCCTCGGCCCGCATGGCCCGCGCCTTCGAGGAAGAGTGGGGCCACCCGTGCGAGGGGCTTATCGTCACGCGCTACGGCCATGGCTGCGAGACCCGCCATATCGAGATCGTGGAAGCCTCCCACCCGGTGCCGGACCAGGCCGGGCTCGACGCCGCCCGCCGCATCCTGGAGCTGGCGAAGGGCGCGGGGCCGGACGATCTGGTGGTCTGCCTCATGTCGGGGGGCGCCTCCTCGCTCCTCACCATGCCGGCGGAGGGTCTGACCCTGGCCGACAAGCAGGCGCTGAACGGCGCGCTGCTGAAATCCGGCGCGCCCATCGGCGTGATGAACCAGGTGCGCAAATCGCTCTCCGCCATCAAGGGCGGGCGCCTTGCCGCCGCCATCGCCCCGGCTCGGGCGGTGACCTACCTCATCTCCGACGTGCCGGGCGATGACCCCGGCACCATCGGCTCCGGCCCCACCATTCCCGAGGCCTCCGACCCGGAGGGTGTGCTCGGCCTGATGCGCGCGTGGGGCATCGAGGTGACGGACAAGCTGGAGCAGGTCATCCGCGCCAACACCGTGCCCGGCGATGCCCTCCCCGGGCAGGAGGTGCACATGATCGCCACTCCGCTGATGGCGCTGAAAGCGGCGGAAGCGAAGGCGCGCGAACTCGGCATCACCCCCCTCATCCTCGGCGACGCGATCGAGGGCGAGGCGCGGGAGGCCGCCATCGTGTTCGCCGGCATCGCCAATTGCACCGCCTCCCACGGGCTTCCGGCGGCCGCGCCCTGCGTGCTGCTGTCCGGCGGCGAGACCACCGTGACCGTGCGCGGCAAGGGAAGGGGCGGACGCAGCGTGGAATTCCTGCTGGCCCTCGCCATCGCGCTGAAGGGCCGGGCCGGCATCTCCGCCGTCTCCTGCGATACGGACGGGGTGGACGGCACCGAGGACAATGCCGGCGCGTGGTTCGACGCCGCTATCCTGGAAGAGGCCGCTGCGCGCGGGCTGAAGCCCGCCGACTTCCTCGCCAACAATGACGGCTACAGCTTCTTCTCCGCCCTCGACCGGCTGGTGATCACCGGCCCGACCTTGACGAACGTCAATGATTTCAGGGCGATCCTTGTGCGATAGACGCTGCCCCGGTTTCATTGCGGCGGGGCTGTGGCCAAGGCCTGCCCCTGCGGCGCAGCCGCGCTGCGCTGCGCGCATACCGCGTCTTTTTCACATAAAATCATATGGTTATGCGGAAAACTATGTTTTTCGGGTAGAAGGTTAACCTATTGGTCAAGGTCAACCCCATTGACCTTTGCTGCAGTGCACATAAATTCCGCCGTGGAGGAACCGGGGGGCTCCCAAGACGCCAAGTCTGGAGACCACAATGACCGTTGAGGTCACACCGGGGATCATCCGCAAGCTGTGGACCGGAGAGGCCGGAATATTCCGGGACCATCTCCTTCGGCTCGATACTGAGAGCCGTCGGTTCAGGTTCGGCTCTGCGGTGTCTGCCGAATTCATCGAGCGCTACGCGTCGCGGGTGTTCCGCACGGGTGCGATCGTGCATGGCTGCTTTGTGGACGGCGAACTGCGCGCAGCAGCCGAGCTTTATCCCATGGGCGACGTTCTGCCCGGAGAGGCGGAAGCCGCCTTCAGCGTGGAGCAGGAGTTCCAGAACCACGGCCTCGGCAGCCAGCTGCTGGAGCGCGTGATCCTGAGCGCCCGCAACCGCGGGATCCGTACCTTGTGCATGAACTGCCTCGCCCACAACCGGCGAATGCAGCAGATCGCGCGCAAGTTCGACGCCGAATTGAGTTTCGACACCGACGAAGTGGTCGCCGAGCTCACCGCCCCCTTCCCCACCGCGCTGTCCCTGGCGCAGGAAGCGGCGGCGGATGCCCAGGGCATGGCCGGCGCCGTGCTGCAGGCCCAGCGCATGGCCACCGGACGGTTGTTCCACTGGCTGATGCCTGACCCGGCTCCGGTCGAGCCCGAGCTGGAACCGAGCTGACAAGATCCCGTCTGCCCCGACAGGACGAAAGAGGCGGCGCCCCATCCGGCGCCGCCTTTTTCAATGGGCGACGCTCTTCGAGAGCAGGTTGATCACCATCACCCCGGCGATGATCAGGCCGAGCCCGATCAGGGCCGGCAGATCGAGCCTCTGGCCGTACCACAGCCACGCGATGGCGGTGACCAGCACGATTCCCACCCCCGACCAGATGGCATAGGCGATGCCCACCGGCATGGTCTTCAGCGTCAGCGACAGGCAGAAGAAGGCGGCCGCATAGCCCACGACCACGAGCACCGAAGGGCCCGGCCGGGTGAAGCTCTCCGTTGCCTTGAGGGCCGAGGTGGCGATGACCTCGGCGACGATGGCGATGATGAGAAAAAGATAGCTCATGGCGTCAGGATTCCGGGACGGCCGCTGCGCCGCTGCCGAGAGAAGAGGCGGCGCCGGGCAATCCTGTCAATGCGGCGCTCACGCTCGCCGACGGATTGGAAAAGGCGATGCGGGGCGGCACCGATCGGATATGGTCGCAGCTCCGCGATCGTCCAGGTCGCCGCCCGCCAGTTCCCCGGCCTGCCAGACCCGCTCCGCCATGACCCGCCCCGTCAAGACCCGCCCCACCAAGACCCCTGCCCCATGACCGTCAACCCCACTCCCGCCGTCACCCCGCCAGATCCCGCCTTCGAGGCCAAGGTCCGCGAGAGCTTCGCGCGCCAGCCCTTCATGGCGACCCTGGGCGCCGCGCTCGGCGCGGTGGAGCCGGGGCGGGTGGAAGTGGTTCTGCCCTATGGGGAGGGCGTCACCCAGCAGCACGGTTTCTTCCACGGCGGTGCCATCGGCGCCATTGCCGATACGGCGGGGGGATACGCCGCCTTCACCCTGTTCCCGCCGAACTCCACCGTGCTCACCGTGGAATACAAGATCAACATCATGGCGCCCGGCAAAGGCGAACGCCTGATCGCGGTGGGCGAGGTGACCCGTTCTGGGCGCACCCTCACCATCGTGCGGGTGGATGTGTATGCGCAGGCCGGCGAAACGCGCACCCATTGCGCCACCGCCACCCAGACCCTCATCTGCCTTCACGGCAAAAGCGACCGCCCCAACGACCTTCGCGCCGAGGGCTGATGCGCTTTCCCACCCCGCTCATTCCGGGCCGCCTCATCCGCCGCTACAAGCGCTTCCTCGCCGACGTGGTGCTGGCCGACGGCACCGAGACCACCGTCCACGTGGCCAATTCCGGCGCCATGCTGGGGCTGGATGCGCCCGGCAGCAGGGTGTGGCTGTCGCGTGCCGCCAACCTCGCCCGCAAGCTGCCGCTCAGCTGGGAGCTGGTGGAGGCGGATTTCGGCTCCGGCCCAGAGATGGTGGGGGTCAACACCATGCACCCCAACCTGCTGGTGGCCGAGGCCATCGCCGCCGGGGCGGTGCCGGCGCTCTCCGGCTACGCCCGCCTGCGGCGCGAGGTGAAGTATGGACTGTCCAGCCGCATCGACATCCAGCTGGAGGACGAGGCCCGGCCGCTCTGCCTCGTGGAGGTGAAAAATGTTCACCTCATGCGGACCCCGGGCTACGCCGAGTTCCCCGATTGCGTCACCGCGCGCGGCGCCAAGCACCTCGAGGAGCTGGGCGCGGAGGCCGACAAGGGCAACCGCGCCGTCATGGTCTATCTGAGCCAGATCGGCTCCGCCCGCAGCATCGGCCTCGCCCGCGATCTCGATCCCGCCTATGGCCGCGCCTTCGACCGGGCGCGGGAGCGGGGTGTCGAGGCTATCGGCCTGGTCTGCCGCATCGATCCCGAGGGCATCGAGGTGGCCGACATCATTCCCATGACCGGATAAGCCCCCCTCCCCCTTCGTCAGGGTGCGCCGCGCATGGACAGGCCCGGCGCGGCGCGCCACACATAGGGAAAGGCGATTCGCACGTTGGGGGGCCTCAAGATGCCGTTCACCCTTCACCTCTCCCGGCGGGGGGCGCTCAGGTTGGGCGCGGCCCTCGGCGGCGCCGTCCTCGCCGATGCGCTGATGCCGGTCCGGGCCGAGGATGACCCGGATGTCACCACCATCAAAGGGCTCAAGCCCGGGCAGTGGGTGTGGTATCCGGAGCGCGCGCCGGAGGGCTTCGTCGCCATCGTGGTGAACCTCACCGACCAGCTCTGCTTCGTCTATCGCAACGGCGTGCGCATCGGGGTCGCCACCGTCTCCACCGGCAAGGACGGGCACGAGACGCCGACCGGCGTTTTCACCATCCTCGGCAAGGACGTGGACCACCACTCCTCCATCTACAACAACGCCTCCATGCCCTACACCGAGCGCCTGACCTGGTCCGGGGTGGCGCTGCATGCGGGCGGGCTGCCGGGCTATCCCTCCTCTCACGGCTGCGTGCACCTTCCGCTCGCCTTCTCCAAGCTGGTGTTCACCGTCACCCATCTGGGCACCCCGGTGATCATCGCCGACAGCCATTCGGCGCCGCAGGACGTGCTGCACCCCGGCCTGCTCATGAGCGAGGGGCTGGAGCAGCAGCTCGCCGTCTCGGCCACCGGCCAGGGCGCGCCGCCCGAGGACCAGGCGCAGGTGGCGGCGGCGGCCGGCGCTTCGGTGCCCATCGCGCCCGCCCCGCCGGAGCCGGTGTCCATGGTGGTCAGCGGAGCGGACCGGAGCATCACCGTGCTGCGCGGCGCCCAGACCACGGTGCAGGGTCCCGTCACCATCCGCGATCCGGCAACGCCGCTGGGCAACGTGGTCTATGTGCTGATGTCCACGGACGGTGCCGCGCCGCGCTGGAGCGCCATTGCCTATGAGGGCGGCAAGCAGCCGCCTGGGGAAGCGCAGCAGGCGCTGGCGCGCATCACGGTGGACCCCGCCATCAACAAGCAGGTGGCAGCTCTGGTGACGCCGGGGGCGACCCTGTTCGTCACCGACCTGCCGGCCCATCCGGGCACCCGCAACGACGGCGGCTTCGTGGTGATGACCCACAAGGTGGAAAGCTGATGCGCCGCGCCGTCGGCGCCCTGCTCGGCCTGCTGGTCGCGGGCGCGCCGGCGCTGGTGCTGGCGCAGCAGGTAGCGCCCCCGGCCGCGCTTCCCGGCAAGCCGGCGGCGCGGCCCGCCGCGGCAGGGCCGGTCCCGGCCAAGGAGTTGTTCGGACGGGTGCAGGACCCCGCGCCCCTCGCCGCCCGCTCCATCGGCTTTTATTCCAAGGGCTGTCTCGCGGGCGCGCAGGCGTTGGCGGTGAACGGGCCGAACTGGCAGGTCATGCGGCTGTCCCGCAACCGCAATTTCGGCCATCCCGATCTCGTCGCCTTTCTGGAGCGCTTCTCCGCGCAGGTGCCGAAGGTGTCGTCCTGGCAGGGCATCCTTGTGGGCGACATGTCCCAGCCGCGCGGCGGCCCCATGCTCACCGGCCACGCCTCCCACCAGATCGGCCTCGACGCCGACATCTGGCTGACCCCGAGCCCCGGCCGGGAGCTGAGCCGGGAGGAGCGCGAGAAGCTGTCCGCGTCCATGATGGTGCGCGCCGACCGCCGCGACATCGATCCCGCCAACTGGCGGCCCGACCACTGGAAGGTCATCCGCGCCGCCGCCCTCGACCCGCGCGTGGAACGCATCTTCGTGAACGCGGCCATCAAGAAGGCCCTGTGCCGGGAGGCGAGCGGCGACCGCTCCTTCCTCGCCAAGGTGCGTCCCTACTGGGGCCACGACTACCACATGCATGTCCGCCTCACCTGCCCGCCGGGCAACCCGGACTGCCGCCCACAGGAAGCCCCGCCCGCCGGCGAGGGCTGCGGATCGGAACTGGACTGGTGGTTCACCGACGAAGTGCTGCACCCCAAGCCCGAGAAGGAACCGGCGAAGCCCAAGCCGCCTTTAACCCTTGCCGACCTGCCCGAGGCCTGCGCGGCGGTGCTGGGCGCCAGATGAAGAACCGCATGAGGGCGTGAACCCGCCCGGCGTGGGGAAGCAACGATAACGGAGGACGCCATGACCGACCTTACCGACCTCTTCCCCGGCTTCGACTCTCACTATGTGGACACCAGGGCCGGCCGCATCTTCCTGCGGCAGGGCGGCACCGGATCGCCGCTGCTGCTGCTCCACGGTTTCCCGCAGAGCCACGTCATGTGGCACAAGGTGGCGCCCAAGCTCGCCGAGCAGCACACCCTCATCATCCCCGATCTGCCCGGCTACGGCTGGAGCGCGGCGCCGGAAGAAGGCACGGACCACGCCCCCTATTCCAAGCGTGCCATGGCCGCCGCCATGGTGGAGGTGATGGAGCATCTGGGCTTCGCTCATTTCGCGCTCATGGGCCACGATCGCGGCGCGCGGGCCGGTTACCGGCTCGGCCTCGACCATCCCGGCCGGCTGGACCGCCTGGTGGTGCTGGACATCGTCCCCACCTACGTCATGTGGCACAAGATGGACCGGGCACGGGCGCTGCAGGTGTACCACTGGTCAATGCTAGCCCAGCCCAAGCCCCTGCCGGAGAAGCTCATCGGCTCCCATCCCGCCTGGTTCCTCGACTGGACCATGGCGAGCTGGACCGGATCCAAGGACCTCTCGCCCTTCGATCCCCGCGCCATGGCCCAATACCGCGCCGCCATCTCCTCGCCCGACCGGCTCCACGCCATGTGCGAGGACTACCGGGCCGGCGCCACCATCGACCTCGCCCATGACGAGGCGGATATGGCCGCCGCGCGCACCCTCTCCTGCCCCACCTTCGCCCTGTGGGGCGCGGCCGGCATCCCGAGCCGTGGCGCAAGCCCGCTGGAGGCCTGGAAGGTCTTCGCGCCCAAGCTGGAAGGCGCGGCGGTGGAAGCCGGCCACTTCGTCGCCGAGGAGGCGCCGGGGGGGGTGCTGGCCGCTGTGCTGCCGTTTCTGGCGGGGGACTGATACCAGCGGCATCGGCCTGAGATCCCGGCCGAGGAAAAAGGATTTCGCGACCCGACGGGCCCGCGAATTCTTCCATCCCTCAAACAGTGGATGTGCTGGGAATGCGGTTTTCTATGCTTAACGCAATGACAACACGTCATCGCGTGCGTCAGGATAGATCCTGAACGCACGACAGCATGGAGAAGGCCGATGATACCGTCTTTCCTGCCGATGGCGACGTGCGCCGCGGCCCTTGCCACCCTCGCCACCTTCACGACCACCGAAGCCCAGGCGGCCACGCGCTACGGCGTCACCTGCATCCACAACCGGACGCAGCACGCCATCAATTTCGATGTCAAGGTCGGGAAAGACGGGAACTGGGGCAGCTACCGCCTCCAGCCCGGTTGGAACCGGAGCTTTTCGCACAAATATGACAAGCAGAATGAAAACCACTCGCCCCCGATCTACATCCGGTTCGACTCCGACCTGCGCGGGAAGACCTTCTGGACCGAATACAAGCTGGAGCGACGGGCCGCCACCGGCGAAACCTGCGCGGAAGGCAAGCCCTACAATTTCAGGTATGAGCAGAACAACCGGGACTTCATCGACCTGAAGGCGTCCAGCTGAAGGGCTCGATTGCTCCGGGGCGACGGCTACCTGCGATCCTGGAAGAAGGCGCGCAGCACCTCGGCGGCCTGGCGTTCGGCGATACCGCCGTAGACTTCGGGCATGTGGTGGCAGGTGGGCTGGGAGAAAAAGCGCGGCCCGTGCTCCACCCCGCCGCCCTTGGGATCGGACGCGCCATAATAAAGTCGGCGGATGCGCGCGAAGGAAAGCGCTGCCGCGCACATGGCGCAGGGCTCCAGCGTCACGTAGAGATCGCAGTTGAGCAGGCGCTCGGATTTCAGCCGCGCGCCTGCTGTGCGCAGCACCAGGACCTCGGCGTGGGCGGTGGGATCATTGAGTTCCCGGGTGCGGTTGCCGTCGCGGGCGATCACCTCGGCACCGCGCACCAGGACGGCACCCACCGGTACCTCGCCACGCTCTGCGGCGGCCCGCGCCTCGTTCAGCGCCATCTGCATATAGGTTCCGGACATGGTGCCTCTGTCATCGCCGCGCTCGCCGCGCCGCCTCGCCTGTGCTAACTGCCCCTCATGCCGCGCACATCACCGCCCCGCAAGGACAAGAACCGCGTTCCGCGCATCAAGCGCGAACTCACCCCCGCCGCGCCCAAGGAGGCCGAGCGGATCGCCAAGGTCGTCGCCCGCGCCGGCCTCGGCTCGCGCCGCGAGATCGAGGAATGGATCGAGGCCGGCCGCGTGGCCGTCAACGGCGAGGTGCTCACCACCCCCGCCGTCACCGTCACGGCCGAGGATGCCATCACCGTGGATGGCGCCCCCCTGCCCGAGCGCGAACGCACCCGCCTCTTCATTTACCACAAGCCCAGGGGCGTGGTGACCACCAATCGCGACCCTGAAGGCCGCACCACCCTGTTCGAGATCCTGCCCCAGGGCCTGCCGCGCCTCGTAAGCGTCGGGCGGCTGGATCTGAATTCGGAAGGCCTGCTGCTGCTCACCAACGACGGCGGGCTTGCCCGCGTGCTGGAGCTGCCGGAGACCGGCTGGCTGCGCCGCTACCGCGTGCGCGCCAATGGCGAGGTCAACCAGGCCCAGCTCGACAGCCTGCTGAAGGGCATCACCGTCGATGGGGTGGAGTACGGCCCCATCGAGGCGGAGCTGGACCGGGTGCAGGGCGCCAATGCCTGGATCACGGTGTCCCTGCGCGAGGGCAAGAACCGGGAAATCCGCAATGTGTTCGGCGCCCTGGGCCTCCAGGTGAACCGGCTGATCCGCGTCTCCTACGGCCCGTTCCAGCTGGGCGATGTCCCGGAAGGCGGCATCGAGGAGGTGCGCACCCGCGTGCTGCGCGACCAGATCGGCAACGACCTCGCCGCCGCAGCAGGAGCCGATTTCACCGGCCTGCTGGTGGAGCGCGAGCTGGAAGAGGCCCCGCCCCGCGTGGCACTGCGCCCCGCCGGCAAGCGTCAGGCGGAAGCCGAAAAGGGCGGCACCCTGAAGGCGCCGGCCCGCCGTTCGCGGCAGGACGAGGATTTCGACGCGCCGGTGGAGGATGTCATCCGCCCCGCCGGCCCCCGCACGCGCCGGCGCATGAGCGATGAAAATGCCGTGGAGAGCCGTGGCTCGGTGGCCGACCGCAAGGGCCGCACGGTGAAGGTGGAACGCGTGGTGGCGCCCAAGGCAGACGCCCCGACGCGTGGCGCCCGAACTGGTGCCCGGCCCGGTGCCCGCAAGAGCGACAGGGACGAAGCGGGAGCCCGCCCGTTCCGCCGCGGTCCGGCCGAGGGCAAGGAGCGCTTTTCCGAGCGCGGACCAGCCCGCGCCGGTTTCCGCGACGATGCCCGTGGCCCGCGCCGCGAGCGCGATGATCGCGAGGATTTCCGTCGCCGTCCCACCCGGGAGGGAGAGGATCGCCCCCGTCGCCCGCGTCCGGAGACAGCGGATGGCGCCCCCCGGCGCGGCCGCGACGAGCGCCCGCAGCAGGGCGAGCGGCCCTTCCGCACCCGCAGCGAACGGCCGGACCGCACCAGCGAGCAGGAGGGCCGGCCCGCCCGTGGCGGCAGCCGTCCTTATGGCGACAAGCCGGCGGGGCGTGCCCGTCCGACGGGTGACCGGCCGGCGGGTGCTGGCCGCGCTTACGGCGAGAAATCCGAAGGCTCGGGTCGCGCTTATGGCGACAAGCCGGCGCGGAACCGTCCCACCGGGGACAGGCCTTCAGGTGGCGCAGGCCGCTCCTACGGCGAACGCTCGTCCGAGGGAGCAGGCCGCGCCTATGGCGACAAGCCGGCGCGGGGCCGTCCCTCCGGAGACAGGCCCACGGGTGGTGCGGGTCGCGCTTACAGCGAACGCTCATCCGAAGGCGCGGGCCGTGCCTATGGCGACAAGCCGGCGCGGAGCCGCCCCTCCGGTGACAGGCCCACGGGCGGTGCTGGTCGCTCCTACAGCGAACGCTCGTCCGAAGGTGCGGGTCGCGCGTACGGCGACAAGCCGGCCGGCGCACGCAGCTTCGGCGGCAAGCCGGGGGGCAAGCCCGGCGCCGGTCGTGGCGGCTTCGGTGGCAAGCCGGGCGGGAAGCCCGGCGGGCGCGCGGGCGGTGGCAAGGCTGGCGGCGGCAAGCCTGCGGGTCCGCGCGGCAAGCGCTGATCGGCGAGAAAATCGTCCATGCGCATCGTCGGCGGCAGATTGAAAGGGCGCGCGCTGAAGGGCCCTTCCTCCAGCGCCACCCGGCCCACCTCGGACCGGCTGCGCGAGAGCCTGTTCAACATGCTCGCCCACGCCTATGGCGACCCATGCGACGGAGCGCGGGTGCTGGACCTGTTCGCCGGCACGGGGGCTCTGGGCATTGAGGCGCTGTCGCGCGGCGCCCGCTTCACCCTGTTCGTGGAAGAGGCGGCGGAGGCCCGTGGCCTCATTCGCGACAATGTGGAGGCGCTGGGCCTCACCGGCGTCACCAAGGTGTTCCGCCGCGACGCCACCCGCCTCGGCGACATGGGGCCGGGCGAGCCTCATGGCCTCGTCTTCTGCGATCCGCCCTATGGCAAGGGGCTGGCCGAGCAGGCGCTGACCAGCGCCGTGGCGGGCGGATGGCTCGCGCCCGACGCGCTAGTGGTGGTGGAGGAGCGCACCGGCCTCTTCACCGGGCCGGATGGCTTCCGCGAGATCGAGCGCCGCGCCTATGACGAGAGCGAGCTGATCTTTCTGGAAGTGGCCTGAGCGCCGGACTGAGACCAACGGCTCCGGTCTTCGACCGGTGCCGACAGGGTCGCGCTCGGGCGCCGCGTGGGCTTGAACAAAAGCCCATGAGCCAAGCTCGCGGGCTTTTGGCATCACCGCTCGGCGCGGACGATCACGTCCATCAGTTCCTTGACCTTCTGCCGCTGGTCCTCCGCATCGCCGGAGCGGATGGCGTGCTCCACGCAATGGGCCACATGGTCCCGCAGCACCTCCTCCTCCACCCGCTTCAGGGCGGCGCGGACGGCGGATACCTGCGTGATCAGGTCGATACAGTAGCGGTCCTCCTCCACCATGCGGGAGAGGCCGCGCACCTGGCCTTCGATCCGGCTCAGGCGCTTGAGGACTTCTTCTTTCGTCGGGCTGCGCATGGCTTGTCATATACCCCCTCAGGGTATATTCAACAAGGCGAGATACCCCCAGGGGGTTCAATCAACGCCCTGAACATGAGCCAGCGCAAGGCCGCCTCGCGGAAATGGCCTTCATCTGGCCCCGACACTTCCGGAGCCGCCGCCCCATGGCCCAAGACCACTCGGCACGAGACCACTCGGCACAAGATAACTCGTCACACGATCATGCCCACCCCGCGGACGGCGGCCACGACTGCTGCGGCGGCAAGGCGCCTCCGCCCCTGGACCTCAACGCCCCGCCCGGCTCCGCCCCTAAGGCCGCTTTGCCGGAGACGGTGAAGGATCCCGTCTGCGGCATGGACGTGAAGACCGACCCGGAGGCCGCAAAGCCCACGTCCGTCTACAAGGACCAGACGTATTTCTTCTGCTGTAACGGCTGCAAGACCAAGTTCGAGACCGAGCCGGAGAAGTACCTCGCCCCGGTGAAGGATCCGGTCTGCGGCATGACCGTGGAGCCCGGCCGCGCCAAATATTCGGCGCGCCACGACAAGAAGCCGTATTTCTTCTGCTCGTCGTCCTGCGAGACCAAGTTCAAGGCCGACCCCGGCCGCTATGTGGAAGGCGGCTCCGCCCCTCCCCCGCCGCCGGAGAAGGTACCGGAAGGCACCATCTACACCTGCCCCATGGATCCGGAGATCCGCCAGATCGGCCCCGGCATCTGCCCCATCTGCGGCATGGCGCTGGAGCCGGAGATCGTCACCCTCGACGAGGGGCCGAACGCGGAACTCGCCGACATGACGCGGCGGTTCTGGATCGGCCTCGCGCTGACGCTGCCCGTGTTCGTGCTGGAGATGGGCCAGCACCTGCTCGGCCTGCACCTGCTACCGCAGCAGACCTCGAACTATGTGCAGTTCCTGCTGGCGACCCCGGTGGTGCTGTGGGTGGGCAAGCCCTTCTTCGAGCGCGGCTGGCTCTCGCTCAAGTCGCGCCATTTCAACATGTTCACCCTCATCGCCCTGGGCACCGGGGTGGCCTATCTCTATTCGCTGGTGGGCACATTCGCCCCCGGCCTGTTCCCCCACGATTTCCACGCCCACGAAGGCGGCGTGCCGGTCTACTTCGAGGCCGCCGCCGTCATCACCGTTCTGGTGGCGCTGGGCCAGGTGCTGGAGCTGCGCGCCCGCGAGCGCACCTCCGGAGCCATCAAGGCGCTGCTGTCGCTGGCGCCGAAGACCGCCCTGCGCGTGAAGGCCGACGGCACCGATGAAACCATCGACCTCGGCCTCGTCGCCCCCGGCGACGTGCTGCGCGTGCGCCCCGGCGAGAAGGTGCCGGTGGACGGCGTGGTCGCCGAAGGCCGCGCCGTGCTGGATGAAAGCCTCGTCACCGGCGAGAGCCTGCCGGTGAGCAAGGAAACCGGCGAGAAGGTCATCGGCGGCACGCTCAATTCCTCCGGCGCTTTCACCATGCGCGCCGACAAGGTGGGCCGCGACACCCTGCTCGCCCAGATCGTGCAGATGGTGGCGCAGGCCCAGCGCTCCCGCGCGCCAATACAGCGCCTCGCCGACCAGGTGTCGGGCTGGTTCGTCCCGCTGGTGCTGGCGGCGGCGGTGGTCGCCTTCGCGGTATGGATGATGGTGGGCCCCGAGCCGCGCCTCACCTTCGCGCTCATGGCGGCCGTGTCCGTGCTCATCATCGCCTGCCCCTGCGCGCTCGGCCTTGCCACCCCCATGTCGGTGATGGTGGGCGTGGGCCGCGGCGCCCAGCTCGGCGTGCTGGTGAAGAATGCCGAGGCGCTGGAGCGCATGGAGAAGGTGGACGTGGTGGTGGTGGACAAGACCGGCACCCTCACCGTGGGCAAGCCCAGGGTGGTTGCGGTCGAATCCCTGCGGAATATCGACGAGGTGGAGCTGCTGCGCCTCGCCGCGAGCCTCGAGCGGGCGAGCGAGCATCCCCTCGCCGCAGCCATGGTGCAGGAGGCCAAGGCGCGCACGCTCGCCCTGTCCGAGCCGTCCGGCGTGGACAGCCCCGCCGGCAAGGGGATCACCGGCACGGTGGACGGCCGCCGGATCGCGGTGGGCCATGCCGCCTTCATGAGCGAGAATGGCATTCCCACCGACAAGCATACCGCCGCCGCCGAAGCCTATCGCCGCGAGGGCGCCACCGCCGTGTTCGTCGCGGTGGACGGCAAGGCCGCCGGCCTCATCGCCATCGCCGATCCGGTGAAGGACACCACCGAGGCGGCCCTGCAGGCGCTCACCCGCGACGGGGTGCGGGTGGTCATGCTCACCGGCGACAACCGCACCACTGCGCTCGCCGTGGCCAAGCGCCTCGGCATCACCGAGGTGGAAGCGGAAGTGCTGCCCGACCACAAGGCCGACGTGGTCCAGCGCCTGCGCTCCGAAGGCCATGTGGTGGCCATGGCCGGCGACGGCGTGAACGACGCCCCGGCCCTCGCAGTGGCTGACGTGGGTATCGCCATGGGCACCGGTACCGACATCGCCATGGAGAGCGCGGGCATCACACTGCTGAAGGGCGACCTCTCTGGCATCGCCCATGCGCGCGGCCTGTCGCGGGCGACCATGGCCAATATCCGCCGCAACCTGCTGTTCGCCTTCCTCTACAATGCGGCGGGCGTGCCCATCGCGGCGGGCGTGCTCTATCCCAGCCTCGGGCTCTTGCTCTCGCCCATGGTGGCGGCGGCGGCGATGGCGCTGTCCTCGGTAAGCGTTATCACCAATGCCTTGCTGCTACGCGGCTGGCGCCCGCGCTGAGGGGCGCACCTTTACACCCGCGCCGTGCCCGCCGATCATGGCGCGGGATCGCACATGGCCGACATGTCCTTGAAGTTCGCACAGGCGCGCGGCGCGCTGCGGGCCTTCGGCTCGGGGCTGCTGGGGCTTGCCCTGCCGCCCACCTGCATCGCCTGCGGCGGCATCACCGGAATGGCCGGCGGCCTGTGCGGCCCGTGCTGGGGCAAGCTCGCCTTCATCAGCCGGCCGTTCTGCGAGCGCACCGGCGCGCCCTTCACCCACGATCCCGGTGGCGCGCGGATCTCGGCGCAGGCGCTGGACGATCCCCCGGCCTTCGACCGCGCCCGTGCCGCCGTGACCTTCAACGACGTGGCCCGCGACCTCGTCCACAAGCTGAAATATGCTGACCGGCTGGATGTCGCCGCACCGCTGGCCCGGCTGATGGCCCAGGCTGGCGCGGATGTGATCGCCTCCGCCGACATCATCGTGCCGGTGCCGCTGCATCCGTTCCGCCTGTGGCGCCGCCGCTTCAACCAGGCGGCGCTGCTCGGCCGGCACCTGGCGGCGGCCACCGCCATCCCCCAGCGCACCGACCTTCTCGCCCGGCGCCGCTCGACCCCCTCGCAGACGGCGCTGGGCCGGGCGGAACGCCGCGCCAACGTGGCCGGCGCCTTCGCCGCATGCGGCAATGCAGCATCCCATCTTGAGGGCCGGCGCGTGCTGCTGGTGGATGACGTATTCACCACCGGCGCCACGCTGGATGCCTGCGCACAAGCCCTGCGTCGGGCGGGCGCCATCCAGGTGGATGCCCTGACATTTGCGCGGGTTGTCGATTTCGCCTGAAAACCCTAACTATGGTACGACGCTTTCGTGACGGTGCCCCGCCGTCCCGCAACCCATTTGTGACACCATGAAACCCATCGAGATCTATACTAAGAGCTGGTGCCCCTATTGCCATTCCGCCAAGGAATTGCTGCGCCGCAAAGGCTTGACCTTCACCGAGATCGACGTGACCACCGACAAGGACGGTCAGGAAGAAATGACGCGCCGCGCCGGCGGGCGCACCAGCGTGCCGCAGATCTTCATTGGCGAGACCCATGTGGGCGGCTGCGATGACCTCTACGCCCTTGAGGACGCCGGCCGGCTGGACCAGCTGGCCGCCTGAGCTTTTCTTTCCGTGATGCGCTGACCCGTGCAAGACTAGAAAAGGGCCCCATCTATCTGGGGAGACGCCAGCATCGGGCGCGCGCGACGTGCGCATGACGGATCAGGGCGGGTTCAGCATCCAGGAAAGAGCGGGCCTCATGACCTCGGCCGACACATCCGACACCCTCCGCATCGCACTGGTGCAGTTGCGCAGCGGCCGGGATCCGGCAGCCAATCTCGACGCCACCGTAGCCTTGGTGCGCGAGGCCGCGCGGGACGGGGCGCGCTATGTGCAGACGCCCGAGGTCACCAACCTCATGGAGCTGGACCGCGCCGTCCTGTTCGAAAAGCTGCGGGAGGAGGCGGACGACGCCACCCTCAAAGCCCTGCGCCAGCTGGCGCAGGAGCTGGGCATCTTCCTCCACATCGGCTCGCTGGCCCTGAAGGTGTCGGACAAGAAGGCGGTCAACCGCGCCTTCATGGTCGGACCCGACGGCGAGATCATCGCCCGCTACGACAAGATCCACATGTTCGACGTGGATCTGGGCAACGGCGAAAGCTATCGCGAATCTTCCGCCTACCGCCCCGGCGAGCGGGCGATCCTGGCCAATGTGGGCGCGTTCCGCTTCGGCCTCACCATCTGCTACGACCTGCGCTTCCCCTCCCTCTACCGGGCGCTGGCCGAGGGCGGCGCGCAGGTGCTCACCGTGCCGTCCGCCTTCACCCGGCCCACCGGGGAGGCGCACTGGCACGTGCTGCTGCGGGCGCGGGCCATCGAGAACGGCGCCTATGTGCTGGCGGCCGCCCAGGGCGGCAAGCATGAGAACGGCCGGGAGACCTTCGGCCATTCGCTGGTGGTGGACCCCTGGGGCCGTGTGATCGCCGAAGGCGGCGCCGACCCCGGCGTGATCCTCGCCGAGATCGACCTGAAGGAAGTCGCCGCCGCTCGCGCGCGCATCCCCTCCCTCTCCAACGGCCGCCGGTTCGAGATCGCCGAGCCGGGCCAGACCATCGGCCACCTCAGCGTGGTGCGGGCTTCGTCATGATCCGCTACACCCTCAATTGCGCGTCGGGCCACCAGTTCGAGAGCTGGTTTCCCTCCTCCGCGAGCTTTGATGCCCAGCAGGCGCGCGGGCTGGTCAGCTGCCCCACCTGCGGCTCGCCCGAGGTGCAGAAGGCGGTGATGGCGCCCTCCGTCGCCCGCACCGACCGCGCCCCAGCCCCCGTGGCGGAAGACGCCCCGCCTGCGGCTGGCGCCCCGGCCGCCTCTCCCGCCCCTGCGCCGGCGGACATTCCGGTGCCGGTGCTGAGCCAGCCCGACGGCGAGCTGCGCGCCCTCATCCGCGAGCTGCGCGAGCACATCGTGAAGACATCCGATTATGTGGGCGACGAGTTCGCCGACCTCGCCCGCAAGATGCACGACGGCGAGATCGAGCACCGCTCCATCTACGGCGAGGCGACGGTGGAAGAGGTCAAGGCCCTGCGCGAGGACGACGTGGAGGTGCTGCCCCTGCCCGTGCTGCCGGAAGACCGCAACTGAGGCGCGGTCTCGTTCCGAAAATCCGGCCTAGCCGACCCGCTCCGCCACCATGAAATAGTTCACCGACAGATCCTCGGTCAGGTGGAAATCCCCGCTGAGCGGCTCGTAGGCGAGGCCCACCTTCTCCTGCGCGGCGAAGCCGGCGGCGGCGAGGGTCGCCTCCAGCTCCTCGGGAGTGATGAACTTCTCCCAGCGATGGGTGCCCGGCGGCAGCCAGCGCAGCACATATTCGGCCCCAACGATGGCAAGGGCGAAGCTCTTGGCGGTGCGGTTGAGGGTGGAGAGCACCAGCACGCCGCCGTCCGTCACCAATTGCCCGGCGGTGCGCACGAACAGGCCCACGTCCGCCACGTGCTCCACCACCTCCAGCGCCACCACCACGTCGAAGCGGTCGCCGCGGGACGCCAATTCCTCGGCGGTGACCGCCTCATAGTCGACGGCAAGGCCGGAGGCCGCCGCATGCGCACGGGCGATCTCCACATTGCCCGGGGCGGGATCGATGCCGCGCACCTGCCCGCCCATGCGCGCCAGCGGCTCGCTGAGCAGGCCGCCGCCGCAGCCGATGTCGAGGATGGAAAGGCCCTTCAGCGGCCGCAGGGCACGCGCATCACGGCTGAAATGGCGCACCAGCGCGTCGCGCAGGAAGGCAAGCCGCGCCGGGTTCATGGCGTGGAGCGGCGCCATCTTGCCCTTCTCGTCCCACCACTGCGCGCCCAAGGCATCGAAGCGGGCGACCTCGGCCGGATCGACGGTGGCGTTCATCTGCGACATGGGGCCTCCTCGGCAGACGCCGTTTCGCCCCCAGCATTAGGCGGGAGGCGCGGAGGGAGCAAGGCGGCGGTGCGCCGCCCCGGCTCAGCCGCGCACCAGGCCAACGATGTCCTTCACCTCGGCGATGGTCTGGTCGGCGATGACGCGGGCACGATCCGCACCGTCGATGAGGATGGCGTCGATCGCGGCGGGCTCCGCCATCAGGCGCTGCATCTCGGCGCCGATGGGGCCGAGCTTCTCCACCGCCAGATCCACCAGCGCCGCCTTGAAGGCAGAGAACTGGGCGGTGCCGTAGTCCTTCAGCACATCGGCCTTGGTGCGGTCGGAGAGCGCGGCGAAGATGCCGACCAGATTGTCCGCCTCGGGACGGCCCTTAAGGCCCTCTTCCTCGGTGGGCAGGGGCTCGGGATCGGTCTTCGCCTTGCGCACCTTGCCGGCGATGGTGTCGCGGTCATCGGTCAGGTTGATGCGGGAGAAGTCGGAGGGGTCCGACTTGGACATCTTCTTGGCGCCGTCGCGCAGGCTCATCACCCGCGTGGCGGGCCCGGCGATCAGCGGCTCGGTGAGGGGGAAGTAGCCGTCCGCGTGGCCGTGCGCGGCGATAGAGGGGCCAAAATCCGTGTTGAACTTCTGCGCGATGTCGCGCGTCAGCTCCAGGTGCTGCTTCTGGTCCTCGCCCACCGGCACGTGGGTGGCGCGATAGAGCAGGATGTCGGCCGCCATCAGGTCGGGATAGGCGAACAGGCCCACCGAGACGTTCTCGCGGTCCTTGCCGGCCTTCTCCTTGAACTGGGTCATGCGGTTGAGCCAGCCCATGCGGGCGACGCAATTGAAGATCCAGGCCAGTTCCGCGTGGCCCGACACCTGGCTCTGGTTGAACACGATGTGCGCCTTGGGGTCGATGCCGCAGGCGATGAAGGCGGCGGTAACCTCGCGGATGTGGCGCTTCAGCTCCACCGGGTCCTGCCACACGGTGATGGCGTGGAGGTCCACCACGCAATAGATGCACTCGTGGCTCTCCTGAAGCGCCACGAAGCGCTTGATGGCGCCGAGATAATTGCCGAGGTGCAGGTTGCCCGTGGGCTGCACGCCGGAAAACACGCGATCCGCGACCGCCGCCATGGCGACCTCCAAAAGAGCGGCGCACCGCTCGTAAAAGCCTTGCGGGGGCAAGGCACCGCGGGGACCTTGGCGCGGCGAGGGCTTTCGCCCGACGCAGCCTTGGCCTTCCCGACCCGCATGGATGAACCCCGGCGGCCGAAAGCGCGGCCATGTGCGGGGAGACGATGGGCCGCGTCATGCCACCTGGTGCCCCGCCGCGCAAGGGGCGCAGAGTCGGGGCGGGAGCTGGCGCCTCAGGGCTGCGGCACCAGCCTCGGCAGCAGCGCCTTGAGCAGCAAGGCGGCGGCGCCATAGACCACGCCGCCGCTGCCCACCAGCCCGGCCAGCCGCACGGCCGCCGCCATCTGGCCCTCCGGCACCGGCCACAGCGCCGCGAGCACGGCGACGCCGCCGCCCATGAGCAGGCTCGCCGCCACAAGCCCCAGGGCGGAGAGCAGCACCGCGTGGGAGAAGGCGAGCGCCCCCGCGCGCACCAGCAGCCCGCCCAGCACCAGGACGGAGACGAAAGCCGACAGCGCCGCCGCCGCCACCGCCGCCCGTGGACCTGCGACCACCCCCAGGCCGAAGGCCGCGAGCAGGCAGACCGCGAGGGAGCCGAGGGCGACGCGCTCCGCCGTCTTCACCCGGCCGCAGGTGGAGGCCGTGGCGGACAGGATGCGCTCCAGCCCCTGCGCGGGCAGCGACACGGCAAGCACGGCCAGCAGCGCGCCGGTGAGGCGGGCATCCTCGCCGTCGAAGCTGCCGCGCTGAAACAGGGTGACAACGATGGGCTCCGCCAGCACGGCCAGCCCGGTGGCCGCCGGCAGGGCGAAGGCGAGTGCCGCAAGCATGGCGCGGCCGGAAGCCTCCGGGGCGTCGCTCGCCGCGCCCGAGAGCGCGCTCTTGCGCAGCAGCGCCGGCACCAGCACAGCCCCGGCGCTGGCGCCCACGAGGCCGAGGGGCAGGTCCATGAGGCGCTGGGCATAGTTCAGCGCCGCCACGGCGCCGGGGCTCGCCGAGACGGCGGCGGCGATGATGATGAGGCGGAACTGGCTCAGGCCCGCGAACAGCAGCGCAGGAGCTGCGGCGCGCACGACTCCCAGCGCCTTGCGCCATGGCCATCCGCCGGCCGAGGCCCCCGGCAATGGCCCAGGCGCCGCCGGACAGCCGCGCGCGGCCGCCATCATGAGGCAGAGCTGGGAGATGCCCGCAGCCACGGTGGCGGCGGCGATGGCCAAGGCGGCGGTGTCGCTCTCCATCAGCCCGCGCAGGAGCAGCACCGCGATGACGGCGAGCACGGTGAGGTTGGCGGCCACCGGGGCCAGCGCCGGTAACAGCACCCGATAGGCGCCGTTGGCGACGCCCCCATAGATGGCGGCAAGCCCGGCGAACGGCAGATAAAGCACCGCCACCCGCCCGCACAGCACCGCCACGTCGGCGCGCGGGCCGCCCGGCTCGAAGCCCGGGGCCATCAGGCGGATGACCAGCGGCATGAACAACGCGGCAAGGAGCGCGAACGCGAGCAATGTGCCGAACAGCAGCGCCAGCGTCGCCCGCGCGAGCCGACGGGGGGCGCCTTCGCCCTCGCCCTCGGCTTGGGCCAGGGCCGGGATGAAGGCGAGGTTGAATGCGCCTTCCGACAAAAGCCGCCGGGCCAGCAGCGGCAAGGCGAGGGCGGCCACCAGCGCATCGGCGCTGGCCCCGGTGCCGAGCACCGCGGCGGTGGCCGCATCCCGCACAAAGCCGAGGACGCGGGAGGACAGCGTCGCCGCCGAGACGATGGAGGTACGGGCGAGGAGGGACATGGACCGGTTCTGCCCCGCCCCGCGGGCGCTGTCGATGGCCATCCGGTGTCGCGGGCGCCAAAAGAAAACGCCCGCTTACGCGGGCGTTTTTTGTCATTCGGGACCAGTCGATCCGGTCAGGCCTGGGGCTGGGGCTCGATGGAACCGCCGGCGCCGCCCTGACGAGGGCGCTTGGTGGTGGGAATGCCCGAGCTGCGCGGGTTCGACGGCTCGATCACGCTTTCCCGGTTCGGCGTCTTGCCGTCCAGAAGGTCGATGATCTCGTCGCCCGAGAGCGTCTCGTATTCCAGCAGGCCGCGCGCCAGGATCTCAAGCTCGTCCTGGTGCTCGGTGAGGATGCGCTTAGCCTCGGCGTGACCCTCGTCCACGAGGCGACGCACCTCGCGGTCGATGGTCTGGGCGGTGGCCTCGGACACGTTCTGCTGGCGCGACACCGACATGCCCAGGAACACCTCGTCCTGGTTGTCGCCATAGGCCACGGTGCCGAGATCCGCCGAGAAGCCCCAGCGCGTCACCATCAGCTTGGCGAGGCGGGTCGCCTGCTCGATATCGGAGGCAGCGCCGGAGGTCACCTTGTCGTGGCCGAAGATCAGCTCTTCCGCCACGCGCCCGCCCATGATGATGGCAAGGCGCGAGGTCATCTGCTCGTAGGACATGGAAAGCTTGTCCCGCTCGGGCAGCTGCATGACCATGCCGAGGGCCCGGCCACGCGGAATGATGGTGGCCTTGTGCACCGGGTCGGTGGCCGGCACCTTCAGCGCCACGAGGGCGTGGCCGCCCTCGTGATAGGCGGTCAGCATCTTCTCTTCCTCGGTCATGACGAGGGAGCGGCGTTCCGCGCCCATCATGACCTTGTCCTTGGCGTCCTCGAACTCGGCCATGGTGACCATGCGCTTGTTGCGCCGGGCCGCCATCAGCGCCGCCTCGTTGCAGAGGTTGGCAAGGTCCGCGCCGGAGAAGCCGGGGGTGCCGCGGGCGATGGTCTTCAGGTTCACGTCCGGGGCGACCGGGATCTTGCGGGCGTGCACCTTCAGGATCTGCTCGCGGCCCACCACGTCCGGGTTCGGCACGATGACCTGGCGGTCGAAGCGGCCGGGACGCAGCAGCGCCGGGTCGAGCACGTCCGGACGGTTGGTGGCGGCGATGAGGATGATGCCCTCGTTCGCCTCGAAGCCGTCCATTTCGACCAGAAGCTGGTTGAGGGTCTGCTCACGCTCGTCATTGCCGCCGCCGAGGCCGGCGCCGCGATGGCGACCCACCGCGTCGATCTCGTCGATGAAGATGATGCAGGGCGCGTTCTTCTTCGCCTGCTCGAACATGTCGCGCACGCGGCTGGCGCCGACGCCCACGAACATCTCCACGAAGTCCGAGCCGGAGATGGTGAAGAACGGCACGTTGGCCTCGCCGGCGATGGCGCGGGCCAACAGCGTCTTGCCGGTACCGGGGGGGCCGACCAGCAGCACGCCGCGCGGGATGCGGCCGCCGAGGCGCTGGAATTTCTGCGGGTCACGCAGGAAGTCCACGATCTCGGTGAGGTCGCTCTTGGCCTCGTCGATGCCGGCCACGTCGTCAAAGGTGACGCGTCCGTGCGCCTCGGTCAGCAGCTTGGCGCGGCTCTTGCCGAAGCCCATGGCCTTGCCGCCAGCGCCCTGCATCTGGCGCGACAGGAAGATCCACACGCCGATGAGGGCCAGGAACGGCAGCCAGGACACCAGCAGGCTCACGAACCACGGCACATTGTCCGACGGCGCGCGGGCGGTGATCTGCACGCCCTTGCCGTACAGCCGCTGCACGAGGGACGGATCGTTCGGCGCGTAGGTCTGGAAGCTGCCGGAACGGTCGGAATAGGTGCCGGTGATATTCGGCCCCTCAATCACGACCTCGCGCACCTTGCCGGCGTCAACATCGTTGAGGAGCTGCGAGAAGGAGATCTCGTTCGCGTTCGTGCGCTGCCCCGGGCTGTTGAACAGCGAGAACAGGGCAAGAAGCAGGAGGACGATGATCACCCAAAGGGCGAAATTGCGTAGATTGGCGTTCATTGAACCCTCGTGGGGACAGACAGGGCCAGCCCGTTTTGACGCCTTACCATACGGAAGGAATACCTCCGCACTGGACTGCCGTCAGTGGGGCCTCCCGCACCGTCCGCTGCCTAATCTAGGAGCGAGGCCCCTTTTTGCCAAGGACGACAGGCCCATCGACCGGTGAATTCCGTGCGAGAAGACCGCGTTCGCGGCGCGGCGGCGCGGCCGAGACGCACAGATCCGCCCCGCGCAGGCTCACCAGGGCACCGGCCAGGGTGCGGCGAAAGGGGCCAGAGGGGACGCGCGCTGCAGCTTTCAGGGCCTCGTAAAGGGCTTCCAGCTTGGCAAGCTCCACCGGGCCTTCGGTCCCCACCTTCTGGATGGCCCGGCCGAGCAGGCGCAGGGCGATCTCGTCCGGCAGGGCGGCAAAGGCGCGGACGTCGAGACTGACGGCACCTGGGTGCTCTTCGGGACCAAGGCGGATGACGGCGGCCTCGGCCGCATCGGTCGCGGCCTCCAGCGCCTGGTCCGCCCGCGCGATCCGGCGCGCCAGCACGGCGAGGCGGCGGGCGTCGAGCCCCTCCCCCGCCAAAGCCGGCGCCATGGCGCGCAGGCGGGGGCGGGCGAAGCGTGGGTCGCTGTTGCTGGGATCACGGACGAACGCCACGCTAGCCGCCTCCAGCGTCGCCACCAGCCGCGCCTTGGGCACGTCGAGCAAAGGGCGCAGCAGCGCCAAGCCGTCGCGCGCGGCATCGCCGCGCATGCCGGACAGGCCGGAGAGGCCCGAACCGCGGGCGAGACGGAACAGCACCGTCTCCGCCTGATCGTCGCGGGTGTGGGCGAGCGCGATGGCGGTGGCCCCGGCCTCGCGCGCGGCGTCCGCCAGCAGGTCGTAGCGCGCCTCCCGCGCCGCCTCCTGGATGCCGTGGGTCGGTTTGGCCCCCTGCCAGATCAGGATGCGATGGGGTACGCCCAGAAAGGTGGCGAAGGCGCCGACCGCTTCGGCCTCGGCTGCGGCCTCGGCCCTCAGGCCGTGGTCCACCGTAGCGGCGATCAGGTCCGGACCGGACGCACGGCCCGCGCGCCAGCGCGCGGCCAGATACAGCAGGGCAGTGGAATCAGGCCCGCCGGATACGGCGATCAGGATGCGGGGATGGGCCGTGAATGGGGCGAACAGGGCATCGAGCGCGCCGTCCTCGATGGGGGGATTCTCCGGGAGATCGATCGCCCCCGTGTCCATCGCCGCGCCTCCACCCGGGTCATTCGGCCTCAGCAGCCGACGCGCTTCTGTTCCCGCTCCACCGCCTGGCGAATGGAGGACGGGGCGCGCGGATACTTGCGGTCGACCTCCTGCAGGGTAGCGCAGGCGGTCTCCTTCTCGCCGAGGCCGGCGAGGGACTGCCCGAGCCGCAGCAGCGCCTCGGGGGCGCGGGTGGAATTGGGATATTTGGTGGAGACCTCCAGGAAGGAGGCCGCCGCGTCCCCGTAATTCTGGCGCAGGAACAGGCTCTCCCCGAGCATGAAGGTGGCGTCGGGAATGATGCGGTCGCCGGACGCGGACTGGATGATCTGCCGGAAGGTCTGCTCTGCGCCGGCATAATCCTGGCGCTGGAGCTGGGCCTGGCCGGCGTCGTACAGCTCGCGCACGGAGCCGCCTGATCCTGGCAGCGCGGCCACCTGCGTGCCCCCCGCAGGCCGCCCGCCGGGAACGGCTTCAGCCGGGCGCGGCAGGGCCGCAGCGGCGCTGGCGGGCGAGCCCAAAGGCTGCGGCGCGCCGGGGGCCGCCGGGTCCATGTTGGGATCGAAGGCGTCGGATCGCTTGCCGGAAGCGCCGGGCACGGTCGCCGGGCGACCTGAAGGCAATGTCGCCGCCGGCGCCACGCCAGGCGCGGCCGCCGCGGCCGGGGCCCGGGCACCGCCGGAGCCTTCCTCCAGCCGGCGCACCTGCGCCTCAAGCTGCTGGTTTCGGTACTGCAGCTGCTCCACCTGCCCGGTGAGCTGGCGCAGGGAGGATTCGAGCCGCTCCATGCGACCGACCAGCTCGGTCTCGTCGCCGCCCTGCACGGGCTGGGGCGTGGCGGCCGGGGGCTTGAAGATATTGCCGAACAATCCGCCGTCCTGCTGGGCAGCGGCGGGCAGCGCGACGGCGCTCAGGGCGAGGGCGAGAACACCGACCAGCGGCAGGCGCATCATCTTGGGTCCAAGGGCTTGTGGCGGGAAGAACGGCCGGGATCAGCCTCCCGAGCGCTCAAGAATAGGAGGTGGATCACGTCCAAAGTGTGACTCGGCAAGGGCTTGGAAGTCGCGCCTGAAGGCGACGGCCTACAGCCGCCCGGTTCCGGACACAAGACACTCCCGCTCCCCCTCCCCCGCAAAGCGAAAGGGCCGGCAGCCGCAGGCGGCGCCGGCCCTTTTCGATGCGACCGGCTGGCGCCCTCAGGCGCCGCCGGCGTTCAGCACGGTGACGGCGCGACGGTTCTGCGACCAACAGGAGATGTCGTTGCAGACCGCGACGGGGCGTTCCTTGCCATACGAGATCGTCCGCATGCGGGCCGGATCGATACCGCGGGCAGCGAGATAGTCACGCACGCTCTGGGCCCGCTTGGCGCCGAGGGCGATGTTGTATTCGCGGGTGCCGCGCTCGTCCGCATGGCCTTCGATGGTGAAGGTGTAGCGGTTCCACTGCTGGAGCCACTGGGCCTGACGATCCAGGGTGGCCCGCGCCTGGGGCGTGAGGTCGGTCTGGTCGCTTTCGAAGAACACGCGATCGCCCACCGCCACCACGAATTCCTGTGGCGAACCGGGCGGGCCGCCCGCACCACCGGCACCGGCGGCGTTCTGGTTGGGATTGTTGGCACACGCGGCAAGGGCCAGCGCGAAGCCGAAAAGCGCCGCGAACCGGAACCCGCGAGCTAGCCTGAGGAAACGCATTCCGGTATCTCCCTTCTCAACGCTGGACCGGAGGCTTTCGTCTATCAGCCGGCCGGTTAAGCGAACGTTCCGTGCACGGCCTGAAGCCGCATGTCCTGCCGGAAACCGCGCGGCGCACCGCACTTCCTGCGCGCCATGGTTTCCAAGCCGTTATCCTTGAACCTCACCCAGCGCGCAGCGGCACGCCCGCTCCAGGCGAACAACGCGCATACGCCGGTTCCGAAGAGGGCCGCAGGACTGGCAACGCCGGCCCGTCGACACGGTCTTCACTGATGCCGTCTCGTGGCGTCATCATGGCGAGCAGGTGCAGGGCTCGGGGCAGACCGACGAGGCTGGCAGGCGTTGCACAAGTGCCACACTCGCAAGTGCCGCAATCGCCCATTCCGTGTCAGGCGCGGCCGGCTTCCCAGCGGGCCGCCTGTGCCTCCGCCTTCTTGCGGTCGGCGGCGGGCAGCTTCTCCAGCACCTCATCCAGCATGGGATCGCCTAGCCCGCGATGCTTGGCGAGCAGGTGCCACGCGGCGGCCTGGGTCTTGTCCTGCGACACCCCGCGCCCCACCGCGAGCAGCCGCGCATAGCGGTTCTGGGCGATGGCATTGCCGCCCAGCGCCGCCTTGCGGAACATGGCGGCGGCGGCCGCCTCGTCCTTAGGCACGCCCACGCCGTTGAACTGCATGATGGCGAACTCCACCTGCGCCGTGATGTGGCCAAGCCGCGCGGCGGACGCCATCAGCTGCGCCGATTGGGCCACGTCCTTCTCCACGCCGTTGCCCTCCTTGAGCAGCACGGCGAGGGCATATTGGGCATCCTCGATATCCTTGCCGGCCGCCACTTCGAACCAGCGCGCGGCTTCCGTCGGCTCTTTCGGGATCTGGCGGCCCTGGAGATAGAGCAGTCCGAGATTGTAGGCGGCAGGCCCATTGCCCTTTTCCGCCGCCTCGCGGAACAGCCTGGCGGCTTCCAGTTCGTCCTTCTTCAGGCCCTGCCCGGCCAGCGTCAGGTTGCCGAGGGAGAGGAGCGCGCCCGGCGAGCCTGCGGCCGCGGCCTTGCGATACCATTCGATGGCCTTGGAGAAATCCAGCGGCACGCCATAGCCGGAGCCGTAGAGGTCGCCCAGCAGGGTCATGGCGGCCGGGTCGGTTCCGGCGCGAGCCCGCTTCAGCGCCTCGTTGAAGGCAGAGAGGTAATAGCCGCGCTGGTAGGCGCCATAGGCAAGATCGCCGCTGCCGCCCGGCGTATCGAGGCTGGGATAAGAGATCTGCTGCCCTAGCAGCGGCGGCCCGCCCCCCGCGTCGGGACGCGGCGCGCCCGGCTTATTGGTGGGTTTGGCCGCAGGCTTTTCGGCGGGTTTGGCGGCAGGCTTGGCAGCGGGCTTCGCCGGCTTTTCGGATGAGGGCTTGTCCGAGGGTTTGGGCTGTGCAGCGGTCTGGGCGAGGGCCGGCGCGCCCACCAGCGCAAGGACCAGCGCGAGGTTCAGGGCGTAGACGCGCGCCATTCCCCGCGCAGACGTCGGCGAAACGCGCCGGACCTGACCCATGCTCATGGCTGGGCGTCCACGCGCGAAAGGCGGTCCATGGCCGCCGTCACCGTCGCCGCGCCGCCGTCCGCCACCAGCGCCTCGGCCAGCGCGACGAAATCGGCGCCGGCCTGGGCCAGAGCCTCGGCCTCGTCGAGGGAGGCGGCAAGACCCACGCAGGGCACCTCGAACAGCTCGGCCCACCAGGCCACGAGATCAAGAATCTCAGGAGCGTCCCCCGGCCGGGGCTCCAGGGCGCCGAAGAAGACATAGTCCGCCCCGCTTTCCCCGGCCTCCATGGCGTCGTGGCGGCTGGCGAGGCCGCCCGCCCCCACGATGGCCTGCGGCTTCAGCGCGCGCAGCGCGGCCTGAAGGCCGCGCAGATCGCTCACATGGACGCCATCGAGGCCAGCGGCGGTGACGAGAGTGTCCGGCCCCTCCACCAGCACCGCTGCATCGTGCTTCTGGAGCGCCTCGGCCACGGCGCGCAGGTGGCGGATATCGGGCGCGCCGTCTTTGGGCACGCGCAGCACCACGGCCGCCACGTCACCGGCGCGCACGGCCGCAGCCGCCGCGTCCGGCCGCAGCTCGGGCGTGAGGGTGAAGACGAGCATGAGTCGGGCGCCGGGCGGCGGCAAAGGGGAAGACATGGATGATCGGTCGGCCAAGAAATCGGCAAATTGGGGGCACGGCCCGCAGGAGCGCGGGCCGATCAGGCTGCGGCGCAATCTGACTGGTATCTGCTCTACCGCAAGTTCGCGGGCGGATACATGCCCAGCGGCTTCAAGGCGACCCGATCCTGCATCGACGACGCGAATCGGCCTGGAAGCCGAGCGGAATAAAAAAGGGCCGGCGCAAGCCGGCCCTTTTCTTCTCATGAGACGAGATGCGCTCAGGCAGCCTTGCGCTCTTCCTCCGACGACCACTGGCCGAGGGCGGCGAGCGAGTTCATGTGGGCGCGATGGGTGAACGCGGCCTGGGCCTTCGCCACGTTCTCGGCCTTGCCGGCCCACGCCTTCTGCGGCGCGGCCTGGAGCGCGCGGCCGTAGGAATAAGTGAGCTTCCAGGGCAGGCCGCCCAGCTTCACCATGGCGTCGAGATGGGCGGTGGCATCCTCGTCCGACTGGCCGCCGGAGAGGAAGGCGATGCCAGGCACCACGGATGGCACGCAGCTCTTCAGCACGCGCACGGTCTTTTCGGCCACCTCGGCCACGGAGGCCTGCTTGGCGGCCTTCTTGCCGGGCACGATCATGTTGGGCTTCAGCACCATGCCCTCGAGGCGGACGCGCTGGTAATACAGCTCCTCGAAGGTGGTCTTCAGCACCCACTCGGTCACCTGGTAGCAGGTGTCGATGTCGTGGCTGCCGTCCATGAGCACTTCCGGCTCCACGATCGGAACGATCTTGGCTTCCTGGCACAGGGCCGCGTAGCGGGCCAGCGCATGGGCGTTGGCGCGGATGGAGCCGTAGGAGGGGATGCCCTTGGCGGTGTCGATGTCGATCACCGCGCGCCACTTGGCGAAGCGAGCGCCGAGATCGTAGAATTCCTTGAGACGGCCGGCGAGGCCGTCGAGGCCCTCGGTGATGGTCTCGCCCGGGAAGGCCGGCTGGGGCTTGGCGCCCGCGTCCACCTTGATGCCGGGGATGGAGCCGGCCTGCTCGATGAGGCTGACGAGCGGCGTGCCGTCCTTGGCCTTCTGCCGGATGGTCTCCTCATAGAGGATGACGCCGGAGATGTACTTGGTCATGGCTTCCGATCGGAACATCAGCTCACGATAGTCGCGGCGGTTCTCTTCGGTGGATTCGACACCGATGGCGTCGAACCTCTTCTTGATGGTGCCGCTGCTCTCGTCTGCCGCCAGAATGCCCTTGCCGTCGGCCACCATTTTCTGCGCGATCGCGTCGAGCTCAGCCGTCATGTGCCTTCACCTGCCTTTTTGCCGCCCCTCGGCGGGCGTGGAGACCAGGGCGCGCCGGCCCCGATCATGAAGGACCCACGCACACCCCGACCGGCGGGGCGGGCGTGGGCCAGCGAGACATCATACCATTGCAGCGCAGCAAATGAACCCGCTGCGATGCAGCAAACAAACGCCCGGACGACATTTTGTCATCCGGGCGGTCTTTTTTCAGCGCCGAAGGGCCTCGACACCCGGCAGGGCCTTGCCTTCCAACCATTCCAGGAAGGCGCCGCCGGCGGTGGAGACGTAGGAGAAGTCTCCCGCGACCCCCGCATGGTTGAGCGCGGCCACCGTGTCGCCGCCACCAGCTACCGACAGCAGCGTACCGGCGCGGGTGCGCTTGCCCACGTCGCGGGCAACCGCCACCGTCGCGGCGTCGAAGGGCGTCATCTCGAAGGCGCCGAACGGGCCGTTCCAGACCACGGTCTTGGCGCCGTCGAGCTTCTGCGCCACCACCGCCACGGTTTCGGGACCGGCGTCGAGGATCATCTCGTCGTCGCCCACCTCGTCCACGCTGACGACGCGGTTCGCGGCATTGGCCTTGAACTCCTTGGCCACCACCGCGTCCACCGGCAGCACGATCTCGCAGCCGGCCGCCTTGGCCTTCTCCAGGATCTCGCGGGCGGTGTCGGCCAGGTCGTGCTCGCACAGCGACTTGCCCACCTTCTTGCCGAGGGCGGCAAGGAAGGTGTTGGCCATGCCGCCGGCGATCACCAGGATGTCCACCTTCTTCACGAGGTTCCCGAGAAGCTCGAGCTTGGAGGACACCTTGGAGCCGCCGACCACGGCCAGCACCGGACGCACCGGGGCCTCAAGGGCCTTGGTGAGCGCGGCGAGCTCGCTTTCCATGGAGCGGCCGGCATAGGCCGGCAGCTTGCGGGCCAGCCCCTCGGTGGAGGCATGGGCGCGATGGGCGGCCGAGAAGGCGTCGTTGACATAGATGTCGCCGAGGCTGGCGAGGGCCTCCACGAAATCAGGCGCGTTCTTCTCCTCACCCGCGTGGAAGCGGGTGTTTTCCAGCACGATCACCTCGCCAGCGGCGAGCCGGGAGATGGCGCTGGAGGCTTCCTCACCCACGCAATCGGAGGCGAACGCCACCTTGCGGCCGAGCTGGCCTTCCAGCGCCTTCGCCACCGGGGCGAGGGACTGGCTCTCGTCGCGGCCCTTGGGCCGCCCGAAATGCGCCAGTAGCACCGCCTTGCCGCCCTTGTCCGTGATGGTGCGGATGGTGGGCAGGATGGCTTTCAGGCGGGTCTCGTCGGTGACCCGTCCGCTTTCCATGGGCACGTTGAGGTCAACGCGCACGAGGACCCGCTTGTCGGCAAGGTCCGCGTCGTCGAGGGTTCGGAAGGCGGTCATCTTGGCGCCCCCTTCCCCGCTCAACCGAGCTTGCCCATGGCGACTGCAGTGTCGGCCATGCGGTTGGAGAAGCCCCACTCGTTGTCATACCAGGACAGCACGCGCACCAGAGTGCCTTCCAGGACCTTGGTCTGGTCGAGGTGCAGGGTGGAGGAGTGCGGATCGTGGTTGAAGTCGATGGAGACGTTGGGCTGGTCGGTGGTGCCGAGAATGCCCTTCAGCGGACCGGACGCGGCCGCAGCGAGGACGGCGGCGTTGATCTCGTCCTTGGTGGTGGCGCGCTTGGCGATGAACTTGAAGTCCACCACCGAGACGTTCGGGGTCGGCACGCGGATGGAGGTGCCGTCCAGCTTGCCGTTCAGCTCGGGCAGGACCAGGCCCACCGCCTTGGCGGCGCCGGTGGACGTGGGGATCATGGACATGGCCGCCGCGCGGGCGCGGTAGAGGTCCTTGTGCATGGTGTCCAGCGTCGGCTGGTCGCCGGTGTAGGAGTGGATCGTGGTCATGAAGCCCTTCTCGATGCCGACGGCATCATTCAGGACCTTCGCGACGGGGGCGAGACAGTTGGTGGTGCAGGAGGCGTTGGAGACCACGAGATGCTCGGAGGTGAGCTTGTCGTGGTTCACACCGTAGACCACGGTCAGGTCGGCGCCCTCGGCCGGGGCCGAGACCAGCACGCGCCGGGCACCGGCCGCAAGGTGCGCGGCCGCCTTGTCGCGGGCGGTGAAGATGCCGGTGCACTCGAGCGCGATGTCCACGCCCAGATCCTTGTGGGGCAGCTGGGCGGGATCGCGCACCGCGGTGACCTTGATGGGGCCGCGGCCCACGTCGATGGTATCGCCGGCAACCTTGACCTCGCCGGAGAAGCGGCCGTGCACGCTGTCGAAGCGGAACAGGTGGGCGTTCGTCTCCACCGGGCCGAGATCGTTGATCGCCACCACTTCGATGTCGGTCCGACCCGATTCGATGATGGCGCGCAGAACGTTACGCCCGATGCGACCGAAACCGTTGATGGCCACCTTGACGCTCATAATGGGTCCTCCTTGAGCCGGCTTGAAGCCCGGCCTCTGCGAAACTGCGTTGCGCACCCGCGGAAGAGCCCGCGGTGCGGCCTGGTCGCGCCCGCCGTGCGCCGATGATCACACCTGCCGGAGCTGGTCGAGGGCCTTGGCCGCGACCTTGTCCGGGGTCAGTCCGAAATGGGCGAAAAGGTCCTTTCCAGGCGCCGAGGCGCCGAACGAGGTCATTCCCACGAAGGCGGCATCCGAACCGACGATGGCGTCCCACCCCATGCGGATGGCGGCTTCCACCGCCACCTTGGCCGGAGCGTCCCCGATCACCTTGGCCCGCTCTGCGGCAGGCCTTTCGAGGAAGAGTTCGAACGAAGGGATGGAGACGACGCGGGTGGGCACACCCTGCGCCTCCAGAAGCTTGGCGGCTTCCACCGCAAGCGAGACTTCCGAGCCGGTTGCGAACAGGCTGGCCTGCGCCTTGGCCGAGGCCGCGACGATCTCATAGGCGCCGCCCGCCGAGCGGTTCTCTGCGGTGGCATCGGTGCGCAGGATCGGCAGGTTCTGCCGCGACAGGATGAGGGCGGAGGGCCGACCTTCCGATTGCAGCGCGATCTGCCAGCACTCGGCCGTCTCCACCGTGTCGGCGGGGCGCATCACCAGGAGGTTCGGGATGGCGCGCAGGGCGGCCAGGTGCTCCACCGGCTGATGGGTGGGGCCATCTTCGCCGAGGCCGATGGAATCGTGGGTCAGCACATGGATGACCCGCTCGCCCATGAGCGCGGCAAGGCGGATGGACGGGCGGCAATAATCCGAGAACACCAGGAAGCCGCCGGAGAAGGGAATGAGGCCCTTGTGCAGGGTGATCCCGTTCATGGCTGCCGCCATGCCGTGCTCGCGCACGCCCCAGTGCACGAAGGAGCCGGCGAAATCGTCCGGCGTGATGGCCTTCGCTCCCTTGGCCTTGGTGTTGTTGGAACCGGTGAGGTCGGCCGAGCCGCCCAGCATCTCCGGCACCACCGGGGTGATGAAATCCAGCACCAGCTCGGACGACTTGCGGGTGGCCACCGCGCCACCGTCTGCCACCGCCTTCTGCTTGACGGCGACGATGGCGCCTTCCAGCGCCTGCGGCAGCGTGCCGGCGATACGGCGCTCGAACTCGGCCCGGTCGGCCTCGGGGGCGGCGGCAAGGCGCGCCTCCCAGGCCGCGCGGGCGGCGGATCCGGCGGCACCGGCGGCGCGCCAGCCGGCGAGCACGTCGGCAGGAATCTCGAAGGGCGCAGCCTCCCAGCCCAGTGCCGCGCGGGTGGCGGCGATCTCGTCGGCACCGAGCGGAGAACCGTGCACCTTCTCCGAGCCGGCCTTCTTGGGACTGCCGAAGCCGATGACGGTGCGGCAGGCGATCAGGGTCGGCCGGTCGGACGCCTTGGCGGCGGTCAGCGCGGCAAGGATGGCGTCCGGATCGTGGCCATCGATGCGCGTGGTCGCCCAGCCGGAGGCCGCAAAGCGCGCCAGCTGGTCGGTGGAACCGGAGATGGAAGTGGCGCCGTCGATGGAGATGCCGTTGTCATCCCACATGACGATGAGCTTGGAGAGCTTCAGGTGGCCGGCAAGGTCCGCCGCCTCCTGGCTGATGCCCTCCATCAGGTCGCCGTCGGAGCAGAGCACGAAAGTGTGGTGGTCCACCACATCCTTGCCGAAGCGGGCGGCGAGCGCGCGCTCGGCCATGGCCATGCCCACGGCGGTGGCGATGCCCTGCCCGAGCGGGCCGGTGGTGGTCTCGATGCCTTCGGTGACGAAGTTCTCGGGATGGCCGGGGGTGAGCGAGCCGAGCTTGCGGAAGCGCTTGATCTCCTCGATCGTCACCTTCTCGTAGCCGGCCAGATGCAGCACCGAATAGAGCAGCATGGAGCCGTGGCCGGCGGACAGCACGAAGCGGTCGCGATCGGGCCAGAAGGGGCGCGTGGGATCGTACCTGAGGACCTTGGTGAACAGGACGGTGGCGATGTCCGCAGCACCCATGGGCAGGCCGGGATGACCGCTATTGGCAGCTTCCACGGCGTCCATGGCAAGGAAGCGGATGGCGTTGGCCATGCGGTCGTGACTCGTGCGGCTCAGCATGAATTCCGTTTCTCCCGCGCCGGGGTCCGGACGCGCCGCCCTGCCAGAGACAACCTCGAGCTGTGGCAGACCCATCAGGGTCATCCGGCCAGTGTTGGCCGCCTTGTACCAAGGCCCGCATGGCTGTCAAACCTGCCCGCTCCTCGAACGTCAAGCGAGGCGGCACGGCGAGCCCCGCGCTGCATCGTCGCGCCTGCAGCAAAGCTTCCGCATTGCAGCATTCGCAAATGCGGAAAGTTGGCGGGACTAGGAGCCCTCCTTTGACGCATTCATGTTGACAGGTGGGGAAAGTCTGGCGCCAAGCCAGCCGACTCGGCTACACTTTGCCAATGTATGCGCTGAAGCATCGCCCGCCGCTGCAGGACGCCCCCATCGAGGCCGCGACCCGGCGCCTCCATGCGGCCCTCGACGCCTTGAACGACGCGCTGGATCGCCGCCGCGAGACCGACCGCCACCAGGAGGCGCTGGCAGCCCAGCTGCACGCCATGGGCAACGACCGCGCGCGCCTTGCCGCCGAGCTGGACCTGGCCAAGGCCGATGCCGGACAGGTGGAGGAAGTGGGCCGGGAGATCATCCGCCGCCTGGACGTGGCCATGAGCACGATCCGCGACGTGCTCGCGACCCACGGCGGCTGACGGGCATGCCCCACGTCTCGGTCACCATCGCCGGTCGCCAGTACAGGATGGCCTGCGACGAGGGGCAGGAAGAGCATCTGATCCGGCTCGCCCACGACATCGACGGCCGCATCTCCCAGCTGCGCACCGCCTTTGGGGAGATCGGCGACCAGCGCCTCGTGGTCATGGCCGCCATCACCATCGCCGATGAGCTGGCCGAGTCGCGCCGGCGGGTGGCCGCTTTGGAAAGTGACATCGAGAGCCAGCGCGACGCCCGCGCCTCCGCCATCGCCCGCATCGAGGCGAGCGAAGAAGAGGTGGCCCGCACCATCGATCAGGTGGCCGAGCGCATCGAGCAACTGGTGTCCCAGCTCGCCCCCAAGGAGCGCGGCTCGGTGGGCATGGGCTGAAGGTCAGGACAGTGGACGGCGCGCCGTGCGCCTCAGCTCTGGCTTTCGCCGATGGCTTCGGTGGCGCGGGCATCCTGAAGCGTCGCCTGGCGCAGCGCATCGGGGATGCGCTTGGCCCGCCCCTCCGAGACGAAGGCCACGCGCACGGTGGCGGACACCAGCACCTCGCCGTCCCGCTTCACCTGCTGCAACAGGGTGATGGACGCGCCGGCCACCTCCTTGGAGAGGGTCACCACCTCCAGCACGTCGTCGATGCGAGCGGGCTTGCGGAAGTCGATCTGCATGGAGCGGACGACGAAGTGAAAGCCCGGCGCCTCGGCGGCCGCCTGCTCGAACAGCTCGCCCTGGAACACGCCCAGCAGCCGCATGTAGTCGGAACGGCCGCGCTCCATGAATCTCAGGTAGTTGGCGTGGTAGACGATGCCGGAGAAATCCGTGTCCTCGTAATACACGCGCACATGCAGCGCGTGGCCGCCGGGGATCAGCCGGCCGGCAAGGTTGAGGTGCGGATCGGACGGGGAGAATGTGGGGCGCTCGACCATGCCGCCCTCATAAACGAGACCGCGCCCCTTGTGAACAAAGGGCGCGGCCGAAGATGGTCTGGAAGTGTCCCGCGGCGGCAACGCGCCGCAGGATTTTGGATCACTTGCCGGACGGAGCGTCCGGGGCGGGCTCGGCGGGGCGGCCGCGGCGGTCGGCCATGAACTGGTCGAACTCCGACTTGTCCTTGGCCTGGCGCAGGCGCTCAAGGAAGTCGCGGAAATCCTTCTGCTCCTCCTCAAGGCGCCGCAGCGTCTCCTGACGATATTCGTCGAAGGCGCGGTTGCCGCTGGACGGCATGGTCCGGCTCCAGCGCCCGAAAGCGCCGCGCAGAGCATCGCCGCCCTCCTCCTGCCAGCGGCTGAAGCCGCGCTTGGCACCACATCCCATCCGTCCGCTCCCGATGGTGAAGGCCAGGATCGCAAGGCCCAGCGGCCACCAGGCCATGAAGCCCAGCACCGTCAGCGCGATCCACGCCGGTTTGCCGTAACTGTCGAGCTTGTAAGCGAGCTCCATAGCCGCGTTCCCGGTTAATGTTAATAACATTTACATAGATAGGCAAAGCCCCCCGTTTTGTCAATGCCCGCCCCTTGGCGGGGGCCAGGCTCAGGTGCCGGAGGGAGCGCCGAGACCCTTCAGATAGATGAGGAATGCGGCCTCAAGAAGCTCGTCCGGCCCCATGGGTAACTTGCGGCGGGCGCTGTCGGCCCGGCCGAACAGGGACGCCACCCCATGGGCCAGCGACCAGGTATGGAGCGCCACCATCAAGGCCGGCGGGCGTACCGGGCCGGGAATGTGAGAGACCAAAACTTCCGCCGCCTCGCGCAGCACGGCGAACGCGCGATTGCCCGCCTGCTGCAGGCCCTCATGGGCATCAGCCGGCAGTCCGGATTCGAACATGGCCACATATTCCGCCGGCGCCCGGCGGGCGAAATCGAGATAGGCCCGACCCACCCGCTCATAGGCCACGGCGGGCGAGGGCCGGCCATTCTGCCACGCGGTGGTGAGGGCATCCGCCAGCCGCTCGAAACCCACGGCGGCTACCGCCGCCAGCAATTCGTCCCGGTCGCGGAAATGGCGGTAGGGCGCGGCCGCGCTCACCCCGGCGCGGCGCGCCGCCTCGGCGAAGGTGACGCCGGCCACGCCCTTCTCCCCGATCAGGTCGAGGGTGGCCTGCATCAGGGCCTCCCGCAGGTTGCCGTGATGGTAGGACCGTGTTTCTCCGTTCCGGGACCAGCTCATGTGAATGTGATGTACATTGACGGCGCGGCCGCGTCGATGGGCATGGCGCTGGCCTACTCGCCCTCGTCGAACAGGGGCATGGGCTTGGCCACAACCGGTTCCGGCAGTCCAAGATGGCGAAAGGCGGTAGCAGTCAGCATCCGCCCGCGCGGCGTACGCTGGATGAAGCCCTGCTGCACCAGGAACGGCTCCACGATCTCCTCGATGGCGTCGCGCGGCTCGGACAACGCAGCCGCGAGCGTATCCACCCCCACCGGACCACCGCCGTAATAATCGGCGATGACGGTGAGATAGCGCCGATCCATGGCATCGAGCCCGGCGGCGTCGACCTCCAGCGCCAGCAGCGCCCGGTCGGCCACCTTGCGGTCGATGCGCTCGGCTTCCGCCACCAGGGCGAAGTCGCGCACCCGCCGCAGCAGCCGGCCGGCGATGCGCGGCGTCCCCCGCGCGCGGCGGGCGATCTCGGTGGCGCCGTCCGGGGCGATGGCGATGCCCAGCACCCGCGCCCCGCGCACCACGATCTTCTCCAGTTCCTCCACGGTGTAGAATTGCAGCCGCACCGGAATGCCGAAGCGGTCGCGCAGCGGCGTGGTGAGCAGGCCCGAGCGCGTGGTGGCGCCCACCAGCGTGAACTTGGGCAGGGCGATCTTCACCGAGCGCGCCGCCGGCCCCTCGCCGATGACGAGGTCCAGTTCGTAATCCTCCATGGCCGGATAGAGGATTTCCTCCACCGCCGGCGCGAGGCGGTGGATCTCGTCGATGAAGAGCACGTCGCGCTCTTCCAGATTGGTGAGGATGGCGGCAAGGTCCCCCGCCTTGGCGATCACCGGGCCGGAGGTGGAGCGGAAGCCCACCCCCATCTCCCGCGACATGATCTGGGCCAGCGTGGTCTTGCCGAGGCCGGGCGGACCTACGAACAGCACGTGGTCCAGCGCCTCGCCGCGGGCGCGGGCCGCCTTGATGAACACTTCCAGATTGGCGCGCGCCTGCGCCTGGCCCACGAACTCCTTGAGGAGCTGGGGCCGCAGCGTCGAATCGGCGGCATCTTCGCCGCGCTTCTCGCCCGAGAGGAGGCGGGTGTTCATGGAAGAGGTCTTGCTCCCCTGGGGGCCGGCGACTCGCGCGACTGTAGTGCGGGCCGGCCGGGTACGGAAGGGGAACGCAGGCGCGCGGCGGCGAGACACACTATGACATGCCACAACGCCGGTACGCCGCAATGGGCCTTATGGTGCGACGTGCTGGCGCCCAGCGCGGGATCGGCTCCCGATCCCGCCACAAAGCCCATAACACGCCGTGCAACCGGATCGGGCTTCGCTTCAGGAGGAGCGGCCATGAAGGATCTTCCCCTCGCCGAGGTCTACCAGCTCATCGAGCCCGGCCCGGTGGTGCTGCTGACCACCAGCCATCGCGGACGCCCCAACGTCATGACCATGTCGTGGCACATGATGGTCGAGTTCACCCCGCCGCTCATCGCCTGCATCGTCTCCCAGGGCGATTTCAGCTTCACCGCCCTGCGCGCCACCAAGGAGTGCGTCATCGCCATTCCCGCCGTGGAGATTGCCGAACAGGTGGTGAAGGTGGGCAATTGCTCCGGCCGCGAGGTGGACAAGTTCACGACCATCGGGCTCACGCCCCGGCCCGCCGCCCTGGTGGCGGCGCCGCTCGTCAAGGAATGCTTCGCCAATCTGGAATGCCTGGTGGTGGAGACCCGCCTCGTCAACCGTTTCAACCTGTTCGTGCTGGAAGTGGTGAAGGCGTGGCGCGACCCGGCCCAGAAGGCGCCGCGCACCATCCATCATCAGGGCTACGGCACCTTCGCGGTGGACGGGAACACCCTGAAGTTGCCCTCCCGGATGCCGTGAGGGTCGCGCAGGCGTTTTCCCTTACTTCGCCAGTTCCTTCAGCCCCAGCCGGATCAGAACCTCCGTCTTGGCCCCCTCCCCCGCGCCGCGCAGGGCGGCGGCGATGGCAGCGTTGGCCTGCGGCACGCCATAGCCGAGGTTGACCAGGGCCGAGACCGCATCCGCCGCCGCGCCCCCCTGCACCGGGGCGACACCGCCGCCGCCGAGCTGGGCCGCCAGCGGTTCGGAGGCGGAAAAGCCCGGCATCTTGTCCTTCAGCTCGGTGATGATGCGCGTCGCCACCCGCGGCCCTACCCCCGGAGCCCGCGCCACCGTGGTCTTGTCGCCCAGCGCGATGGCCTGCGTCAGCTCCGAGGCGCTCAAAGTGGAGAGCACGGCCAGGGCGGTCTTGGTGCCGATGCCCTGGATGCCCTGCAGCAGGCGGAACCAGTCCCGTTCCGCCGCCGAGCTGAAGCCGAACAGGCGGATCTGGTCCTCGCGCACATGGGTCTCGATGAACAGCGCCGCCGCCTCTCCCGCCCGCGGCAGGGCCGAGAGCGTGCGGCCGGAACAGTGCACGAGATAGCCCACGCCATGGACATCGAGGATCACATGGTCCTCCTCCAGCGTGTCCACGACGCCCTTCAACTTTCCGATCATCACAGGCCTTTCAGGGCTGGAACGGCATCAGGTCACCGCCGCCCACAGGAAGACGAAGGTGGCCAGCGCCCCGAGCCCGGTGCGCACCATGTGCAGTTGGCCCCAATTGGTGATGAGGCGCCGTGTCTCGGCGTCGGCCGTGTCCATGGCAAGGAGGCGCCGGTTGGTGGGCATGATGCCGATGAGGGTATAGGGCCAGTTGGCCAGCATCAGCACCCCGCCGGCGAGCCAGTGCCAGTCCCCGTCGCGGCTGAAGGCGACCGCGCCCAGCACCGCGCCGACCAGCGCGAGGGTCGCCTGCATGGCGAAGCCCCGCTTGTAGGACGGCTTCCATTGCCGGAGTGCAGCCCCGTCATCAAGCGCGAGCCGCGCCGGCTGCTCCACGGCATTGATATAGAAGGCGGCGCCGGTGAACAGCGCGGCCACCACCAGCGCCAGATGTCCGTAGATCATGCCCGCCCCCCGCGGTGTGGAGACTGGACTTTATAGCGCCGCGCGGGCGCGCGCAGCCGCCCCACGATGGTGGGCGTGGGTGACCGCCACCGCCAGCGCGTCGGAGGCGTCCTCGGTCTCCGGCGTGGCCTTGGGCAGAAGGATGCCGATCATCATGCGCACCTGCGCCTTTTCGGCGCGGCCGGCGCCCACCACGCTCTTCTTCACCAGCAGCGCAGCGTATTCGGCCACCGGCAGCCCCATCTGCGCCGGCGCCAGCAGCACCACCCCGCGCGCCTGCCCCAGCTTCAGGGTGGACGAGGGGTTCATGTTGACAAACGTCTCCTCCACCGCCGCCTCCTGGGGGGAAAAGCGCTCGATCACGCCCAGCAGTTCGCGGTGCAGATGGGCGAGGCGCTCGCCCATGGGCGCCTGCTCCGGAGGCAGGATGGTGCCACAGGCGACAAAGGCGAGGCGGGAGCCGGTGACATCGATCACCCCCCAGCCGGTGCGCCTCAGGCCCGGATCGAGGCCAAGGATGCGAATCGCGTTCAGGTCCATGGGCGCACCGTGAGTGAGGCGCGCCGGCAAGGAAAGGGCAACACGAAGAGGCGGCTCACTTCACCGCCGCCACGGTGCTGGCGAGGCGGGTCGCGCTCTTGGTGCGGCCCGGAAGGGAGGCCACCGGGGAGCCCGCGCTCTCCTCCTGCCATTCCGGACGGATCTCGACGATGTTGGCGGCCACGTTCTGCGGCCCCGGAGCGAAGGCGGCCACCGCCTGCTGCGCCTTGGTGAGTGTGGCGCCATCGGCCTCGCGGGCGAGGATGTCCCGCTTGCGGCCACTGTCGTCGTCGCCCTGGGCGGCGGCGAGGCTCAGCCACTTGAAGGCTTCCCCCGCATCGGCCGCGACCCCGAGGCCACGGGCGTAGACCACGCCAAGATTATACTGGCTGTCGCGGAAGCCCAGCTCGGCGGCGGCGCGGAACCAGCGTACCGCGCCTTCCCAGTCCGCCGGCTGGCCGTTGCCGGAGCACAGCAGCATCGCCAGGGCGTGCATGGCCCGCACATTGCCCTGCGCTGCCGCCCATTCATAAAAGCGGCGGGCCTCGCCCAGGTCGCGGCCGGCCGACTCATAGAGTGCGCCGAGGCGGTGCGCTGCGGGGGCGGAGCCGCGCTGCATGGCGAACGCCAGCCACTTCACCGCCGCGTCGGGATCGGCCTCCACACCCCGGCCCTCCACATAGCGGCCGGCCACCAGGAAGGCCGCGGCCGGATCGCCGGCGCGCGCGGCGGCCTGGAGCGCAGTCGGGCCGATGGCGGCGGGAAGGTCGCCTGCCGTCACGCCGGCCACCGCCGGAGCAGAGAGCCGACGCAGGGTCTGGGTCACGCCCGAGAGCAAGTCCGGCGCGTTGCGCCAGGCGAGACCCACGGCGGTGCCGGCGAAGACGGTGGTGGCGCCGGCAAGCAGCGCGACCATGGCCACGTGCCGCTTGCGAGCGAACAGCCCGGCGAAGAAGCCCTTTGGCACGCGCCTCTCCCGCGTCCGGTCCCGGCGGGCGCGGCGATCGACGCGAGGCCGCGAATCGCCGGTGTCGGTCGGCGCCGGGCCAGCTCGCTCGGAGCGGCGGGGGCTCCGGGGCCAGGGCGAGCCGGCAGCAGCATCCGCCGCCTGATCGGGCGATGACGCTGCATCAAAGGCGAGGTCGTCCATCTCGGCCTGCGGCGCCGGGGCGGGGCGTTCGGCCGTCCGGGGCGCCGGGCGGGGCGCGAAGGTGCCCTCCCCGTCCCGGTCCAGGGCGACGGAAATATCGCGCAGTTCATATTCCAGTTCGGCGGCGAGCATCTCGCCGGCGCGGCGCTCGATCTCGTCCTGCCGCGCTTCGAGGGCGGCAAGGCCCCGCTTCAGCCCCACCACGGCAGCGCCGTCCGGATCCTCGGAGACCTTTGCCGTCACTGCCGCCACCGCCTCGGCGGTCGCCACATGGGTGGTCTCGCGCACCTGCCGCATCTCGGCGACCATGTGCTGGAGCTGGATCTCGATGTCGTCCAGCCGGTCGAGGCGCGCGTGGGTGTCCCTGAATTGCGCGCTCAGTTCCGCAAGGGTGCGCTCCACCGCGTCGGCGAGGGGGGCGATGGCGGCCTTTCCAGCCGCCTCTGCCGCGGCGATGCGCTCGGACAAGGCCGACAGACGCTGCGTCACCTCGGCACCAATGGTGGGCGACAGGCTGGTGACCTGGCCGGAAATGGTGCTCGACATGGCATCGAGGCGGCGGTGGACGCCTTCGAGGGCGCCCAAAAGCGAGCCTTGCAGGTCCTGCGCGGCCGCCGAATCACCGGCGCGGGCGCGGGCTTCCACCTCGATCACACGGTTGAGCAGGGCCTCGGCCTTGCGCTCGAAGGCGCCGGTGGCCTCGGCGACGCGCCGGGCCGTCTCCTCGCCGGCGCTGGCCACCGCCTCGGCACAGGCCTGAAGACGCTGGGTGAGGGCGTGAAGGGCGGTAGTGTCATCCTGACGCTCGGCGGCGCGGAGTACCAGATGGTGGATCTCCTCCATCTGCCCCGTCAGCCGGGCCACCTCCACCGGGTCCACGGCGCGGGCGGCCATGAGGTCGATCCGGCGTGCGAGGGCATCGAGGCCGTCCTGAAGTGCGCGGACATGGGCCGGCTCTCGCAACGCGGCGACCCCGGCCCTGATGGCGGCGAGTTCCTCGGCGAGGGCGTGGTCGGCATCCTCGCGCACCGCCCCGGCGGCGCGGATGTCATCTACGCGCCGGCACAAGAGGGTGATGGCCTTGTCCATCTCCTGCACTGCGCGCTTGGGCGCGGCATTAGCGAGGCGATCGCGCAGGGCGCTCACCTCCCCGCGCAGGGATTCGATGGTCGAGGCCTGGATGTCGAACACGTCCCAGGCCGGGACATCAGGCATATCGCTGCGCGTGTCCGCCCACAGGGGGGCCGATCCTGCCGCAGCACGCATCCGGGCCGTGCGTTCCGTCCGCTCCATTCGGGCCTCCCCGGGGCACGGGTTGAGAGGTTTCTTATTACCGTGCCCATTCGCGGTGATTCACTGAACAGAGGGTTTCAATTCTTGGTAAATCCGCAGTTAACGTCCCGTCGATTTGCCCCGCGCCGGTCAGCGATGCGGAGACAGGCCGTGCACCGCCGGGCTCCAAGGAGGCGCTCGTGATGCCGTAACGTCAGCATGCGACCAGACCGGAATGCGCCATAAGTCATTGTATATATTATGTTGTAACTGTTACTTTCCCCAACGGTAGCCCGCAAACCCTCCCCATAGAGCCGGCTGGACGGTAAGCCTTGTTTGCGTTGCGGCATGCCGCGACGACGCAATCACGACGCACACCGATCCAAATTCCCGTGCCGAGCGCCTTGCGGCGGCCGGGCGTGCGAAGGGGACCAGACGTATGGACGCCAAGACGTTCGAACAGGGGTTTTCGACCCCGGCCTTGCACACCGGCCCGGCGGCCGCCGAGGGCACGCGCGACGGCGCGCTCTTCACCATCGGCGATCTCGCCCGCGAGTTCGGCATCACCCTGCGGGCGCTGCGCTTCTATGAGGACAAGGGCCTGCTCTCGCCGCGTCGCGACGGCATGACCCGCCTGTATTCGGAAGCCGACCGCCGCCGCCTGACGGTCATCCTGAAGGGCAAGCACCTGGGCTTCACCCTGGCCGAGATCCGCGCCCTGGTGGCCGCCCATGATGGCGAGGAGGCCAGCCTGTCGCTGACCCGCGACCGTTGCCTGACCCAGCTCGCCCAGCTCGAGCGCCAGCGCACCGAGATCGATGCCGCCATCGCCGAGTTGAAGACCATGGCGACCTCCCTCGCCGCCTGACAAAGAGCCGGTCAGGTCCAATGGCCTGACCGTTTCGAGCCGACCAAACAAAAAGGCACGGACCGGTCGGTCCGTGCCTTTTTGTTTGTGCATCAAGGCGCCAGCGCCTTAACCGAGCCGCCACCCGTTCAGGCGGCGCTCCGCTCTCACTCCGCGTTCAGTTTGGCGAGCAGCGCGTCGGACAGTTCGAAATTGGCGGTGACGTTCTGCACGTCATCGTTGTCCTCGAGGTTTTCAACAAGGCGCAGCAGCTTCTCGCCGGTCTCGTCGTCCACCGCGACGGTGTTCTGCGGCCGCCAGACCAGCGCCGCCTTCTTCGGCTCGCCGAACTTGGCTTCCAGCGCGCGCTGCACTTCCGCAAGGCTCTCCGCCGCGCAGATCACCTCGTGGCCATGCTCGGACGAGGTCACGTCGTCCGCGCCGGCATCGATGGCGGCTTCCATCATGGCGTCGGCGTCGGCCTTCTCGGCAGCGAACTCGATGGCGCCCACCCGGTCGAACATAAAGGACACCGCCCCCGTCTCGGCGAGGTTGCCGCCCGACTTGGTGAAAAAGGAGCGCACTTCCGAGGCGGTGCGGTTGCGGTTGTCGGTCAGGGCCTCGACGATCACGGCGACGCCGCCGGGGCCGTAGCCCTCATAGCGGATCTCGTCATAGTTCTCGCCGTCGGCGCCCGCCGCCTTCTTGATGGCGCGCTCGATATTGTCCTTGGGCATGTTCTCGGCGCGGGCCGCGAGGATGGCGGCGCGCAGGCGCGCGTTCATGTTGGGATCGGGCAGGCCCATCTTGGCCGAGACGGTGATTTCGCGCGCCAGCTTGGAGAACAGCTTGGAGCGCATCGCATCCTGCCGCCCCTTGCGGTGCATGATGTTCTTGAATTGCGAATGCCCGGCCATGCCGCCACCATTCCTTGAATTTCAATCCCGCGCCCCGCCACTGCAGCGCTGCCCGGACCGATCTGTTGACTGGAGCCGGCCTTATAGGTCCGCGGCGGGGAAAAGCGCAAGAAAGCGGGTGCAGCATGACGCCGGCCTTCGGTGCCGGTTCCCGCTTGCCCTTTCGTCAGGCCCAGAAGGCCGGCCGCGCCTCCTCAAGCCCCGCACCGAGGCGCACGGCGGCGACGCGCACGGCAAGGCCGGTGCGGTCGTCTGTCTCCACCGCCACGCCGGAGAGGGTCCCCGGCCCCGTTGCCGGCTCGAACCGGCCGGAGGCGAGCTTGCGGGTGAAGCGGCGCAGGGGTTCTTCCTTGTCCATGCCGATGACACCGTCATAGGCGCCGCACATGCCGGCGTCGGTCATGTAGGCGGTGCCGCCGGACAGGATACGGTAATCGGCGGTGGGCACATGGGTGTGGGTGCCCACCACCAAGGAGGCACGCCCATCGCAATGGTGGCCGATGGCCTGCTTCTCGCTGGTGGTCTCGGCGTGCACGTCCACCACCACCGCGTCCACCATCTCGCCCAGTGCCGCGCCATCCAGCGCCCGGTCAAGGGCCGCGAAGGGATCGTCCAGCGGGTCCATGAAGATCCGGCCCATGACGTTGAGCACCAGCACGCGGGCCCCGTTCTTGGCCTCCACCAGGGCAGCGCCGCGTCCGGGCGTGCCGGCGGGATAATTCATGGGCCGCACCAAAGCCGGCGCCCGCTCAATGAAGACGAGGGCCTCGCGCTGGTCGAAGGCGTGGTTGCCCAGGGTGATGGCGTCGGCACCGGCGGCGAGGATCTCGCCATAGATGGCTTCCGTGATGCCGAAGCCGCCGGCGGCGTTCTCCCCGTTCACCACCACGAGGTCGAGCTTCCAGTCGCTCACGAGGTCCGGCAGGCGGGAGACGACGCATTCCCGGCCGGGACGGCCGACCACATCACCAAGGAACAGGATACGCATTCAGAAGGGTCCAATGAGCAGCGGGGTCCCATGGCGGCGGGCCGGGGCCGGATCAGGCGCGCGGGCCGACGGCCCAAGCTTCGATATCCGTTACCATCATGTCCACCGGCTCGTCATGGGTCTCGACGGGCACCTGGTCCACTTCCTGGCACGCAAAGGCAAAGCCGATGGCGCGCACCGGCCGTTGCGCCCGCAGCAGGGCGAGGGTGCGGTCGTAGAAGCCGGCGCCATAGCCGACGCGGAAGCCGCGCCGGTCGAAGGCGGCCAGCGGCACCAGAAGCAGTTCGGGGATGATCTCCGGCGCCTCCGGCCCCGGCTCGGGAATGCGGAAGGCGCCCGTGGGGACGAGCGGCGTGTCCTGATCCCAGCGGCGGAACAGGAGCGGCTGGTCGCGGGCGATGATGACGGGAAGGGCGAGGATCGCTCCGGCCTCGCGCAGGGCGTCGGCCAGCGGCGCGGTGTCGATCTCGTCCCGGAATGGCGCGAACAGGGCGACGGCGCGCCCCTGAACCGCGCCGGCGGCGGCGAGGGCATGGCTTGCGGCCGCGCGCGAGGCCGCGGCTCGGCCCGCCTCGCCCATGGCCGCACGACGACCGAGCGCGAGGGCGCGCAGGCGTTTCTTTTCGGCGGCGATGTCCATGAGGGGCGAAGTCGGCTTTGTCAGAAGAAGTCGGCTTTGTCAGAAAACGTGCGGAGCCACAGAAGCCGTCGGAGTTCGATCCCGGGAACCTACAACGTAGGTGGGCGCCGTGTGTCCAAGTCCAGGGACGAGGTCAGGGACAGCTCCCTTAAGGATCGATAAGGCCCCGGGGAAATGTCTCCTAACGTGCCCCGCAGCCCCGCCTTGCCAATGTAGGCACCCGGCCGCCCGAGCGCCAGCCCCAACAGCGCGATCGGCCCCAACAGACACCTTAAGGGGAGTGAAAAGGCCCGCATCGGAGGAAAGCGAAGGGATCCGCCGCGTTCGGCCGCCGGTGCTAACCCGCCATTAAGCCTGTTCGTGCACAGCTTCCTGCGTGCCGCGAAACTTTCGCACCGCAGCACGAACCGGCGCGCCCGTCAAAGTTTGGACAGACTCGCTCGCTCAAAGAGCCTGCGAACTTCGAACGGGTGTCCGGCCGAGACGTTTCCCGGCGGCAGTGCGCCGTCCCTGGGAGCCGGAGGCTTTGGGCCAGGCGCATGCCTGGCACCCGAGCGCAGAAGCACCTCTTCCGCACGGGAGGGGCAGCGGAGCCGAGAATGACTGATTTGACACGCCGTCCCGGCATCGTGTCCCGCCTCCTTTCCGCGCCGCTGGCTGCGGCGGGCCTCGCTGCGGTCTTCACTGCGGCCCTGTGGCTGCCCACGGCGAGCTTCGCGCAGGACCTCTCCCAGGCCCCGCTGGCGGCGCCCTCGGCCGACATCTCCTTCCTCGGCCTGTTCCTGCAGGCCCATTTCGTCGTGAAGCTGGTGATGATCGGCCTCATCACCTCATCCATCTGGGTGTGGGCCATCATCATCGACAAGTGGATGCTGTTCTCCCGCAACAAGCGCGAGATGGACCGCTTCGAGCAGGTGTTTTGGTCCGGCCAGAGCCTGGAGGACCTGTACCGCACCCTGGCCGGGCGCTCGAACCAGGGCATGGCCGCCATCTTCGTCGCCGCCATGCGGGAGTGGAAGCGCACCTATGAGGGCAGCGCCCGCTCGTTCGCCGGCCTTAACCAGCGCCTCGACAAGGTGATGAACGTGACCATCGCCCGCGAGGTGGAGCGGCTGGAATCGCGCCTGCTGGTGCTCGCCACCGTGGGCTCGGCGGGGCCCTTTATCGGCCTGTTCGGCACGGTGTGGGGCATCATGACCTCGTTCCAGTCCATCGCCGCCTCCAAGAACACCTCGCTGGCGGTTGTGGCGCCGGGCATCGCAGAAGCCCTGTTCGCGACTGCGATGGGCCTCATTGCGGCCATCCCCGCGACGATTTTCTACAACAAGTTCATTTCCCAGACCGGGCGTCAGGCCCAGCGGCTGGAGGGATTCGCGGACGAGTTCTCCGCAATCCTCTCGCGCCAGATCGACGAGCGGGGCTGATCCATGGGCATGGCGGGAGGCGGAGCGGCAGGATGGCAGAGCCGGCGTTCGCGCCGTCGCGCGCCGCCCGTGATGGCCGAGATCAACGTGACGCCCATGGTGGACGTCATGCTGGTGCTGCTCATCATCTTCATGGTGGCGGCGCCGCTGCTCACCGTGGGCGTGCCCATCGACCTGCCGCAGACGCAGGCCAATGCGGTGAACCAGGACAACAAGGAACCCATCACCCTCTCGGTGAAGGAAAACGGCCAGATCTTCCTCGGCGACAGCGAGATCAAGTACGAGGATCTGGTCTCGAAGTTGCAAGCGGTGACCCAGGCGCGCGGCGGCTTTGACGAGCGCATCTTCGTGCGCGGCGACAAGAAGGCGAACTACGGGGCGATCATGCGGGTCATGGGGCGCCTGTCGGGCGCGGGCTTCAAGAAGGTGGCTCTCGTCACCGAAGTGGAACAGGGAGGCTGACGGGCCGATGCGCGCGGGGCTTGCGGCATCGACGCTCCTGCATGCGGGCGTCCTGGTTCTGACCCTGGTGTCCTTCACCGGGGCGAAGCCGTTTGAGCCCATGCCGGAATCGCTGCCGGTGGATGTGGTCTCCATCTCCGAATACACCAAGCTCACCAAGGGCGCCCGCAACGGGCAGAAGCTCGACAAGCCCAAGCAGGTTGCCGAGAAGGTGGGCGATCCCACCCCGGTCGAGGATGCCAAGCTGAAGGCGAGCGAGAAGGCGCCGGTGGAAGCCACCGCCCCGCCCCCTCCCCCGCCGCCGCCTCCCCCCAAGGTGGAGCCGCTGCCGAAGGACGCCGCGCCCGCCAAGGTGGAGCCCTCCCCGCCCAAGGAACAGGCGGAACTGGCGCCCAAGCCCGAGCAGAAGAAGCAGGAGCAGCCGAAGGACGAGGCGAAGACCGAGGCCGCCGCCGCGCCTTTGCCCCCGCGCAAGCCGGCGCCGCCGAAGGAACAGCCCAAGCCCGTGGAGGCGAACGCCCCGCCGAGCGAGTTCAACACCGACCAGATCAAGCAACTGCTGGACAAGCGCGCGCCGTCGCGCCAGGTGGCGAGCGCCGAGCAGGTGTCCACCACCTCCTCGCTGGGCTCGCCGCGTGGTGAGGGCCAGCAGCTGACCGCCAGCGAGATCGACGCCTTCCGGCGCCGGGTGATGGAGTGCTGGTCCACGGACGGCGGCAATCTCGACCGCAACATCCGGGTGGACGTGAACATCTACCTCAACAAGGACGGCACGGTCGCGGGCACGCCGCAGATCGAGCCGGGTCAGTCGGGCTCCGGCCAGCCGGCGTTCCAGGCCTACGCCATGAACGGCATCCGGGCGATCATGGCCTGCCAGCCGTACAAGATGTTCCGCCCGGAAACCTATGCCAACTGGAAGACGCTTCCGATCACGCTCAACGACAAGCTGTTCAGCCGCTGATGCCGCGTCCGGGCGAAGCCCTCCGGCTTCTGATCCAGATGATGGCGCGCGGCGCAGCGCATGGAAAACGAGGGATATAAATGAACGGGTTCGGACGGCCGGCCATGCTCGGGATGGGACGCCGGGCATTCATCAAGACCGGACTTGCCGCCGCGAGCCTCGCCGGCCTCGGTGCGGGGCTGGGCACTGGCCCGGCGGGTGCCGCGCAGCCGCGCATCGACCTCACCCCCGGTGCCTTCAAGCCCATCCCAATCGCCATCACCGACCTGCTCGGCGAGGTCGAGATTGGCCGCAACATTTCCGGCGTCATCACCGCCGACCTGCGGCGCTCGGGCCTGTTCGCGCCCATCGATCCCAAGGCGTTCGTGGAGCAGATCACCAATCCCGATACGCCGCGCTTCCAGGACTGGCGCGTCATCAATGCCCAGGCGCTGCTCACCGGCCGTGTCACCCGGCAGGCGGACGGGCGCTTCCAGGTGGTGTTCCGCCTGTGGGACGTGTTCGCCGGCCAGCAGCTCGCCGCCCAGCAGTTCGTCGCCCAGCCCGACAACTGGCGCCGCATCGCCCACATCATCGCCGACGCCATCTATGAGAAGATGACCGGCGAGAAGGGCTATTTCGACACCCGCATCGTGTTCGTGGACGAGAGCGGCCCGAAGGAGCGGCGGGTCAAGCGCCTCGCCATCATGGACCAGGACGGCGCCAACGTGAGCTATCTGTCGCGCGGCGACGGCCTCGTGCTCACCCCGCGCTTCTCGCCCACCAGCCAGGAAATCACCTACATGTCCTATGGGGCGGGTGACCCCAAGGTGTTCCTTCTGAACATCGAGACCGGCCAGCGCGAGATCGTCGGCAACTTCCCGGGCATGAGCTTCTCGCCACGCTTCGCCCCGGACGGGCAGCGGGTGATCATGAGCCTGCAGCAGGGCGGTAATTCCAACATCTTCGTCATGGACCTGCGCTCGCGCGCTACCACCCGCCTCACCGACACCGCGGCCATCGACACCGCGCCCTGCTATTCGCCGGACGGCCGGCAGATCTGCTTCGAGAGCGATCGCGGCGGCACCTCGCAGATCTATGTGATGAATGCCGACGGCTCCGGTGCGCGGCGCATCTCCTTTGGCAATGCGCGTTATTCGACCCCGGTATGGTCGCCCAAGGGCGACTGGATCGCCTACACCCGCCAGGCCGAAGGCCGCTTCGCCATCGGCGTGATGCGCACCGACGGCTCGGGCGAGCGCGTGCTCACCGAGGGCTACCACAACGAGGGGCCGACGTTCGCGCCCAACGGCCGCGTCATCATGTTCTTCCGCGATCCCGGCGGCGCCTCCGGGCCGTCGCTCTATTCGGTGGACGTGACCGGCTACAACGAGCAGCGCGTGCCCACCCCGAGCTATGCCTCTGACCCCGCCTGGTCGCCCCTGCGCTCCTGAGGACGGCGGCCTGCGCCCTTCCGCAGCTTCTCCCACCTCGGAGAGTGGAGGGCATTGGGGACGAACGCCCGCCGGCGGGGTGGCCGAAGGCGCCTGAGCCATGACGCACGCAAGGCAGCCCCGCCGCCCCGCCGCTTGACGGCCACGCCGCAGGCGGGCACACGCTCACCCAACCCTTTCCCCGGCCGCAGGCCCCGGCGACACGCGCGCCGGCCGCGGCCCGAATTTCAGGTCTCCTCATGATCCGCACGCCGCTCATCACCGTCATGGTCCAGGCCGTCCGCAAGGCCGGCCGGGCGCTCGCCCGCGACTTCGGCGAGGTGGAGCAGCTTCAGGTATCCATGAAGGGGCCGGGCGACTTCGTCTCCGCCGCTGACCGCAAGTCGGAGGAGACCCTCCACGCCGAGTTGCTGCGGGTGCGGCCCACCTACAGCTTCCTCATGGAGGAGAGCGGCGCGGTGGAAGGCGCCGACACCTCCAACGTGTGGGTGGTGGACCCCCTCGACGGCACCACCAACTTCCTGCACGGCATCCCGATCTTCTCCATCTCCCTGGCACTGGTGCGCAACGGGGTGCCGGTGGCGGGCGTCATCTTCAATCCGGTGATGGACGAGCTTTACGTGGCCGAAGCTGGCCAGGGCGCCTATCTCAACGACCGGCGCCTGCGGGTCGCCGGCCGCAAGAAGCTCGCCGACAGCGTAGTGTGCTGTGGCCTGCCGCACATGGGCCGGGGCGACCACGCCAAGTTCAACCGCGAGCTGGAAAAGGTGCAGGGACAGGTCTCCGGCCTGCGCCGCACCGGCTCCGCCGCCATCGATCTTGCCTGGGTGGCCTCGGGCCGCTTCGACGCTTTCTGGGAACGCGATCTCTCGGCGTGGGACATGGCGGCGGGCATCGTGATGGTGCGCGAGGCGGGCGGCATCGTCACCGACCTGTCGGACGGCGACAAGATGCTCGACAAGGGCTCCGTCATCGCCGGCAACGAGATCATCCGCTCCGACCTCATGCGCCTGCTGAAGAGCGCCTGAGCCGCACCCTTCCCGAGGTCCTGCCACGTCATGCCCGGCTCCGCGCCGGGCATTGTCGTTTGGGCCACTTGAAAATTCGCCGAGCTGGCGCTGGTAGCCCTCGCAGCCGAATTGTCGTCGTCATGGCCGGGCTTGTCCCGGCCATCCACGCGGGGAGGCTGGGATCAACGTTCGAAAGTGATCACAAGCCGTTCGGCGTGGATGCCCGGGACAAGCCCGGGTATGATCGGGGGAGATCGCGGTTATACGCTTTTGAATTTTCCAACGTGGACTTAGCCCCCTCACCGCCGGGCGAACAGCTTCTCCACGTCCTTCAGCGACAGGGTGACGAAGGTCGGCCGGCCGTGGTTGCACTCGCCGGCGTTGGGGGTCTCCTCCATCTCGCGCAGCAAAGCGTTCATCTCCTCCACCTTCAGGCGGCGCCCCGCGCGGACGGAGCCATGGCAGGCCATGGTGGCGGCCACATGGAGCAGGCGCCGCTCCAGCGGCAAGGCGTCGTCCCATTCGGCCGCATGCTCGGCAAGGTCGGTGACGAGGCGGGTCACATCGGCATCCTTCAGCAGGGCCGGCACTTCCCGCACCAGCACCGCGCCGGGACCGAAGCTCTCCAGCACCAGCCCCAGCGCCGCGAGATCGCCGGCGCGCTCGGTGAGGCGGTCGGCATCGGCGGGGTCGAGATCCACCACCGCCGGGATCAGCAGGCCCTGCCGGCCGACGCCGTCGCGGGCCAGCGCCGCCTTCAGCTTCTCATAGACCAGCCGCTCGTGGGCGGCGTGCTGATCCACCAGGACTAGCCCTTCCCGGGTTTGGGCGACGATATAGGTCTCGTGCAGCTGCGCTCGCGCCGCGCCCAGCGGCCGGTCGAGGTCGACGGCGGAGACGGGCGCTGCATCGGCGCGCGCGTCGGCCGAAGGCTCGGCGATGTCGAGGCGCGCCTGCTCCTCCTCGCCCAGCCCGGATGGCATCGGCCGGGCGGGCGACTGGCGCCAGTCATAATCAAGGGCCGGCGCCGGCCGGAAGCCGGCGAAGGCCCCGCCGCCGGGGGTCGCGAACGGAGCGGCAGGCGCGAATGCGGCCCGCGGCCCCAGCTCGGGCGTACGGGCCAGCGCCACCAGCCGGTCGGCCATGGTGCCGGCGGTCGAGGGGATGCGTGCGCCCAGCGCGTCGGACAGGGTGCGCACGATGAGGGCCCGCACATTGCCGCCGTCGCGAAACCGGACCTCGGTCTTCGCCGGGTGCACGTTCACGTCCACATCGCGCGGATCGAGGCTGATGAACAGCGCCAGCACCGGATAGCGATCCGACGGCAACAGGTCCGCATAGGCCGCGCGCACGGCGCCCATCAGCAGCTTGTCGCGCACCGGGCGGCCGTTCACGAACAGGTATTGGCTGAGCGAATTGGCCTTGGAGAAGGTGGGGAGGCCGGCGAGGCCCTCCAGCACCACGTTGTCGCGGATGCCGTTGACAGCCACCACGTTGCGCCCCGCCTCCGCCCCCAGCACGTCGGCGAGGCGCGCGGCGCGGCCGTCCGCATCGTCCGCGCGGGCCGGGAAGATCACCGCTGCGCGCTCGTCGGTGACCAGGGTGAAGGCCACATCCGGCCGCGCCAGCGCCAGCCGGCGCACCACGTCCGCCGCCGCCGCGCCCTCGGCCCGGTCGGATTTCAGGAACTTCAGGCGGGCGGGCGTCGCATAGAACAGGTCCCGCACCTCAACCCGCGTCCCGCCGCCCAGAGCGGCCGGGCGCGGCGGCGTAACGACCCCGCCATCCACCCGCACCTCGAAGGCGTGGGCGGCATCCCTCGGCCGGCTGGCGATGGCAAGATGCGCCACCGATCCGATGGACGGCAGCGCCTCGCCCCGGAAGCCGAGGGTGGAGATGGACAGCAGGTCTTCGCCGGCGAGCTTGGAGGTGGCGTGGCGTTCCACGCACAGGGCGAGATCGTCCGGCCCCATGCCGCTGCCGTCGTCGCTGACCCGCACCAGGCGCCGGCCGCCGCCCTGGATCACCACCTCGATGGCGCGGGCGCCGGCATCCAGCGCGTTCTCCACCAGCTCCTTCACCACGGCAGCCGGCCGCTCCACCACCTCGCCGGCGGCGATGCGGTCGATGAGCACGGGAGGCAGGCGGCGGATGAGCATGGCGGCTTGGCTACGATTCGGGATCGGCGATCTTAAGGCCCTGCGGCGGCCGCGCGAAGCCGGCGGCACCATGCTGCCGAAAGCGCTTTCTCCGCCAGAAACAGAGCGAAGCTTGCTTTGCCGGCCGCTTGGCCTAAATCTGTAGGAAGAGAAATTTCGTGAGCGGCGGCGCGAAAGGCGCAGCCTTGAAGGCGTGACCCATGAATTATGTTGAGGCGGCCAACGCGCCGCTGCGCAAGACCGGCCATATCAAGCTCTATGGGCCGGAAGGCTTCGCGGGCATGCGCAAGGCCGGGCAGCTCACCGCGCAGGCGCTCGACGCCGTGGCGGACATGGTTGCGCCGGGCGTCACCACCGACGCCATCGACCGGCTGATCTATGAGTTCGCCATGGATCACGGCGCCTATCCGGCGACCCTGATGTATCGCGGCTACCGCTTCAGCGTGTGCACCTCGGTGAACCATGTGGTGTGCCACGGCATGCCCAACGCCCGCCCGCTGCGCGAGGGCGACATCGTCAACGTGGACGTGACGCTGGTGCTCGATGGCTGGTACGGCGATTCGAGCCGCATGTATCCCGTGGGCGCCATCCCCCGCCGGGCCGAGCGGCTGCTGGAAGTGACCTATGACGCCATGATGCTCGGCATCGCCGCCATCCGCCCCGGCGGCCATGTGGGCGACATCGGAGCAGCCATCCAGGACTTCGTGGAGCCGCAGCACATGAGCGTGGTGCGCGACTTCTGTGGCCATGGCGTGGGCCAGGTGTTCCACGACGAGCCCAACATCGTGCATGTGGGGCGCCGCGGCGAAGGGCCGAAATTGGTGCCGGGCATGATCTTCACGGTGGAGCCCATGATCAACCTGGGCCGCCCCCACGTGAAGGTGCTGTCCGACGGCTGGACCGCCGTCACCCGCGACCGTTCCCTCTCGGCTCAGTTCGAGCACGCGGTGGGCGTGACCGAAACCGGCGTCGAGATCTTCACTCTGAGCCCCAAGGGCTATCACCAGCCGCCCTACATCTCCGCCTGAGGAAGAGCCGGACACGCTTATGGCCGAGGCGCCGGAAGACGGCCTGAACGAAGCGCCCCATTTCCATGGGCACCGCGACCGTCTCCGCGCGCGCTTCCGTGAGGCCGGGGCGCAGGCCCTCGCGGACTATGAGCTGCTGGAGCTGGTGTTGTTCCGCGCCGTGCCGCGGCGGGACGTGAAGCCCTTGGCCAAGGCGCTGGTGGACCGCTTCGGCTCCTTCGCCGAGGTGGTGGCAGCGCCCCCCGGGCTTCTGGCCGAAGTGGCGGGCGTGAAGGACGCCATCATCACCGAGCTGAAGGTGGTGGAGGCGGCGGCCCAGCGACTGGCCAAGGGGCAGGTGAAGCGCCGGCCGGTGCTGTCATCCTGGAGCGCGGTCATCGACTATTGCCGCACCGCCATGGCCTATGCGGACCGCGAGCAGGTGCGCGTGCTGTTCCTCGACAAGCGCAACCAGCTCATCGCCGACGAAGTGCTGCAGACCGGCACCGTGGACCACGCCCCGGTCTATCCGCGCGAGGTGGTGAAGCGGGCGCTGGAGGTCTCCGCCTCCGCCGTCATCCTTTGCCACAACCATCCCACTCGCTCAAATCGATCACGTTGGATCACGCACAAGCACGCTGAATCACTAGGAAATTCGCGTATTTTTGGTCTTGCGTAGTGGGGGCGGTTTTGGCAAATTGGGGGCGGTTTAAGGGGTAAGAAACGGCATTCCGCCCCCAGCAAACGATCCCCGTTTCTCCTTGACCGATCCCAGTTGCGGGACAGGAGAAACGTGATGCCAAGCCTGACCGATACCGCGATCCGACATGCGTTGAAGCGGGTCGAAGCGAGCCAGAAGCAAGAAAACCTCGCCGACGGCGAAGGGCGCGGGACCGGACGGCTCGTCCTCGTCCTGAAGCCCATGCCCAAGCGCGTGACCGCCGACTGGATGGCGCAGCAATGGCGCGACGGCAAGCGCGCCAAAAAGAAGATCGGCGCCTATCCATCCATGCCCCTCGTCGAAGCGCGCGCGATCTTCAAGCGCGACTATGCCGACGTCATCCAGAAGGGCCGGAGCATCAGGATCGCGACCGATACGCGGCCCGGAACTGTCGCCGACCTGTTCGAGGGCTATGTCGCCTCGCTCAAGAGCGCAGGCAAGCCGTCGTGGAAGGAAACGGAAAAAGGCCTGAACAAGATCGCCGACACGCTTGGCCGCAACCGTCTCGCTCGCGAGATCGAGCCCGATGAGATCGTCGAGGTGATCCGACCAATCTACGACCGTGGGGCACGGGCGATGGCCGACCACGTCCGCGGCTATATTCACGCAGCCTTTGGCTGGGGCATGAAGTCCGACAACGACTATCGGAACACTTCGCCACGCCGTTTCCGAATTCCCTTCAATCCGGCCACAGGCATTCCGACCGAACCCAAGGTCCAGGGCACGCGCTGGCTCGACGAGGACGAGTTCGTCCGTCTCTATCGCTGGCTGGAAAGCCCCGACACGCCCATCCACCCGCCCTACACCCGCGCCGTTCGCATTCTCATGCTGACCGGCCAGCGGGTCCAGGAAATCGCTCGCCTCCACATCGACCAATGGGATGCCAAGGAGCGGATCATCGACTGGTCAAAGACCAAGAACCTTCAGCCGCATGCCGTCCCAGTGCCGTCGCTCGCCGCCGAGTTGCTCGAAGCCATCAACGTGAACGAATATGGCTGGTTCTTCCCATCCGCGACGGATCCGTCGAAGCCGGTCAGCCATGGCACGCTTTACTCGTTCATGTGGCGCCAGCGCGATCGCGGCGTCATCCCCTATGTGACGAACCGCGATCTCCGCCGCACCTTCAAGACCTTGGCGGGCAAGGCGGGCGTCTCGAAGGAAATCCGCGACCGTCTCCAGAACCACGCGCTTCAGGACGTCAGCTCCAAGAACTACGACCGCTGGAACTACATGCCCGAGAAGCGGGCCGGCATGGCGAAGTGGGACAAATTCGTCCGCGCGATGCTGGCAAAGAAGAAAGGCGACGGCGCCTTGAAGAAGGCAGCGTGAGCGGTCGGCTTCTCGTGCTGGCCGCCGCCGCCACGCTCGGCTACGCCGCCCCGGCCCACGCAGATCCGTGCGAAGGCACTCTCCCCACGCGGGCAGGCGTCCAGTTCTCCGGCATCGTCCGATATGTGGGAGATGGCGACGGCCTCTGTGTCGGGCGAACGGCGGACCCCAATGAGTGGATTGAAGTCCGCCTCGCCGATTTCAATGCCCCGGAACTACACACTCCCGGCGGTCCTGCGGCCAAGGCGGCGCTCGAACGCCTGGCCCTACAGCGCGAAGTCATATGCGCATCCGAGCACGGGCACGGCGGCCGTGTCCGGTCCTTTGACCGCGTTATCGCGCGCTGCCGGATCAGCGGAGCCAGTCTTGGCGACCTGCTGCGTCAGGCCGGCGTAGCCGAGGGCGGCAACTGATGCGATCCATCTCACCATTGACTCGATATAGCTTGGAGGCTATATGACTTGGAACGTCAGACTCCATAATGCCTTCGAGGCGGAGTTTCTGGCTTTCGAGCGCGAGGTCCAGACCGAATTGCTGGCGGTCGCGAAGCTGCTGGGCGAATACGGCCCGCAGCTCGGTCGGCCCTATGCCGACACGCTCAAAGGCTCGAAACACGCTAACATGAAGGAGATGCGTTTCTCGGCTGCCGATGGCGAATGGCGTGCTGCCTTCGCCTTCGATCCCGAACGGAAGGCTATTCTTCTCGTCGCGGGAGACAAATCGGGCGGCAGCCAGAAGCGCTTCTACAAGCAGCTTATCGCAAAGGCGGACAGCCGGTTTTCCGATCATTTGGGAAACCTGAAATCTGCGAAGAAAGGATGATCCTATGGGACGGAGCCTCGATGAGGTCATTGCTTCCCTGCCCCGCGACCAGCAGGAGCAGATTGAAGCGCGCTATGACGAGCTTCGGCAGGAGGTCGAAGGACTCCGCGAATTGCGGCAGATCGCCGGCAAGGCCCAGGAAGATGTCGCAACGGCCCTCAACATCAAACAACCTTCCGTTTCCAAGATCGAGAACCAGGCGGATATGTATCTCTCGACGCTGCGTAGCTACGTCGAGGCGATTGGCGGGAAGCTCGAACTAACGGTGAAGCTACCGGCCCGGCCTCCGGTGCGGATCGAACATTTAGGCGATCTCGCTCAGCCGACCACGAAAGCGTCTGGTCGCAGGGCTGGGCCTCGACGGAGGATTGCTTGACTCCTCAGACGATCGCTCGGCTTCTAGCTTCCATGAATGCGGGCCGCCTGCTGGTTGTCTGCGGTGCTGGGCTGTCAATGGCGCCACCGAGCAGCCTGCCGTCAGCGCGCGCGGTCGCCGAGCGCTGTTTCGACAAATACCGTCTTGAATCGGACCCGACCTGCGACCTTGTTCTTCGGGATAATCTTGAGGCTCTCGCTGAGCACTTTGCCGGCCTGAGCACCCTGCAGTCGGTCTTCATCGAACATCTGGTGCCTTGGCCTGCTTTCGTGCGCCCTTCCAACACAGGGCACGCCGCGATAGCGGACTTCCTTATCACCCGCGCCGCCGTCGCCGGCATATCGAGCAATTACGACACTTTGATCGAACGTCGCGCATGGGACTATGGCGCTGACTTTCGCGGCTCGCTCGACGGCGACGAGGCCATTGGCGACGCCATTCGTCAGGCACCCTTGCTGAAATTCCATGGTTGCTCCCACCGCGACAGGCCATCCACCGTCTGGGCGACGTCGCAGCTCGACGATCCGACGATTTCCGCCCGCATTGCCCGAAGCAAGGTGTGGATGGCAGCGAACCTTCGGCATAAGGATCTTCTCGTCGTCGGGTTCTGGTCGGATTGGGAATATCTTAACGCCGTAATCGGCGAAGCCCTGATAGACGTGCAGCCTCTGTCTGTAACGGTCATCGATCTCTCGGCGACAAACGCGCTCGAGCAGAAGGCGCCGCAGCTTTGGCAGATAGCGCACGCGCAAAACGTGACCTTTGAGCATGTCCAGGAGTCGGGAGCCGTGGCCTTGGACGAGCTTCGCCGCGCGTTCTCATCAAACTATCTGCGCCAAGTCCTCGACGCTGGACGGGCGGCCTTCGAGCAAGCGACCGGCGTCGATTGCGATCCGGCATGGCTTGAAATCGGGGATTTCGACAGCGAGGCGCTGTATGGCCTCAGGCGAGATGCGGAAGGCGTTCCGGCGGCGGAGCCGGCGAAGCTGCTGCGCCCCGGCAGTCCCGAGGCGCTGGGCTTTTTTCATCTGCTGCTGCGCCAGGCTGGAGCCGTACAACGCGCCGATGGCTATGAGCTAAACGGTCGAAGCATTCGCGTCATCAACGGGACGCAGTCCATCCTCGGGACGCTGCGGGGAAAGTTTGTTGAACCGCCCGCTGCGATGCAGTCGGACATTGTTGTTGCGGTCGGTGCGACCGACTTGGGCGTCCCGGACAACGTGGTTCGCAGCGGGCGCGCAGGCGACGTCATTCGCCCTGACGCGGCGGGCGAATGGTTCGACCTCCAAGGGGCAAGAGGCGCGCTGGGCATCTAATGGACATCTTTATACAAGCCGAAATCGTCCTACGCGACGCCCAGTACGAGACATGGACATGGGCCGGCTCCGCAGGTCCCGTAACCTGCTTCGAGAACGCGGCGCTGATGGGATTTGTCCATGTCTTCGACACCGCGGACGCGCTCCTCGGTGGCTGGAAAGCAAATCAACAGGTTGCTCTTGCACGCCATGCCGCTTCGTTGCGCGGCGCCGGAGCAAAGGCCTGGAACGTCTATTCGGTCTTGCTGACCCCCGATCAGGATCCGCGCCGCGGACGAGAGATCGAGCGAATCGAAGAGGATTTTTCTCTCACGCGAAAGATCGCTAGAGCCTCGATCACGACAACGGAAGACGTCGAAAAGGCGCTGCTGCCGTTGCTCTCGATCCGCTCGAAGCCACTGCTCGGCGCGTCTAACTTCGAGACGAGACTTCGCACCCGGCTCAAAGATATTCCGGCGGACGCCGTCACGGCGTTCCTCAATGACACGTCGTCCGCAGAGGTCGCTCGCATATTGGGAGCGACTTCGTGAGGCTCGATTTCATCGAAATATGCGGTTTTCGCGGATTTAGGGATCTCGTCCGAATCAACTTCGGTCGTGGCTTCACCGTCATCACCGGCCGCAACGGCGTGGGCAAGAGCACGCTATGCGATGCAGTCGAATTTGCGATCACCGGCTCCATCGACAAATACGCCGTCGAGAAAGCCGCGAAAGAGAGCCTCAGCGATTATCTCTGGTGGCGTGGCGAAGGTGTGCCCAAAGCCCATTATGTTACGGCTTCGTTTATCGACGATGACGGGAAACCATTCACTATCAAGCGGACTCGGGAGTCCGGCTCCGATCGTTCGCCAGAGGAGATCAAAGCTGCGCTTTGCCGCGGTCCTGCGCCGGACGACGCGCTTCGTCAGCTCACCCGGACGTCGATCATCCGCGACGAATGGATCGCGGCGCTCAGCCTGGACCTTACCGAAACGGAGAGGTTCGATCTCGTCCGATCGGCACTCGGCGCAGTGGAAGGCTCCGAAGCGGGCAGCAGAGCAAAGGAAGTCGTGGCGGCCGCCGAAGCTGCCCACGCCAAGGATGAAGCCGCCTATGACAATGCTCGCACGCGGCTGGCCGACAGGCTTACGCAGCAGTCGGAGACGCAAGCCGCACTGAGCCGGTCAGGTGATGTCTCCGCCGCAATTCAGGTGATCGCCACAGCGGCCCCAGATGCGCCCCCCGAGCTGAGTGCTCGCCTGATCGCAGGTCGAAATGCGTTGGCGAACGCACGCGCCCGGTTGGCCCGGATGGGGGAAGCGCTTCAACTCGGTCGTGAAGTCGCAGCGACACAGGCCGCCTTTAACGCACCGGAGGCGCTTGCCGAACGCGAGGCCGCATCGGTTGCGCATGAGACTGCCCAGCGCGACCACGAGTCCGCCCAGAACACCGTTTCGGATGCCGAACAGCGCCTCGGCCGTGAGGAAGAGGTTGACGCGATCGCGGCCTCTCTGAGCATTCTCGTAGAGCACGGTGAGCGCCTCGGATTGCACGACGATCATTGCCCACTTTGTGCGGCCCACCGGACGTTGGATGAGTTCGCAGCAGGTCTAGCCGCAGCCCGGTCCCGCATTATTTCGCTGGCGTCGGGCGTTCAGGGAGCCCGCGATGCTCTCGCGGCCGCGAAGGAGAACGCACAGCAACCCAGCTTGGCCTTCAAGGCAGCGGCCGCTGTAGTCGAAGGTCATGCAGACGAGTTGCGCCAGTTGCGCGACCAGGAAGCCGCGCATGTCGGTTTCTACACGCAGTGGGGGCTCGATCACCGCTTCATCCAAGATCCTGACGGGCTGGAGCAGGCCATCTCTGTCGAACGCGACCGTTTCATTGATCTTGAGCGCGCGCTTCTGGTCCTGGAAGCGTCTCAAGCGGTCTCGCGGATGTCGTCGATCGAAAGCAACATCTCGGCTCTGCGAGCTGAAATAGAGAAACTGGCCGGAGCGGTAAGCCAGTCGCAGAACGCCGTCACAGCAGCTCGTGAGATCGAACGCTCGGTTAGGCGCGTGAGCGCGGAAATCATTGATGAACGGCTCGCTCAGATCAGTCCGCTACTCAACGAACTTTATCAGCGCCTGCGACCGCATGCCGACTGGCGGACGATCGATTACAGCATCCGCGGCGACGTCCGTCGATTTCTCAGCCTCAAGGTCGGAGACGGCCTGAACCCGCAATTTGTCTTCAGCAGCGGCCAGCGCCGCGCAGCAGGTTTGGCCTTCCTTCTCTCAGTCCATCTTGCGCGCGCTTGGACGCCACTCAGGTCTCTCCTCCTCGACGATCCCGTTCAACATATCGATGATTTCCGGGCGCTTCACTTGGTCGAAGTGCTCGCCGCTCTCCGCTTGGATGGGCGCCAGATCATCTGCGCCGTCGAGGACCCTGCGCTGGCCGATCTGCTGTGCCGGCGCTTGGTTAGCACCGCGACGGAGGGAGGCCGGCGTTTCGATATCGACCTTGGTCCGCTCGGCGCCACAAGCGTTGTCATTGACCAAGAAATCCATCCAATGCCGGTCGGTGTTCTACGTGGTGTTGTCACTGCATGAAGGCCGAGAGCGCGCAAATCGAACCTCCGGCATCGCGCGAGCGTCAAGCGCACGGCCCTTGGAGCGACCTGGCGCTTCATACCATCGGCTGGCGCGCGTTTCAGGATCTTTGCTCGCAGGTATGCGAAGTCGTGCTGGGCCGGCCCGTGGAAATCTTCCGCGAAGCCCAGGACGGTGGCCAGGACGCGGTCTTCCTCATCTCCTCGGGAAGCGACGCCCCGCCGATCGGCACGGTGCAGTGCAAGCATACATCGGAGGCCGCAAAGGCCCTGAAGGCCAGCGACCTCTCCACCGAGATCGGTAACGTCGAGGAATTGGTCAAGGCCGGCCAGGCCGACACCTATGCCTTCATGACCAATATGAGCGTGGACGCACCCGTCGCGGCCGCCATGCGCGCCAGGCTTCGCGCGCTCGGTGTACGCAAGCCGCACATTCTCGGCCGCCAGTATATCGTTCGGGTCATCAGAAGCAGCGCGCGCCTGCGCGCGCTCGTCCCGCAGGTCTACGGCCTAGGGGATCTAACATCGATCGTCGACGAAAGGCTTAGCGAACAGAGTCGTGCGCTGCTCGACAGCTGGATTCCGAAGCTTCGTACCTATGTTCCGACGCAGGCCCATCGCGACGCGATCAACGCGATTTCCAACCATGGCGTGGTGCTGCTGCTCGGTAACCCGTCCAGCGGTAAATCGGCGATTGGTGCCATCATCTCGACAATCGCTTCGGAAAATCCCGACAACACAGTCCTCGCTTTGACCAGTCCTCGCGATTTCGAGGCCGGCTGGAATCCAAACGACCCGGGCCGCTTCTTCTGGATCGACGACGCCTTTGGCTCGAATGTGCTGCGCGACGATTACGTGCAGGACTGGACTTCGGCCTTCTCGAAGCTGAGGGCGGCGATCAAGCACGGTAACCGTTTTCTCCTGACCTCCCGCAAGCACATCTACGAGGCGGCGCGACGGCGGCTCGGGCAGCGCAACCTTGCCCAGTTCGCTGATGGCAGCGCCGTGGTCGATGTCGGCGAACCGACCTTTGAGGAGAAGGCGCAGATCCTCTACAATCATTTGAATTTCGGCGAGCAGAGCCAAAGCTGGCGTTCGAGCGTCAAGCCCCACCTCGCCGCGGTCGCTGCCGTTCGCGACTTCCTCCCCGGCATAGCCGAGCGTCTTGGCGACCCGAACTTTACCAAGGGCCTGGCGCCGCGCGAGAGTTCGCTCGTTCGCTTTATGGAGGAGCCGACAGAGCATCTGATCGATACCGTCAACGCCCTGGACGATCAGCTGCAAGCCGCGCTCATACTCGTTTATGTTCACCAGACCGGGTTCGATCCCAGCGACCATGATGCTTCGGCCGCCCAAGCGGTCGCTGAGCTGACTGGCTACACTCTCACCAAGATCCAGGATTGTTTCACTGAGCTAAAAGGCTCTTTCCTGAAACTCTCCGGCGCGAATTGGACCTTTGCACATCCCACGATTTCCGACGCCCTGACCGAGATTCTGCGGCAGAAGCCACACATGATGGCGGCGCTCATACGAGGCGCGACAATCGACACCATCCTCAGCAGCTTCACCTGCGAGGGCTCGCCCCTTATTCGAGACGCGCTCATCATCCCGACCACTCTCGACGACGCCTTGGTCGCAAGGCTCGGCCGCACCCCCGATGAATTGCATCGCAACTGGATGCTGTTCCACTTTCTGTCCTACCGTGCCAGCGAGGCCGTGTTTGGAAAGGCGATTCAGCAGTCTCCCGGTCTGCTTCGGCGGTCCTGCTGGCAAACCGACGTGGCCGGCAACGACCCCCGACTTGCCGCTCGCGCCCGAGCCCATCATCTCGGTGTGTTACCCGATGATCTGCGTTCGGAAGCGGCCGAAAAGCTTGAATCTGCTGCGCTCACAGACCTCGACGTCTCCTTCTTCGACGAAGAAGAAATGCTCGCGCTCATCCCGCCGCTGCGCCTCGTCGGCCTCGGGCTGGCGCTGCGGGCAACGATTTTGCCGTCGCTAGAAGATCGCATCGACGAGATCGCCGCAGACGCTGATCTGGACGAAGAGCCTGACAGTCATTTCAAGAAGCTTCTCGGTGTGCTTGACCACGTTGAGGCGATCGGTGTCGACGCCGACGCCACGGCCTTCATCGACGATGCGCGCGACCACGTGAAGCGTTCGGTTGACTGGTCGCGTAATCCGCTGGCTGAGAGAGCGCAGAAACATTGCGCGCTCCAATCGTCCGGCAAGCTCGGGATCGAACACGCTGCCGCCGTCGCTGACCGCGCTCAGGGCGGTCAGGTCGAGCAGCTTCAGCGGCCGGATGATCTCGAACTGCGCCACGGCCACCTGGCTTCCAACCGGCGGGCGGACTTCAGCAATCGCCGCCGTTGGATCATTGGCACCGTAGAAAACCGATATGCCGCGGGCGTTCATGCGCCCCGCGCTAGCCAAGAACGCCGGAGGAGACCCGAGCTGCTGATCCGGCCGGCAAAGCGCGGCCTCCAGCTTATCATCGGACTGGAAGACCCTGGCGCGATAGACCGAGCTGAAGCTCGTGCCCGGGCCAGCATCGACGACAAGCGGGCGACCATCGCGGCTGCGCAAGACGTCTATTCCGTTGAAGATCGCCGCCAAGTGGGATGCCGCGGCTCTGCTGAAGAAGCGTGCTTCTGTTTTCAGCGACTTCTCGAACGAGCGCCATTCCTCCTGCCAGGCTTGGTCGCTCGTTCCCTTCTGCTCGTAATATGCATCGCTGGAAAATTCGGTTTCCTCACCCAGGGCGGCAGAGTCGAAATCATCGAACTTGTCCTCGAGGATCTGCTGGATGTCCTCCGCAGCCGCTTCGGGCATGTCGGCCGAGTTCATGACCGCATCGACGGTCTGCTCACCGTCGCGATCCCACTCGTACTCGGACTCCCTGTCGCTGAGCATTGTTTGCTGCCACGACGTCGGCTGATCGGATGTTCGAGCGTAATGCTGATCGAACGCGGCTTCGACGCGCTCCGCCATCTCCCCAATCAAGTATGACTTAGCCGTCCTGTCGCAGTACGAGCACTTGCGACGCTTACCATCACGCCGAATTTCCGCGCTGAGATAGTCTTCTCCGACGCATCGGTAACACAGCTTCTTTGCCGTCAGCTCTTCAACTTCATCCTGACTAAGCACCTGACATCCTATTCTATGGGAGAAGCGGGCACGGGTTCGCTTGCGGCGTCATGATGGTCACCGCACGTCGCGCTCGCGTAACAGCCACATGGAGGTTGAACCGTGCTGATCGCTCTGCATCCGCCCCTCGCGGTTGCAAATAGCGTTGATAGGCTCCCTCAAACACGATCACCTCGTCGAACTCTTTTCCCTTCGCCTTATGAATCGTCATCACGGTCACTCCGTGATGGGGCCGCGTCGTCGCCGCGAACTGATCCTCGACCACCGCTGCGCTCAACAGGCCGCGCGCGTCCCGATAAGCGCCGTGACCACGCCACGCCTCGGCGAACCGGCTCTCGATCTGCGCTCCGCGGCGCAGCAGCCGCATGTGTCGAGCTTCTTTGGCGACCGCCTGCAGCTCAGCGCGAGGGCTCGCCTCAAATATCGCGCGTATCGAACGCCAATCCGTCATCGGATCTCCACTGAGAGGATACGCGGCGACGCTCTCCAGCAGTGCCCGCACGTCCGGCCCTATGCCGCGAGCGCCAAACCCGGCATCACCTTGCGCTCGCAAAGACCGGGCAATCGTCCGCAGGCGCGCGGCCTTGGTAATCCCTCCGGCCGACGCAGTTTCGTTGCGTCCCAACTCAAAGGCCGCGAGGCTATCAAGCACCAGCGCACCGAGGTGGTCGGGATGATCTCGCGGTTCGAGCAGCAGCGCGATCATCGCGGCGGCGAGCATCGGGCCTTCCGCTGAGACCAGGATCTCCACGGGGTAACGCGGCAATCCATGATCGGCCCGAGCCATATAGTCGAAGACGCCAACGGCCAGTGCATTTGCCGGAACGAGCACCGCAAGAGACCATTCGTTTGCGCGACGCAGCCGGCCGACGGCACGAAGAATTTCCTGTTTCAACGGTCTGAGGCTTTGCCCACCGTAGCGGGAGATTGAAACACCCGTGTAGGCGACCGCGTTGAAGACGCCGTCGATCATGTCGTCAGCGAAGTCCGTGATTTGCGTGCCAGGACTGCGACGATTTTCGCCCAAAAAATCGAACTGCGTTGGCCTGAAGGCTTCGATAAATTCATCGAAGCGCCGAGGATCGGCACCCTTAAAATCATAGATGCGCTGTTTCGGATCGCCCAAGGCGATCAGCCGACTGTGCTGACCGAGCTGGGCGACCATCTGCCACTCAGCCGCGTTCGTATCCTGGAATTCGTCGACGATAATCAGCGGGTACGCCCGCGCGTAGGCTTGCGCCAAGAGCGGCACCTGCGCGAACAACTCGGTCAAAAGCGTGGGGAATAGATCGAAGGCGATCAACCCCTCCTGATCGAACAGCTCTCGTTGCCTTGCCAAGCGAGCTGCCCCGTCCAGACCCGCGAGACGCCCTCGCGCTTGAGCCGGAAGAAGGAGCGAGACGCCGGGCCGCGCGCAGAGAAGGTAGGCGTGGCTCTTGAGGATCGTCCACGCAAAGCCGTGATAGGTGTTGATCTCGATGCGGGCCAACTGTTCGCGCGGGATGGTCGCGGTCGCTTGTTCCGCGACCCGGGCGACGGTGGCGCGAGCAAAGCTCAGGAACAAAGCTTTCCCGGTGTTGCCGAGCCGGCCCGCTGCCAAATCCGCGCACGCCTTCGCGAGAGCAATCGTCGTCTTGCCCGATCCAGCACCCCCGCGAACGAGAATGCTGCCCTCAGTTTCCAATAGCCTTCGCCGCTGATCGCAAAGCATCAACACCATCGCGGCTATCCGAAAACGCCGGGCGGCTGTGGCGCCGGCGGCTGCGGAACTGGTGGCATTGGCGGCACGACCATGTTCTTCAACGCCGTCAAAATTCCCAGCATCGTCTGCGGAAAATGCCCGACCTGGCAGAGATCGAAAAAGACGGTGAGATAGTCGTCGCCTTTCTTGTGCGTGAACAGAGATAGGAACGGCGCGCGATAAGCCGCCTCCGGTGACCCGTTCGGTGGAATGAGATGGGCAAGTGCGGGCGGCCACTCGCCGGCGCCGGCAAACCACTGGACGAACCATGCCTGCATCGCAGGCGAAACCTCGGCCTGAAGCATATGCTCGAAACCCGCATAGGGCTGCTCGAAAGGCGCATGGCACGCGGCCACGATGGCTGCGCGAGCCTCCGGCTGCTGCTGATCGAAGATCGTCGCCACCGTCTTGCCGAGGCCGCGAAAGAAAGTTGCAAACGGTGCCACCGCCGTTTGGCCACCCGCGTCGAAGGGCACCCACCCAAGTGCATCGAGCCGCTTGTATTGCGCCGGGGCAAGTTCAGCCGCTCGACGCGCCACAGCACTGTAGGCGACCAGTTCCGTCTTACCCTCCACGACGATGACGCGGCGCGCCAGCAACGCCTCGCAAAAGCGAGTCCGGAAGCCGTCTCTGAAAATCTTGAGCTTGAGATTATCGGGCAAAACCACGCTCGTCGCGGTTAGCAGCCCGGCGTTATCGCGCGTCAGGACCGTCATCTGCTCGGGCGTGAATTGCTCGATGACGTAGGGCGAATGCGATGTAAACAGCGCCTGGGCTGCAAGCTCGCGCACCTTGTCCACCACACGCTTCTGAACATGCGGCGGCAGAGAAAGCTCGGGCTCCTCCATGGCGAAGATGACCCGTCCATTCCGGCGCTGGGCAATCAGCCCGAGCATCGCGAGCACGAGCGCATTGATGGTTCCCGATCCCTGGTGCTGAAACGGAGCCGCATAGCCCGGCACACCGGTCGCCAAAAATGACTTCAGAACGCGCCGCAAATCTTCCCGTGTCAGCTCTGAGACCCGCAGGTGCGGCGCGTCGGCCCATTCGCCCGGAACGATCTCCCGCATCGCGTCGCGTATCGCGGTCAGTATCCGGCCGAACTCAGCATCTTCCTCGCCCACCACATCGAGACCGCGCAGGCGACCGAGCAATCCCTCCCACATGCGGGTTCGGACTTCATATGTCTTCAGGATCACATCGAGGAGGGAGCCGCGTTCCATCGACAGTGCCCGGTTTCCAGTCCGAAGTGCCCGAAGATGGAGAAATCCGAACTCCCGTTTGTCCCCTGAGCGACATTCGCTGATAGGCGTGCCGTCCTCCTGACGTGGAACGGCAAACCACGTCTTCGCGGTGAACTCGTCGTTCTCGGAATCATAGGCGCCTTCAAACCGCACGCGAACGGCCGGCTCCGTGCCGGCCTGCGCCGCACCGCCGGCCGTACCCGCGCCCAAAAGCGATCGGTCGGCCGTGCGCCAAAATTCGAGATTGTTCCGGAACTTCGTGCAGTGCTGTTCGTCCAGGCCCGCGATCACCACCTCGACCACGATGATCTTAGGAGGCTGGTTCTCTACGGCGCGATAATCGCCGCCATAAAAGTCATGCTCGTCGATGGCTTGCGTTCGCGCCAGCCGATCCGCTCCGATCGCCAGTTCGATCGCCTCGAATACTGTCGACTTCCCGGTGTTGTTGTCGCCTAGGAGGACGGTTGTACCCTCGAAATATATGTCAGCGAGCTTTATGCCGCGAAAATTTTCTACGTGAACGCGGACAATTCTCACCCCAACCCCCCACTATGTTTTAGTATCTATTTCTTGGACTCATGTAGTAGCACTCTTCGACCTAGGCGGTGTGGACGGATTGCCGCACGAAGATCGGATAGGGTTCCTCTGACGCGCTTTGTCTGATTCATGGAGAGCCGACTGATTTGGAGGTCGGCGATGTCCACGAAGATGTATGAGGCGGATTGGTCGGTTGCGCTGGAGGTGTTTCGCGCCTCGCTGCCGCGCCGTGGTGACAAGGGTCGGGATGACCGTCTGTTTCTCGAAGCGATGCACTATTTCACGGTTCACAACATCACCTGGCGAACGCTGCCGGAACGGTTCGGCAAGTGGAACAGCGTGTGGAAACGCTTCGACCGGCTGAGCAAGGCCGGCGTGTTCGAGACCTTCTTCGATCACCTCGCCGCGCTGTCGTCGTCGGCGCATCTGGTGCAGATGTTCGACAGCACCATCGTGCGCGCCCATGTCTCGGCAGCCGGCGCCAAAGGGGGCAAAAGGGTCAGGCGCTCGGTCGCTCGCGCGGCGGCTTCTCAACCAAGATCCACCTGAAGACGGACTTCGACGGCCATCCCATCGCCTTCGACCTGACCGGAGGGGAGAAGGGCGATGCGCCGCACTTCCCGATCCTGCTGGCGCTCGGCCCCGATGTCGATCCGCGTGCGGCGGTCGCTGACAAGGGCTACGCCAGCAAGGCCAACCGACAGGCGGCGCGTTCACGCGGCATCATCCCGGTCATTCCGCACAAGGCCAACGAGAAGGACAGGCCCGGCTTCTTTGCAAAGGCCATTTACAAGGGCCGCGCCCGTATCGAGCAGGCCGTCGGCAAGCTCAAACGCTTCAAGCGGGTAGCCCTACGCTGCGAGAAGACGAAGCGTAACTTCGCATCCATCGTCGCTCTCGCAGCAGGATTCACCTTGGTCAAATCCGTCCACACCACCTAAGTGTCCGCAGATTGAACAGGTTTCGATGCTTGCCGAGCAAACGAATCTTGTAATCAGCCGTCGCTGCAGGGCGGCACCGTTTCGACGCTAGGCGCGCTCGCCGCGCACGGGCGCAACAACTCGCTCTCAGGCTTCGTCAGATAGACCCAGTGCGCCCAGTCGCCCGGCCGCAGAACCACTCCTTGAGCATTATAGGCTTATTTTTGAGGCAACGCCGGGGCCTACCCGTCCCTTGAGGGGAAAGCCTTCCCCTACGTCCGAGCCCGCCGTCTCGGCCGACCCCTTCTGCGGGGCGGCTGCCCCGCAACGCCCTGCTGAGAGTGAGAGCGTGGATCGGTTTTCTGTGACGGGTTGAAGGTTGGAGAAGAGGTCTCCGACGCCCGTCATGGAGATTGGTTCCATGAATATGCAGGTCCTCGATGCACGCCGTGACACCAGCGGCGGTTACAAGGTCGATGTCGGTCGTGGCGAGCGGATCGGCCGTGTCTCGTCGGAGTGGTTCTCGCGTCCGGCCGACGAGCGCTACCTCTCCTTGTCGGAGTTGGCCCACACGGTCCGTGACCGCACCGAACGTAGCCGGACGCGGGTGGTGGAGAGCGCGCTCATCCATGTCGAGGCGAACCGCAACGATTCAGAGCGGCTGGCCCTGATCCTGCCGGGCACGGATGCGGCAATCGCGCCAACACACTGGTCCTTCGGTCAGCTCGCCAGCCTGGTCGGCGCCCCCGCCGCCTATCTTCGGCAGCTCCCAGCCGCGCTTGCCGCCATCAACCTGCAGTACGGCCTGACCTCCAATCGGGCCGAGCAGATCAAGACGTTCGAAACCGACAACGGCCGCGTCGAACTGCGCGCCGTCACCGGCCCGGATTATGGCCGGATCTTCGACCACGAACTGGTCGAGGCCGTGCAGCGCATCGCCGGCAACGGCACAGGCGACACACGCTGGAAGGTCCCGGGCGTGCTCGACTGGTCGACCGGCATCTACAATCCGCGCGTCGACATCACCAAGGATACGACCACGCTCTATGCCTCCGACCGTGACGTTTTCCTGTTCCTGGTCGACGATCTGAATCCGATCGAAGCTGGCCGCCTGCCTGACGGCTCGCCCGACTTATATTTCCGCGGCTTCTACTGCTGGAATTCCGAGGTCGGTGCCAAGACGCTCGGCATGGCGAGCTTCTATCTCCGCGCGGTTTGCCAGAATCGCAATTTGTGGGGCGTGGAAGATTTCGAGGAAATCACCATCCGCCACTCCAAATATGCAGCCAATCGCTTCGCGCACGAGGCGGCCCCGGCGCTGCTGAACTTCGCGAACTCCTCGCCTCTGCCGTTCGTCAACGGCATCAAGGCCGCCCGCGAACGGATCGTCGCCAGAACGGACGAGGACCGCACCGACTTCCTGCGTCGGCGCGGCTTCTCCAAGGCCGAGACCGGCAAGATCATCGACAGGGTGCTGGCCGAGGAAGGCCGTCCGCCTGAGTCCGTCTTCGACTTCGTGCAGGGCATCACCGCCGTCGCGCGCGACAAGCCCCATCAGGACGCCCGCCTCGACATGGAGGGCAAGGCCAAGAAGCTGCTCGATCGAGCTGCCTGATTTCCGCGAAGCCGGGGATGCGGTTTCCCATGTCTCCGGCTTTGCGCTTCCGTGCCTTTCTGGTTCGCCGGTCCGTGGCGCTGCCCCCTTTAGAGGAAGAGGGCGGCGCTTCGCTCAGTGACGGGTTGGAGGTTGAGAGAGAGTCTCTCGGCCGCCCGTCGCGGAGTAAATCCCGATGGCTACTGCCGTTCAGAAGATCATCCTGTCGTCCTCGCGCGACATCCCCTTCAACAAGCTGGTGCTCAGCCAGTCCAACGTCCGGCGCGTGAAGGCCGGTGTCTCGATCGAGGACCTCGCGGCCTCGATCGCTCGTCGCGGCCTGATCCAGAGCCTCAGCGTCTTCCCCGTCGTTGACGCCGAAGGCAACGAGACCGGCATGTTCGAGGTGCCCGCCGGCGGCCGCCGCTTCCGCGCGCTCGAACTGCTGGTGAAGCAGAAGCGTCTCGCCAAGGTCGCGCCCGTCCCCTGCGTGGTCCGCGATCGCGACGGCGCCATCCTCCCCGAGGAGGTGTCGCTCGCCGAGAACATCGAGCGCGCTGCGCTCCATCCGCTCGATCAGTTTCGCGCCTTCCACGACATGCTGACCAAGGGCATGACCGAGGAGGAGATCGCCGCGGCATTCTTCGTGCCCGTCAACGTGGTCAAGCAGCGGCTGCGCCTCGCAACCGTGTCGCCCACCCTGCACGACGTCTATGCCGACGACGGCATGACGCTGGAGCAGCTCATGGCTTTCACCGTCTCCGACGACCACGAGCGTCAGACCCAGGTCTGGGACGCGATCAAGGACGCCTGGTCGAAGGAGCCCTATCAGATCCGGCGCATGCTGACCGAAACCACGGTGCGCGCCTCAGACAAGCGCGCCGTCTTCCTTGGCACCGAAGCCTATGAGGCGGCCGGAGGGATCGTCATGCGCGATCTGTTCCAGGCCGACGATGGCGGCTGGCTGCAGGACGTCGGGCTTCTCGATCGACTCGTCGCCGAGAAGCTGAAGGCCGAGGCCGAGGCGATCGCCGCCGAGGGCTGGAAGTGGATCGAGGTCGCGGTCAGTTTCCCCTACGACGCCGTGCGCGGTCTGCGGGAAATCCCCGGCACGCCAATCGATCTGACGGCCGAGGAACAGGCGACCATCGACGCGCTCACCGCCGAGCAGGCCAGGCTCGAAGCGGAATATCAAGACGCCGACGAACTGCCCGACCAGGTCGACGAGCGTATGGGCGAGATCGAGACGGCTCTGGCCGCCTTCGACGATCGCCCCGAGCACTTCGAGCCGGCAGACATCGCCATCGCTGGCGTCTTCGTCAGCATCGACGCCAACGGATCGCTTTCGGTCGATCGCGGCTTCGTCCGGCCCGAGGATGTCCCTCAGGTCCGGACCGATGGCGAGGAGGGATCGGAGACGGACACCGAATCCGTCGACGCCGATCGCCCATCAGTGCAACGCGCCGTCATCACCATCGGCGGCCAACCTGCCGAGTCCGATGACGACGATGAGGACGACGGGATCAAGCCGCTGCCCGAACGCCTCGTGATCGAACTGACCGCCTACCGAACCCTCGCGCTGCGCAACGCCGTGGCGGAAAACCCTCACATCGCCATGACGGCGCTTCTTCACAAGCTGATCTCGGACAACTTCATGACCCGCATGTATACGGGCGCCATGGAAGCCGGGGTGAAGCACGTCTTCTTCCCGGTTCAGGACGAGACGCTGAAGGACAGCCCCTCCGCGCGGGCCGTGCAGGAGCGTCACGAAGCCTGGGCCGCCGACATCCCGAAGGACGATGACGCCCTCTGGAACTGGCTCGCCGCGCTTGACGATGCCAGCCGCATGGCTCTGGTAGCGCATTGCGTCAGCTATGGCGTGAACGCGCTCTACGAGCGGCCGAACCCGCACAGCGCGGGCGGCGTGTCGCAGCACACGCTCGACATGAGGCTTGCGCAGGCCGACCGGCTGACGCGGGCGACCGGGCTCGACATCGTCGAAGCCGGCTGGCGCCCGACCTTCGGCAACTACCTCAACCGTGTCACCAAGCCGCGCATCCTCGAAGCCGTCCGCGAAGGCGCCGGCGAGCGAGCCGCCGAGCTGATCGGTCATCTGAAAAAGGGCGACATGGCAAAGGAGGCCGAGCGTCTCCTGGCCGATAGCAGTTGGCTGCCCGAGCCGCTTCGGCTTGCCGGCATTGACGGCGATCCCGCATCGGACGCGGACGGTGGCGGCGAAACCGAGGGGGCCGAGCTGCCTGACTTCCTCAGCGCCGACGACGAGTCGGAAACGCCTGCCGATGGCGAGGACGACGAACGTCGCCTCGTCGCCGCCGAATAAGCGGCTCGCGGGGCGGCTTCGGCCGCTCCGCACCTCTCCCCCAAATCGAAGGAGCGTTCACATGGTGCAATCCAGCCCCGCGCCGATCCGGCGCGTCGTCTTCCAGTATTTCGTGCCGGTCCACGTCGAGGTCGAAGATGGCCTCGTTTCGCGAGTGACCGTCATCGATGAGACGCCCGTCCGCGACCCTATCGTGGTCGAGGGCGATCCCGAATACCTCACCCAGGCCGTGGCGGCCGCTGACGACGGCCAATCTGGCCGTCCTGGCAGTTCGGCTACTAGCCCCCCCCTCCCAGCCACGACCCGATTGCCCCGAGCCCGGCCCAGCGCCGGGCTCTTTTCGTTTCAGGAGCCCGACATGCCCGATTATCTCACCCGTTTCTCCTGCCTGCTCGACGTCGGCTCGGTCGCCAATGTCGCGCGGGCTTTCGACATCTACACCGCGCTGATGGCCGAGAACGGTCGCGAGGAGCCGCCCACCGAGCCGTTCCTGCTCTCGCTGACGCCCGAGCACGGCGCGACGCGACTTTGGCTTCGTGACCCCGGCACCGCCGATCCGCAGTTGCTGATCACCTTCGTCATGCGCTGCGCCGAAACCTTCGCGCTCACCGGCACCTGGGGGTTTCAGTGGGCCGGCATTGCCTCGGACCCTGTCGTCGACGGCTTCTCCGGCGGCGCCCATCTGCTCGATCTCGGCACAGGCCGCACGATCGAATGGATGAGCACCCGCCGCTGGCTCGCTGAGGGAGGTGCGCGATGATTCCCGATCACACGCGCGCCAACTTCCAGACCCTGCTGCGCGCCGCGGAAAGCGGCGACCTGGCGCTGATGGAATGCACCGACGCCGCAACCGGCGAGCCGCGTTATGTCATCTGTGCGGTCGGCCGTGACGGTGGCGACTATATGTTCACGCCGTTTGGCCACCTGGCAGACGGTAATCCCTATGACGCTTACCTTCCGCCCAATACTGGCGGCGAAATGGCCGCCTGATCCTACCAGACGGCCACTTCCCACTGACCGTTGACGCGAGCAAAGCCGACCGGCCGGTTCTGGGGCGTGGCGTTCGCCCTGGTCGTGTCCATCGTGAGCTGCGTCATGCACGTCACGCCAGGCCCGACACCACCCGGCGAACAATCACCGAGCTTGAGCGTCGCATTGGCCAGCGACGTCCCCGTGAAGAGGCGATGCCGGCGGACGGCTGCGATGGCCTCTTCTTCTGTCGGCTGCGCCACGCCCGCGACCGCGGCGGCTGATGCGCCGCCGGGCGCGATCACCGGGCGGAGCGCGAATCCCGCCCCAAAGCCCACCACGAGGCATCCTGCGGCCACCATGCCGATCACACTTCCCTTCATCACCTTCTCCCTCCGGCGCCTCGCTAGGTCGGGCGGACATGCGTCTCCGATCGCCGAGGCCGCGCTTCGCCATGTGCTGGATGAAGGAGTGTAGCGCCGCGCATCCCACCTCGGAAGTCCGCGCGATCAGGCGGTCATGCCGCGCGCCAGAGTGAGAGGACGGCCGGGACGGGTTCGAGCCGGTCCGGTCGAGAGAGAGCGCCGCCGGCCCATGCCCGACATTATAAACACCACCGACGATTCCCCAGCGCGCGCCGTGGCCCTCGTACCGGAGGCTCGCCGGATGGACTTTCTGCCGCTGCTCTTCGGCCGCCAGCATGTCCTTGTGGCAGAGATGACCGTCTATCATCTGATGGAGCGCCTGAGCCCGCTCGATTATCGTGGCGGTCTCTGGGACTTCTATGAGCGCGACGGGAGGCCGTTATACCTCGCGCCAACCTCGAAGCCCCGCTTTCAGATCGTCTGCGACACCAATGGCTATGAGGGCGAGGTATCGGCCGACGCCGCCGGCATCATCGCGACGCTTTTCGCCTTCTCCCATCTCTCCTTCAAGTATCCGGTCGACGCGATGTCGGAAGGATATGGCCGCCTCTACGACTACGCCGCTGACCATCCGGAATCCGCCGAAATCTTCCAGGCGATCGACTGAATTGGGCTCGTCTTCCCCTCAGCGCCCGGCCTCAAGGTCGGGCGTTTTTTTATGTCGGCGGACGAGAGGAAGAGGACGGCCGCGACGGGTCGAGTCCCGGCGGTTGAGAGAGAGCGCCGTCCGGGCTTGTCCCTTCCACTGTCCCGAGGTTCTTCCCATGAACATTCTGTCTCCCGTGGCCCTCCCGGCCGCACCCGTCCCCCGTGCGTCCCCGATCCTCGCCGTGGCGCACCAGCTTCTCGATCATCTCGAACGCGGCCAGCGCGTCGACGCCGCGATCCTCCGTGCTGCGATGGAAGCAGCCTTCGGCGCATCCGACACCAGCGGCGTCTGGGACTGGAAGGCGGCCTATGAGGCATGCGAAGTCGCGACAGTTCTCTTCCTGCGCAAATACGGAAAGGCGCTTTTCCGCAAAGCCGCATCTCCGGCTGCACGACTTTCCGCGGTCACGAAGATCGCCGGGCTCCTGCCGACACATACGCGGCGCTCGGAAGAATCGCAGGCGCTCCAGCAGTTCTCGACGCCGGCGCCGCTCGGTCTCGCCGCCGTGGCGGCCGCCTCCATTGCTGCTGGCGACATCGTGCTGGAGCCGTCGGCTGGCACCGGCCTGCTCGCCATCCTGGCCGAGATATCAGGCGGAACGCTCCTCCTCAACGAGCTGGCCGAAACCCGCGCCGATCTGCTCGCTGCGCTGTTTCCGGCCGTTGCCGTCACGCGCTTCGACGCCGCCCAGATCAACGATCATCTCGCGCCGGGCGCCACCCCCTCCGTCGTGCTTATGAACCCGCCATTCTCCGTCATGGCAAACGTCTCCGGCCGCGTGGCCGACGCCGCTTATCGCCATGTCGCTTCGGCACTGGCCCGGCTCGCCGATGGCGGGCGGCTGGTGGCGATCACCGGCGCCAACTTCAGCCCCGACCATCCGGCTTGGGCAGCGGCCTTCGTCCGGCTCCAGGAGCGTGGCCGCGTCGTCTTCACTGCGGCCGTGGACGGCTCGGTCTATGCCAAGCATGGCACGACCATCGACACCCGGCTGACGGTTATCGACAAGCTTCCGGCCGACGATCGCGAGGCGTTTCCCTCTTCGCCTGGTATCTCGGCCGACATCGCCACGCTGCTCGGCTGGATCGAGACGCAGGTTCCGCAGCGCCTGACCGCGGCCCTCCCGCCGGTTGCAACCTCGGCATTCGCCGCGACGCCCCGGACTGTTCGCGGATACCTCGCCCGCACCACCGCTGCACGTCCCGCCACGCCGGCGTCCATCGAGCCCGAAGGCGTCCAACTCGCCTATGAGACCGTGGACTGGACGCCCGCCGAAGACGGCCGGATCACCGACGCGATCTATGAAGAATACGGATTGCAGGCGATCCGCATTCCCGGCGCGCAGGCCCATCCGACCAAGCTTGTGCAATCCGTGGCGATGGCGTCGGTCGCGCCGCCCAAGCCGAGCTACCGGCCCCGGCTGCCCGCCAACATCGTCTCGGATGGCCTTCTCTCCGACGCCCAGCTCGAAACCGTCATCTACGCCGGCGAGGCACATGCCGACTTCCTCGCCGGTTCGTGGACGCTCGACGAAACCTTCGACGTCGTCTCGGCCGCGCCCGACGATGCGCCGAACGCCGTGCGCTTCCGCCGCGGCTTCATGCTCGGCGACGGCACCGGCGCCGGCAAAGGTCGCCAATCGGCCGGCATCATCCTCGACAACTGGATGCAGGGCCGTCGCAAGGCGGTGTGGATCTCGAAATCCGACAAGCTGCTGGAGGACGCCCAGCGCGACTGGTCGGCCCTCGGCATGGAGCGCCTGCTGGTCACGCCGCTGTCGCGCTTCCCGCAGGGGAAGGACATTACCCTCTCCGAAGCCGTCCTATTCACCACCTATGCCACGCTACGGTCCGACGACCGCGGCGAGAAGCTTTCCCGCGTCAAGCAGATCGTCGAATGGTTGGGCTCCGACTTCGACGGAGTGATCATTTTCGACGAGAGCCATGCCATGCAGAACGCCGCTGGCGGCAAGGGAGAACGCGGCGACATCGCCGCCTCGCAGCAGGGCCGCGCGGGCCTACGGCTCCAGCACGCCCTGCCGAATGCGCGCGTCGTCTATGTCTCGGCGACCGGCGCGACCACCGTCCACAATCTCGCCTACGCTCAGCGCCTCGGTCTCTGGGGCGGCGAGGACTTCCCGTTCTCGACCCGCGCCGAATTCGTCGAGGCGATCGAGGATGGCGGCGTCGCGGCGATGGAGGTGCTGGCCCGCGACCTGCGCTCGCTCGGTCTCTACACCGCACGGTCGCTCTCCTATGCCGGAATATGCCGATAGCACCATCCATGTCGTCAGCGGGCTGTTGCTGCCAATCTGGAAGCGGCTGCCGAACGAGTCGACGCGGGTCTATCGACTCCAGACCGACGACGGCGAGCGCATCGTCGGCCGCCGCGTTTCCCCCGCATGGGTCGCCAGCGCACTCGCCACCGGAACGTCGACCCTGACGCCGGACGACGCCTTCATGGCGCTGATGGACGGCAAGACCATCCTCGACCTGACCGAGGGTCTTCAGCTTCGCCGCGTCCGGGTCATGGGCGCCAACCGCATCGAGCTGTCGGGCTTCACCGACGCCATGCGCGATCGCCTGCGGGCCTATGGCCTGTTCCATGAGATCATCTCGTGGAAGCTGCGGATGTTCGTGCCGGCCGACACGACCGGCGCCGCGATCCTGACCAAGGTGCTGGAGCGCTACCCGATCGAGCGCATCGGCGAGCGGGAGGCGGCGTGATGGCTCGGCAGGACGCCTCCGAACTGGCAATCCGTCTCGGTCGGCAGGCAGAGGCGGTGTGCCGTCATTATCTCTCCGCCGGTCATCGCGAGGGCCGCTACTGGCTGGTCGGCGATGTCCGCAACACGCCCGGCCGCTCGATGTTCGTGCGACTGAAGGGTGGCGAAACCGGCAAGGGCGCCGCCGGCAAATGGACCGACGCCGCCACCGGCGAGCATGGCGATCTCCTCGACGTCATCCGCGAGAGCTGCGGCCTGGTGGACTTCAAGGACGTTGCCGATGAGGCGCGCGCCTTTCTGTCGATGCCATGTCCCGAACCGGATCGTCCGCATGACGGCGAGCGCAAGACACCGGCACCATCCGGATCACCGGAAGCGGCACGGCGGCTCTTTGCCATGGCGCAGCCGATCTCAGGCACGCTCGTAAAGACGTATCTCCGCACACGCGGCATTACGGATTTGCACGGAACCGGAAGCCTACGCTTCCATCCTCGCTGCTACTACCGGCCTGACGAGCATTCCCCGACCGAGACCTGGCCGGCGATGGTCGCATCGGTCACCGATCTCGCCGGGCATCAGACCGGCGCGCATCGCACCTGGCTCGCACCGAACGGCTCGGGCAAAGCCCCGATCGACACGCCGAGACGGGCGATGGGCGACCTCATCGGGCACGCCGTTCGCTTCGGTGTGGCGGGCGACGTGATGGCGGCGGGCGAAGGCATCGAGACGATGCTGTCGCTCAGGATGGCGCTGCCCACCATGCCGATGGCGGCGGCGCTCTCGGCGGCACATCTCTCGGCCATCCTGTTCCCCGACGCGCTGCGACGGCTCTACATCGCCCGCGACAATGATCCGGCCGGCGACAGTGCGATGACGACGTTGATCGAACGGGCGAACGCGGCCGGGATCGAGGCGGTCGTGGTGTCTCCGAGCCTGGGCGACTTCAACGAGGATCTCCGTCTCGCTGGTCTGGACAGCCTCCGGGCAGCGGCACGGGTGCAGATCGCGCCCCAGGACGTCGCACGCTTCATGGCGCTGGCGGCATAAGCCGCAAGGAGAATGCAGACGGCGGGAGCGCCGTCGTCGGCATCGCTCGGATGCTCCCCAGATCGGAGAGAACCGCGCCCCGGCCTTCGAGAGGGCGATCGGCCAGCAAACGGCCCGGACCCGCAATGCCTGCGGCGGACTATTTTCCGGCGCGGCCAGAGGCCGCTTTCCATCGCGAGGCAAAATAGCCCGCCTTCGTCATCCTCCGCTATGCTCCGGCCCTCCGCTTCGCTGCGGGTGCAGGTCCGGCCCGCCCGCCGGCTTTCGTCGCCATGAAGGCCGCGAGGGTCGCGGTCGAACCGACGGAGCATCCCGATGAGCGAGCACGACGACTACGAACCGCATCACGCCTCTTCCCCCACCGACCATGTCCTCAGCGAACTCCAGCTCTACGGCTACCGTCCCTTCACGGATGAACCCGATCCCCGACCACTTCCGGAGGGCGACCATGTCGCCGGCGCCATCGCCGATATCTTCGACGCCCTGATCGTCACCCTGGAGGACACCCGCCTCGAGCCCGACCTCGACGATCTCCTCTGGTCGACCGTCAACGTCTTCCACCGGGCCACCGACCGGATCGAGCGCGAGCTGGACGGCAACGAGCAGGCGCAGCGCCGCGGTCAGCGGGAACAGGACGGCAGCGAAGTGAAGGCTGTCGAGCTGGAACGCCTGACGGCCGAGGGCCAGACCATGATCGAACGCCGCAACGCCTTCGAGCTGATGCGCGACCAGGCCGCAGAACACTACGAGCGCCACACCGGATCGAACTGGCGACCGCGCAGCGGATCGATGGTCAACCACCGCAACCTGACCTCGGCGATGATCGATAGCCGGGACTTCCTCGCCGCCAAGAAGCGGGCCGACAATCAGGTGCTGCTGCCCGCCGGTCCGAAGATCGGCTTCACCGGCGGGCTCGACTTCAACGATCATCGCCTGATCTGGGCCAAGCTCGATCAGGTCCACGCCAAGCACCCCGACATGGTGCTGCTGCATGGCAAGTCGCCGAAGGGTGCCGAGAAGATCGCGGCCAAATGGGCCGACGCTCGCAAGGTGCCGCAGGTCGGCTTCGCCCCCGACTGGACGAAACATGCCAAGGCCGCACCGTTCAAGCGCAACGATCAGATGCTGGACGTCCTGCCGATCGGGGTCATCGTCTTCCCCGGCACCGGCATTCAGGACAATCTCGCCGACAAGGCGAGGAAGCTCGGCATCCCGCTGTTCGACTTCCGCCCGAAGGGAGGTGGCGCGTAAGCGCCGCCTCTCACAGCATCTCGGGTCGAAACAGCGATCTGCGGCTGATGACCTTGCCGGACACCACAAACACGCCATCGCCGGTGTAATGCAGCGTCTCGGGATGCTTTGGCGACGTGGCGACATGCGCCTTCACCACCTCGAAGATGAAGAAATTGTACTTGTCGACCAGCGCGTCGTCGTGAAGGCGGCATTCGAAGCTGGCATGGCATTCGCCGATCAACGGCGCTTCGACCTTGCTCGCCTCTTGCTGCGTGAGATTGAACTTGGCGAACTTGTCGATCTCGGCCCCCGACGTGTTGCCGATCCCCACCACGGTATCGGTCAGCGCCGTCGTCGGCAGGTTGACCACGCATTCCCGGCTTTCGCGGATCATGCGGTGGCTGTGATTGCCGCCGGAAATCATGAGGCCGACGAGTGACGGCGAAAACTCCAGGATGGTGTGCCAGCCGAGCGTCATAATGTTGGTCGCGCCCTGCCACTTTGATGACACCAGCACGATCGGACCGGGCTCCAGATAGCGCCGCACCTGGCTCACCGGGAAATCGCTCTTCTCGGGAAACTTCGTCACGGGCGTCCTCTTCGGCTGTTGCGCTTAGCATGACCATACCCGACCATGTCGGCAGCATCACGATCGGCAGCACGGCGACGATGCTTTGGCGCGAAGCATTGAACGGGCGATCCCATCGTGGCCCCGTCATGGCGGAAACCATCTCCCGCTTCCATTGCGCTGATCCTTGGTCCAGCCGCTGGCCTGACGCCATCAACCCATAAAGGGTCGGACTACGCAAAGCGTGCCGCCGCTCCGGCTTCGCCTGCGCGGTGATTGCGGCCATCGGCCGGACACATCGGGCGCCTGTCGCGCGGGAGATGGCCTCCCGCCTCCAAGACAGGAGCCGGTCACATGTCCCTCAATCAAGCTCACGCCTTCGCCTTCAGCCTCGCCACCACCCTCATGGTCTCGATCGTCATCTTCCAGGCCGGCGACGGCACCATGGGCGTCATGCCCGCAGCCGAATATGATGGCGAACTCGCCGCCATCGTTCACGAGGTCGATCCCTTCGCCCCGTAATAGCGGGCAAGGCGTCGCGGCCGCAAGCGGAAGTCCCATGGGATTTCCGCTCCCGTTCCGCCTTCTCTTCGGCTATACTGGCAACGCGCTGTGGTGGTGGTGGAGGCGCGACCGTCAGACCTTTATCTCACGGAGGACACCACCATGATCTTCATCGGCATCCTCTCCAGCATCGCCGCGATCGGCGCCCTCTGCTGGCTATTGTTCACGCTGGCTGTCTTCGCGCTGCCATTCTTCACGGGCGTCAGCGCCGGGACTTGGGCCTTTCAGACCGGCGCCGGTTGGCTCGGGGCTATCCTCGTCGGCCTCTCCACCGCCGCCCTGACGCTCGGCGTCGGGCAGTTCCTGCTCGCCTTCATCCGTCCGCTCTGGATACGGCTCGCGATCGCATTCGCTTTCGTCGCGCCTGCGGCGCTCGCCGGGTACCACGCGAGCCATGGCATCGTGAAGCACACCATGCCCTCCGACACCTGGCAGATCATCTTCTCCGTCATCGGGGCAATCGCCGTTGGCGTCACGGCGCTGATCCGGGTGACAGCAATGGCCGCGCCCGGGCCAACCGTCCAGAACGTCGCGCGCGCCTGACATCGTTGCCGGCGTCGCCAGGACGGTGGGTTGATGTCTTACGTGTCGCCCTCCTCGTCGACGGGGCCGTTTGCAATCGCGTTGATCGGATCGACGGCGAACCCAACTGACGCGCCATGCCCTCGTTGATAGTGCTTGGGTGCAATGCCGTGACAGCGCGCCCGACGGTGCGAGTGCCGAGAGGGGCGATCTCGTGGGCGACGGGCAGGACTAGGCGGAACGTAGGGTCTGGCAGAGCTGATTTGAACCGCGGTGTCAGGCATCGTCACGGTCCATCGGTTCGGGATGGTTGCCACGTTCTCCTGTGATGCGTCTCTGTCAGGTCGACCGCTCCAAAACGGCCTCTTCAATGGGCTGATCTGGCCGAAGGTCGGCTGCGCCTCGATCGCCTATGCCGCAACAGCGGCGTCGAAACTTTCTTCCCCTGCCGGCTGCGCCGTCATTCCTCGCGAGCCAAGAAATCCCCTCCTTTGCTGTCAGGCCCCTGCGGGGTGCGCCGTCAATCGCCTCCGGCCTGTCGATCGCCATCGAGGCCGCAATGGTGCGGGCTCGGAACAGAGTTCAAGGAGAACTACCATGGCGACCATCGGCACCTTCAAGAAGACCGGCAACAACGAGTACACCGGCGAAATCGTCACCCTCAGCCTGCAGACCAAGAACGTCCGCATCGTCTCCGAGGCCCGCGCTACCGGAGAGAACGCCCCCAGCCACCGCGTCTTCGTCGGCCGCGCCGAGATCGGCGCCGCCTGGTCCAAGACCTCCAACGAGGGGCGCGCCTATCTGGGCCTGAAGCTCGACGATCCCAGCTTCAATGCCCCGATCTACGCCAACCTCTTCGACGACGAGGAAGGCGAAGGCTTCAGCCTCATCTGGTCCCGCCCTAGCGGCCGCCGCAACGGCGAGTAAGGCCAGCGCGACGCCCCGCCCGGACAATCCGGGCGGGGCCAAACGCCTGACGGTGGAGCGAATCACCTCTGGTTCTGGACACCGGAATCGCGCCCGCTAAAGCCAGAACCGCTGGTCTTTTCCAGCAAGAACGACTATTATAGCCGTAGTTCTGGCGTACGCGTAGGTCCGAGTGGGAGGTGATCATGCATGATCACCGCCCGACAATCACGGGCCGCACGCGCGTTGCTCGGCTGGACACAGGAGACGCTCGCTGACAAGGCCCGGGTATCACTGACCGCGTTGAAGCGCCTTGAATCCGACAGCGGGCTCGAGGTGTATGAATCAACACGCGATCAGGTCCGTCGAGCCTTTGAAGGTGGTGGCATCGTCCTGCTCAACTCCGGCCAAAGCGTGGGAGTGATGCTGGTTGGTGACAAGGACAACCCTTGACGACTTTTTCGGGCGAACCCGCCCGACCATCCTGATTTTGCGTCAAACCGCGGCGGTGTGGCGCGGGATATCATTACGGTTAACAAACCGCTCCAAATTGGATACGAATGACTCGTGGGGCTCATCGTGACCAACGCAGAATATCTGGACGAACCGCCGCTCGGCGCGGCGCTCACCGCCTATGACCAGGCGCATCTGAAGCTGTACCTGAGGCTGCTCGACGCCGAGGTGGACGGCGCGACCTGGGAGGAAGTCGTGGAGCTTCTCTTCGGCCTCGATCCCGCAGCGGACCCCAACCGCGCAGCGAAAATTCATGCCGCTCACCTCGCTCGCGCGAAATGGATGACCGAAAACGGCTTTTGCGAGCTTCTCGGCCCCCGCCTCCATTGAGGTGATGCAGAACCTGCATCACGTTGATCCGACTTCGTTCTTCCCACGCCACGCTCAACTTGGGATCGTGACCGCTGCTTGACTCGCGTTGCGTCATAATTTCGCGGAGGCGGTGGAGGATGTCCGAAGATGAAAGTTGGCGGTCTGAGACCGCCTACAACTATATCGACAATCTAACTCCGGGTGACCTTGCCTGGGAATTCCTGCGCCGAAACCCCGACTACCGGAAAGCCTATCAAGAGCTTGTGTCCAGCGGCCGACTCTCACTCGAAACGGCCGAAGAATTTGCGAACCTATGGGGGTTGCGATTTCGGCGCCGACCCTCTCATCGCGGCTCATGCCCAGCAGATTTTTTGGACCCCTCAAGTCGATCCGTCGGCAATAATGTTCGCCGCAGGTCCGCGCCCTGAAGGGTTTTCCATCACTGCCGACGAGTTACGCCTCCGTACCATATTCCAGCACGACCCTGCTCATCTCAGGCTCGATATCCGCGGCGAGCAGTATGACGTCACGCTCGCAGACCCGCAGGACGAGAACCCGCTCGCGGCGATGGTCATGTTCGATGCCCTCACACCGGATCGACAGACCGCGCTTACCCGGTTCTGGAGCGCGATCAAAGGCAAGCGCGTCCCGAACGACCCTCGAATGACGCCGCAGCGCCGCGAGCGCGCGCGCCAAATGCTGCGTGCGGTCGATGGACGTCGTGCCGGCGCGACATATCGATCGATCGGGGAGGTTCTGTTCCCTGGTCATAGAATCGACGCCGCCTCCTGGGCCGGGGACGCGCTGCGCGAAATCACGATCCGGCTGGCGCGCGACGGCGTGAAACTCGTTGAAGGCGGCTACCGCTCCCTCCTGCACCGACCCCGCCGATCATAGCCCGCCATCGACCGCCTGCGGCGTGTCGAAACTAGATTCCTATCTCCGACATCGTCCGACCCACCGCCTTCACGCCACCGTGCTCTCGAACCGCCGCCTGACGGCAGCGGCCCCCGATGAGACCACGGAGGCTCGACAATGGCCGATACGACCGCCGGCATCCCGCCACGCTACCTGCGCACGCAGGAGGCCGCTCGCTTCCTCGGACTGTCCGAGCGCACACTGGAGAAGCACCGCACCTACGGCACCGGCCCGTCTTACAGGAAGCTCGGCGGCCGAGTCGTCTACGCCATAGAGGATCTCCAGACGTGGGCCGATCGCGGCCTCGTCAGTTCGACCTCTGATCCGCGCGGCACGGTGCTCCCCGCCAAGCGGCAGGAGCCGTCGGATCGCCGCTTCGCCGGCCGCCAGCCGCGCTGAGACGACACGCCATGTCGTCCCGTCACACACAGCACGACGAGCGTGCGCAGCTCGATCTGTTCCGGGCGCTGCCCGGCGATCTCGCGCCGCGCGACGCGCAGGACCTCATGGCCTATCCGTTCTTCTCGCTTGCCAAGTCGAAGCGCCTGACGCCGATCGACTTCAAGGCGGGTTCGGTGAAAATCCGTGTCGAAGCCGTGCCCGAGCACGGCATGGCGACGATCTGGGACGCGGACGTTCTGATCTGGGCGGCCTCGCAAATCGTCGAGGCCCGTGACGTCGGCCTGCGCCCGTCACGCCTGATGGCGACCACGCCTTACGAGATTCTGAACTTCATTGGACGCGGTGTCTCGCTGCGCGATTACGACCGGCTTAAGGCCGCGCTCGACCGCCTCCAGTCCACCACCATAGCGACCTCAATCCGCCAGCCGACCGAGCGGCGGATGCACCGCTTCTCCTGGATCAACGAATGGAAGGAGCGAGCCGATCACCGCGGCCGCCCGCTCGGGCTCGAACTGATCGTGCCGGACTGGTTCTACGCCGCTGTCCTCGATGACGCGCTAGTCCTGACGATCGACCGCAACTATTTCAGGCTGACCGGCGGTCTGGAGCGCTGGCTCTACCGCCTCGTGCGCAAGCACGGCGGCAAGCAGGAACACGGCTGGAGCTTCGACTTCCCGCATCTCCACGCGAAGTCCGGCAGTCTCTCGCCGCTCAAGCATTTCGCCTACGACCTGCGCGACATCGTGCGCCGCCAGCCGCTGCCGGGCTATCGCCTGACCATCGAGCAGTGCCTCGGCGGCCCCGAAATCCTGTCCTTCGTACCCACCAATCCCGACGCGCTCGGCATCCCGCGCCGCCGTCGCCGCTCGACAACTCGACCTGGGGATAAGCTGTGAATCATCTCGTGCTATCAGGGACCGGCGCTATCGTGCCATCGGGGACCGGACTCTCGTGCTATCGGGGACCAGAATCGTCGATTCATCGCGCTGAATCAGCAGCTTGCGAGCCCCGTAACTTATCTAACCTAGATTCCTACGGAATCTTTCTAACGGACCCCGCTTTTTCGACCGCTGTGGACGAGTCCCCGATCGCCGGGAGACCGTCATGATCGTCGCGTTCCTCAACCAGAAGGGCGGCGTCGGAAAGACGACGCTCGCCCTCCATCTCGCCGGTGAATGGGCTCGGCATGGGCAGCGCGTCACGCTGATCGACGCCGACCCACAGGGATCGGCGCTCGACTGGTCACAGCAGCGCGGCCGGGAGGGATTGGAGCGGCTGTTCGGTGTTGTCGGCCTGGCTCGCGACACGCTCCACCGCGAAGCGCCGGAGCTGGCGCGCGACGTCGATCATGTCGTCATCGACGGACCGCCGCGTGTTGCCGGTCTTATGCGTTCGGCGCTGCTGGCTGCCGATCTTGTACTGATCCCGGTGCAGCCGTCACCGCTCGACGGCTGGGCGTCGGCCGAGATGCTGACGCTGCTCAGCGAAGCGCGGATCTATCGACCGGACCTCAAGGCGCGGTTCGTACTCAACCGCTGTGCAGCCCGCACGATCCTCGCCCGCGAAACCGCTGAGACGCTCGCGGAACACGATCCCCCGCCGCTCCTCACTACCATCGGTCAGCGCATCGCCTTCGCCGATGTCGTGCAGACGGGACGGCTCGCGGCCGAGCAGGACGATACATCGCCCGCCGCGCGGGAGATTGCCGCGCTCGCCGCCGAAGTCACGAGGATCGGGGCATGAGCGAGCGGTCCTCGAAACGCAGTTTCGCGTCCCGGCCGGCCGATCCGGAAAGCTGGATCAAGGCGCCAGACCGTCCATCGCCGCGCGCGGACCCCGCCGCCGAATTTACCGCCAGGCTGACGATCGACGTCACCGCCGACATGCGCGGCCGGATCAAGATTGCCGCCTTCCAGCGCGGACAGACGGTCGCCGAGATGCTGCGCGCGCTGTTCGAGCGCGAGTTCCCCACCAGCGAAGGAGAGCCGCGATGATCGGTGTCGCCGACCCGTCGCTGCGCAGCGGCTTGCCGCCAGCGCCAGCGGCCGATGCACTGACCCATGTCGAGTTGACGTGGGTCGAGAAGAAGATCGAATTCTGGATCAGGTTCGGCCGCGAGATCGCCGAACAGATCCTCGACCGCCGCCGACGCGTCGTGTCGTTCGCACCGGACAGTGTTTTCGCCTTCGTTCGCTGGACCTCCAACGACTACGGCACCGCACTTTCTCGGCTCGACATCGTGCGCGCCGTCGGTGCGGGCGAGCGCTGCCAGACTCTGCCATCCGTGCGCCCCGGCGGCGACATCCTGTTGCGCGCCGATGGCTGGCCGAAGGTCGAGCGCGTGCTCCAGCTCATCGATGCGATCGAGGCGCGGGGCATCGAAGCGATCGACGTTTCGCCCGATCACTGGCGACACGTTCACAACCGTCTGACGGCCGGTGAAACACCGCGCGCCTACGACGCGCAGCAGCATCGCGCCTTCCTCTTGCGCCGGAGGATCATGCCATGAGCCGCTTTGGATACGTCATGACGACGTACTTCGCGGTGATGCTGATGGGCGTCCTGTCGATCGTCTCCTTCGCGCCAAAGCTGATCTGGAATGCCTCCGCGAGCACGCCGATCGGCCTCTATGCGATCAGCGCCAGCGACGGATTGGAAGCGACCGACCTCGTCGCCGTAGCGGCGCCGGAGCCGATCGCCACGTTCCTTGCCGATGGCGGATATCTGCCACGCGGCGTGCCGCTGCTGAAGCGGGTGGCAGGCCTTCCCGGTCAACGTGTGTGCCGATCCGGCCGCACGATCACCGTCGACGGCCACGCCATCGGCGACGCGCTCGACCGTGATCGTCGGGGCCGCGAACTGCCGATCTGGCAGGGGTGTCGCGTCATCGCCGACGACGAGCTGTTCCTGATGAACTGGCAGGTCCGCGACAGCCTCGACGGCCGTTACTTCGGCACGCTCCCCGCCAGCTCGGTCATCGGCCGGGCCACCCCCCTCTACACCGACGAGGACGGCGATGACCGCTTCGTCTGGCGCGCGCCGACGCGGTGACGGCACGCCCATGTCCCCGTCCACCGCACAGCCAAGGAGAAACCCATGTCCCTCATCGGTCAATTCACGAGCGAAAATGACGGCTTCATCGGCCACCTAATGACGCTGACATTGCACCAGGACATCATCATCGTTCCGGCCGAACCGTCCGATGCCGAGAACGCGCCAGACTTCCGCGTCCATGTTCTCGACAGCATGAACAACGAAACCGGCGCGGAGATCGGTGCGGGCTGGAAGCGCACTGGCGAGAAGGCCGGCGACTACGTCTCGCTGCAGATCGACGATCCGACCTTCGGTCATCCGATCCGCGCTAACCTCTTCCAGTCCGCCGACGACAAGTCCGCCTGGGGCTTGCACTGGAATCGTCCGCCCAAGCGCGCAGAGCGGGACTGAACGATGTCGGTCCCGCTCCCCAAAGCTGTCGCCGGGCGGTCAAACACCGCCCGGCGCACAGTCCTCCTTCTCCTTTCCGGCCTTCTGCTTTCCGCACCGCTTTGCGCCAATGCGAATGCGCAGACGGTGTCCGCCGAGCGCCCCTCTCGCGTCGCTCCCTACGCCACATTCATCACCGAGGCCGCGCAACGCTTCGGCATTCCCGAGCACTGGATACGCGCCGTCATGCGCGTCGAAAGCGCTGGGGACGTGCGGGCGATCTCGTCGGCCGGCGCGATGGGCCTGATGCAAGTCATGCCCGCCACATGGGCTGATCTGCGCGCCCGTCACCGGCTCGGCGCGAATCCTTACGATCCACGCGACAACATTCTGGCAGGCGCCGCCTACCTGCGCGAGATGCACGACCGCTACGGTTCGCCGGGCTTTCTCGCGGCCTATAATGCTGGTCCCGGCCGCTATGAAGAGTATCTTGCTGGCCGTCCGTTGCCCGCTGAAACCCGCGCCTATGTCGCCGCGCTCGCGCCCATTATCGGCGGCGCAGACGCGCTTGCTCCCGTCACGGTCGCGGCCGCCGATCCCAACGCCTGGACGCGCTCGCCGCTGTTCATCGTGCAATCCGAGCGCGCCGCCACCGCTGTTTCGACGACCGGCGATAGCGCGTCGAATGAGACCCCGGCTGCAACTCCGGTGCGCGATGCCACAGCCATCGCTCCGCAATCCGCAGGCCTGTTTGTCGCCCGAAACGGCGATGGGGGGCCGCGATGACGGTGCTCGCAGTATTTCGTGGAATAGCGTGCTCTGGCGGAAGGATGGCGGTCCGAGGAGGGAGAGCAGGCAACACAACCGCACGATGGCGAGATAAAAGCGCGCGAGGTGCGGCTTGGTGCGGTCGTGTGTTTTCAGGGACTTATGGCGCATTGGCGCGAGGTGCGCCTGATCGGCGCAGCCTGCGCATCCGCCATTTCGCCAAGGATTACCGCGCGATTGCGCGAGGTGCGGGGCCTCGGCCATGAGCAGCGAGGACGATTTCCGCATCCGGCCAGGCCGCATCCGCTCGACCCGCGCGCAGCAGGCGCGACCCTTCATCGCCCAAGCGCTGGCGGCCGCGCAGCGCGCCGGCGGCAGCGTCTCGCGGTCCGGCACGATCAGTTCGGGCAACCGCTCGCGTTTCGGGCGCGGCCAGCGCGCGACGGTGCAGGCCAACCGGCTGCTCACCAGCCGATCGCGCAACACCGTAATCAAGACGCGCGTCGTCCGTCATAGCGCGCGGGCCACGCCGCTTTCCGCCCACCTTAGCTACCTGCGGCGCGAGGGTGTCACCCGGGATGGGGAGAAGGCGCGGCTGTTCGGTCCCGAGACCGAGGACGCCGATCCCAAGGCCTTCGCCGAGCGGACCCAGGATGATCGGCATCATTTCCGGTTCATCGTCTCGCCCGAGGACGCGACGGAGATGTCCGACCTCAAGACCTATGCCCGCGACCTGATGGGGCAGATGGAAAAGGATCTCGGCACCAAGCTCGACTGGGTCGGTGTCGATCACTGGAACACGGATAATCCGCACGTCCACATCATCCTGCGCGGGCGCACCGATGACGGCCAGGACCTCGTCATCTCGCGCGACTACATCAAGGAAGGCATGCGCGCCCGCGCGCAGGATCTCGCCACCCAAGAGTTGGGGCCGCGCACCGATCACGAGATACGCCGCAATCTCGAACGCCAGATCGAGTCGGAACGCTGGACCAATCTCGACCGCCAGCTTTCGCGCGACGCCTATCGCACCGGCGTCGTCGATCTCGCCCCGCATCCCGATCGCCAGCCCGACGAGTTCCACGCGATGAAGGTCGGCCGGCTGCGGAAGCTGGAGACGCTCGGCCTTGCGGATCAGGTCGGCCCCGGCCAATGGGTCGTATCGGAGAATGCCGAGGCGACGCTGCGCGAACTGGGCGAGCGCGGCGACATCATCAAACGCATTCATCGCGGCCTGACGGAACGCGGTATCGAGCGCGGCGCCGCCAGCTATGTGCTCGCCGGCGAGAGCCTCAACGATCCTGTCGTTGGCCGGCTGGTCGATCGTGGTCTCGACGATGAGCTGAAGGGCACCGCCTACGCCGTGGTCGATGGCACGGACGGACGGACCCATCATATCAAGCTGCCCGACCTCGACGCGGCCGGCGATAGCGCGCCGGGCTCGATCGTCGAGCTGCGCAAATTCGACGACGCGCAGGGACGCAGACGGGTCGCGCTCGCCATCCGCTCCGATCTCGACATCGAGAGGCAAGTCCATGCAACCGGCGCGACCTGGCTCGACCGGCAGGCGATCGCCCGTGAGCCCGTTCCGCTCGGCGGCGGCGGCTTCGGCACCGAGGTGCGCCAGGCTATGGACCGCCGTGCCGACCATCTCGTTGGTCAAGGTCTCGCCGAGCGACAAACACGGGGCGTCAGCTTCTCACCCGGGCTGATCGAGATGCTGCGGCAGCGCGAGGTCGACGCCCTTGGCGAGAAGCTCGCGGCCGAGACCGGCCGACAATTCTCGAAGGCCGCAACGGGCGAGTATGTGGCGGGCACCTACCGGCAGCGCTTCGCGCTCGCGTCTGGCCGCTTCGCCATGATCGATGACGGCCTCGGATTCCAGCTCGTGCCCTGGTCGCCGTCCCTCGAACGCCAGGTCGGTCAGCACGTCTCCGGCGTGTCGCACGGCGCCGCTGGCGTCGACTGGAGCTTCGGCCGCAACCGCGGCCTCGGCATGTAGCCCAATCAAGAAAGGAGTGCCCGCCATGTCGGCGACCAAAATCCTCTGGGGCCAGATCCTCACCGTCGTCCTGATCGTGCTGATGACAACCTGGGCGGCGACGCAATGGACGGCCTATCGGCTCGGCTTCCAGCCACAGCTTGGACTTCCGTGGTTCGAACTGGCCGGTTGGCCGATCTACTATCCGCCAGCCTTCTTCTGGTGGTGGTACTTCTACGATGCCTATGCCCCGCCTATCTTCATCGAGGGCGCTTATATCGCCGCGTCAGGCGGCTTCATCTCCATCGCCGTCGCGATTGGCATGTCGGTCTGGCGGGCGCGTGAAGCCAAGAACGCCGAGACCTTCGGCTCCGCCCGATGGGCTGATGCCCGCGAAGTGAGCGCCGCCGGCCTGCTGGGCGTGGACGGCGTCGTCCTGGGGAAGTTCGATCGCGACTATCTCCGCCATGACGGTCCCGAGCATGTGCTATGCTTTGCACCCACACGGTCCGGCAAGGGCGTCGGCCTGGTCGTGCCGTCACTGCTGACCTGGCCGGGCTCCGCCATCGTCCATGACATCAAGGGGGAGAACTGGACGCTCACCGCCGGCTATCGCGCCCGCCATGGCCGCGTGCTGCTGTTCGATCCGACCAATACGAAGTCGGCGGCCTACAACCCGCTGCTCGAGGTGCGCCGGGGCGAGTGGGAGGTCCGCGACGTCCAGAACATCGCCGACATTCTGGTCGATCCCGAAGGTTCGCTGGAAAAGCGCAATCACTGGGAGAAGACCAGCCACGCGCTTCTGGTCGGCGCCATCCTTCACGTCCTCTACGCCGAGGCCGACAAGACGCTTGCCGGCGTCGCCGGCTTCCTCTCCGACCCGAAGCGGCCGATCGAGTCGACGCTCGCCGCCATGATGAAGACGGCGCATCTCGGCGAGGCCGGGCCACATCCCGTCATCGCGTCCGCCGCGCGCGAGCTGCTGAACAAATCCGACAATGAGCGGTCGGGCGTGCTGTCGACGGCCATGTCGTTCCTCGGCCTCTATCGCGATCCTGTTGTCGCCGAGGTCACGCGCCGCTGCGACTGGCGGATCGTCGATATCGTAGGCGGCAAGCATCCGACCACGCTCTACCTCGTGGTGCCACCGTCGGACATCAACCGGACCAAGCCGCTGATCCGTCTGATCCTCAATCAGATCGGCCGGCGTCTCACGGAGGATCTGAACGCGAAGAGCAACCGCCACCGGCTGCTGCTCATGCTCGACGAGTTTCCAGCCCTCGGCCGTCTCGACTTCTTCGAGAGCGCGCTCGCCTTCATGGCGGGATACGGCCTCAAAGCCTTCCTCATCGCGCAGTCGCTGAACCAGATCGAGAAGGCCTATGGGCCGAACAATTCGATCCTCGATAACTGCCATGTGCGCGTCAGCTTCGCGACCAATGACGAACGGACCGCCAAGCGTGTCTCGGACGCGCTCGGCACCGCGACCGAGATGCGCGCGATGAAGAACTATGCCGGTCATCGCCTGTCGCCCTGGCTCGGCCACATGATGGTCTCGCGCTCGGAAACAGCCCGGCAGCTGATGACGCCCGGCGAGATCATGCAGCTTCCGCCATCCGATGAAATCGTCATGGTCGCCGGCACCCCCCCGATCCGCGCGAAAAAGGCGCGATATTATGAGGATCGCCGGTTTCAGGAGCGCATCGTATCGCCGCCGAACCTGGTGAAGCCGGCAACGGCCCGACCGGACGACTGGAGCACGCTGCCCCTTCCGGCGACGCCGGCGGTCGCGATGGCCACCAGCGGCGGCAGATCGGAGGACGAGGATACGACCGACTCCGAGCGCCGGCATCAGCCGGAGCTGAGCCGCTCGAAACCCGTCGAGCCTAAGCAACCCATCGAAAACGAATTCGAGATCGATCCTCGCGACGACGCCGCCGATGAGGACGCCGCACGCCTCTCGCGCATGAATCAGACCATGCGCCAAGTGGCGCGCCAGGCGTCGCTCGATCCCGGCGACGGCATCGAGCTTTACACGGGTCGGCCGGCAGCAGGTCGCTGTCGACGTCTCCAGCGTCATCCGCGCGTCCCCGGACAGCTTCCGCGTCGCCTGGGTCGAGCGCCGATACGAAAATGGCCAGCTCGCCGAGACCACGCGCTGGACCGCGATCCTGACGATCGTCGTGCAGATCCCCCGAAACGCCGACCGGCTCAGGGCGAACCCGCTCGGCATCTACGTCAACGCCATCAACTGGTCACGGGAGCTTGGGCAATGAAGCCGTATTTCCGTAAAGCCGGAAACCCGGCTTCACACACACACGTACTCCCGGCTCTCCGTAGAGCCGCATTCCCGGTCGTTCTGCTAGCGGCGACCGCGCTCGCGGGCTGCGCGACCACCAATCCGCCGCCGGAGATTTCCTACGACAATGCGGCTGCGGCGGTGCAGACCGTCGATCCACCCGCGCCGGTCACCGTGGTTGAGCTGCCCCGGCCGCTGCCGCTGCCTGGCCAATTGCAGCGTGTGGAGGAGACGCGGCGTGCCCCGGAGCCTTCTAATCCGACCGCTCGCGTCAACCAGGCAAACGAGGCGGCACGAGTCCAACCGGTGCGCGACGGCTTCATTAACTCGATGCAGGTCTACCCGTGGACTCAAGGGGCGCTTTATCAAGTCTATACCGCCGTCGGGCAGATCACCGACATCGCGCTCCAACCCGGGGAGCAGCTTGTCGGCGCAGGCCCGGTGGCCGCCGGCGACACAGTGCGCTGGATCATCGGCGACACCGAGAGCGGATCGGGGGCAACGCGCCAGATCCACATCCTAGTAAAGCCCACCCGCGCCGACCTGATGACAAACCTCGTCATCAACACCAACATGCGCACCTATCACATGGAGCTGCGCTCGACAGAGCGCACCTATATGGCGTCGGTCTCATGGCAGTATCCGCAAGACCAGCTCATTGCGCTGCGCCGTCAGAACGCCGAGGCGCAGGCGGCCCAGCCGGTGGCGAGCGGCGTCGATCTCGCGAACGTCAACTTCCGCTATGCGATCGAGGGCGACCGTGCGCCGTGGCGGCCGCTGCGCGCCTTCGACGACGGACGCCAGGTCTTTATCGAGTTTCCGCGCGGCATCGGTCAGGGCGAGATGCCGCCACTCTTCGTCGTCGGCCCCGAGGGCAACACCTCTGAGTTCGTGAACTATCGCGTTCGCGGCCACCACATGATCGTTGATCGTCTGTTCGCGGCTGCCGAACTTCGCTTCGGCTCCGGCCGCGAGCAGAAGCGCGTCAGGATCGTCCGCACAGACGGGAGGCCGACCTCGTGAGCGAGAACCCGCCCCGGATTGAGGAAGTGCCGGACGACGATGCGCAGCCCCTGACCGGCGAGCCGGTCGGGCCTGCGCCGATGCGGCTGCGGGCCGAACCGCCCCGCGTCACCCGGTTGTCGCGGAAGGTTCTCGCCGGCCTCGGTCTTGTCGCCAGCGTCGGGCTCGGAGGTGCGCTGATCTACGCGCTTCAGACCCGCGACGCCGGTCGGCCGAACGACGAACTCTATTCGACCGAGAACCGCTCGACCGCTGACGGACTGGCCGGCCTGCCGCGAGATTACAGTGGCGTGCCACAGCTCGGTCCCCCTCTTCCCGGTGACCTCGGTCGGCCGATCCTTAGTACCCAGGATCGCGGACAGCCGGTGCCCACACCCGGGACGGCCACGCCCAATCCCGGCATCAGCCCGGAAGAGCAGCGCCGCCTTCAGGAGATCGAGACCGCTCGTACAAGCCGTCTCTTCTCCGGATCGGAAAGCCGGGGCGTACCCGCTGCGGATGGTGCTGTCACATCGCCCCAACCCGCGCCGGACCTGACGAGCCTCGGTCTCGCGCCGCCGCCCAGCTCCCCTTCTGCACAGGACCGCCAGAACGCCTTTCTCAATGCGGCAGCCGACCGGAGGACGGTAGCGCCCGATCGCGTCATTGCGCCGGCGTCACCGAACATCCTTCAGGCGGGAGCCGTGATATCCGCCGCACTGATCACCGGCATCCGCTCCGACCTTCCCGGCCAGATCACCGCCCAGGTGACCGAGAACATCTACGACAGTCCGACCGGCCGCATCCTCCTCGTGCCGCAGGGCACGCGCGTCATCGGCCAGTACGACAACAACGTGCAGTTCGGGCAAAGCCGTGTGCTGCTTGTCTGGAACCGGCTGATCTTTCCGAATGGCCGCTCGATCGTTCTTGAGCGCCAGCCTGGTGCTGACGCTGAAGGGTTCGCCGGGCTGCAGGATGGGGTGGATTACCACTGGTGGGATCTGGCCAAGGCTGCGGGATTGTCGACCCTATTGAGCGTCGGCGCCGAACTCGCTGTCGATAGTGACGATCGCCTTATTCAGGCGATTCGGAACGGCGGCCAGGACACCATCAACGACGCAGGACAGCAGATTGTCAGACGGCAGCTCAACGTCGCACCCACGCTCACTATTCGGCCCGGATTTCCCGTGCGCGTTATCGTGACGCGCGACTTGGTGATGGAACCATATGGAGGGTGATGATGTCGAAGCTTAAGCTAGGCCCCATAGCGGACGAAAAGCCGGTTAAGGTACAGGTCGAGCTACCCGCAGCTCTCCACCAGGACCTTGTTGACTACGCCCACCTATTGGGCCGAGAGCAAGGTCAGTCCGCCCTTGACCCAGCTCGGTTAATCGTCCCGATGTTGCAACGGTTCATCGCGACAGACCGTGGCTTCGCCAAAGCCAGGCGAACGTCGGCGCCGGGGAGCACCGATTAATCGGTGGCTCCCGGCCTAATCCTAGAAAGGTTGTCGAAACACTTCAGTAGTAACGGCAGAGCCGGATTGTCGTTGTCGCGGGACGAAATCATAGCGGCCGTCGGGGCCAGCGCCGAAGGGAGCGGAATCAAGGCAATATCCGGCCGGTAGACCACACTGGTTATGGTCAGACCGAAGCCCTGTTCGACCATCGTCAGCAGGGTTTCTCGGCTGACTTGTTGGATCGAGAGGTGAACCGCTCCGTCTTCGGCGCCCACCATGCGCCGGAGCATTCCAGCGAGTTCACGCCCGGCGCCATCCGAGCGAACGAGGAAGACTTCGTCACAAATGTCGTCCCACGACAGCTGTGGCCGTGCTGCCAACTCGTGAAGTGGGGACAATGCCACGAACAGATTTGGTTCGCAGAGGCGTCGAACTAGGAACTGAGGGCTCTTGCTCGCACTCAGGCTGATTGCTGCGTCCAGTAATCCGCGCTTCACCCCCAAAGTGTTTTCTTCTGAAGTGCCTTCCTCAAGCTTTACCTCGATCGTCGGATGTCTATTTCTGAATGCCGAGAGAATGTTGATGATCGGGCACGCCGGGAACGCTTCAAGCATTCCGAACCTCACGAGCCCGGTCTTGAGTTTCCGCGCGGAGTGGATCTCCGTTGCGGCGTTACGAAGGTAGCGCGCTCCCACCACCGCTTGTTGAAGGAAGCGCTCACCTTCTGGAGTCAGCCCTGCCCCCGCTCGCGTACGCTTGAAGAGAGAAAAGCCAAGTTGGCGCTCAAACAGCTGCACACGTCGGCTGACGGTGGATTGCGATATCGATAGGCGCTCCGCCGCTCGGCGGAAGCTGCCGGCCTCGGCGACCTGAACGGCGTACTTCAGGTATCGGAGATCAAGAGTCAGGTCGAGCATGAGACCCGTCCGATCATACCGGCGGTCTCATCGGCGAACCGCCTGCGCCCGGTGAGCGGCACCCATGCACGTCCACTTTCATCGAGCCCACCCCCGCTAGCGCCTGGGAAACGAGCACGTCCGTTGATCTCAGATGTGGAATCCGAGTTGAGCCCCTCAATGAGCATGACCATGTCCGAATCTGTCATAGATGCATGCGGCGGTCATACATTTTCACACGCTTGAAGTCTATGCGCGAAGCATATATTCTTGCGGTATGGAGCCTGAGGTCGCCAAGTACCATTTAGGTGCACTCGCGTTGGCGGTTGCAGACAGCATCGCCAGTGTCTCGGCCTCGTTTTCACCAAGCGGCCCGGGGACCGCCGTGATGGTGTTACTCAGCATGGAGCCCGGACTGCCGATCAGCGTTTTGGCTACCTCGATCGGGCTTTCTCATGCCGGGACGGTGCGATTGATCGATAGGCTCGAGCGCGAACAGTTGGTGGAACGACGAAGACAAATCACCGACAGGCGGGCGCGCTTCATTCACCTCACCAATTCGGGGAAGAAGATAACGGAAGCCTTGCTCAAGGCACGGGAGCAGGTGATCTCCGAATGTGTTTCGCCCCTGTCGCCCAATGACCTCGACATTCTAGGCATGCTGTCAGAGCGGCTCCTTGTGGCAAACGGCTTCGACAAAGATGGCTCGGTCAGCCTTTGCCATCTGTGCGGCTACAGCAGGATCGCGCCTTCCCGTGGTAAAGCTAAGCCGGGGCGCTCGCCACGCTGGAACGTCGCATCAGAAGGCTGACGATATGATCAGGCAGGCTTGATATAATGGGATCGTTTGCGCTCGAACTTCTTCTATGCGTACTTGCCTTCGGGTTCGGATATGCGGCGAACCAAGGCGGAACCTGTTTAGTGGTGGCCGCTCATGAGTTACACAGAAGACAGCCGCCGAAAATGTTCGTCGGATTTCTCGCAGCGTCGGCAGCGGCAGGCCTGGTTGCGGTCCCGATAGTCTGGACGGGAACACTGGGCGCAACACTCGCACCCTCGACCAGCATCAATTTCCTCCTGCTCATCGGCGCCATCGCCTTCGGCCTCGGCGCACTCATTAATGACACATGCCTGCTCGGATCGCTGGCGCGGCTTGGGGATGGGGAGATGCGACTTCTAGCTCTACCCTTGGGATTAACGATTGGTATCTTGGCTGCCGACCATGGCAGGTTCGGCTACGATTCAACATGGCCAAGCTTAATCTCCAAACCGAGTGCAACAGGCCTCGTTACTCTCCTAGCCTTCCTAGTTGTGCTCGTGCTGGCACTCGTTTTCGTTTCCACGAAGAGCGTTCTGCGAACAAAGCCGGGTTGGTCGTTCGGCGCTTCGATGATTGGACTCGGTATCACTGGCGGACTTCTATATGCACTCTCGCCGGCCTGGACCTTCGCAGACGTGATTCAACGCGCCCTTCCTCTCAGAATGTCGCCGGCCGGCGAGGTCGCGCTCACTGCGGTGATCTCTTCGATCGCAGGCGCCCTTACCGCCTCCTTTCGCCAAGGAAATCTGCGTCTCCAACTGCCGACAGCCAATGGCATTCTGCGATCTGTCGTCGGCGGCACATTGATGGGTATCGGAATAGCGCTCATACCCGGCGGGAATGATGGGTTGATCCTCGCAGCGGTTCCGACTCTTTCACCTGGTGGGATAGTCGCCTACCTTCTGATGACGATGACAATCGTCTTCGGATTTGCAGCGCGTGGTAATTTGTTTCGGCGCCGCCTTTCACGGCCATGATAAGGGCAACAGAGGACGCCGGCAGTCTGCTCCGCGACATCTGGGGTGGTGATGAAAAAGGCCACCTTCGCTATTTATACGGTTGATCGCGCGCACATCCTTCGGGGGCAAGCTCGGTGTCGCTGATCTACCTGCGCGGCCTGGATGACGGCGCTGACGCGCGGTGATTCTCGGGCGCGACCTATGGCGATTCCGAGCGGAGAGGCTCGCCCTATAGCCGCCAGGTATCAACGGTTCCGCGGCCTTGACGGGCCGGACCCGCTTTCTTCGGCGCGCTTGATCAGTCGAAATCCTCCGAAACCCTTTTAAAACAAGACCTTTTCCATAAGCCTCCCGGAGGAAGAAGACCACGGTATGACTTGCTGTCTATGCTCCGCGCACATATAGATGTGGCAATGGATGGACCTCGAGATCGAAACATTTTTGGGGCGTTCGCACTCATGATCAGCGACGACATCGTTCGCGCTAGTTCATCGCGGGCGCCGGAAGCTGGACCCGCCGCCTCAGCGCTGGCGTTGCTCGCGCACAAGCCCGGGCTCTCGATCCGTATGCTTGCGGTCGGGGTGGGCCTTTCACATGCGGGGACCGTTCGCCTAGTGGATCGATTGGCCACCGAGGGATTGATCGAGCGTAGGGAGCATTCGACAGACGGGCGCGCGCGATCTCTCTATCTTACTACAGTTGGCAAGGTCGCGAGCGACGAGGTCCTAGCCTCGCGCGATCAAGTGATTGCCGAAGGGCTATCGATCCTTAATCCAGACGAACTGAAAATCTTATCGGACATCGCTGAACGCGTTCTTCGCAATCGCTTGGAAAACCTGGAGCAGTCATACCGCATCTGCCGGCTGTGCTGCTACGAGGGTTGCACGAACTGCCCCATTGATGCCGAATTGTATGAACGAGGTGTAGACCGTGAGAAGAGCGACGACGCGTAGAAGGCTCGCAATCTCGGCCTGTAGCGACGCGTCGCGCTTTCGACTCCATTCTCCAGGTATTAAGACAGTATCTCCGACTTGCTCATTGAGCTGATCTATCCAAACGCCAGGTCGGACGCGCGAAGTGGCAACTATAGCCCCCAGGATAGCGTACCAGGTATCTTTGGTGCTCTGGCTCCGCCTCCCAAAAGGGTTCTTCCGGATTGATTTCCGACACGACCGGGCCAGGCCAGCGACCTGATGCCTCGATCTCGGCGATGGTCGCCAGGGCGACTTCCTTCTGCATCTCGGTGGTATAGAAAATTGCCGATCGATAGCTCGGACCGACATCGCTGCCCTGTTGCTCGTAGGTTGTGGGGTCGTGGACCTGGAAGAAGAGCTCCAAGAGAGAGCGATAACTGAGAACGGAAGGGTCAAAGGTCACTTCCACTGCTTCCGCATGACCGTGATGTCTCGCATAGGTCGGATCAGGCATTTCTCCGCCTATGTAACCGACACGCGTCGATACGACTCCCTTCGCTCGGCGCAGCAAATCCTCCATGCCCCAGAAGCAGCCGCCTGCGAGAACCGCTCGCTCTGTTGCGACCGCCTCATTACCGGTAGCTGATTGGCTCACAGTCCGTTCGCCTTTCTCTGCAAGCGCCAAGGTCAAGCCAGCCTCGTGGGATCCGCAGCCTGATTGGTGCTCGAGAACTCGGTCTGTACGTCGGAACCCCGGACAAGAGTTAAATCAACCGGACACCGATCAGCGATCGCGAGAATTCGAGCGCGCTGATCATCACTCAGCGGCCCATCGAGGGCGATGGTGCGGGTGAATCGGTCGGGCGGCATCATGTCCGGCACCTTCTCGTGCTGCACGGTCGTGCTCGCCCGTTCGAGCGGAAAGCCCTTGCGGTTTGCATAGAGACGCATCGTCATCACCGTACAGGCTGCGAGGCCGGCGGATACCAGTTCGTAAGGAGATAGGCCGGTTCCGAGACCACCGACCGTCGCTGGCTCATCGGCGAACAGAGTGTGCTCGCCACTGCGGACCTTGAGCTGGAACGTCCCCTCAAGAGTTTCGGTGGCGACGACGCCCTCGGCGACCTCGACCTGCGGAAGATCCGTGGTGAGTGGTGGGAGAAAGCGGCTTGCCCAAGCCGCCACCATAGCCGCGGCGTAGTTGGCGTCTGAAACATCGGTGAGAAGGTGATCCGCGTTGTCGAGAGAGATGAAGCTTTTTGGATGCCTGGAGGCGACGAAGATGCGCGACGCGTGGTCGATCCCGACCACCTGATCCAGCGGAGAATGCATCACGAGCACCGGACGTCGCAGAGAGGCAATGGACTTCTCGACGTCGATCCCCTCAACCGCCTCAAGGAACCCGCGGCGAATGAGGAAGGGCCTACCGGCGATCTCCACCGAAGCCTCGCCCTCGCTCGCGATGGTGTCCAGATCATTCGGTCCGAAGAGGCGCAAGATATGCTGAAGGTCGGCCGGCGCACCAATCGTCGCGACCGCCGCAATATCAGGCAAGTCGGCGGCGGCTACGATCGCAGCGGTGCCACCCAGGCTGTGCCCGACGAGGAGGGACGGTGACATGCCCGCCGCCGCCATAGCCTTTGCGGCTGCCCGTAGGTCCTCGACGTCCGACGCAAAGTTCACAGGTTCTCCCGTCCCACCACCGATCCCGGTCCCGGCGAAATCGAACCTCAAGACCCCGATGCCCGCACGCGACAGCGCGCGCGAGATGTAAACGGCGGCGCGACTATCTTTCCCGCAGGTGAAGCAGTGGGCGAAGATCGCCCAGCCCCGCGGCGTCCCTTCCGGCGGTTCGAGGTGCCCGGAAAGCTGAGAGCCAGCCCCAATAGCAAACGTGAATGTTTTTTCTGCCATGTCCATCGAACCTCCAGCAATTGGCTTGGCCGTTCCGCTCCCAGAACCTTCGACGGAACTGAGCGGAGCGCGCCGCCAAACGAATAATCGTCATCTCAGGGTATCATTTATATGCCTCGCGCATATAGACAAGCCCCTAGATCGTGATTATATGCGCCAAGCATACTTCTGCGGCCTGCTCTCCGAAGGCGGTCTCACGGAAGAGGCATCAGTCAGGCGCATGGGCCAAAGGACTATGGAACTCAATCAAGTCAGCTATTTCATCAACTTGGCCGAGACGCTGAATTTCACAGCGGCCGCTCGCTTGAGCGGTGTGTCACAGCCAAGTCTGACCCGCGCGATCCGCCGCTTGGAAGATGAGCTTGGCGGGCCGCTGATCTATCGCGACGGGAAGAATAGCCGCCTGACTGGCCTTGGCCATGACGTCGAGGCAGAATTCCGGCGCATGGTGGTCGCGATGAAGAGCGTTCGCAATCACTCGGAGCACTGGGCGATGGGGGGGCACCGCGTGCTGGATGTTGCCGTCGCGCCCACCGTCGGACCAAAGGAATTTACGGCATTCTTCGAGAGCGCATTGGCGGAGATGCCATCCATCGAAATCAAGCTGCACTCGCTCCAGTCGAACGAGGACACATCGGAGGTGCTTTCAGGAAAATACCACGCGTGCATCATGCCGCGTGAAACAAGACCGGAACGCAAGCTGGATGTGCATCCTCTATTTCGGGAGCGCTTCGTGCTCGGCTGCTCTGCAAACCATCCCTTAGCAGCCAGTGAGATCGTTAGCGGCGAGGACCTACTCGAATTTCCTTTCGTTGATCGCCTGAAATGCGAGTTTCGCGATCAGATCCTCGATCACTTCGCGCCGCGGGACTTGCTCATGCAACCCCGCTTTCGATCAGATCGCGAGGACTGGGTGCAACGGGTCGTCGCTGACGGCCACGCCATATGCATTCTTCCGGAACGATCGGCCACCGTGCAAGGCCTCGTTACTCGGCCGATCGACGGATTTGACTTGGAGCGCGAAGTCGTGATCGCGACGGTATCCGGCTCCACGGCAACGGTCGAGATACGGAAGATCGCGCAACTGGCAGCCCGGTACGAGTGGAACTGAATTACGACTTGAAGAGCTTCGGCGCTATGGAAACTATACGCGCAGCGTATTGGATAAATCTGAGGCGTACTGCGATAGTCGACGCGATGACTGCCAAGATAAATGACAGTGTGTCTAGCTCTCTAGATTAATTATTGGAGACTATCATGAAGTTTGAAAAGTCACAGACAGCAGTTGACCGCCTGACCCCCGAGCAACGCCGGATTACCCAGGAGTCGGGGACCGAAAGGCCCTTCACGGGCGAGCACAACGACAACAAGGAGCCTGGCATCTACGTCGACATAGTGTCGGGCGAGCCGCTGTTCGCTTCAACGGACAAGTTCGATTCGGGTACTGGCTGGCCCAGCTTCACCAAGCCGATCGTTCCGGCAAACGTGAACGAGGTGCGGGACAGCGCACACGGCATGGTCCGGACGGAGGTCAGGTCGGTACATGCCGACAGCCATCTCGGCCACGTGTTCCCAGATGGTCCTTCCGACCGCGGCGGTCTGCGCTACTGCATCAACTCAGCGTCCCTTCGCTTCATCCCGCGCGACGAAATGGAGGCCGAGGGATACGGTGAATATCTCGATCAGGTAGAGGAGGCTTAACATGCATCAGCGCGCTATTCTCGCAGGCGGATGTTTCTGGGGCATGCAGGATCTGATCCGCAAGCGGCCCGGCATCGTCTCGACTCGTGTAGGTTACACTGGCGGCGATGTTCCGAACGCCACTTATCGCAATCACGGCACGCATGCCGAGGCGATCGAGATCGTTTTCGACCCGGCGGTGACGAGCTACCGGAACATCCTGGAATATTTCTTCCAGATCCACGATCCGACGACCAAGAACCGCCAGGGCGGTGATATTGGGCTCTCCTACCGGTCGGGCATCTATTACGTCGACGAGGAGCAGAAGCGCGTCGCCGAGGACACGATCGCCGACGTGGATGCCTCCGGGCTGTGGAAAGGCATAGTGGTCACTGAAGTCGTCCCGGTCGGAGATTTCTGGGAGGCCGAGCCCGACCACCAAGATTATCTGGAGAAACGGCCGGGTGGCTACACATGCCACTTCCCCCGTCCCGACTGGGTTCTTCCGAAGCGGCGTGAGGCCGGCGATATGAGCCCTGCGGCCGGGGCTGCAGCGGAATAAGCTTCGCTGCCGTCCGTGTCGCGTCGATCCGGTTCGCAACCTTCGACGACCGCGTCAATCGACGCGGTCGTCGAACCTGGCCTTGAAGCAGATCATTTCATTCAGCCGCCGTCGCAGTGCCAGGATCCAGATATGACAGACCTCTCCTCCTTTCCCATCACGCAGCGCTGGCCAGCATCTTATCCGGATCGCCTGCAACTATACGCGGCCCCCACGCCCAACGGCGTCAAGGTCTCGATGATGCTGGAGGAGACTGGCCTGCCGTACGAGCCCCACTTCGTCGACATCTCGAACAACGAATCGAAAGATCCAGCGTTCGTGTCGTTGAATCCCAACGGCCGCATACCCGCGATCATCGATCCGGCTGGCCCTGACGGCCAGCCCATTGGCATATGGGAAACCGGTGCGATCCTCGTCTATCTGGCCGAAAAGACTGGCCAGTTCATCTCAACCACACCCACCCAACGATACGAGACTCTGGCCTGGGTGTTCTTTCAAGTGTCCGGCATCGGGCCGACCTTCGGCCAGCTTGGCTTTTTCCTGCGATCTGCTGGCAAGGATTATGAGGACAAGCGGCCTCGGCAGCGCTTTATCGATGAATCCAAGCGTCTTCTCGGGGTCCTAGATCGCCGCCTGGAAGACCGCGAATGGATTGTCGATGATTACTCGATCGCGGACATCGCGACGTTTGGCTGGGTGAATGCGCTGGTTGAATTTTACGCTGCTGGCGACATCCTCGGCCTTAGCAGCTATCCTAACGTCCAGGCATGGGTCGGGCGCGGGCTGGCGCGGCCCGCGGTACAGCGTGGCCTGCGAATTCCTGCGAGGCCTGCATGACCATCATCGCCGCTTATTATTACAACGAAGGCAAGCGAGTCCGGGAAATCGCGCTCGACGAGCGCATTGAACTGGGCGAGAGTCGTTCGGGCTTCTGCTGGATCGCTCTTCTGGATCCCACCGCCGACGAACTTCACGCGCTTCAGGCGACGTATCACCTCCATCCGTTGGCAATCGATAACGCGATGCACCCGCTGTGCCCGCCCAGGCTCGACGTCTACAACGGCGAGCTATACATCGTCGCGCAGACTGCCGAACTGGTCGGCGACCGGATCAGCTACGGCAAGATGGCGATCTTCACCGGTCACAATCATCTCATCAGCGTGCGGCACGGCAACGCCGGAGCGCTAGGCAAACTTCGGGAGCAACTCGAGGCTTCGCCGGCGCTCTTCGGAAAGGGTGTCGACTACGTGCTGCACGCGATCTTGCACCGTATCGTCGACCAGTATCTGCCCATCTTCGAAATGATCGAGGATGACGTCCTCGCGATGGAGAAACGGTCGTTAGACGATTTTCTCGGACGGGCAGAAGTCGCCCGCATCTTCGGGCTGAGGGCCGAACTCACGCGCTTCCAACGCACGCTCGGCGCTATGGCCGAACTGGTCAGAAAACTCGTCCGCGGGCATTTCCCCTGCATCAGCGCCGAAGTGAGGCCGTACTTTAACGATGTCGCGGATCACGTCGATCGGGTGCAGTCAATGGTCGACGGCCTCCTTCAGGTCCTGTCTACAGTCTTTGAGGCCAGCAGCCTTTTGGAAGCACAAAGGATCGGGGTGATCACCCGTCAGCTTGCCGCTTGGGCGGCAATACTCGCAGTCCCGACGGCGATCGCTGGAATATACGGCATGAACTTCAAGCATATGCCGGAACTGGACACGGCCTACGGATACTTCGTCGTACTCGGGGTGATGGCGATATCCTGCCTTTTCCTGTTTGTGCGCTTCAAGATGGCCAAGTGGCTGTGAATACCGCGTCTCGCAAAACTCGCCGTCATCCGACCGGTCACAGCGCGCCCGACGCCGGGGCGGGCTCAATACGACACCAAGCATAGGTGCAGCCGTGACATCCCAAGTGACCGACGTTCTAGAAACAGTGCAGTCCTTCGTCGCCAAGGGCTACAACCGCGAGTACCGCGTCAAAGACGGCAATCTCGTCGATCTCGATCTCGGATCAACACTGGACCCTTGCGCCCTTCGCATCGACGCGGCGTTACGTCTCGAAAGCGGGAGTGACGCAGAAGACGCCTCCAACATCTACGCGATCACCGATCCAGCGACAGGGCACAAGGGCCTGTTGATCGACGCGTTCGACGTATTCGACGAAATGTGTCACCGCGACCTCTCTGAGCGCCTCGTAGCGCATCGGGAAACAGTCCCGGCAGGTGACCAGGATGTGCCGAGCAAGCACGGACTGCGCAAAGTCTACAAGAGCGAGTTTGACCGCGATCCCGAGCGTTACGTTGTGCGGCAGGGCTTTCCAGACTTCCCAGCATGCCCCTTCGGCGGAGCCTTCAGCATTCTCGGCTTCGATACCGCCGAGCGGTCATATGTCTGGCTCGTCACAAGCATCATCCGAGATTCACGGCTGATTAGAATTCCTTATCAGGGAGAGGACGTCATCAGCGATGAATAGCAGGATCAGCGAGCCCCTGTGGTCCCCTCCCGAAGAGGTCGCGGACCAGTCTACCGGATATTTGTATTATCGAAACATAACGAGGTGATTTATGGATTGGAATAAAGACCATATTCGGGAAACTATGCTTTCGATGGAAACTGCAGCCTTGCATAGCGCTCGCGACAATTATCTGGATTATGTCTCCACCGCTCGGCTCGATCGGAGCGAACCGATCGAAAACGACGAACTAGCTCAGGCCGAGGTCGCAAGCGACTTCGCCGAAGCGCTCGATGACACGCTCCATGACTATGCTGATAAACTCGAAAAACTCAGGACGATCGATTTCGGTCCCAAGTTGGCCGTCAACGAAGGCGCAGTCGTCAAGCTGTCTGGCCGCCACTTTGTGATCGCGGTGTCAACGAGCAAGTTCACCTGTCAGGGGCGTGAGCTCATGGGCATTTCCACGATGGCGCCGATCTTCGAAGCAATCGAGGGTGCCCGAGCCGGGGAGACCGTGCAGTTCAACGGACGGGATCTCACAGTAGAAGACGTAGAATAAGGCACCCCACCGCCGCCCACACTAATGCCGAACGTCCTGGGTCTTTCCTTGCATGCATATCATCGTATCGAGAGATCCCGTGATCATCGGCGTGCTCGGACAACGGGCGCCGGCCTTGGCCTGGTTTGGGGGACTCGGCTGCCTGCGTGTGACGGCCAGCACCGCCAGGATGATGAGCAACGCCGCCGCATAAAGGAACAAGCCGCCTGGACCTACGATAGCCATCGCCGCTCCCCCGATGAGGGGGCCCGCGGCTGTCCCGATCCCGTTGAGTAGCAGAAGCCCGCGCGCGGTGCCCAGTAGCCGACTGGCCGGAAGATCGTCGTTCGCGACCGCGAGGCACAACGAATAGATCGGTATGCCAAAGCCACCAAAAAGAGCACCCGCCGCGAGGAGCAGGGGCAGAGGTGCTTCCGCGGCCATCGCTACGCCGACGGCAGCCGCCGCGGACGCCAGTGCCGCACCGGCGATGACAAGATTTCGGGACACTCGATCCGAAAGCCAGCCGAGTGGCCACTGCAACGCCAGCGTTCCACCAAGAACCGCAGCCATGAAGGCGGATATGCCGCCCACATCGAGTCCGATCCTCTGGCCAAAGTTTGGGCCCATGCCCCAGAAACCGCCGATAGCCAGGCCGGCCAGGAACGCGCCAGCAGCAGCGAGGGGCGATGCGAGGACGAGGTCCCTGAATACGACCCGCTCCTGTTCGACCTGGGCCGGCGGATGACTGGGCAGCAAGGTGATCGGAACCACAGCCGCCGATATCAAGAGCGACACGATGAGGAACAGTGTCACGTCGGCGGGCGGTGCGATGTTGAGTAGCGCCTGCCCGATTGCCCATGAGCCCATCGAGACGACTCCGAATATCGACAGGAGTTGCCCGCGCGTGGATTGCACTGCGTGCGCGTTGAGCCAGCTCTCCGTTGCGAGGATCATGCCTGCATAGGCGAAGCCGGTAATCAGGCGAAGCGGCATCCAGGCGATCGGCTCCACGAACGCCACATGGAAAAGTGCGGTCATCGAAGCGATGGCCGCAAAGCCGGCGAAGGTTCTAACATGCCCTACGGAGACGATGATCCGCGGCAACACGAGCGCACCGATCGTGAAACCCGCGAAGTAGAAGGACATCATCGCGCTGATCGCGCCGGTCGAGAACCCCTCCTGGCCGGCTCTCACGATCAGGAGCGTGCCTAGCAGGCCGTTGCCCAGCAGCAAAGCGGCGACGCTCAGCAGCAGCGCCGCCACTGGCGCGAGAACTAGGCCGCGCTTACCTGCAGACCTCATGGTATCCATCGCCGGGCTCATTTTCGAGCCTGACTTGAGGGTTGATACTCTGCCGCACTGATGAACTGGTCGAATGCTTCGCACCAGACGACGACCGCGCTGTAGTCGCGAACATCGACGCCGACAGGCACCTCGACGATGAAGCCGTTGAACGTCTTCACGTCGCCCACGCGGAGCGATTCGCCCTTGATCTGGAGAAAGGCTTCCTTGGTGTCGACGAAACGTGGGGCAAGGTAGAGCTTGTAGTCGGGACCAGGGGCGAGCCGCCCAATGTGTGCGATCCGATTGCGCGAGACCCGGATTTCGCCTTCCCCCCAATGAAGCAGGTCGCTGCCTTTGAGATCGCGAGCCAGGCGCCCTGCGTAAAGCGTTTCAGTCGCGATCATCTGAAAGGCTGCCGTGTCCGGCGCGCGGGGCGCTGTGAGGATCGGCAGCGTATAGATGCCGCCAGCAAAGCCCATTGCGAGCACGACGAGATGGCTGGCAATCAGGATGAGCCAACGCCGCATTGGTTACGCGAGCTCCAGTTCCTTCACGAGTTGGTCCGCGTCGAGATGGAAGTCCGAGAAAGCGATGCGGCCGCCAGCGTCAATAACCGTGAACCAGGGCGTTCCCCGTGTGCGGTAGTCCTCCATGAACGTGGGAAGCGTCGCGCCGACTGGTGGCTCGTCATGACCGAAAGCGACAGGAAGCTCATACTTGAGCTGGTTCACGCGCAGCTTCTCGAAGGTGTTCTCATGCGCTCCTTCGAAAACGGTCTGGATCACTGCGAACCCCACGCCCTTGTAGCTCAATGCACCATGCAACACTCGTAGCGTCGGAAACCCATGCAGATGGCAGCCACGGCACCAGTGCTGAAATGCGAACAAGATCTTTGGGCCGGTGCCGAAATCCGCCAGTTTGAGCGGCGCGACCACGCTTCTTCCATCCTCGCCAATCCATTTTTGCACCCGCAACTCAGGCGCTTGTCGTTCGTCCACGCTCATCTGATCCTCCAACCCCGATGCAGAAGCCCGCCGGATGGTCGAGCGTCGCGACGGTATGCGAACTTCTGACCTTGATTGCACCCTGCATCCTGAAGTCTTGATCGATCATATCGACGTTTATTTCGGACTATACTTGGCCATTAAAGGTGTCGCGCGTCAGACTATGAAGGTATCCGCTGAGATTTTCCAATAGCGGCGCGACATAGTTTTTATACCTTACATCTGTCCAGCCACGGGGGCCGCGCCTACATAGCTCGGAGGCATAGCAGCTCGAGAATGGCAGTGACGGGCAGCCCACGCTTATATGCTATCCTTTGATAAGCGCGGACGATCGTAGCTGCTGCCGAATGCATGGGCTTGCCCTCATGTCGACCTCTCAGCGGTAGCGTTAGCAACGGCGATCTCGCCCCCCATCTACACCACCACTGGCAATCAACGGGGTCCGGTCGAAATCCGCCAACGGGGATACGCCTGTAATGCCACTGTGAAGGCTATCAAAACTATAGCGACAGGGTATTTGGAAATCATACTGAACTGACGCTATAGTGTACATAAAATAATCACGACTCAACGCGAGTACAACGCATTTCTATACTGATATAACATCCGGTATTCTGATTTTCAGTCAATTGGCCCGTTCGACGGATGTGCGTGCAAAGGTCTTGTACAGAATTCTGAATTGATGCCGGTTCAGGTCTGTCGTGACAAGCAAGGGGGTTTCGCTATGGTCACTAGAGGTTTCACCGGCCGCGGTTCAGGCGGCGACCAGTCCGATCGGATTCCGCCAGGTCAGCATCTCGTGGAGAATTTCCCTGTTCTGACGGCCGGGCCAACGCCGAGCGTGGAGCCCTCCGATTGGAAATTCACCGTCAAGATCGGTCCGAAGCCCGTCAAAGTGTGGAACTGGAGCGAGTTCAACGCCCTACCGAAGACCAAGATCACCCGAGACATTCACTGCGTCACGTCCTGGTCCAAGCTGGATACCGCGTGGGAGGGCGTACTCATCGAAGACATCCTTGCAGATGCAGGGCTCGATCGGCCCACCGATTTCGTCTTGGCGCACTGCTACGATAATTACTCGACAAACGTCCCGCTGGCGGATCTGCTCTCCGGGAAAGCGATGGTCGCCCTCAACTATGCGGGCAAGCCGCTTCCCCGCGATCATGGAGGGCCGGCGCGTCTTCTGGTTCCGCACCTTTACTTCTGGAAGTCCGCCAAATGGGTGAACGCGCTGCAATTCACAACGCGTGACGAGGCGGGCTTCTGGGAGCTGCGCGGCTATCACATCTACGGCGATCCGTGGCGCGAGCAACGCTACACCAATGACTGAGAACGGCGCGCAAATCGCGTGGCAGCCATGCGTAATCGACGAAATCGTCCAACAAACCCCGAGTATCAAAAGCTTCATCCTTCGGTTGAGCAAACCGTTCGCGCACATCGCAGGTCAGCACGTCGATGTCCGGCTGACCGCGCCTGACGGCTACAGTGCGATGCGTAGCTACTCGATCGCGTCGTCGGCAGTCTCGTCCCCGACCGTCGAGCTCGCTATCGAGCGCCTGCCGGATGGCGAAGTTTCGCCGTTCTTTCACGATGTCGCAGCGATCGGCGACGAAATCGAGCTTCGTGGTCCGCTCGGTGGCCATTTCCTATGGCCTGAACCTGCCATAGACCCGGTTCTGTTGATCGGGGCAGGCTCCGGCCTCGTGCCGTTGATGGCAATGATCCGGCAGCGCCGCGCACTGGCCCAGACCGTTCCGACAGCGCTGCTCCTGTCCGCACGAACCGCTGAGGACGTTCTCTTTTCAGAAGAGCTTCATTCCATCGAAATCGCCGATCCGGCGTTCGTCTTGGCGCTGGCGATCACGCGCGAGAGACCGATCCGCGCATCGGACTTTGCGCGACGAATCGACAGCTTGATGGTCCAGGAAATTCTGGCTCGGCTTCACGGAAAGCCGACACAAGTATTCGTTTGCGGGTCCAACGGTTTCGTCAACATCGCGACCGAGGGCGCGCTGCTGGCCGGCCTGGACCCCACCATTATCAAAACCGAGCGCTACGGTGGTTAGCGGCCCAAGCGACTGCGCGTTCCGCCGTCGCGGAAGTGCAGCCCAGAAATAGTTTGGAGATCATAATGAGCCGCTTTGCCGAACCCGTCTTCGTTGCAGCCGGCCTTCGGACCCCTTTCGGCCGCGGTGGAGGCGCGTTGGCGGCTTACGACGCCATCTCTCTGTCCGTGCCTGTCGTACAGGCGATGGCGACGCAGGCGGAGCCCGATCTCCTTGTCTGGGGAACCGTGATCCCGAATTTGGGCTGGAGCAATATTGCTCGCGAAACCTGGCTTGATGCCAAGCTCAATCCGACTGTTCCGGCGTTCTCCGTCGTCCTGGCATGCTCGACCAGCATGACGGCGACCTTCGCTGCGGCAGGGATGCTGGGCGGAGGAACCGACCTCACCATGGTCGGCGGGTCCGAAGTCATGAGCCGGCCGTCAATCGCCCTGACGGCCGATGCATCGAAGCGGCTCACCGACCTCTTTGCGCAGGATGCGACCGCCGCGCTTGCCGCCCTCCAGTCTCTGACTCCACGAGACTACGTGCTCCCCACAAAGGGCTGGGCCAACCGGATCACCGGAAGGACGATGGGTGATCATATGGAGGAGACCGCCCAGGCTTGGCGGGTCTCGCGCGTCGCGCAGGATGATTGGGCGCTCAAGAGCCACCAGCGGGCAGTCGCTGGTTGGGAACGTGGCTTCTTCGACGATCTCGTGATTTCGCTGCCTGAGCTGGCGCGCGATGCGAACCCGCGCGCCGATACGTCGCCCGAACGGCTGGCCGCACTCAAGCCCGCCTTCGATCGCGACAGCGGGAGGGGAACCCTGACCGCCGGTAACAGCTCACCGATTACGGATGGAGCCGCCGGGTGTTGGGTCGCTACCGAAGCCGGTGTGGCGAGACTCCCGGCGGGCACCCCCTACGCGCGGCTCGTCGACTACGAGATCTCTGCCGTCGATTTCCACATCGAGGGTCTGCTGATGGCGCCCTCCTATGGCATTCCGCGCCTGCTCGCGCGGCATAAACTCAGCTTCTCCGACATCGCGCTCTGGGAAATCCACGAAGCCTTCGCAGCCCAGGTCCTGGCGAACGTCGCGGCCATCACCGATCGGGAGTGGGTGCGCGCGACAGCCGGTGTCCAGGCGGCTATGGGCGATTTCGACTGGGACCGCGTCAATCCCAATGGAGGCTCGGTCGCCCTGGGTCATCCGTTCGGCGCTACAGGCGCGCGCGACCTCAGCCAGGCGGTGAAGGAACTTTGGGCCATGCCGCCCGGATCGCGCGCAATCGTCAGCATCTGCGCCGACGGCGGTCAAGGCACAGTCGCCCTCCTCGAACGCGGCTGACCGTAGATCAACGCCATGACAGCGATCCGCTTCCAACTGTCGGAGACGCGATATGACAACTGATGTGCTGCTGTACACCACGAACTGGTGCCCGTTCTGCCGCCGGGCGAAGACGCTCCTCAAGGAGAAGGGCGTGCAATGGAAGGAACTCGATATCGAGGCGGATCCGGTTCACCGGCAGGCCATGACGGAGGCGTCGGGTCGAAACACTGTGCCGCAGATCTTCATCAACGGCACGCATGTCGGTGGCTCCGACGAGCTTTTCGAGCTCGATGTCAGAGGCGAACTCGACAAACTCCTCGGGCGCACGCCGCGCGCCAACTGAGGGGATGCGGCCCGGGCAGACACCCCGTGACCCCGTGCCGGTTTTTGAACGGGAAAGGAGAGTCCGTTGGTCTCAGCTATCTGGAATGACGCCACCATCGCCACAAGCAACGAGACGGTCGTCGTCGAGGGAAACCACTACTTCCCACCGTCGGCGGTCGATTTTGGCCTGCTTGAGATGAGCCCGCACACGTCCGTCTGTCCGATCAAGGGCACCGCGCGCTACTTCCATGTTCGTGTGGGCGATGCGCTCAACGCGAACGCGGCCTGGACCTATCCCGATCCGACGCCGGAAGCCGAGGGCATTCGGGATCACGTCGCTTTCTGGAAGGGCGTGGACGTTGCATAGCAGACCGGTCAGGCGGCGGCTTCGCTGATGGCCCTGTGCAAGCGCCGGCATCTCAGATCGTCCGCCCATCCCGAAGCGGCTCGGCTGAAGGATACTGCCCCGGGCCGTTCGGCGCCAACAGCGTCGAATCCTTGCGGCTCTGCCGGATCAAGACGGGTGGATTGAGATGGAGCATGCCGGGTTCGATGCCGCTTTCGCCAAGCTTGCGGAGGGATACAGCGAAGGCGCCTACGAAGGCCGGCGTTTCGGCCTGACTGTCCGGCGATCCGCGGATGGGCGCCGCAACAGCCTGTTCGCCAGGGAGTTGGCCGGGACCGACATTGTCAGCTTCAACCTCTACCGCGTTGCGTCAGACAAAACCTTGCTGAAGCCGTGCGAGATGTCCGCCGAAAAGGTCGTGGCGTTCGTGCTGGATTTCCGACCGGACCCCTGACGGGCAGGTGGAGGTCCCGGCCGACCGGTCCGCCTGCGACGCCCGCCCCCTACGATTGCGCATGTCGCTCAAAGGTATCGAAACTATAGCCGCTGATCATTGGACTTCGTCTGGCGATGAATTCATCTTCTATACATCACCATCCGTGGGGGAATCGGTGCTGGCTCCCGTGTAAGCCAGATTGAGAAAGTCCAAGCGATGACGAACAACAATGCCGCCACCCTTCCGACGCCTTCTGATCTTGACGAATGCGCGGCGATGACCGTCGCCGAAGCTCTGAAGATTATTCTGGCGAACAGCTACGCGATCTACCTGAAGACAAAAAATTTCCACTGGCACGTCTCCGGACCCTACTTCAGGGACTATCACCTGCTTCTTGATGAGCAGGCCGCACAGATCCTCGCCGCCGCCGATGCGATCGCCGAGCGCGCCCGAAAGACTGGCAACACCACCATACGATCGATCGGCGATATCGCGCGCCACCAGACCATCAAGGACAATGATGCTGAGTTCGTGACGCCGCAGGACATGCTGGGCGAGCTCCGCGCCGACAATCTCCACATGGTCGAGTCGTTTCGCCGCGCAAAGGACGTCGCGGACAAGGCGAAGGATAATGCGACGTCCGGCCTGATCGATGCCTGGACGGACGAGGCTGAGCGCCGTGCGTGGTTCCTCTTCGAAATCAGCCGCTAGCGCTTCGCCGGGCAAACCTACGTCAGGAATGACGCCTGGGCGTGGAGGTGATGATGGCGAAGGCCGGCTTTGGAGGGGGGTGCCATTGGTGCACAGAAGGAGTGTTCCAGGCGTTGCGCGGCGTCGCCCAGGTCGACCAGGGCTTTGTTCAGTCGGACGCGCCGGCGGATACCTGGTCAGAAGGCGTGATCGTTACCTTCGATCCATCGGTTATTCCGTTGGCGACGCTTTCCGAGGTCCATCTCAGAACGCATTCCGCTGCCAGGGCCCGTTCACCTCGCAGCAAATACCGTAGCGCGATCTACATCTTTGAAGAGAGCCAGCGGCCTGAGGCCGAACAGGCGATCGTCCGCTTCGCCGGCGCGTCTGCCAAGGCGGTGCACACCCTGGTCCTCCCGTTTAAAGGTTTCAGAGCGTCGGACGAGCGTTACCAAAACTACTATCGAACCGACCCGAGCAGGCCCTTCTGCCGCCGCTACATCGATCCCAAGCTGGATCATATCCGACGGCACTTTTCGGAACTGGCGCTCCCTGAAGCGAACCCGACTGTCCGGCAAGTCATCGATAGCGGTGATGGCTCGTGGTTCTAATGCGGCTCCGTGCTGAAGCATTCGACGAGTTCGCGCGTAATGAGACCTTGATTGCCATGCCCCATACGGCGTTCCCCGGAATCGGCCATGTCCGCCGCAACCCTGTCGGATACGCATGGGTTGCTCTCAACTACACCAACCGCGACCCCAACTGATCATCGACAGCGCGGTGCGCCTATTCGGCCCATCTTCGGACTGACGGCCGGCAGCGTTCCGGTTAAGCGGCTCGCCGTGGAACAGCGCGGTAACGCCCGTAGCCAACCTTGATCAACAGTCCTTCCTCGCACATCCTTGTTAAGTAGCACCGAGGAATGCCGACCTCCGTCAAATCACGGGTGCGGACTTCGCCTAGCTTCTCCGCCAACATCACTGCGCGCTCTCGGAGATTCGGCATCGGCCCGCCGGCGGCGACAATCCTTTCTGCTCTCAGTCGATCACGCTTGCGCATCTTGACGGCGGGCCTTTGGATATGATTGAGGGGAATCGGCAGATCGAAGTTCGCATTTTCACCGACTCCGGCGAGCCGGGTGAGATTCGAACTTTTTGGCCGTCGGTTTACCTTGAGATTAAAGGTGGTGCGGGTGGTCGGAATCGAACCGACACTCCTCTCGGAACCGGATTTTGAATCCGGCGCGTCTACCAGTTCCACCACACCCGCACGGTGCCGAACCCCTGCGTGCAGTGCGCCTGAGGGTAGCTTGGCGCTCCTATACAGCACCTGCGGAAGAATTTCTAGACGGAAACCGAGGCCATTTTCAATCGGATTGTCAGGCCTTTAGTGGCAACTGGACGTCTCCACCCGACCGCTTCGCCGCTATCTCTTTGCACCTGTGGTGCCCCTAAGAAGTTTTTCATTATCGAGCCGTGAGCGGAGGGTCGCAATTGCGAAGCTCGTATTCGGCGTGCTCAGGCTGGGCTTTGCGCAGTGTCGGACATAGGTAACCGGCACCGCAGGAAGGCTTATCGAAATTTTACGAATGCACGGATCAGGCACCGTGCAAAGCCCATTCCGGTCTTTCCAGCACCGCTTAGCCTGAGCTGAAGATGTAGGCAAATGACGACAGCTTCACATAGGGCGTCACAAGTGTTGACATATGACACGTGAGCGATGTACACAGTTGTGACAATCATTCACGGAGGAAGTCCATGGAGCACGATCTGGTCGGCATCAACGAAATCGCGGCAATGGCGGGAGTGAGCACGCAGGCGGTCGCCAACTGGCGAGTTCGGTCATCCGATTTCCCGCAGCCGCTCAAGGAGTTGGCCTCCGGCCCCGTATTCCGGCGCACGCAGGTCCGCGCTTGGCTCAAGCGCAATAATCGCAAACTTAACGCACTCGAGGAATCGTCCTCCTACTACCCGCGTCTCAAGAGTTTCCGGAACGACGACGAGGCGCTCTCCAACTGCATAGAAGAGATCGTGGACGAGCTCGAGAGTGCATCCACCACCGGCGACAAGCCGGGCATGCTCCTAGGTAAGATCCAGTCGGGCAAAACGCGCGGCTTCGTCGGCGTCATCGCCAGGGCGTTCGACCGTGGCTTCGACATGGCCATCGTTCTGACTAAGGGTACGAAGACGCTCTCGGCCCAGACCGTTCGCCGTCTCGAAGGCGATTTCGCCGAGTTCATCGAAGACGACGAATTCCTAGTGGTCGACATCATGAACCTGCCGGGCACATTGCGTCGCAGCGAACTTCGCCGGAAAGTGGTCATTGTCGCCAAAAAGCAGGCTCGCAATCTCGATAAGCTGATCGAATTCATCGAGAAGCATGAGGACCTGCAGAACCGGAAGGTCCTGCTCGTAGACGACGAGGCCGACCTCGCCAGCGTTCGTTTCGTACGCAAGGCCGGCGATCCCGCGATCAACCAGGGCACCATCGCCGATCAGATTGATCAGCTCCGCGAAATGACCACGGGCATCGCTTTTCTCCAAGTCACCGCTACGCCCTACTCGCTGTACCTCCAGCCCGAGGATTACGACGAGGCGAACACGAACTACGTCTTTAAGCCCAAGCGTCCGGCCTTCACCAAGCTGTTGCCGATCCACTCCGGCTACGTCGGCGGCGACGACTATTTCGGACCCTTCGAGGAAGACGATCCCCGCTGCAAGCTGATAGTCGAAGTGGCCGAGCAGGAGCAGGACGCCCTGCGCCGTCCGGACAAGCGCCGCATCAGCTCGAACAACGTGCTCGAGACCGACAACGTCTCCGGCCTGCGCCGCGCCATCATCACCTTCGTAGTGGCCGTCGGCGTGCGCCGCTGGCAGCAGCGTGAAGGCGGCGAGCGCGCGAAAAAGTACGCGATGGTGATCCACAACGACATTGCACGGGCAGCCCACGCTTGGCAGGACCAAGTGATCGACTGGATCTTCCAAGCAATCGTCGATGCTGCCGAGAACGACCCGACGCAACTGCGTCCGCTGTTTGACGCGGCCTACGCCGACCTCGAGGCATCGGTGCTGGCCGACAAGGGTAAGATGCCGCCGCGCGACGACGCCTTCGATGCCTTCATCGACGCCCTGCAGAGCGACGACGTGGCGGTCGAAAAGGTGAACTCGGACACAGACGTTATGGCTCTGCTCGACGCCAATGCCGAGCTGAAGCTCCGCACGCCCTACAACATCTGGGTAGGCGGTAACATCCTCGACCGTGGCATTACGATCCCAAACCTCATCTCATTCTACTACGGGCGCAACCCCAAGACGATGCAGGCAGACACGGTGCTGCAGCACTCGCGCATGTACGGCAATCGCGAACGTCGCGACCTGGCGGTGACCCGGTTCTACACGTCACGGGCAGTCTATGACCGGCTGTACACGATCAATGCCCTTGAGGGTTCGCTCCGAAACGCCTTCGAGACGGGCGCGCATGATGCCGGCGTGGTGTTTATCCAGTCCGATGGCGCCCGACGCGTGCGCCCCTGCGCGCCTAACAAGGTCCTACTGAGCGCCGTCGTTGCGGTCTCGCCGAACGACATGCTGCTGCCCAGTGACTTCCAGACCAAGGGCGGTACGACGATGGCGAAGATTCAAGCCGAACTGGATCGCCTGATCAGGCCGGAATGGCGCGACAAGGAGGATTTCGTGGCCGTCGATCGCAAGACTGCCATCTCTATCATCGATACCATCGAGAAGAGCATGGAGTTCGACACGGTCGAGTTCGAGTGGGCTGCCATGCGCGGCTTGATCGACTATTATGCCGACGTGGCGCAGGGCGGGAACGGCAAAATCCTGATCTACGCCGAGACTGGCAGAAAGCTGTCGCGGGCGGGATCGGGTGACAAATCCGGCCGCTCGATCCTCGGCACATCCCTTCGCAGGAAGGTTCTGGGTGAGCCTCGCTCTAAGCCGGCGCTTATCTTGCTCCAGCAGGAAGGCGGCCGGGAGCTGGGCTGGACCGCGCATAAGTTCTGGTGGCCGCTCTTCGCTGCTCCGACCGATGCCGAGCCCTGCGTTTTCGCGACGAAAGTTGCTACTTGAGTTCAGCCGGGATTGGCGCTCCGGTGCCCTGCCCAAGAGACGACTTCATCACTGCCCTATCGCGCCACGCCATTCTTGCAGTCTGCATACTGATACCAACGTCACCTTCCAGCGGGCCACCCGGGGATGACCTCTTCGGGTTGAAGGCTGCGTGAGACCAACAAGCTCCGATTACACCTGCTATGCTTGGATTCAAAGTTTAAGGGGGCTAGCCGATGAGACAAATCCCAGACTACGGCGACGACAGAAATAAGGGATATTGCGTGCATTGCGGTAGCGGTGCCGACGAAAGCCGGGATCATGTTCCCTCGAAAGTCTTCCTCGACGAACCGCTTCCCGATAATGTAGCGGTCGCGTCCTCATGCCGTGAATGCAATCATGGATTCTCCCTCGATGAGCAGTACATGGCCTGCTTGCTGGAATGCGTGATGGTGGGGCTCGTCGATCCTGACCAGATCGAACGGTCGAAGATCTCGCAAACGCTTAGAAACGATGCGAAGCTCGCGGCAACTTTGGCAAGCACGCGGCAGGATAAGGACGGTCGCATCGTTTGGGATGCCGATATGAACCGTATCAAGCGTGTGGTGATCAAGCACGCCCGCTGCCATATGGCGTATGAACTGAACGAGCCCCAGATCGATGAACCCGAATTCGTTTCGATCAAGCCCCTGGAGCTTATGTCGGCAGACGAACGCAGACTTTTCGAACAAGACGAACAAGCGTTCGACTTGTGGCCAGAGGTGGGAAGTAGAGCGCTGAACCGGTTGTTAATCGCCGGCCCGGACGTCTTCTCCGAAGGCTGGCTGGTCGTCCAGGAAGGCAGATATCGTTACCGGGTGACGCAGCACGATGGTAATCGCGTCAGAATGGTGTTCCGCGACTATCTGGGTTGTGAGGTGGCCTGGTAGAAAGAAAACTCTCGAGGCACTCCATGAGCCGCTCGCGGTCTCTCGCTTTGGTTTCGCATTCCCAGATGATCAGCACCTGCCACCCGGCCTTTTGCAGCGCCCGGAAATTGCGCTGATCGCGCTCAACATTGCAGTTAATCTTGGCTTTCCAATACTCCGAGTTTGCCTTCGGTTGTCTTGCACCCCGGGCGCAGTCGTGGCCATGCCAGAAACATCCGTTGACGAGCACAATCTTGCGCGGACCGGGAAACACCAAGTCTGGATTGCCCGGCAAGTCCCTGCGATGTAACCGGTACCGGTAGCCCAGCCCATGTACCAGCCGACGCACGACCATTTCAGGCGCCGTGTCCTTCGACTTAACCGCCCTCATTACCGCGCTGCGCTGGGGATCAGTCGTTTTCGCCTTCGTCACCATTCTCTGTCTCGACAGACGCGGCACCGCCTAGGGCCAGGTAGCGACGTTCCGCAAGCCACTGCAGGCGTTTCGCCTGCGTCAACAGAACCCGACGTAGGCCGCCCTGAACCTTACGTTCGGATATCACCTGCGCTAGGCGCGAGATGATTAGGCTGCGGCGGGCAATCCGGAAATCGGGATGGCTCCTGATATTAGCGACCTCATCTGAAACGACGCGCAACTTGAAAGAAGGCGGAATCTCAATCGACACGGTCGGTACAGGCGGGTCCTTTTCGTTGAGGATCGCCTTAAACTGGCTACCTGCGATCGCCTTGCCGAAAACAGCATACTCCAGTGCATTTAGATGCGCCCGCGCTGCTGCCCGGTCTGTGGTGCTATTAATGTCCTGAAACTGTGGGAGGGGGAATACCTCAATTTCATAGACCTCGAACGGGTCGAGGACGGACATAGCCACCGCATCGGTCCGCTGGTTGGTAAGGTGACGGCGGATGCGGGTGCGGAGCATCTCGTTGGTCTGCCCGACATAGATGGGCTCACCGTCATAATCGTAGAAGATGTAAACGCCCCACCTGAAATTGCCGATGCGACGCTTCCCGCCTGTGATGGCGTCGTCAAATTCGCTGTCAAGGAAGGTGACTAGGTTACGGCGAAGGTCCTCGGTCTCGAATGGTGGGATATTGATATTGTCCGGTTTCTTCTCCGCCGCCATTCAGCCCCTCCGGATTGGAGTCATCTCCGATTCGACCTGGACTATACCTGCACGGGTCACGGTAGTCTTCCGCCAGGTTTCGGAACCGGTGAGCTGAATTTCGAAATCCACGAAGTTGACCTCGTCGTCCCGGCCGCCAAAGCAGGTGTGGAAAGCCTGCAGCAGCGTGACGTCGGCGAGCTGCTGCGCGATGGCCTTCGTTACGGCACCAGCTGGCACGATAGCGGGGAACATGTAGACGCACGGTGGCGGAACGCGGAAAGGACCGAGGTCGGTGAGCCTGGGTTCATCCGCCCCCATGATCTTTGGGCACGGCCGGCCAACGGTACCGCACACCATGTCCCATATGATCACACCATCGACTTGCTGGTCGCGTGCGATCATTTCGGCCGACAGCCGGGTGTGGATACCAGACCACGCATTGCGCCGAGGATCGCCGGCAGCATTAGTCATAATGCTCCAGATGATGAACTCGTCCGCAGAGCCAGGGCGTTCGAATAGAGTGACGTTGTTCCCATCCATGCCGCCTGTAAGGGCGATCACTGCGTTGCGGCCATGCGTTAAGCGGACCCAATAGTCACTGCGCTCGGCTGCCTCGCTGAGATCCCAACCCTCGATCAGACCAGAGTCCTCCATGTGGTTGAGAACATGCTGCACGAACTCCCGCTTCGGCCGCATAGTCGCCGAGTACTGCCCTCGAATACGCTCAATCGCACCCCGGAACAGGCCGGAATTGCAGAACTCCTTTTCGTCGAGCCCATGCTCGCCAAGCAGATGAGCTTGGGTCTTGAGGACCTCTGCGAATTTCTCTATCTGGTCGCGTAGGCCAGCGTTCTGCTCACAGGGAATGACGCTCATGCAGCAGCAGCATCCTGGGCCTTTTGGCGCTTGAGGAGGGGCTCGATCAAGTGATGGGCTAGATGCCTCACGACGGGCACAGCGACGCCATCGCCAGTAAGGTGGTAGGCCTCGTTGTAGTTCTTCGGAAGCACGTACTCTTCATCGAGCCCCATAAGGCGTGCGGTCTCGCGGGAAGAAATGAGGCGCGAGCGAATGCGATTGCCGTCGACCACAACGATAACCTGCCGCGACGAGCCGCCGGCAGGCGTGCGAAGGCAACCTGCTAAATCATCGAAGCGCACTTCAGCGCGCTGGTGCTTTATGCCATTTTCGATGCGCGTTCGCTTATACACGGCACCGACCATGCGACGTCCGGCGCGTTTGGCAGCCTCGACCTTCGCCAGGTTGATAGGCGACATCTGAGCGAGTAGCTTCGTGGTCTCCGCAGCAGTATGCCACTTTACGCTCTTTGGCTCTTCCTCAATAAGATCTGCAAAAACGGTGTTGCGATGCCGCGGCGTGGGCATGTTCCACCACAACCACTTCCCTTTAGCATCGTCATTTATCCGTTCGTAGGCCGCCTGCAGGCCGCGGGTGTGGAAAGGCTCGATCGGACCGGGGGAAACCATGGCGTCCTCGACTTCAACATCGTCACGGACACCAACAACAAACAGACGCGGACGCGAATGCGGCACGAACAGAGCGGCGTCGATCACCAGTGCGCCGTATCGATAGCCGTTCTCAGCGAAGGTCTGGCATATTGCCTCGAAATCCTTGCCGCTGTGGCTAGTTAATGTGCCGGTGACGTTCTCAAGCGCGACCACTCGCGGGGCACGACCCTCAGCGATTAGAAGCTTCACAATGTCCCAGAACGGGTAGAAGGTGCCGGAGCGCTCGCCCCGAAGACCAGCGCCGCCGCCAGCTAGTGACAAATCTTGGCACGGGAAGGATGCCCAGGCGAGATCAGCGATGCCCGGCAGCTCGCTTATCTCGACCGTACGGATGTCGCCCACCTTGAGGACCGTCTGACCGTCCTTGTCCCAGTTGGACTGATATGCCGCGCCCTTTTTAAAATCGAAGTCATTCGAAAAAACGCACTTCCAGTCGCCGCCGAGACCGGCGCGGGCCATTCCTCCACCGGCAAAAAATTCGTAGAAAGTAGGCTTGGTGGTGTCCGTCATTTGGCCCTCAGCATCCATCAGCATACCCGACAGTCGTTTACGGTTCGTTCTCACTCTAGCATTGTTCACGTGAATTCATAGAGGAGACGGAAAGTCTTCGCACCGCAATGTTCGTCGCAGGCTTTCATAAGCGCACGAAGGAACCGTGGCCGGAGAGGGCCGAAGGTATGAGAATGTCCCCACCCTTTTGCCGCCGATTACAGCCGGCGCTCCCTGCACCTATACTGCACCTAGCGCCAATCTCGACCTGCGGCGGCTTGAAATCCTATCTTGGCAACTAGTTGATCTTATTACAGTTTCGCATCACCGCAAAACCTGTGGATATGGTAGACAAACCACTTTTTGAAGGGAGTCGCGTCTTCCCCCCCCCGCCTGCAACCGCCCCGCAGTGACCTCGAAAAACGCCTCATTCGTCGACGTAGCGACACCTATGCCGCACCTGACCGCTGCCGCGGTCACCTGGCAGAGAGCGCAACCCCGCCGATGTGGCGTCGCCTGTATCCATTTTCCCGACACTCACCTGAAAGCGCTTTTGCGGAAGAAAATTGCACAGCATTGATGTCGGTGCAGAAGCGTGAGCGCCCGGGCCTGGGTGATGAAAGTGGTGATCCGGAGGGACGGCCTTCGGCCTCATCGCCTACACGCGATCGTCAACCTAGAATCGGCGACACGACCTCAGTCGTTGCGGCGGACGGAGGCAGAAATGGCAGAAAGCAAATTCCTTACTCCGGAAGAGGTGGCGGAGCGCTACCGCGGTGGCATCTCCGTTGGGACCCTCCGAAATTGGCGCGCCATGCGTCATGGTCCTTCGTTCGTCAAAGTTGGCAAGGCGGTGCTCTATCCAGTTGACGAGCTTGATGAGTGGGACGAAAAGAATAAAGTGCAGTGCCGTGCATCCAAACGACTTGTCGAACACACGGGTGATCAGGCGTGATTATCACGGTCGGGCACGAACAACCGATCCCAATGCGCGGCACCATCATCTCCAAACTTCCAGAATAATACTGCAAAATCAGCAGGTTGGAAATCTCGTTGGCGTGGTCCACAACCACCCCTCCGGGGACCCGACCCCGTCGCGCGCCGACATCGACATGACGCGCAAGATCATCGACGTGGCCAAGCCGCTGGGCATCGAGGTGCACGACCACATCATCGTCGGCAAGGACGGGCACGCCAGCCTGAAGGGGCTCAGGCTGATCTGATGGCGCCGGCTGGCCCTCAATGGCCGGAGAAGGACACCAGGGTGCGCACCGACACACCCGCGCGCCGCAGCTTGTCCGCGCCACCGAGATCCGGCAGGTCGACGATGAAGCAGGCCGCTTCCACCATGGCACCGCAGGTCTGAAGCAGCTTCACCGCGCCGGTGGCGGTGCCGCCGGTGGCGACGAGATCGTCAACCAGCAGCACGCGCTCGCCGGGCATCACGGCATCCACATGCATCTCGATCTCGTCCTCGCCATATTCGAGGGCGTAGGCCATGCGGACGGTCTGGTGGGGCAACTTGCCCTTCTTGCGGATCGGGACGAAGCCTGCCGAGAGCTGGTGCGCCACCGCCCCGCCGAGGATGAAGCCCCGCGCCTCGATGCCGGCCACCTTGTCGATCTTGGCACCCGCCCAGGGCTGCACCAGTTCGTCCACCGCCCGGCGGAAGGCGCGGGCGTCGCCGAGCAGGGTGGTGATGTCGCGGAACAGGATGCCCGGCTTGGGATAGTCCGGGATGGTGCGGATGCTGGCGGCAAAATCGTCAGGTGACATCGAGCGCTCCGGGAATGGCTACGCTTCCTTAGGGCCGGACACGCCGAAGGAAAAGCACGTTGACGCGCCACCGCCTCACGAACGGGCGAGACGCACAACCGATGTCGCTTCGCGCAGCGCTCACGCCTGCGCCGGCCTCGCGATCCCGGGCGGGGCCGTGGGGCTTTCCGGCGGAGCCCGCAAACGAAAAAGGGCCCCGAAGGGCCCTTGATCGTCGGGGACGAAACTTGGCTCAGTGCGCCACGTTCTGCCACACCTTCTTCTTGGTGAAGTAGAGCAGGCCGGACAGGACGATGAGGAAGATCATCGCCTGGAAGCCGATGCGCTTGCGCTCCTCGAGCTTCGGCTCCGCCACCCACATCATGAAGGCGGCGACGTCGCTCGCATACTGGTCCACCGTCTGCGGGGCGCCATCCGGGTATTCCACCTGGCCGTCGCTGATCGGCTTGGGCATGGCGATCTGGTTGCCCGGGAAATACTTGTTGTAGTTCAGGCCCGGCTGGAGATGCACACCGGCGGGCGCATCCTCATAACCGGTGAGCAACGCGTGGATATAGTCCACGCCATGCTCCTGATACTGGATGAAGGCGTCGGTGATGAAGCCGGGGAAGCCCACGTGGTAGGAGCGGGCCTTGGCCAGAACCGAGAAGTCCGGCGGCAGCGCACCACCATTGGCGGCGCGGGCGGCGTTGTCGTTCGGGAAAGGCGCCGGCCAGTGGTCCGACAGGCGCCCGGGACGCTGGAACATGTCGCCGGCGTCGTTCGGACCGTCGGTGATCTGGTACTCGCCAGCCACCTGCTTGGCCTGGGCCTCGGTGAAGCCGGGGCCGCCCGGCTGGGCCAGGTTGCGGAAGTACAGGTAGTTCGCCGAGTGGCAGGCGCTGCACACTTCCTTGAACACCTTGAAGCCGCGCTGGAGCTGGCCACGGTCGTAGGTGCCGAAGGGGCCCGCGAACGACCAGGACAGGCGAGGCGGGCGGCCGTCGTGACCGCCGCCGCCTTCCGACGCCAGCGCGCCGGCCGTGCCCGAGGCCAGGAGGAGCGCCGCCGCGACGGCACCGAAGAGACTGCTACGAATGGTCATTGCTGTTCTCTCCGCGCCGGCTCACTTGGTCTCGGGGCCGGCCGCACCGGCGACCACCACCGCTCCACCCTTGCTCTTGGCAAGGACGGCGTCCGCGATGGAGGCCGGCACAGGCTTCGGACGTTCGAACAGGCCGAGCAGCGGCAGGATGACGAGGAAGTGGGCAAAGTAATAGACGGTGAAGATGCGCGAGGCGATGACGTAGCCGCCCTCGGCCGGCTGCGAGCCGAGATAGCCGAGACCGACGGACACCGCCGCGAACACCCAGAAGAACTGCCGGAACAGCGGGCGATACTTGGCCGAGCGCACCTTGGAGGTGTCGAGCCAGGGCAGGAACGCCAGCACTGCGATGGCCGCGAACATGGCCAGCACGCCGCCCAGCTTGTCCGGCACCGAGCGCAGGATCGCGTAGAACGGCAGGTAATACCATTCGGGCACGATGTGGGCCGGGGTCGAGAGCGGGTTGGCCGGGATGTAGTTATCCGAGTGGCCGAGATAGTTCGGGATGTAGAAGATGAACCAGGAGAAGAAAATCAGGAACACCACCATCGCGAAGGTGTCCTTGATCGTGGCGTAGGGGGTGAAGGGCACCGAATCCTTGGCCACGTTCTTGATGTCGACGCCGTCCGGGTTGTTCTGGCCCACATGGTGGAGCGCCCAGATGTGCAGGCCAACCACGCCGGCGATCATGAACGGCAGCAGGTAGTGGAGCGAGAAGAAGCGGTTCAGCGTGGGCGCGCCCACCGAATAGCCGCCCCAGAGCCACTGCACGATGGTCTCACCCACCAGCGGGATGGCCGAGAACAGGTTGGTGATCACGGTGGCGCCCCAGAAGGACATCTGGCCCCAGGGCAGCACGTAGCCCATGAAGCCGGTGGCCATCATGAGCAGGTAGATGATCACGCCGAGGATCCACAGCACTTCGCGGGGGGCCTTGTAGGACCCGTAATACATGCCGCGGAACATGTGGATGTACACCGCCATGAAGAACATGGAGGCGCCGTTGGCGTGGATGTAGCGGATCAGCCAGCCGTAGCTCACGTCGCGCATGATGTGCTCGACGCGCTCGAAAGCCACCGGCGCATACGCCACATAGTGCATGGCGAGCACCACGCCGGAGATGATCTGGCAGACCAGCATCAAGCTCAGGATGGCACCGAAGGTCCACATGTAATTGAGATTCTTCGGCACCGGATAGGCGATGGCCGAGGAATGAATCAGCCCGACGATCGGCAAGCGGCTTTCGAACCACTGCGCGACCTTCCCCTTGGGCTGGTAGGTGGAATGTCCTTCCATGGGTCCAACCTTTTTGAAAGCGGCGACGATGCGCGCGTCAGCCGATCACGATCTTGGTGTCGGTGGTGAAGGTGTAGGGCGGGAGCGCGAGGTTGAGCGGCGCCGGTCCCTGCCGGATGCGGCCCGACGTGTCGTAGACCGAGCCGTGGCAGGGGCAGAACCAGCCGTTGTACTGGCCCTGATGGCCGAGCGGCACGCAGCCGAGGTGGGTGCAGATGCCGATCACCACCAGCCACTGGTCCTTACCCGCCTTCACGCGGTCCTGGTCGGGCTGGGGATCCTTCAGTTCCGAGAGCGGCACGTCCTGCGCCGACTTGATCTCCGCCGGAGTGCGATGGGAGATGAAGATGGGCTTGCCGCGCCACTGGACGGTCACGATCTGCCCCACGGCGATGGGGGAAATGTCCACTTCGGTGGTGGAGAGCGCGAGCACGGAGGCGTCGGGCTGCAGCTGGGAGATGAACGGCCACACCATCGCGGCGGCCCCGACGGCGCCCACCGCGCCCGTGGCGATGTAGAGGAAATCCCGACGCGTCGTCGTGTCCGACGTCTCCGTATGTGCCACGGCGCAGTCCCCGATCTGTTATCGTCTCGGCGCGCGCCCCGATCCAGAGGAACGCAGGCCACACGCGATGCGGCGTCGCATGAGCCCATGCGGCGCCACTTTCAAGCGCCTCTAATTGCACCCCCGCCCCATCTTGTCCAGATCGTGGCCGTGCGGCACGCGGTCCTGTCGTGCGACACCGGCCTGTCGAATCTCTGCGATAAGCTTCGCTCACCTTAAGGTAAGGCTTGCACCGGCGACGCAGCGTCATCCGCCCGCGGCTGAGGCGGGCAAGGCCCCAAGGCCAAGCTCAGGTATTGTATGACCATCGCGCCAACGATAACGTTCTTCCCGCGGGACCCCTGCGCACGGACCGGAACCGGTCTGTCGTTCGTCCTGCGGAACCTCAAACGCCAAAGCTAGCACCGCTATTTCAACTGCCGATCAAGGGGGAGCATATGCGCACGTGGGTCTTCTGTTCCGCCGCGGCAGCGGCGCTCGCCTGCGCCGGCATTCCGCAAGCAGCGGATGCGCAGACACTACCGGTCACGATCATCAACAAGACCGGCATCAAGGGTAAGATGTACATAACGGTCCTGGGACGGAGTCCTCAAAATCCAGCGATTCACATCTACAGCGACGCGAACGGCAATACCAGGCAATTTACCGTCAATCCGACGCCGACGGACTATGGATTTTCAACCACGGCACTGAGCTATACCTTCAAGATTCCCCAGATCAATTCGGGGCGAATCTACGTCTCCTTCTGCGCGCCGGCCTGGACCACCGCCAGCCAGACCGGCGACACGCCGCCCCAGATCGCCCCCAACACGCCGGCCACCTGGGTGCCCACAAACAAGAACTTCAATACCGTCCTGGACTTCGCCGAGTTCGACTGGGTTCCCTCGGGCAGCACCACCTCGATGGATATCGACACCACCCAGGTGGACGCCCTGAGCATCCCGATGACCCTCTCCCTCAGCGGGACACCCGGAGGCCGGGCCACGACGTTCACCTCCGGCTTCAAGGACCAGACCACCAGCACCAAGGTCGTGCCGGCGCTGGCCTCTGCGCCGTGGAACAAGCTCGTCGTCTACGACACCAGGAAGCGCCCGATCCGCATCCTGGTGCCGGAAAAGGCGATGGCGCTTCCCTCGTCGCATCCCAATTATTTTCCGAACAACTACCTGAGCAGCTACATCGGCCAGGTGTTCTCCAAATTCGCGACGCCGGGACAAACGTTCACCATCACCGGCGACGATGGCACGCTCTATTCCGGCAAGATCCAGAACAACCAGATCGTCCTGAAGCCGAACAACGGCAACCCTGCCAACGTCTTCGGCAAGCCGAGCACCGTGTATGTCTGGCAGAACGGCGCGCCGCCCGTGAGCGGCCCCGCGGCAACGGCGCCCCAGCTGCAGAAATACATCCAGGCCGCCTTCCTGCGTTCGACCTTCCTGAATACCACTACGAACTCGCTCTCCACCTGCCAGGGCGTGGTTCCCTATTCGTTGCCGCCGCAGAATTTGTACTCCAGCACCATCCACGCGCTCTCCATCAATCAGGGCGCCTATACCTTCCCCTATGACGACGTTTGCGCGCGCAGCAGCAACATCTCGCTGACCAGTCCCACGTCGGTGACCTTGACGCTGCTTCCGCTGAGCACCAGCATGAGTTCCATGACCTGCAACTGACGATGCGAACCCCGCCGCGGGCTCGATCGCAGCCCACGGACCGGTTTCACCCCAGATCATGGCCGTGCGCATCGCCTTGTACTGTCCCGACATTGCCCAGAATGCCGGGACGATCCTGCGAATCGGCGCCTGTTTCGGCATCGAGGTCCACATCATCGAGCCGGCCGGCTTCCCGGTGGGGGACGCCGGCTTTCGGCGGGCCGGCATGGACTATATCGACCAGGTAACGTGGCGGCGGCATGCGTCCTTCGCCGCCTTCGACGCAGAGCGGCGGGCCGAGGGCCGGCGCGTGGTCCTGTTCACCACGCAGGGCGCCGAGCCCCTGTTCGGCTTCCGCTTCCAGCCGGATGACGTGCTGCTGTTCGGCCGGGAATCGGCGGGCGTGCCCGAGAGCGTCCACGCCGTGGCCGACGCCCGCCTGCGCATCCCCATGCGGGCCGGGGTGCGCTCCCTCAACGTGGCGGTGAGCGCGGGGATCGCGCTGGCCGAGGCCCTGCGCCAGACTGGCGGCCTGCCGGATTGAACCCGGCGCCTGCCGCCTTGCTTTCTTCCGCCGCGCCGAAGCGATAAAAGCCCGAACCAACAAGATCTGGTCCCAAGGCGATCAAGACAGGCGGAGCGCCCCATGTGCCCCTCGACCTCAGCGCCCGACGCGGCGTCCGCACCCGAAACCGCCGGCGATGGGATCCTGGAGGAGCGCCGCAACCGCGCCCGCTCCTGGTTCGAGGACCTGCAGGGCCGCATCATCGCCGCCTTCGAGGCGCTGGAGAGTGAGGCGGACGCCGCCCTCTATGCCGGCGCGCCCGGCCGATTCGCCCGCACCCCCTGGTCGCGCACCGACCATACGGGCGCGCCAGGCGGCGGCGGCACCATGGCGCTCATGCGCGGACGCCTGTTCGAGAAGGTGGGGGTGCACACCTCCACCGTGTTCGGGGAGTTCGCACCCGAATTCCGCAGCCAGATCCCCGGCGCGGCGGAGGATCCGCGCTTCTGGGCGTCGGGCATCTCCCTCATTGCCCACATGGCCAACCCGCACGTGCCCGCGGTGCACATGAACACGCGCTTCGTGGTCACCACCAAGGCATGGTTCGGCGGCGGGGCCGACCTCACCCCCGTGCTCGACCGCCGCCGCACCCAGGACGACCCGGACACGGTAGCCTTCCACGCCGCCATGGCAGGTGCCTGCACCGCCCACACGGTGGCCGACTACGCGCGCTACAAGACGTGGTGCGACGACTATTTCTTCCTGAAGCACAGGAACGAGATGCGCGGCATCGGCGGCATCTTCTACGATTATCTCGACAGCGCCTCGTCCGGCACCGGGACCTGGGACAACGATTTCGCCTTTACCCGCGACGTGGGGCTCGCCTTCCTCGACATCTATCCGAAGCTGGTGCGGGCCAACATGGGCCAGCCCTGGAGCGCGGCGGAGCGCGAGGAACAGCTGGTGCGGCGCGGGCGCTACGTGGAATTCAACCTGCTGTACGACCGGGGCACCATCTTCGGCCTGAAGACCGGCGGCAACGTGGATTCGATCCTCTCCTCCATGCCGCCCGTGGTGAAGTGGCCGTGATCGGCCCGTCATGAACGCCGGCTAAGGCTGGCCCGGCGGCGTCGCGCATCGACGACAGCGGGAGACTGAAGCCATGGCATTCGCACCCGGAGATATCGTTCAGCTCAAGTCCGGCAGCCCTGCCCTCACCGTGGTGACGGCCTCGGAAACCGAAGTGTCCGTGGTCTGGTACGCGGAGGAGGACGACGCCTTCCGCACCCACACCCTTCCTGTCATCGCCCTCGAGAAGCTCGAAGTCGCCGATTTCGAGGATGAAGAAGAGGAAGAAGACGAAGACGAAGAGGAAGAAGACGAGGACTGACGCCTCAGGCGGCAGACGAGGCCTTGACCGCCTCCGCGAGGAGGCCGGCGACCACGTCCGGATCCGTCGGAAAGTCGGCGGCGATCCATCGTGCCTCGGCCCGGGCCAGGGCCGCGCCGAGCGCGCGGCCGGGGGTGAGCCCCAGCCCCATCAGGTCGGCCGCGGCGAACGGCAGGCGCGGTGGAGTCCAGGAGGCCGCCATGGCCGCCACCGCCTCCATCCCCCCGCGGCCATGGGCTGCGGCGAGCAACGCCAGGTCGAGCGCCGAATCCACGCCGTTCCGGTACAGAAACGCGCGCACCGCCCGGGCGTCGGGAAGGTCCGGCACGGTCGCGGACAGGGCCGCGAGCCGGCGGGCCTCCGCATTGGACAGCCGCAACCGGTCGCGCAGGCGCGCCGCGTCATCACTGACGCGCACGGCGAGAGCCGCGAGCCGGCGGATGGCGTCGGGCTTCGCCTGCCAGTCCCGCTCCAGCGCCGCGAGCCGCGTGAACGCCCCCACGTCGGCGATGCCGGCGATCAGCGGCTGGACGAGGCCGGCATCGCTCATGACGGCGAGGGTCGCCGCAGCGCCCGGCGCCACCAGCAGCTTCAGCATCTCGGTCCGCACCCGCTCCCGCGACAGGGTGAGAAGGCCGGCCCGCCGGCGCACGCTGGCGATGAAGGCGTCCTTGTCCACCGGCCCCGCGCCATAGGCCGCATGGAAGCGGAACAGGCGCAGGATGCGCAGGTAATCCTCGCGGATGCGCGCCTGCGGGTCGCCGATGAAGCGGATGCGCCGCGCGGTGAGATCCGACAGGCCGCCCACCAGGTCCACCACCGCCCCGTCAGCCGTCGCATAGAGGGCGTTGAGGGTGAAGTCCCGTCGCTCGGCATCATGCAGCCAGCTGCGGCCGAAGCGCACCACCGCGCGGCGGCCATCGGTTTCCATGTCCTCGCGCAGGGTGGTGACCTCAAAGGCGTGGTGGTCCGCCACCACGGTCACGGTGCCATGCTCGACGCCGGTGGGCACCGGCTTCAGGCCGGCCTTGCGCGCCCGCTCGGCCACCACCTCGGGAACGGCGGTGGTGGCGATGTCCACGTCCGAGACCGGAAGGCCGAGGAGGGTGTTGCGCACCGCGCCACCCACCACGCGCGCCTCCTCCCCGTCCGCATTGAGCGCGGCCAGCACGGCCATGAGGCCCGGCGTGCGCCAGAACGGCGCGCCGACGATGGACAGGCTCATTCGAAACGCCCCGGCACGAACACGCCGTCCTTCACCTGGGCGGGCACATAGCGGCTGCCGGGCGGGGCCACATTGCCGTGCTCGAACAGGAACAGGCCGGCGACCACCAGCGCCACGGCCGTCGCCGCCACCAGCGCAAGGGCGCGCGGCGACCAGTGCTCCGGCACCACCGAGCCCTTGGTGGCAAGCAGCAGAGCGCCGTAGAGCAGGAACGGCGTGAGAAAGAGCGCGAACTCGACCAGGAAGCTGCGCAGCATCAGGCGTAGACCTTTTCGTAGAGGTTGCGCAGCATGCCTGCGGTCGCCCCCCAGATGTTCCGCCCTTCATAAGGCATAACGTAGAAATGGCGCAGCGTGCCCTTCCAGTCGCGCGACTGGCGCTCATGATTGCGCGGGCTCATGAGGAAGCTGAGCGGTACCTCGAACGCCTCATCCACCTCCGCCGGATTAAGGGTCAGCGTGTAGGCTGGATCGACCAGCCCCACTGCCGGCGCGATCCAGAATCCGGTGCCGGAGAGATAGCCGTCCAGATAGCCGAGCGGCCGTACCAGCTGCGAATCGAGCCCCACTTCCTCTCGCGCCTCCCGCAGGGCGGCATCGAGCTCGTCCCGGTCGCCGGGGTCCACCCGCCCGCCGGGAAAGGCGATCTGCCCGGCATGGTTGGAAAGGCTCGACGACCGCAGGGTGAGCAGGATGGTAGGCTCCGGCCGGGCCACCACAGGAACCAGCACCGCCGCATGGCGTGGCGTCGCCGCCGGCGCGAGGCTCGCCTTCTCCGGCTGGAGGGCATGATCGCCATTGAGCCCGAGGAAGGCCGCCTGCGAATAGAAGGGCGGCGGCTCGGAAGACAGGCGCGCCGCCGCGCGGGCGAGAAAATCAGAAAGGCCGTCGGCTGTCCCAGTCGCGACGGACGCCTCCGCGTCGGTGTGGTGCGTCATTCGGAAAAATCCACATCGGCCCCAAATTCGAGCCCCAGATCGGCCGCCGGCAGGATGGGGAAGAAAACGCCCGCCGAGCCAACCCCGAACATGGGGACGCCGCCCTCCGCGCGCACCTCACCCTCCCCCATGAGGTCGAGATGGACCGCCCGGGTCAGCCGAGCATCAAGGCCGCGCCGCACATGGACATAGGGCACCACCTCGCCGGGGGCACCGCCGGGGGCAAAGCGCAGGGCGTGGCCGGGGCCGCAACGCACCAGATCGTCCAGGTTGGTGCGAAACACCAGGGTGCGGCCGTCAGCCGCATCCTCCACCGCCATCTCGACCGCGAGGAAAGGGGCGTCCTCGACTCGGATACCCACTTTCTCCACCGGCGTCTTCAGCACATAGCGCTCGCCGTCCCGGGTCAGCACCGACGCGAACAGGCGCACCAGGGCCGGCCGGCCGATGGGCATTCCCATATAGTGCCAGCTGCCGTCTGCCTTGATGACGAGGTCAATGTCGCCACAATCGGGCGGGTCCCACTTCTCCACCGGCGCCGGGCCGCGACCACCGGCCTCGCGCACGGCCGCCATCAGCGCATCGAGGCGGCCGGAGGCGGAAGCGGCAACGGGCGCGGTTGTGGCCTTCGGGGCTTCACCCGGCATGACTTCTCCCTTCCGCAGGGCCAGAGCCCCTTTCGGGGAACGGCCTCGCGACGACGTGAGTGCGCTCGGTTCCGGACGGCCGGGAGCGGGGTTCGATGTCCGTCGATCTTATCGTAAGCTCTGTGTCCGGGTGGCGCGACCCTTGCTACGTCGATCCGGGATTGGGTCGGGGCGTTATATTGCCGCTTTTGGCGGCAAGCCTGTCCCGCAGGCGCGTTGCGTTATGGAGAAGCTGAGATGTCGGCTGCCGGCGAGACCTTCGACCTCGACCAGATGATCATCCGCAATGCGGAGGCCGCGGCGGCCCATGTGAAAGCGGCGCGAACCGCCATCTCCTCGGTCATCTTCGGCCAGGAAGCCGTTGTGGACCGGGCGCTCATCACCATCCTCGCCGGCGGCCACGCGCTGCTGGTGGGCGTGCCAGGCCTGGCCAAGACCAAGCTGGTGGAGACCATGGGCACGGTGCTGGGCCTCGACGCCCGCCGCGTCCAGTTCACCCCGGACCTCATGCCCTCCGACATCCTCGGCGCGGAGGTGCTGGAGGAGAGCGCCGGCGGGCGCCGGGCGTTCCGCTTCATCAAGGGGCCGATCTTCGCCCAGTTGCTGATGGCCGATGAGATCAACCGCGCCTCGCCGCGCACCCAGTCGGCCCTGCTCCAGGCCATGCAGGAATACCATGTGACCGTGGCCGGCGAGCGCCACGACCTGCCCAAGCCGTTCCACGTGCTCGCGACCCAGAACCCGCTGGAGCAGGAAGGCACCTACCCTCTCCCCGAGGCGCAGCTCGACCGGTTCCTGATGGAAATCGACGTGGATTATCCCGACCGCGATGCCGAGCGGCGCATCCTATTCGAGACCACCTCCGCCGAGGAGCAGAAGCCCCGCGCCGCCATGAGCGTGGACGACCTCATCGCCGCCCAGCGCCTGGTGCGCCGCCTGCCGGTGGGCGAATCGGTGGTGGAGGCGATCCTCACCTTGGTGCGCTCGGCCCGTCCGGGGGCCGAGGGGCCGGAGCAGCGCTACATCGCCTGGGGTCCCGGCCCCCGCGCCAGCCAGGCGCTGATGCTGGCCGTGCGCGCCCGTGCCCTGCTGGATGGGCGCTATGCCCCCTCCCTCGACGACGTGGTGGCGCTGGCCGAGCCGGTGCTGAAGCACCGCATGGCCCTCACCTTCGCCGCCCGCGCGGAAGGCGAGAGCATCACTCACATCATCCGCCGCCTCACCGAGCGCCTCGGGTGACGGCGGACCGGGCCGACAAGGTGGCGCAGGACGCCCACCGCTCCGTCGAAACCGCCGCCCTCGCCGCAGCGGGCCTTGCGGCCGCCATGCCGCGGCTGGTGCTGGAGGCCCGCCGCATTGCCATGAGCGTGCAGCACGGTCTACACGGCCGTCGCCGCGCCGGGTCTGGCGAGAATTTCTGGCAGTACCGCCGCTTCGTCGACGGCGAGCCGGCCCAGCGGGTGGACTGGCGCCGCTCCGCCCGCGACGACGTGCTTTATGTGCGCGAACGCGAGTGGGAGGCCGCCCACACCGTGTGGATCTGGCCGGACCTCTCCCCTTCCATGCTCTATGCCTCAAAGGGCCAGGCACCGAAGCGCGACCGCGCGCTCATCGTCGCCTTTGCCCTCGCCGAGCTGCTGGTGAAGGGCGGGGAGCGGGTGGGCATTCCCGAGCTGATGCGCCCCTCCGCGACCCGACGCATCGTGGAGCGCATGGCCGAATCGGTGGTGCTGGCCCCCGTGCTGCCCGCGAGCCTTCCCGTGGCCTTCGCCCCCTCCCCCCTCTCCGAGGTGGTGCTGCTGGGTGATTTCTGGAGCCCGGCGGACGAGGTCGCCGCCACCCTTCATGCGCTGGCCGCCTCCGGCGCCCACGGCCATGTGGTGCAGATCGTCGATCCGGCGGAGGAGACCTTCCCCTTTTCCGGCCGCATCGAGTTCCGCGAGCCCGAGGGCGGCGCGCGGCTGACCGTGGGTCGCGCCGAGAGCTGGCGCACCGATTATGACCTGAAGCTGGTGGAGCATCGCGCCCGCATCCGCGCCGCCGCCGAGCGGCTGGGCTGGAGCTTTGCCGTCCACCGCACCGACCGGCCGGCGAGCGAACTGCTGCTCGCCCTGCACGCCCGCATGGGCGCTGGCGGCGGCCCTGCGATGACGCGCAAGGGGCGCTCCACGGGCGGCGACCATCCCTTCGTCTCGGGAGGCCCTGCCTGATGTTCGGCCTGCCCCTCGCCTTTTCCGCGCCGCTGCTGCTGACTGCGTTCGTAGCCCTGCCGCTGCTGTGGTTCCTGCTGCGCGTGGTGCCGCCCAAGCCTCGGGAAGTGGCGTTTCCGCCCATGCGGCTGCTGCTCGGCATCACCCCCAAGGAGGAGAGCGCGGCCCGCACCCCGTGGTGGCTCACCGCCCTGCGGCTGCTGCTGGCGGCGCTCATCATCCTGGCCGCCGCAGGTCCCATCCTGAACCCGCCCGCCGCCGGCCCCTCCTCCGGCGGGCCACTGGTGCTGATCATCGACCAGGGTTGGCCGGCCGCCGCGAGCTGGGAGGCGCGCCGCGCCGCCGCCGCCGCCCTCATCGACGAGGCGGAGACCAACGGGCGCGGCGTCGCCCTGATCCCCACCGGCGACGTGCCGCGCGAGGCCACCCTGCTCAGCCCTTCCGCCGCCCGCGACCGCCTGCGCTCGCTGGAGCCGGTGCCCTACGGCCCGGCCCGCAAGGACGCGCTGACGCTGGCCCAGCGCCTGCTCGGCAACGAGCCGCAGGCCGGCATCGTCTTCCTCGCCGACGCGGTGGATCTCGGCACCGACCCGGACCTCGCCCAGGGCTTTGCCGCCCTCAATGGCGCCGGCCGGCTGCTGGTGGTGGGCGGTGGCGTCGCCGCGCCCCTCGCCCTGGCCGGGGCCGAGAACGGCGCGGAGGCCCTCACCGTGAAGGTGCTGCGCCCCGAAGGCTCCGGCCCCCGCGCCGGTCGCGTCACCGCCCACGACATGCGCGGCCTCACCCTGGGCGAAACCGCCTTCACCCTGCCCGAGGGCGCCACCGAGGCCGAAGCCCGCTTCGACATGCCGGTGGAGATCCGCAACGAGATCGCCCGGCTGGAGATCGCCGGCGAGCGCTCGGCCGGCGTAGTGCAGTTGCTCGACAAAAGGTGGCGGCGCCGCGCCGTGGGCCTCGTCTCCGGCACCAGCACGGATACCGGCCAGCCCCTGCTCGCCCCCACCTATTATCTCTCCCGGGCGCTTGGCCCCTATGCGGACCTGCGCGTGGCCGAGACCGGATCGGCCACCGAGAACATCAACCGCTTCCTGGAACAGCGCCTGCCGGTGCTGGTGCTCACGGATGTGGGCACCATCCCGCCTGCCACCCGCGCCCGGCTCAATCGCTTCGTGGAAGAGGGCGGCGTGCTGGTGCGTTTCGCCGGCCCCCGCCTGGCCAATGCGCAGGACGACCTGTTGCCGGTGAAGCTGCGGCGCGGCGGCCGCGTGCTCGGCGGCTCGCTGTCGTGGGAGACGCCGCAGAAGCTTGGTGCCCTCTCCGCCGAGGGCCCGTTCCGCGACCTGCGCCTGCCCGACGACGTGACGGTGACCCGGCAGGTCCTGGCCGAGCCCGACGGTTTGCTGGGCGAACGGGCCTGGGCGACATTGGCCGACGGCACCCCCCTCGTCACCGGCGTACGCCGGGGCAAGGGCGCGCTGGTGCTGTTCCATGTGACCGGCGACACTTCCTGGTCCAACCTGCCGCTGTCCGGCACCTTTGTGGAAATGCTCCGCCGCGTGATCGCCCTGTCCGATGCTCCGCCCCCCGCCGAGACGGCGCCGGCGGAAACCCCTGTCCGCGCCTCAAGCCGCCCGGATGTGGCGGCGCTGCCGCCGGCCCGCGTGCTGGACGGCTTCGGCGCCTTCCGTCCCGCCGGTCCCACCGCCCGCGCCCTTCCCGCCGATTATGCCGGCCGCGCCACCGCCGACCATCCCCCCGGCTTTTACGGCCCGCCGGACGGGCTGGTGGCGGTGAACACGCTGCTGCCCGCCGACCGGCCGAAGGCGCTCGACCTCTCCGCCCTCGGCGGGCGCGTTGAACCCTTGCAGGAAAGCGCGCCGCGCGACCTGCGCGGGCCGGTGCTGGTGGCCGCCATGGGGCTGCTGCTGCTGGATGCGCTGGCGGTGCTGTTCCTGGCCGGCGGCTTCAGCCGCATGGGTGGCCCCAAGGTGCGGCGCGGCGCCGCCGCAGCTCTGTTCGCCGCGCTGGCGCTTGGCGCGGCCGGCTTTGCCGGTGCTCCGGTCCCCGCCCGCGCCGACGATGCCTTCGCCCTGAAGGCAACGCTCCAGACCCGCTTCGCCTATGTGGTGACCGGCGACAGCGAGGTCGACGAGATTTCCCGCGCCGGGCTCGACGGGCTCGCCACCTTCCTCGGCCAGCGCACCGCCCTGCAGGCCGGCGAGGCCATGGGGGTGGACATCGCCAAGGACGAACTCGCCTTCTTCCCCCTGCTCTATTGGCCCATCCTGCCCGATACGGCCGCACCCTCGCCCGCCGTGCTGGCGCGCATCGACGCTTACATGAAGCAGGGCGGCACGGTGATCTTCGACACCCGCGACGCCATCGAGGCTTCCGGCGCCCCCGGTGCGCCGCTCTCGGCCGCCGGGGCGCGGCTGAAGGATATCCTGTCGCGCCTCGACATTCCCGAGCTGGAGCCGGTGCCGCGCGACCACGTGCTCACCAAAGCCTTCTATTTGCTGAAGGATTTTCCCGGCCGCTTCACCGGCGGCACCACCTGGGTAGAGGCCCTGCCCACCGCCAACTCCGATTCGGATCGTCCCGCGCGGGCAGGCGACGGCGTCTCCCCGGTGATCATCACCTCCAACGACCTCGCCGGCGCCTGGGCGGTGACCAAGAGCGGCGAGCCACTGCTGCCACTGACGCCGGGCGAGCCGCGCCAGCGCGAGATCGCCTTCCGCGCCGGCGCCAACATGGTGATGTATGTGCTGACCGGAAACTACAAGGCGGACCAGGTGCATGTGCCGGCCCTGCTGGAAAGGCTCGGGCAATGAGCACTGACGCGCGCGCTGCGGACGCCGGCGCATGAATTACGGCATCACCTTCTCCCCCTTCCTGTCGCTGCCGCTGCTGATGGCAGTGGGCATCGTCGCGCTGGTGCTGGCGGGGCTGCTCCTGGCCTCGCGCACGCGGGGCGCCGTGTTCCGCGCGCTGGCGCTGGCGGTTGGGCTGCTCGCCCTCGCCAACCCCTCCTTCACGCGGGAGGAGCGCGAACCGCTCACCTCCGTGGTGGCGGTGGTGGTGGACAAGAGCGCCAGCCAGTCCTTCGGCGAACGCACCCAGCAGACGGACGCCGCCCGCACGGTGCTGGCCGAGCGGCTGGGCAAGCTCTCCGGCGTGGAGGTGCGCACCATCGAGGCCGATGCCGGCGACGGCTCCGCCGACGGCACGCGGCTGTTCTCCGCCCTCTCCGCAGGCCTTGCCGACGTGCCGCCGGAGCGGGTGGCGGGCGCCATCATGATCACCGACGGGCGCGTCCATGACGTGCCCGAGAACCCGCAGGCGCTGGGCTTCTCTGCGCCGGTGCATGCCCTCATCACCGGCCACGCCGGCGAGCGCGACCGCCGGGTGGCGCTGGAGAAGACGCCGCGCTTCGGCATCGTCGGCCAAAAGCAGGCGGTGACCTTCAAGGTGACCGATGAAGGCGCCCCCGCCGGCGCCCGCGTGGTGGTCACCATCCGCCGCGACGGCGAGGTCATCGCCCGGCCCACCGTCACCGCGGGACGCAGCACCTCCGTGGACGTGGACATCACCCATGCCGGGCCCAACATCGTCGAGTTCGAGGTGCCCGCGCTCGACGGCGAGCTGACGCTGGTGAACAACCGCACTGCCGTCGCCATCGACGGCGTGCGCGACAAGCTGCGCGTGCTGCTCGTCTCCGGCGAGCCGAACGTCGGCGAGCGCACCTGGCGCAACCTGCTGAAGAGCGACGCCAATGTGGACCTCGTCCACTTCACCATCCTGCGCCCGCCGGAGAAGCAGGACGGCACCCCCATCAACGAACTCTCGCTCATCGCCTTCCCGACCCGCGAACTGTTCCAGACCAAGATCAAGGATTTCGACCTGATCATCTTCGACCGCTACGCCCAGCAGGGCGTGCTGCCGCAGGTCTATTTCGACAATATCGTGCGCTATGTGCGCGCCGGCGGCGCGGTTCTAGTGGCGGCGGGCACGGACTTCATCGACACCGGCTCGCTCTATAACACGCCGCTGGAGGAGATCCTGCCCGGCGTGCCCCGGGGCGATGCCACCGACGCGCCCTACCACGCCCGCCTCACCGATCCGGGCAAGCGCCATCCCGTGACCCGCGCCCTGCCCGGCTCGGAGAGCGAGCCGCCCCACTGGAGCCGCTTCTTCCGCGTCATCGACGCCCAGGTGCGCTCCGGCACCAGCCTCATGTCCGCCCCCGGCGACAAGCCGGTGCTGCTGGTGGACCGGGTCGGCGAAGGCCGCGTGGCGCTGCTTTTGTCCGACCACATCTGGCTCTGGGCGCGCGGCTATGAGGGCGGCGGCCCGCACATTGATCTGTTGCGCCGGCTCTCGCACTGGCTCATGAAGGAACCTGACTTGGAGGAAGAGCGCCTGAAGCTCACCGTCTCCGGTCGCGATCTCGTGGTGGAGCGCCAGACCATGGCCGACAGCGTTCCCACCGCCACCATCACTACCCCATCTGGTGCACTGCGCACGCTCACCCTCACCCAGGCCGAGCCCGGCCTGTGGCGAGCGGCAACCCCGGCCGACGAGTTGGGCCTGTGGCGCGCCGCCAATGGCACGCTCACGGCGCTCGCCAACATCGGACCGCTGAACCCGAAGGAATTTGCCGAGGTGACAAGCACCCGTGATGTTCTCGCGCCCGTGGCGGCGGCCACCGGAGGCGGGGTGTGGCGGCTCGCGGACCTCGGCGGCACGGTGCCGCGCCTGGTGCAGGTCTCCGCATCCGACCGCCTCGCCGGCGAGGACTGGATGGGCCTGCGCACCCGCGATGTCTCGGTGGTGCGGGGCATCGGCCTGTTCCCGCTATTCGCCGGCCTGTCCGGTCTCCTGCTGCTGCTCGGCGCGCTCACCGCCGCCTGGGTGCGGGAGGGACGGTGATGGCCATGGCTATGTCCAAGGGCGCAACTGCCCTTCTCACGCGCCGCCGCATGCTCGGCGCCGGCCTGCTGCTGACCGCCCTCTGGGGCGGGCCGACGCTGGCTCAGGACATGCCGCTCACCCCCGTCGGCGCGTGGCTGGCGGAGGATATCGGCGGCGGGGGCGTGCTGGACCGGATCCAGACCACTCTCGTGCTCGGCGCCGATGGCGCAGTCTCCGGCTCGGGCGGCTGCAACACCTATAGCGGCAAGGCCAAGCTCGCGGGCCCCGCCCTGCTGTTCGGCGGCCTGTCCTCCAGCCGCATGGCCTGCGCGCCCGCCGTGATGGCGCAGGAACAGAAATTCCTGCTGGCGCTGGAACGGACGCGGGCCTGGCGGATCGATCCGTTGAAGCGCAAGCTGATCCTCATCGACCTCACCGGCACCGAGCTGGTTCGCTTTTCCACGCGGTAGGCACACCCGGGAGACCGGAGCGCGGCGCGCCGATGAAGTGCGGCGCGCTCTCGCTTGCCTCAGAATGCCAAAACCCTCCGGCGGCGCCGCCGCCGGCAGCACCTAGCCCGTCATGGCCGCGCGCTCTTCTGCCTGACGCTGGTTCTCCGCCCGCTTGGTCATGACCGACGCGATGATCACCACCACCGTCACGATGGCGATGAGGATGGTGCAGACCGCGTTGATCTCCGGCGTCACCCCGAGGCGCACCTGCGAATAGATGCGCATGGGCAGCGTGGTCGCCCCCGGCCCGGTGGTGAAGCTGGCGATGACCAGGTCATCCAGCGACAGGGTGAAAGCCAGCATGAAGCCGGACACCACCGCCGGCAGGATCAGGGGCAGCGTGATCTTGAAGAAGGTCTTGAACGGCGGGCAGCCGAGGTCGAGGGCCGCCTCCTCCAGCGCCCGGTGAAGGTGACGAGGCGCGACTGCACCACCACCGCCACGAAGCACATGGTGAAGGTGATGTGGGCCAGGAGCACGGTCCAGAATCCGCGATCGAAATTCACCGCCACGAACAGCAGCAGCAGGGACAGGCCGGTGATCACCTCGGGCATGACCAGGGGGGCGTAGATCATGCCGGAGAACAAGGTGCGCCCGGGAAAGCGGCCGTAGCGGGTGAGGGTCAGCGCCGCCATGGTTCCGAGCACGGTGGACACCAGCGACGAGAAGAAGGCGATGCGCAGGGTGACCCAGGCCGCATCCATGAGCTGCTCGTTCTCAAGCAGCGCCCAATACCATTGGGTGGAGAAGCCGGCCCACACGGTGACCAGCCGCGAGGCGTTGAAGGAATAGATCACCAGCAACAGGATGGGGATGTAGAGGAAGGCGAAGCCCAGCACGATTGACGTGATGTTGAACCAGGTAAGGCCTTTTCTCATTTGCCCGCCTCCAGCTCGCGCTGCTGGATGTTCTGGTAGATCACGATGGGGATCACCAGCACGAGCAGCAGCAGCACCGCCACCGCGGACGAGACCGTCCAGGACCGGTTCACGGTGAACTCGGTCCATAGCGACTTGCCGATCATCAGCGTGTCCGAGCCGCCCAGGAGGTCGGGAATGACGAACTCGCCCACCGCCGGGATGAAGCACAGCAGGGCGCCGGCCGCCACGCCCGGCAGGGAGAGCGGAAAGGTGATGGTCCAGAACGCCTTGGCCGGCGGGCAGCCGAGATCGGCGGCGGCCTCCAGCAGCGTGAGGTCGAGCTTTTCCAGTGCCGCGTAAAGCGGCAGCACCATGAAAGGCAGGTAGGAATAGACGATGCCGATATAGACGGCGAGGTTGGTATTCAGGATCTCCAGCGGCGTGTGGATCACCCCCAGCGCCATCAGGGCCTGATTGAGCAGCCCTTCCTGCGACAGGATGCCGATCCACGCATAGACGCGGATGAGGAAGGAGGTCCAGAACGGCAGGATCACCAGCATCAGCAGCGTCGGCTGGATCGAGCGCGGCGCCCGCGCCATGGCGTAGGCGACTGGGTACCCCACCAGCAGCAGAAGCACGGTGGAGATCGAGGCGATGATCAGGCTGGAGCCGTAAGCCTCCAGGAACTCATTCGAAAAATCCAGCACATAGGCATAGTTCGCGAAGGACAGGCCCGACAGGAATTCGGTGAAGCCCGCCCAGCCCTGCGCCAGGTCGAGGGTCGGCGCGTAGGGCGGCTGGGCCACCACGTCCTGCGACAGCGAGATCTTGAATACGATGAGGAAGGGCGCAAGGAACAGCGCGAGGAGCCACAGATAGGGCACCGCGATCACGAACCAGCGGCCCCGTCCCTTCTCCCCGGCCATCGCCATGGTTGCCTCCCGGCGCTTCCGCCCAATGAAAACGCGTCAGAACCCTCAACTCATACCATCGGCCCCGGCCTGCCACCGATGCCAGGCGGGTCACGCTCAAGCGCCGCGCAGGCCCAGCCCGTCGCGCGACCAGTGCGCAACCCTAGCCCATGAGCACCACGCCGGCATGGGGCGCAAAGGTCACCCAGACCTTGTCGTCCCACGAGATGGGGCGTGCCACCATGCGCGACAGGTTGGGCTGCGAGACCTTGATGCGCTGCCCGCAGGCCAGTTCCACATGGTAGATGGAGAGGTCGCCCAGATAGCCGATGTCCCAGATCTCGCCCTCGAAGACATTCTCGGTCGGGTCGACCGGCGGCTCCAGCGTGATGCGCAGCTTCTCGGGACGGATGGCGATGCAGGCGGTGTCGCCGGCCTTGCAGTCCACGGTCTGCGTCACCACCAGCGGAAAGGGCGTCACCGGCGAGGAGATGCGGGTCTCGTCCGGGCCCGCCTTGGTGATCTTGCCCTCGATGAGGTTCACCTCGCCGATGAAGTCGGCCACGTAGCGGGTGGAGGGCTGCTCGTAGATCACCGAGGGCGGCGCCACCTGCACCAGCACGCCATTATTCATCACCGCGATGCGATCGGCCACCGTCATGGCCTCTTCCTGGTCGTGGGTCACGATCAGGAAGGTCATGCCGAGGTCCATCTGCAGGTCCATCAGCTCGAACTGGGTTTCCTCGCGCAGCTTCTTGTCGAGGGCGCCCAGCGGCTCGTCCAGCAGCAGCACCTTGGGCCGCTTGGCGAGCGACCGGGCGAGGGCCACGCGCTGGCGCTGGCCGCCGGAGAGCTGGTGCGGCTTGCGCTTGGCGAACTTCTCCAGCTTGACGAGCTTCAACATCTCCTCGACGCGGGCGTCGATCTCGCCCTTGCCCATCTTGTCCTGCTTGAGGCCGAAAGCGATGTTGTCCTGCACATTCATGTGCGGAAACAGGGCGTAGGACTGGAACATCATGTTCACTGGCCGCCGATAGGGCGGCACGCCGGCCAGATCCTCCCCCGCGAGGGTCAGGCGGCCCTCGGTGGGCTCCTCAAAGCCGGCGAGCATGCGCATGAGTGTCGTCTTGCCGCAGCCGGAGGGGCCAAGCAGCGCGAAGAACTCGCGCTCGTAGATGTCGAGGCTGACGTGATCCACCGCGGTGAAGTCGCCGAAGCGCTTCACCACATTCTCGAAGCGAATAAGCGGCGTCTTGGTGGGATCGGTCCACGGGGCGAACGAGCGCCGGACAGCGCCGATGGTTTCCTTCCGCGCCTTATCCGCAGCCATCACGTCCCCCGAACTGGCCTCGTGATGTGGAGGCTAGCCGGGGAAACGGAAACGCTCAAGCCGTGTGCACGCGCAAAAATGCATCGCTGCGGCTGCTCAGACGTGCAACCCGTCCACATCTGGGGAGAAGTCACATCTTCGCCCCTCATGATGCATCGCCCCCTTGCACGTCCCCCCCGCATGTGGCAGAGGAAGCCGCCTGACGACGGCGATGCCCGTCGCCTTCCGGGCCGGTGGATTATTCTCTTGGAAAATTCCAAGGCCCACCCGGTGCGCTGCGGTAGCTCAGTGGTAGAGCACTCCCTTGGTAAGGGAGAGGTCGAGAGTTCAATCCTCTCTCGCAGCACCATCCCAACCCATTGCCCGGCCATAGTTTGTTGAAAATCACGGAATTTCGGGTCGCTCACTGAAACACGGGAGCGGCACACAATGGCCCGTCGCATGCCCGCCCCGTCCGTCGCCCAGACACCTCATTCCTATCCTTCCGCGCCCGAGTCCCTGCGGATTGCCTGTGCCACCTTCTGCGCCCTGTCGGTCACATAGCCGAAATCGGGAGGGATGTTCGTAGGCAGCACGCCATCTGCAATGAGCTTGGGGAGCAGCGGTCGCCATGGCCGGTCGGCGCCGAGCACGACCAGCGGCATCCGCTTGAGCAGCGGCGCGGCGCGGACCTGATCGAAGTTACGGTCGGCAGTCTGCGGTTAGGCGCGGGCCATGGCGTGGGCATGCTGGGATGAGAGCCAGGCGGGGGGCCGCCGCCGCATGTCAGTCCGCACAAGCCGTGGAGCCGACGAAACAAGGCGGGGCAGCCTCGCTCAACGCTCCGATCCCGCCGGGCGCGAGCGCGGATTCGCGCGGGGCGGACACCGCGCTCGCCATGGAGATCAGTCCGGCTGTGAGAACGCCGGCCGCGAGCGCTGACGCGCAGACGCCAAACAACCGGCGGAACGACACATGGTGGACACTCTTGGATTGGCCGTGCGGGGGCAGTCTATGGCCGCGCACGGCGCTCGTGTAGCGGAACCTGCCGGAACAGACACCCTGGTCGGGCAGGTTCAGCGGCGGTCGCGAGGGGCGGGGCAGCTCTGGAGGATGCCCCGCCTCGCCCGCCTCAGTTGCCGGTGGGCAGGGGCAGCTTGAAACCTTGTTCCTTCAGCGCATCCTGCACGAACTTGAAGCGCTCATACTGGGACAGGGTGATCGGGCCAGAATAGGCCTCGCTCTGGGCCTTGCGGGGCGGATATTGCACATAGGTCTTCATGAGCTTCTCGACCGCCACGTTGAACGGGATCGCCGCCCAGGTGCTCTCGGTGAAGGTGGTCATGAAGATGTCGTAGCGCTCCTGCGGATCGGCCGGCAGGTCGAACACCTGCGGCACGGTCGCCACGTACTTCTCCGGCCCCTTCCAGCCCTGGTTCGTGTCCACTGCGAGGCCGCCCGTATAGGCGCCGTTATCGCCGCGCAGGTTGAAGACATATTTGAAGTTGTCGACCCGCACGGCCCCGGGGGTGAGCTCGTTCTCGGTGAAATAGAACCACTCGTGCCGCAGATCCGCCCCCTTGCCGAGCCAGACCGGAGTCATGTCGTAGCTGTCGAAGATGATGGGCTGTCCCTCGCGGTCCTTCTCCGGCAGCTTCACGCCGGCGACGGAGGCGAAGGTGGCCATCAGGTCGAGGCCGCCCATGATGTCGTCGCTCTTGGTCGCGGCCTTGATCTTGCCCGGCCAGCGGGCCATGGACGGGACGAGGTTGCCGCCTTCGCGCACGGTGCCCTTGGTGCCGCGGAACGGGGTGTAGCCGGCGTCGGGATAGACGTCCTGCCAGGCGCCGTTATCCACGGTGTAGACCACCAGCGTGTTGTCGGCGAGGCCGAGCTGGTCAAGCTTCTTCAGCACGTTGCCGATCCGCGCGTCCAGCTCCACCACCGAATCCGCATACTTGGACTTGGAAAGCGACTTGCCCACGAATTCGGGCGCCGGCAGGTTCGGCTGGTGGTTCTTCATGAAGTTGACATTGATGAAGAACGGCGTGTTGGGCGCCTTGGCGGCCTCCTCCAGAAACTCGACCGCGGCCTTCTCGACGTAGGCGTCAAGGAAGGGAATGCCGACCACGCCCTTGTCGGGCGTGTCCACATACTCGCCGTTGACCTTGAAGTCTTCCTTCACCGGGCCGCCGGCGTTGCCGGATAGCGCGCCCTTCGTGACGGTATCGAACATGTGCCGCAAATCGGGGCTCATGCCGGGGAACCATTTGGGATCCGGATAGGTGTAGGCGTTCAGGTGGTAGAGGAAGGCGTACTTCATCACGTCATAGCCCTGGGCGTTGGGCAGCGCATAGTCCGCCTCGCCGAGATGCCATTTCCCGGTGAAATAGGTCTTATAGCCGCCCTGCTTGAGCACGGAGGCCAGTGTCCATTCGGCCTTCGGCAGGCCGCCGCCCTGGCCCTGGAAGGCCACGGTGGTCATGCCGGAGCGGTTGGGGATGCGCCCGGTCTGGATCGCGGCCCGGCCGGGCGTGCAGCTCGGCTGGCCGTAGAAGTTGGTGAACACCATGCCCTCGGCCGCCAGTTCGTCCATGTTGGGCGTCGGCATGCCGCGGCGCGCGCCGCCGAGATAGGCGCCGAGGTCGCCCCAGCCGGTATCGTCGGAGACGATCAGGAGGATGTTCGGCTTCTTGGCCTGGGCTGCGGCAGGCGCGGTGCCTTGGGCCTGGGCTGCGGGCCCCCAAACGATGAGCGTTGCCGCCACCGCGGCGGCCAGCGTGGTCGAGATTGCTGTTCTCATTGTCGTTTCCAGTGCAGTTGGAGACGTAAGCTGCGGTGAGGCGTTCACTTCGCCGGCGGGAAGATCGTCTTCCAGTCGGACTTCATGTCCACGACCGTCCAGCCCTGGCTTGCCGCCGCATCGAGCGCCCTGTCGAGATGTCCGAACGCCGACTTGCGGTCATAGGCGTATTCGCGCTCGGCATCGGTGTGGTGAACGATCAGCCCGAAGCGGGCACCGTCGCCGGCGGTCGTCCATTGCAGCATCTCAAGGTCGCCGTCGGAATTGCCAAAGGCGGCGATGGGGCGTTGGCCGATGTGCTGGTTGATGCCCACCGGCTTGCCGGCGCCGTCGTCGATGAAGTTCAACGCCGGTTCTCGCACCAGGGTCGGCTTGCCATCCACACTCTCGAACCGGGTCTTGATGCTCGATCCAACCACCTGGGCGGGGAGGATCCCATAGACCTTCTCGGACCAGGGCCGCATGAACTCGATGCCGCCACCGGAGACGATGTAGGTCGTGAAGCCGTTCTCGCGCAGATAGGCCAGCAGTTCCAGCATGGGCTGGTAAACGAGTTCGGTATACGGCTTCTTGAAGCGCGGGTGCTCGGCCTTGGCGAGCCAGTCGGTGACAACCTTCTGGAATTCGTCCGGCGTCATGCCGGCATGGGTGACCATGACCAGTTCCAGAAGCCCCTTGTCGCCGGCAGCGGCGACGGCTTTGAGGTCACCTTCGATGGCTGCCTTCAGCGTCGGGTTGCTCTGCCACTCCGGATGCTTCGGCGCCAGTTCCTTCAGCCGGTCGAGGGCGAAGGCCAGCTGCGTGTACATGGGCTGCTCGACCCACAGCGTGCCGTCATTGTCGAAAACGGCGATGCGCGCCTCAGGACGCACGAAATCCTTGCTGGCCGGATCGGTTACCCGCTTGACGAAGCCCTGGATCGCCGCCTTCGCGGACCCGTCGTTCCACGACGGGAGCACTTCCGCCAGAACGGATCCAGACGAAAACAGAAGCAGTGCCGTGATAACCAAGGCGCGGGCGAGGAACTTCATGCTTGAGTCTCTTTTACTCCTTGGATGGAAAACTTCCACCCGAACGAAACTTGCGTCAACGAAGTAATGGGCCGCGCATCGCGGATGCCCCACCATGGTGCGGCACGCATGGACAGCGGCGTCGAAACCAACTTTCCCTCTGCTTCGGACTTCCAGTCTCCGGCTGTCGTTTGCTAGAGAAGCCTGAACGTGTCTTTGATCTAGGCCATATCATCCCGGCGCTCTTCGCATTTTGCGTCACTCGACGAGGTTTCGATGCGTGGTCCGGGTTCAATCGTCCTCGTCCGCGCAAAGGGCTTCGGCGCCTTGCCCGAAAAGATCGAAAGGCAGGCCGGCGAACAGGCTCTCATCGACATGTTCGCCCGGGAGCACCTGCCGATGGCTCTACGGGACGCTCCGCAAACGCCCATACCGCTCCATTCGATGATGGGCTTGTTCGCACGGGGTGCCGCGGCCCTGGACCACCGCACATTCGGCCTGGACGTGGGCGAGGAGATGACCCACAGGGGCTATGGCCTCTGGATCGAGCATGCGGCCGCGGCCCCAACGCTCGGCGAGGGCCTGCGCCGCGCGATAGCGACGAGCTGGGCCCACCAGAGTGGCGCGCGGCTGGAACTGGTCCGGGACGGCGGGCACCGTATCCTGCGGTTTGCGACGCCCACTTTTGACGTGAGCAAGGTGCAGCATTGTGACCACCTCCTCCCGCCCATGCTCACTTTCGTTCGCCTTTATCTCGGCGCCCGATGGCGACCCGACTGGGCGGAAGTTGAATATGCACGCGACCCGGAAGCGAAGCAGGTGGAGGACCGCTTGCAGGTGGATCTGCGTTGCGAGCGGCCAGGTTCGGGCCTTGCCCTGAAGGCGAGCGAACTGAGCCGCCGACGCATCAACAGGATCACAGGAAGAACGCGAATCGTCACTCTGCGGGACGTGCTTGCCGACGTCATTCTCTCCGACGCGCCGGAACCGGCACGCGCGCTCTCTGCCATTGTCGCGCTCCGCCTCCTCGATGGCCAAAGCGACATCGACGGCGCCGCGCACCTCGCCGGCCTCGGAGTGCAAGGATTGCAGCGCCGCTTGCGCGAGAAGGGATTCACGTATCGCGAGATCGTCGAAGAGGCGCGCCGCGCACGGGCCATCCGCCTCCTCGTCGAGACGCAGATGTCGATCCTCGCGATCTCTCTGTCCCTCGGCTACGATACGCACGGCAGCTTTACCCGAGCCTTCATCCGCTGGATGGGATGCTCGCCATCAGAATACCGGCGCAGTGTGTTGGCGGTGCCGGAGCCTCACGAGGATCCGTGCTGATCAGTCGTGGGATTTTGGTGAAGCGGATGGGCAACAATCTGCACCGCCACAACGATATCATGGTCTTGGAAGACGCGTACCGTCGAGGCGCGCGTGCGGTCCTGGCCGCCGGCGCGCCAGCCGCCTCAGGCCTTCATGTGCATGTCGATCGCATTGCCGCGAGCGCGCGTCGTCTCGTCGAGCCGCGCGGCATCGAGGAAGCGGCCCGCCGTGGCGGAAACGTCCGCTTCCGGATCACCGACCAACGACAGCTTATGGCGCGGCGCGGTACATCGCGAATAGCCCTATTGGGCCAGGATGCTCTCCACATAATCCGCAAACGCGCGCGCCTTGGCGCTGGCGAGGCGCCCGGTCGGGAACACCGCCCACAGATCGACGGGCGGAAGCTCCCAGTCCTCCAGCACGCGCCGGACCGCGCCGCTCGCCAGTTCGGGGGCGAACATCCAGTCGGAATTGACCGTCAGCCCCAAGTCGGCTAGCACGGCCGCGCGGATGCCTTCCGCCGCGCTTAGACGCACGCGTCCGCGGACCGCGACGGACGCCTCGGTGCCGTTCCGGCGGAAGGTCCAGCTGGCGCCGAGCTGGCTGTAGACGATCGCCTCGTGGGTCGCGAGATCGGCCGGGACCAGGGGCGTGCCGGCGCGCGAGAGATAGGCGGGCGTCGCGATCACGGAACGCCGGCTGCGGGCGATCTGCCGGGCGATGGCGGCGGAATCGGTCAATTCCCCCATCCGCAGAGCCAGGTCGATGCCCTCTGAGACAAGATCAATGACCCGGTCATCGAGCAGCACGTCGATTTCGATGTCGGGATGGCGCGCTAGGAATTCCGGCAGGCGCGGAACGATGAGCAGACGCGCGAAGGTCGTGGCGGCCGAGACGCGCAGGCGTCCCGACAGGCCCGCGCCGGCGCCCCGCGCTTCGAGTTCGGCCTCATCCGCCTCTCGGATCGCCGCGCGCGCCCGTTCATAGAAGCGCACGCCCGCATCGGTCGGCGCGAGGCTGTGGGTCGAGCGCACGAGCAGGCGCACCTGAAGGCGCTCCTCGAGCTGGGCGATGGTCTTGGAGATGGCTGGTTGTCCGACACCGATCTGCCGTGCGGCAGCGGAGAACGATCCCGCCTCCACCACGGTCACGAACACCTGCATGGCCTGAAGTCGATCCACGCCCATTCCTCCTGAGAATGAGCGTTATCGCCTTAACCGGCCTGCCGCAACTTTCTAGGAATGATCATAACAGGCTCACGAACAGACCCAGACGCTATTCGCGGAGCTGAACATGATCGAAGTCTACGCATTCGCCACGCCCAACAGCGTCAAGGTCCCGATCGCGCTGGAAGAGATGGACCTTGTCTATGAGCTGAAGCCGGTCAACGTCCGAAAGGGCGAGCAGAAGAACGCCGCCTTCCTCGAACTGAACCCCAACGGCAAGGTGCCGGTGTTGGTCGAGCGCGACGGCGATGCGGCATTCGTGCTGAGCGAGAGCGCGGCGATCCTGGTCCATCTCGCGCAAAGGACCGGCAGACTACTGCCGGCGGACGCGGAAGGACAGGCGCGGGTTTTCGAGCAATTGTTCTTTCACGCCTCGGCGCTGAGCCCGGCCTTTGGCAATGCCGGCTTCTTCAAGCGCTCGTCGCCCGAACCTCAGCCGATCGCCGAAGCCCGCTTCTCCGCCGAGGCAGAGCGCGTCCTCGATCTCCTCGAAGCCAAGCTGGCGACCCAGCGTTTCGCCGCCGGCGACGATTTCACCATCGCCGACATCGCCCACTTCGGCTGGCTGTGGCGACGCGCATTTCCCGGCGTGACTCTGGACGCCCGCCCCAACCTCTCCCGCTGGTACGACCAGATCGCCACGCGGCCCGCCGTGCAACGCGCGATCACCCGTGTCGAGGCCCTCGTCCCGGCGGCGTGATCTTCCCCCCGATCCATTCGCCCCTGCGAACACACCAAGGAGCCATCCCATGTCCCGCTTCAGCGCTTACAAGGACGCCTTCCCCAATGCCCAGCTCACCCGCTCGGACAGCGGCGTGCTCGAAGTCCGCTTTCACACCGACGGTGGAAAGCTGGTCTTCAACGGCCATACCCATGAACAGTTCGTCGAGCTGTTTCACCAGATCGGCGCCGACCCGGACAACCGGGTGGTCATCCTGACCGGATCGGGCGACGCGTTCATGGATGCGATCAGCCCCGAGGGCTTCGATTTCTTCTCGCCGCGCGGCTACGACAAGATCTATCGCGAGGGCAAGAAGGTGCTCATGAACATCCTCGACATCGAGGTGCCGATGATCACCGCGCTCAACGGCCCCGTTCTGCTGCACAGCGAATATGCGCTGCTCACCGACATCATCCTCGCCACGCCGGAAACCGTGTTCCAGGACAAGCCGCATTTCGACTTCGGGATCGTACCGGGCGACGGCGTCAATCTGCTCTGGCCGGAAGTGATCGGCAGCGTGCGCGGCCGCTATTTCATCCTCACCCGGCAGGTGCTCGACGCCGCGACGGCGAAGAACTGGGGCGTGGTCAACGAGATCGTCCCTGCTGACCAGCTGCTCATCCGTGCCCACGAAATCGCCGAAGGGATCGCTGCTCTGCCGCCGCTCACCAGCAGCTACACCCGCATCGCGCTGACGCAGAAGCTGCGTCGGATCATCGACGAGGGCACCGGCTATGGCCTCGCGCTCGAAGGCATCAGCGCCGCCGAGGTCGCCCGCTCGATGGCGGCCGGCTGACGGCCGGCTGTCCTCGTCGCACACGCCATACCACCCGACAAGGAGCACCCCCATGTCCCTCCAGGCGAAGCTTGACGCCTTCAAGGCCGATTTCGAAACGGGCAAACCGCCCCACAACGTGCCACCCGCGGTGATCGAAACCATGCGCCGCGCCACCGCTGAACTCATCGCCTCCGGCGCGGCACGGCAGGCGCTAAAGGCCGGCGAGAAGATTCCCGCCTTCACCCTTGCGGACCCCGAGGGGAATGCGGTGTCGTCGGCCGACCTTCTCGCCAAGGGGCTGCTGGTCATCACCTTCTATCGCGGCGTGTGGTGCCCCTATTGCAACATGGAATTGCAGGCGCTTCAGGAGGCGCTTCCGCAGCTCCAGGCGCTGGGCGCGAACCTGATTGCGATCTCGCCACAGAACGCCGTGAACAGCCGCAAGTCGGTCCGCCAGAACAAGCTGTCGTTCCCGATCTTGTCGGACCCTCGTAACGAGGTCGCCGCGGCGTTCGGTCTGCGGTTCGCGCTGCCGGATTATCTGGTCGAGCTCTACAAGTCCTTGAAGAATGACCTGCCGTCCTTCAACGGCGACCCGAGCTGGACCCTCCCCATGCCGGCCCGTTTCGTGGTCGGCCAGGACGGCACCATCCTCTATGCCGAGGTCAATCCGGACTATACCCGCCGGCCCGAACCGGCGGACATGCTGCCCGCCCTTCGCCGCGCCGCGGGTGCCACCGCCGCCTGATCCACCCCGACATGCCCCGCCCCAACATGCCCCGCCCCAAGCGAGCGGGGGGGAGAACCCACCCATGCAACGCACCTTCCTCATCACCGGCGCCAGCAAGGGCATCGGCCTCGCGCTTTCCCTGCGCCTCGCGGCGCAGGGCCATCGCATCATCGGCATCGCCCGACACCGCAGCGACGGCTTTCCCGGAACGCTCCACGCGCTCGATCTCAGCACGCAGGATGCGGGCAGGCGGCTGGCGCAGATCGTCGCTGCCGATCCGGTCGACGGCATCGTCAACAATGTCGGGCTGGTGCGCGCCGAGCCACTCGGGGCGATCGAGGCCGAAACCCTCGACGAGGTGCTGCGGACCAATCTCCATCCTGCGCTCGCCGCCGTCCAGGCGGCGGTGCCGGGCATGACCGCGCGCGGCTGGGGACGCATCGTCAATATCTCCAGCCTCACCATCCTCGGCGCCGTCGAGCGCACCTCCTACGCCGCAGCCAAGGCGGCGCTGGTGAGCTTCACCCGCAGTTGGGCGCTGGAGCTTGCGACCTCCGGCATCACCGTCAATGCGGTTGCGCCGGGGCCGACCGAGACCGAACTGTTCCGCGCCAACAACGCGCCGGGAAGCGCGGGCGAGGCGCGCTACCTCTCCGGCGTGCCGATGAAGCGGTTCGGAACCCCGCAGGAAATCGCCGCCGCCGTCGCGTTCCTGATGTCAGACGATGCGGCATTCATCACCGGCCAGACGTTGCATGTGGACGGAGGCGGCTCGATCGGAAAGGCGTCGTTCTGACCTTCGGCCAATGTCCGGACTGGGAGGCGCAGCGAGGGTCTGCTCCCGGCGCGCGACAGACTGCCCAGGCATTCACAGCCGCAGCGTCTCGAACTCGATCTTGCCTATCTCCATCGCCAGGATCGCTGCGAATTTGGCGCCACCACCCCCATCCATGGTCACCCGCCCATCGGGCGCCCCGGAACGACGAATGCGACAACCGTCGCACCCGTTGCGCCCCAAGCCCTCTGCGAACCCGCCTCAACGCCAGCCCAGCGCGGGCGCCACATGGGTGAGGATGGCCTCGATCACGTGCGCGTTGTAGTCGACGCCCAGCTGGTTCGGCACGGTGAGCAGCAGCGTGTCCGCTTCGGCGATGGCCTCGTCCGCGGCAAGCTGCCGGATGAGCGCGTCCGGCTCGTCGGCGTAGCTGCGGCCGAAGATGGCGCGGGTCTTCTCGTCGATGAAGCCGACGGAATCCTCGTCCTTTCCGCCCCGCCCAAAATAGGCGCGGTCGCGATCGTCCACCAAAGCGAAGATGGAGCGGCTGACCGAGATGCGGGGCGCGCGGGCGTGGCCCGCCTCCGCCCACGCGGCACGATAGGCGCGGATCTGCGCGGCCTGCTGGATGTGGAAGGGTTCGCCGGTCTCGTCGTTCTTCAGGGTGGAACTCTGCAGGTTCAGGCCCAGCTTCGCCGCCCACACTGCGGTGGCGTTGGAGCTGGCGCCCCACCAGATGCGCTCGCGCAGCCCCTCGGAATGGGGTTCCAGCCGCAGCAGGCCCGGCGGGTTGGGGAACATGGGCCGCGGGTTGGGCTTGGCGAAGCCCTCGCCCTCAAGCACCTGAAGGAAGACCTCGGCATGGCGGCGGGCCATGTCGGCGTCGGTCTGGCCGTCCGGCGGCGCATAGCCGAAGTGCCGCCACCCCTCGATGACCTGCTCCGGCGAGCCCCGGCTTATGCCGAGCTGCAGCCGTCCGCCGGCGATGAGGTCGGACGCGCCGGCATCCTCCGCCATGTAGAGCGGGTTCTCATAGCGCATGTCGATGACGGCGGTGCCGATCTCGATCCGCCGCGTGCGCGCGCCCACGGCGGCGAGCAGCGGGAAGGGCGCGGCCAGCTGGCGGGCAAAATGATGGACGCGGAAATAGGCGCCGTCGGCGCCCAGATCCTCCGCCGCCACCGCCAGCTCGATGGATTGGAGCAGCGCATCGGCGGCCGAGCGCGTCTGCGACTGGGGCGAGGGCGTCCAGTGTCCGAACGAGAGAAAGCCGATCTTCTTCAAGGTGGATGCTTCTCGGTTGCGCAAAGATGCGCCAGCCTAGCCCGACGCCCCGCCGGACGCACCTGACACGCCACGGTCGCTCCTCGCCCCCTCACCGCCATGGTGGGGGCCGGCCGTCGCGGAGGAGATGACCACGCGGTTCTCGCCACCCGCTACGGTCGCAAGGCGTCCGCCCGCCGCCGCCTGACAGAGGATCACGGCTCAGGTGGTGCCGTAGCCATTACGCTCAGCCTACGGAAGTTGATGCGCCGGCCCTCTGTTGCGCCGGCATGCCCTGCGGCTTCCCTGCACGGGATATGCTTGAGCATCCGGAAGACGATGCATTTCCTCTATTTGAGATGCTCGTCTTTCGGTGTTCGTCCCGGTGGACTTCTGCCTTGAGCGTCGTCGCAACCGGTTGCAACAAGCCGCGGCTCTTCACCCAAGGTTCCGATATCGCGCCCCCTTACGGGTTCGTCGGGACTGGACGACACCGGCCGATGGAGCGGAGCGCGCGGAAATTCACGGTGCGCTGCTGAACATGCGCCCTCAAGCGATCTCCAGAACCTCCACCTCGCGGCCGGCCACCAGCGCCACATCCCCCACGACCTTGCTCATCAGGGCCTTCGCCAGCGGCGAGACATAGGACACCGAACCCTTGGCCGGGTCGGCCTCGTCCTCGCCGACGATGCGAAAGACCTGGCGGCGGCCATCCTCGCGAGAGATGGTGACGGTGGTCCCGAACTGGACCGACTGAGGATGAGCAACAGCTTCAATGAGTTGGGCGCTGGCCCGGCGGGCGCTGTAGTAGCGCAGGTCGCGGGTCGCGCGCGCCATGGCCATCCGGTCGGCCTGGATGTCACCCATCTGCGCCAGCGCATAGGCGGCCCGGGCCTCGCCGAGGGCCGCATCCAGCGCCGCCATCCCGGTGGGGGTCACCAGATTGGGATGCGGCGAGATCGGCCGGTCCGGCAGGTCGGCGGCGGTCGCTTCGAGGTCGTTTTCGCGCGTAAAGGCGACGGACATGCTGAACGGGATCCAGAGTGGCAAGACCCACGAACATACAACGCGGGACCCGCAAAGTCGCCCGTTTGCCCCAGCTGTCTCCCATCGCTTCAGTGAACCGGTTGCACCGGCGCCGAGCGGCCCGCCGGCTATGGCACTTGACATAACGTAAGCAGACAGGCTGTGATCGCCCCATGAGCGCGACGACCCACACCTTCCGCCGCACCTGCCCCATCGCAGGACAGTAGCCCCGCGCTCGGCCTCCGCGCCCCGGGCGCCGGGGTGATGATGTCTCGCCGTGCGCCTGCACGGCACCCGATGACGGCGCCCCAAGCCTTCCCATTCCCCAAGCCTTGCCCGCGCTGCCGCTCGACCGTGGCCGCGCGATGCCGGCAGTCCTTTGACGACGACACCCATGATGAAAAAGCAATCCAGATCTCAATCAAGGTCCCCTCGCCTGCCCGCGCTCGTTCTGAGCCATCCGGACCACGAACGCCTCGCTGGCCTCGCTACAGCCGCGCTCGACCGCATTCCCGACGTGGCGGAGGAGCTTCTCGCCGAGCTGGACCGGGCGCGTCTGGTCCCCATCGGCCGCGTCCCCGCCACCGCGGTGCAGATGGGCTCCAAAGTCACCTACGAAGCGGGCGGCAACGCGCGCACCGTGACACTGGTCTATCCGGAAGACGCGGACATCGCCGCTGCCAGGGTGTCGGTGATGACGCCCATCGGCGCTGCCCTGATCGGGCTCTCCAAAGGCCAGTCCATCTGCTGGACGGCCCGTGACGGTCGCCGCCACGAGTTGAAGGTCATCGAGGTCCAGCCACCGGAGGAGAAAACGCTCCTCTGACCTCTTGCGTCTTCACCGGTCTGATCGTTGCACCCGGTTGCACGACCTCCAGACGGATCCGGCGGGAGCTAGAGGCGGCTCCCGCCCACCTCGGGACGGTCCGAGCCCGGCGGCGAGGCGGCATGACACCCGCCGCCTCCGGCCAAGAATGCATGAGGTTAAGGGCAGGGTTTCCTCGTTGCCGCCCGTCGCCGGCGGCGCCACACGAATCCTTGATCTTGCGCGCCACCGCGTCAACCATAGCCTCAGCACGGGTCAGACCGAGACCGAGAGCAACACCGACACGGACATGGCGACGACAACTCTTCCTCTGGTGCGGGTGGCTGCCGCCTTCCCGTTCATGATCTGGCTCAGGGACAACGGGCGTCCGCTGGACCTCCTGCTGCGGGAGGCCGGACTGCCGCCCACGCTCGTCGCCGACCCCGACCAGCCGATTCCGCTGCAGGTGGGCATCGAATTCCTGCGCAGCGTGGCACATGCCGAGGGGCCCGATATCGGCTGCCGCGTGGTGGAGCATGCCGGCGTCGATCAGATCGGCCTCATCGGGGAGTTGGTGCGGGCGTCACGGACGCCGCGGGAAGCCTTTCACCTTGTCGCCCGCGCGTTCTTCCACCACGGCTCCCACGAGGTGTTCACCTTCACCCCCCACGCCGGCGGAGCCACGGTCCGCCACGTCTTCCGCGTCCCGCTCGATGATGAAGCCCTCTTCATCACCCAGCAATTCGTGGCGTCCCTGATCGCCAGCGTGGTGACCCGCGATGGCAAGGACAGGCCCGCCCTCGAGCGTGTGGAACTCACGCCCCATCCGGTTCTCGGGCTCTCGCTGCTGGAACCCCATTTCAGCTGCGCCGTCAGCCCCACTCTCACCGGCGCGGTGGCCGTGACCTTCAGCGATGAGGCGCTTGACGAACCTTATTCCCAGAGCCGCATTCCCCTCGCGCAGCAGGTGACGGAGGGGTGCGGCGTGATCCGCGGCGACGGCACGCTTGCCGGCTCCATCCGCGCCGTCCTGCCGCTGCTGCTGGCGCGCGGCGGCGAGCCGACCCTTGCCGAAGTGGCCCGCTTCGCCTTCATGAGCCCGCGCACCCTGCAACGCCGCCTCACCGCCGAGGGCACCAGCCTGTCTCGGCTGATCGAGCAGGAGCGCGCGGCCCGCGCCATCGCGCTGCTGACGGCCAGCACCAACCGGGTACAGGAGGTCGCGACGGAGATGGGCTACGGCTCCGGCGCCAGCTTCACCCGCGCCGTGCGGCGCTGGACCTCGGCGCCGCCCACCCGCCTGCGCAAGGGCAGGATCGGCACCCGATAGGCCTTGACGACGCTCAATCGCCGCGCGGGCGTGACCAGAGACGCCGCGCCATCACGGCCGAACTGACGCGAGCGCCGGGTCCGGCGGCCGGCCGAAGCTGCGCATTTCCCCCAGGAGCCAGGATTCCAGCGCCTTGAGATCGGATCGGAAGGCCACCTGAGGCGCGATCCACATCCTGAGGTGCCGCCCGCCGGGCACGAAGCCGAAGGGCGCGACAAGGCGGCCGGACTGCAACTCGCTCAGGGCCAGCATGTGGGGCACCACCGCCACCCCGAGGCCGCAGGCGGCGGCCTGGATCAGCAGGTAGAAGTGCTCGAAGCTGCGCTGCGCCTTCAGGCCGAGGTCGCCATTGCCAGTGGCCTGCGCCCAGTCGCGCCACGCCTCGGGACGCGTATTCGTGGACAGAAGATGCGCACTTCCAAGATCTTCCGGTGCGGCGAGGTCCCGGCCGGCAAGATAATCGGGCGAACACACCGGCCCGATCCATTCCGTTCCCAGCTCGCGGATGATGGCATCCCGTGGCGGCACGATGGTGCTGGAACGGATGGCGACGGAGATCTTGTCCCGGCTGAAATCCACCTTGTCGTAATTCATGTTCAGCTCCACCTGCACGTCCGGATTGCGGCGATGGAAGCCCGCCATGCGCGGGATCAGCCAGCACAGCATGATGGAGGCGGAGCAGGAGAGCGTGAGCGGGCCGGGCCGCAGCCGGTCGAGGGTGGCGTGGATGAGGCCGAAGGCGGTGGACAGGCCCTCGGCGAGCCGCTGCCCCTCGGGCGTCGGCTCGCTGGCGCCACCGCCGCGCGCCACCAAAGGCACGCCCAGCGTCGCCTCCAGCGCCTTGATGTGGCGGCTCACGGCGCCGTGGGTGACGCACAATTCCTCGGCCGCGCGGGTCATGCTGCGATGGCGGGCCGTGGCCTCGAACGCCCGCAACGCCACCAGTGAGGGCAAGGGCTGGTTGCCGATCTGCGACATGGAGCCAAGGTCCTGCGTTCACGTTCTTTATTGCTGCGTCGCAGCATCGATGATGTGAGTTTAGCTCACAACTCAAGGACAACAAATCGATTGTTCGGACCGCTGCCGGGCGCCTAATTGCGAGCGTCGATACCCCGGCTTGGCGGCCCGCGTGCCGTGCTCCCGCCGGGGCAAGAAGAACAAGAAGCGCAGATGCCGCAAGATCTGCCCCATTTCCTGGAGGAAATCCCATGACGGAGCCCGAGGTGTCCGCCGTCGAGCGGTCGGCCATTTCCAAGGTCTCGTGGCGGCTGACGCCGTTCATCGGCCTGATGTTCTTCATCAACTTCCTGGATCGCACCGCCGTGTCCTTCGCCGGACCCAACGGCATGTCGCGCGATCTCGGCCTCACCGCGTCCCAGTTCGGGTTCGCGGCGGGCATCTTTTTCCTCGGCTACATCCTGCTGGAAGTGCCGAGCAACCTGGCCCTGCACAAGTTCGGCGCCCGCCGCTGGCTCGCCCGCATCATGGTGACCTGGGGCATCGTCGCCCTGCTGTTCACCTGGGTGAGCAGCGTGGAAGGCCTCTATGTATTGCGCTTCCTGCTCGGCGTCGCCGAGGCGGGCTTTTTCCCCGGCGCCATCCTCTATCTCAGCCTCTGGGTGCCGGCCCGCCACCGCAACAAGGTGCTGGCCCTGTTCTATGTGGCGCAGCCGCTCACCATCGTCATCGGCGCGCCCTTCGCCTCGCTGCTGCTGGGCGCGGACGGCATGATGGGACTTGCCGGCTGGCGCATCATGTTCTTCGGCGTCGCCATTCCGGCCATCTTGGTCGGTATCGTCGCCTGGTTCTACCTGGTGGACCGGCCTGCCGACGCCGAATGGCTCACCACCGCCGAGCGCGACTGGCTCACCGGCGAGCTTGCCAAGGAAGAGAAGGCCAAGGCCGGCAAGCACAACATCCTTGCCTCCGGCGCGTTGCTGAACGGGCGGGTGTGGCTTTTGTCCTTCATCTACTTCGGGCTGATCTACGGCCTTTACGCGCTGGCCTTCTTCCTGCCCACCATCATCGGCGGCTTCGAGGCCCAGTTCGGCACCAAGTTCGACGTGATGCAGAAGGGCCTCATCACCGCCATTCCCTACCTGCCTGCGGCCGCGGCCCTGCTGCTGTGGAGCCGGCATGCAGCGAAGACCGGGGTGAAGCCCTGGCACGTGGGCCTGCCGGCGCTCATCGGCGCCCTGTCCATCCCGGCGGCTTTGTTCATGAACTCGCCCGCCGCCACGGTGGCGGTGATCACCATCACGGCCTGTGCCATCTTCTCGGCCCTGCCCAACTTCTGGGCCATCCCGGCACGCTTCCTGTCGGGGGCGGGCGCTGCGGCAGGCATCGCCCTCATCAACACGGTGGGCAACGTGGCCGGGTTTGCGGCCCCCTTCATCACCGGAGCGGTGAAGGACGCGACAGGCTCGTTCCAGGTCGCCATGCTGGTGGTGGGCGGCTTCATGATGCTCTCCGCCGTCCTCACCCTGGTGGTGTCGCGGCAGCGGGACGCCGTGCCGGACGCAGCGGCGATGGCCGCCCGCTCGGCCTGAAAAACAGGGGGCCGGGCGAACCGGCCCCATTCATCGGGGACCCTGTCCCGGAGTGTTGGAGATACCGGAATGAACGCGAAGATCGCCCTGTTCGGGGCCGGCGGGAAGATGGGCGTGCGCCTGTCGAAGAACCTCGCCAAGTCCGACTTTCAGGTCGCCCATGTGGAGGTCAGCGACATCGGCCGCAAGCGCCTCAAGGATGAGGTGGGCGTCGACTGCACCGAGATCGACGCCGCCCTCGACGGCGCCGACGTGGTCATCCTGGCCGTGCCCGACACCCTCATCGGCAAGGTCGCGCACAGCATCTCGCCGAAGCTGAAGGCGGGCACCATGGTGATGCTGCTCGACGCGGCGGCGCCCTTCGCCGGCCACCTGCCGGACCGGCCGGACCTGATCTATTTCGTCTCCCACCCCTGCCACCCGCTCATCTTCAACGACGAGACCGATCCGGCGGCGCGGCGTGACTTCTTCGGCGGCGCGGGAGCCAAGCAGTCCATCACCTCCGCCCTCATGCAGGGGCCGGACGAGGCGTTCGCCCTGGGCGAGGCGGTGGCCAAGGCCATCTATGCCCCGATCCTGCGCTCCTATCGCCTCACCGTGGACCAGATGGCGATCCTGGAACCCGGCCTGTCGGAGACCATCTGCGCCACGCTGCTCGACGTGATGCGCGAAGCCATGGACGAGACCGTGCGCCGGGGCGTGCCGGAGGAGTGCGCCCGTGACTTCCTGCTGGGCCACATGAACATTCTCGCCGCGGTGATCTTCAAGGAGATCCCCGGCGTGTTCTCGGACGCCTGCAACAAGGCCATCCAGTTCGGCAAGCCGCGCCTCATGCGCGACGACTGGATCAAGTGCCTCGACAAGCCGGAAATCGCCGAGAGCATCCGCCGCATCACCTGATTGCTCGGACGGGGTCCTCCCTTAAAGGGACGCGGCCCCGCCCCTCCTCACGGCCCGGCCCCTCCCCTGCGTGGCAGCGGCGGCCGGGCCGCGCTACACACAGACGGCTGCAGGAATCCTCCGCCATGAGCGAACGCGTCTATGCCACCTACTGGATGGAGACCGGCGGCGACCCGGCCCGCACCGCCGAGGTCATCGCCGGCGAGCAATCCAGCGGCACCTTCGTGGCGCTCGCCACCGAGACCGCGGAGCTGAAGGAACGCTCCGGCGCGCGCGTGGAGCGGCTCGACATCCTCGACACGGCGGACACCCCCAGCCTGCCGGGCGGCATGGCCTCCGACCGCTACACCCGCGCCATTCTCGAACTGTCCTGGCCGGTGGAGAATTTCGGCCCCTCCCTGCCGAACCTCATGTCCACCATCGCCGGCAACCTGTTCGAACTGCACCAGGTCTCCGGCCTGCGCCTCATCGACCTGAAGCTGCCCCCGTCCTTCACCAATGCCTTCGCCGGCCCGGCCTTCGGCATCGCCGGCACCCGCAAGCTGGCCGGCGTGGCGCAGGGGCCGATCATCGGCACCATCATCAAGCCGTCCATCGGCCTCACGCCGGAAGAGACCGCCCAGCAGGTGCGTGAGCTGATCGCCGGCGACATCGACTTCATCAAGGACGACGAACTCCAGGCTGACGGCGCCCGCTGCCCGTTCGAGGCGCGGGTGAAGGCGGTGATGCGCGTGGTGAACGATGCCGCCGACCGGCGCGGGCGTAAGGTGATGGTGGCCTTCAACATCACCGGCGACCTCGACGAGATGCGCCGCCGCCACGACCTGGTGCTGGCCGAGGGCGGCACCTGCGTCATGGTCTGCCTGAATTCCATCGGCCTCGTGGGGGTGCGCGAGATCCGCCGCCACACCCAATTGCCCATCCACGGCCATCGCGCCGGCTGGGGCTATCTCTACCGCTGCCCGTCGCTGGGATGGGACTATGCCCCCTGGCAGCAGCTGTGGCGGCTCGCCGGCGTGGACCACCTGCATGTGAACGGGCTCGACAACAAATTCTCGGAGGCCAACGCCAGCGTCATTGCCGCCGCGCAGGCGGTGCTCTCGCCCCTCAACGATGCGGCGCCCATGGGAGCCATGCCGGTGTTTTCCTCCGGCCAGACCGGGCGGCAGGCGGCCGAGACTTACGCGGCCATCGGCTGCGCCGACCTCATCCACACGGCAGGGGGTGGCATCTTCGGTCATCCGGCGGGGGTGCCGGCGGGTGTCGAAGCCCTAAGGGCCGCCTGGCGCGCCGCCATGGCCGGCGCCAGCCTCGAGGACGAGGCAACCCGCAGCCCTGCCCTGCGCAGCGCCCTCGGGTTCTGGCGATGACGGCGGGCGCCTCTTCTGCCGCCTCATGGCCCGCCGGCCTGCTGCTGGCCTATTACGGCGACGACTTCACCGGCTCCACCGATGCGCTGGAAGCCATCACGGCGGCGGGCGTGCCGTCCGTGCTGTTCCTGCGCCTGCCCACGGACGAGATGCTCGCCCGCTTTCCCAGCGTCCGCTGCGTCGGCCTCGCCGGCTCCTCGCGCGGGCGCTCGCCGGAGTGGATGGACGCCGAGCTGCCCGCCGTGTTCGCCCGACTGAAGGCCTTGGGCGCGCCGATCCTGCACTACAAGGTCTGCTCCACCTTCGATTCCGCCCCGCACGTGGGCTCCATCGGCCGTGCCGTGGATCTGGGGGTGGGGGCCATGGGCGGGCGCTGGAGCCCCATGGTGGTGGGCGTGCCGCGCCTCGGCCGGTTCCAGGTGTTCGGCACCCTGTTCGTCACCGTGAACGGCACCACCTACCGGCTCGACCGCCACCCCACAATGTCGCGCCATCCGGTGACGCCCATGGACGAGGCGGACCTTGGCCGCCACCTCGCCCGCCAGACCGCACGGCGCATCGACCTCATCGACATGGCCCAGATCCGCGCCGACGCCGCCGACACCCGCCGCGCCATGCTGGAGGGCGACGATACCCCGGTTGTGCTCATCGACGTGATGGACGAGGACACGCTGACCGAGGCCGGCCGCCTCATCTGGGAGAACCGGGGCGAGGGCCTGTTCAGCGCCTCCTCTTCCGGCCTGCAATATGCGCTGGCCGCCCACTGGCGGCGGCTGGGCCTGCTGCCGGCGCAGCCCGGCCTGCCGGCGGCGGCGGGCGTGCCGCAGATCGCGGTGGTGAGCGGCAGTTGCTCCCCGGTCACCGCCGCCCAGATCGGCTGGGCGCGGGCCCACGGCTTCCACACCGAGCGGCTGGACCTGTCCCGCGCCCTCGACCCGACGCTGCGCGAGGCCGAGATCGCCCGCACGCTGGAAGTCGCCCGTGCGGCGCTCGGGCGCGGCGAGAGCCCGGTGATCTACAGCGCCGAAGGCCCGGACGATCCCCACGTCCTCGCCTTCGACCATACGGCAAGCACCCTCGGCCTCACTCGCGCGGAGGCGGCGCGGACGGTCGGCACAGTGCTGGCCGAGATCATGCGGCGCATGGTGGAGGCCCGGCTGGTCCGCCGCATCATGGTGGCGGGAGGCGACAGCTCCGGCGAGGTGATGGAGGCGCTGAACGCTTTCGCCCTCGACATCGCCGCCGGCCTTGCCCCCGGCGCGCCCCTGTGCCGTGCGTGGTCGGACGATCCCCTCTATGACGGGCTGGAAGTGGTGCTGAAGGGCGGCCAGATGGGGCCCACGGACTTCTTCACCACCGTCCGCGACGGGCTTGCGGCGGCGCCAGTCCGCGCCACGGACCGGAGCGCCGTGGCGTAGCCGGACGGCGGCCGGGTCCCCTCATTCGCCGTAGTGGTTCCATGACTGCGGAAGGCGGCAATCCATTCTGCCGATCGCGAGGGCAGCTAGGCGCTCTCACAGATCGCAGCTCATGCGGTCAGCCCCGGCACGTCCCGAATACCGGCGCCTCGCCTCCTGCAGGAAGTCCCTGCCCTCGCCATTTTCGAGACCTGCAGCCCGAGCCGGTGATATAAGCACGCCGCAGTTCGAGAAACGCGCGCCAAGCGCGCCGCAGCACAAGGAAGGCACCCCATGGGCTCGAAACACTGGCTTCTCGCAGCTTCGATCCTGGTCGCCGGCGCGCCGGCCGCCCTGGCCCAGACCCCCGCACCGGCACCCGCCCCTGCAGCCCCCGCCGCCCCGGCGCCCACCGTGGTCAAGGCGGACCTCGTCGGCAATAGCGGCAAGCCCATCGGCAGCGCCACCGCCACGGGCACCGACCGCGTCACCATCGTGCGCCTCGTGCTTCAGCCCGGTGCCATCCCGCCTGGCTGGCACGGCATCCACTTCCACGCCGTGGCCGACTGCTCCGACACCGAGAAGTTCCTGGCCTCGAAGGCCCATGTGAATCACGGCGGCAAGGCCCACGGCCTGCTCAATCCCAACGGTCCCGACGACGGCGACCTGCCCAACATCTTCGCCGTCGCCGATGGCTCGGTATCGGCCGAGGTGACGAGCCCGGTGGGCCTCACCGGCGCCAACGGCCTGCTTGGCCCCACCGGATTCGCTCTGGTGGTTCACGCCGGCCCGGACGACCACACCACCCAGCCCATCGGTGGTGCCGGCGCGCGCATCGCCTGCGCCGCGTTCAAGCCCTGAGCCGAGCTAGAATCGAAAAACAGCCGCGCCGCCGGTGAGGCCGGCGCCGGCGGCGGCAATCAGCAGCACGTCGCCCGCGCCATAGGCGCGGGTGGCGCGCAGCGCCGACAGCGTGAAGGGCACGGTGGCGGCGGACGAATTGCCATAGTCGGCGACGCTCGACAGGGTCCGCTCCGGGCTGATGCCGAGCCGCTCCGCCACCGCCGTGATGATGCGGGCGTTGGCCTGGTGCGGCAGGAAATGGGTCACATCGTCCAGGGTGAGCCCGGCCTCCTCAAGCGCGGTGCGGCAGGAGGCGGCCATCATGGCCACCGCCCGGGAAAACACCGTGCGCCCTTCCCGCATCACCATCCGCCCGGCCCCTGCCTGCCCCGTCGCCGACAGGCGGCTGCCACTGTCGGGGATCTGGATGAGGTCGTAGCCCGATCCGTCGGAGGCAAGGCAAGACCCGACCACACCGGCCCCCTCCCGGGGGGATGGGGCCAGCACCACCGCGCCGGCCGCATCGGCAAACAGCGCCGCTGTCGATGGATCCGATGGATCCACACGGCGCGACAGGATGTTGGCCGCCGCCACCAGCACCGCGCGTCCCGTGGTCCGCACGAAGCCATCGGCCAGCACCAGAGCATAGAGGAAGCCGGCGCAGGCCCCCGTCAGGTCCACCGCGCCGCTCGCCGGCAGGCCGAGGCGGTGGGCGAGCAGCGGCGCGGTGGGCGGCAGCAGGTGATCCGGCGTGCTAGTGGCCAGCAGGGTCAGGCCGATGGCGGCCTTGGGGATCCCCGCATCGGCCAGCGCCTTTTCGGCGGCCGCGAAGGCAAGGTCGCTCACCGCCTCGTGCGGCGCCGCCACCCGCCGTTCACGGATGCCGGTGCGGCCAACGATCCACCCCTCCTCAAGGCCCAGCCCGCGCTCGATCTCAACGCTCGTCACCACCTGCTCTGGTGCGTAGTGGCCGAAGCCGGCGATGCGGGTTCCCGCCACGGGTGTCCGTGCCATGCTCAAGCCCGCCCGAAGCGGTCGGCGGCGGTGGCGATGGCCCCGTAGACGAGGTCGAGGTCCTCGGCCGTGGTGCAATAGGGCGGCATCACATACAGCGTGTTGCCCAGCGGGCGGATCAGCAGCCCCTCGTCCCGGAAGAAGGCGGCGAGCCGCGGCCCCACATCCGCGAGATAGCCGGGATCGGGCGCCACGAGGTCCAGCGCAGCGATAGTCCCGATGCGGCGCACGTTGGCAAAGCGCCGGTCGTCGCGGAAGTTCGCGAGGCGCTCCTCCTGCGCGTCCCCAAGCGCGGTGATGCGCCCGCGAACCGGCTCCTCCGCCCAGATCTTCAGGTTGGCGACCGCCGCCGCGCAGGCGATGGGATTGGCCGTGAACGAGCTGGAATGGAAGAAGGTGCGCGCCCGGTCGGTGGAATAATGGGCATCGAAGATGGCGCGCCGGCACAGAGTGACGGCCAGCGGCAGCGAGCCGCCGGTGAGGCCCTTGGCGTAGCAGGCGATATCCGGAACCACACCCGCCTGCTCACAGGCAAACAGGGTGCCGGTGCGTCCGAATCCGGTCATCACCTCGTCGGCGATGAAGAGTACACCGTGGCGGGCGCAGATCGCCGCCATTTCGGCCAGCACCTCGGGCCCATAGATGTACATGCCGCCGGCACCGAGGATCAGTGGCTCGACCAGCAGCGCGGCCGGCGCCTCCCGGCAGGCGGCTTCCAGCGCGTCCAGGGTCGCCTGCTCGCGGCCCTTCTCAGGGAACGGCAGCCGCGTCACCTCGAACAGGAACGGCTCGTAGGCCGCGTTGTAGACGCCGCGCGCGCCCACCGACATGGAGCCGATGGTATCGCCGTGATAGCCGTGCTCCAGCGCCAGGATGCGGGTGCGCTGCTCGCCGGTGTGGCGCCAGTAGCCCGCCGCCATCTTGAGCGCGACCTCGACCGCGGTGGAGCCGCTGTCCGAGAAGAAGACGTGATCGAGCCCCTCCGGCGTCATGGCCACGAGGCCGCGCGCCAGCGCCTCGGCGGCGGGATGGGTGTGGCCGGCGAAGATCACCTGGTCGAGCTGCCCGGCCTGCTCCGCGATGGCGGCGACGATGCGCGGATGGCAATGGCCGTGGGTGATGACCCACCACGAGGAAATAGCGTCCAGAATGCGCCCGCCGCTGGCGGTCTCCAGCCACGCGCCATTCCCCCGCACCACCACCGGCGGCTCAGGCGCAAGCGCGTGCTGGGTGAAGGGATGCCAGACGGGAGAAGGGCTTGCGGTCATGGCCGGAGGTCCTCTCGGCGAAAATCATCAAGGGTGAAGGCCGCCGCGAAGGCGGCCTTGAGCGCGACGGGCGTCACCTCGGGCAGGTGCGGCAGGCGCCCGAGGCGGCGCGTTCCGCCGAGGTCCGCGATGATCTGCTCGCTGTCCTCGTTGGCATCGCCGATGAAGGCGACGCCGTGCAGCGTGATGCCTCGCCGCGACAGGGCCTCGATGGCGAGCAAGGTGTGGTTGATGGTGCCGAGGCTGGTGCGGGCGCACAGGATCACCGGCAATCCCCACGCGGCGAACACATCGGCGAAAAGCCGGCGGCGGGTGAGCGGCACCAAGGGTCCGCCGGCCCCCTCGACCACCAGCGGCCGCGTGGTCGCAGGAAGCACCAGCGCATCGGGATCGATGGTGATGCCCTCGGCCTCCGCCGCCCGGTGGGGGGAGGCCGGCATCGCGAGCCGGTAGGCCTCCGGCAGGATGCGATCGGGCGCGAGGCCCGACAGCCGCTGCACCACCTGGGAATCCGTCTCTTCCTCAAGGCCGGACTGCACCGGCTTCCAATAAGCGGCATCCAGCGCGCCGGCGAGGGCGGCGGCGAACATGGTCTTGCCGATGCCGGTATCCGTCCCGGTGACGATGTAGCCCGTCATGGGGCGGACCTCACGGCCTTCGTACCCGGCTCCGCCGCAAGGGCCTGCGCGAGCGCGTCCACCAGACCATCCAGGTCGGCTTCGGACACGTTGAGCGTGAGCGCCACGCGCAAGCGCGCGGTGCCCTCGGGCACGGTGGGCGGCCGGATCGCGCGCACGTCGAACCCCTGTGCCTGCAAGGCGGTGGCGACGGCGGTCGCGCGCCGGTCCGAGCCCAGAATCACCTTCTGGATCTGCGAAGAGGTTGCCGGCAGGCCGATCCCCGCCAGCGCGCGTTGCGCGTGGGCGATGCGCGCCATCAGGCGGTCCCGCCGGTCCTGCGCCGCCTCGACCAGAGTCAGCGCCGCCCGCACGGTGGCAGCCAGCAGCGGCGACGGCGCGGTGGCGTAGATGAAGGGGCGCGACCGGTTGACCATATAGTCCTTCAGCCCGCGCGGCAGGCATACCAGGGCACCCATCACGCCCAGCGCCTTGCCGCAGGTGTGCAGCGTCACCACGTTGGCGCGCCCTTCCAGATGGGCGGCAAGCCCCCGCCCCGCCGGCCCATAGACGCCGGTGGCGTGGGCCTCATCCAGAAGCAGCATGGCGTCGTGCCGCTCGGCGACGGCCATGAGATCGTCCATCGGGGCGAAATCGCCGTCCATGCTGTAGAGGGTTTCCGCCGCGATCCAGGCACGTCCGCGCCCGCCCTTGGCGCGCCAGGCGCGGATGGCATCGTCCACCGCATGGGCATCGGCATGTGGCGTCGCCACCGCCTCGACGCGCTCGGCCGATGACGCCCCGGCGAGCCCCTCATGGACGCTGGCGTGGATGAGCTCGTCATAGACCACCAGGTCGCCCCGGCGCGGCAGGGTGGAGACCAGCGCGGCGTTGGCGGCGAACCCGCCGGCGAAGAACAGCGCCGCCTCGGCGCCGAAGAAGGCCGCCGCCTCGGCTTCAAGGGCCTCGTGCTCCGGGTGGTTGCCGCGCAGCAGGCGCGATCCGCCGGCCCCGAGCGGCACGCCACGGGCGAGGGCGGAGGCCGTCGCCTGCCGCAACTCTTCGGATTGCGCGAGGCCAAGATAGTCGTTGGAGGCGAAATCGGCCCCCTGCGCGGGTGCCAGCGTCCGCAGCCGGCCCCGGCGGCGGAGCGCCGCGAGCGCCGCCTCATGCGCCTCCATGCGAGCTCCCGCCGGTGTTCGTCCCCGTCCCGCTTGGCCGCGCGAAGCGGGCAGCATCCCGCTCATGCACGGAATTGGCCGCTGCGCGAAACGGGTCTGCCAGGGGATTGCACCGCGCGGCCACCATGCCGATCTCCGAATTGAGCGATCAATTTTCTCGATTTATCGCGCGTAACTTCCACAGGATCCCGGAAACGACAAGTGGCCCTTCCGCGCACGCTCCCCGGATCGTGAAGCCGCAGCACTCTGGAATCCGTCAAGAAAGCGGGCTAGCATATCGTTGTGGAGCCATCTGCGTCGGGGCGACGCCATGGCGCCTTTGAGGCGCGTCGCGTGCGCGCCTTCTTCTCCTATCAAGCACAGATGCGGCTGTGCCTCTCGCAACAACGAGGTACCCATGGCCGTCACACTCACAGTGAACGGACAGGCGCGCACCGTCGACGCCGATCCCGATACCCCGCTGCTCTGGGTCCTGCGCGACGAGCTTGATCTCGTCGGCACCAAGTTCGGCTGCGGCCAGGCCCTATGCGGCGCCTGCACCGTGCATCTCGACGGCACCCCGGTGAGGTCCTGCCAGACCGCGCTCGGCGATGTCGGCGACGGCAAGGTCGTCACCATCGAAGGCATCCAGGGCCGCGAGGCCGAGGCGGTCCGCGCCGCCTGGGTCAGCCTCGACGTGGTCCAGTGCGGCTATTGCCAGTCCGGGCAGATCATGTCCGCCGTGGCGCTGCTGGCCGAGAACAAGAAGCCTACCGATCCCGACATTGACGCGGCGATGGACGGCAATGTCTGCCGCTGCGCCACCTACCACCGCATCCGCGCCGCGATCCACGACGCGGCCCGCCGGCTGGAGGCCTGATCCATGCACATGCTACAGAAGCTGGAGCCGGGCGTCGTGTCCGGCCTTGCCGCCGCGCTGTCCGGCGCGGCACAGACGCCGCTCTCCCGCCGCTTCGTCCTCGCTGCCATGGGCGGGGCCGGCATCGGCCTCGTGCTCGGGCTGAGGCCCGAGATGGCGCACGGCGCTCCGGCCGGCGCAGACACAGCCGGTCAGGCCTTCAACCCCTTCGTCAGGATCGCGCCGGACGGGACAGTCACCGTCATCGTCAAGCATCTCGACAAGGGCCAGGGCATCGCCACCGGCCTGGCGACCCTCGCGGCCGACGAGATGGATGCGGACTGGTCCAAGGTGACCACGCAGTTCGCACCGGCCGACGCCAAGACCTACGGCAACGCCTTGTTCGGTGGCGCCCAGGGCACCGGCGGCTCCACCTCCATCGCCGCTAGCTACACCGTCTACCGCAACGCTGGTGCCGCCGCCCGCGCCATGCTGGTGGCCGCCGCCGCCCGGCAGTGGGGCGTCGATCCTTCGACCGTCAAGGTCTCGAACGGCGTGGTGAGCGCCGGCAGCCGCAGCGCCGGCTTCGGCGCGCTCGCCGAGGCCGCCGCCAAGGAGCAGGTGCCAGCCGAGCCGAAGCTGAAGGAGGTGTCCGCCTTCACCCTCATCGGCAAGGAGGGCGTCCACCGGGTGGACAATGCGGCCAAGACCACGGGCGCCCGCATCTACACCCAGGACCTCAAGCTGCCGGACATGCTGGTGGCGGTGGTCGCCCATCCGCCGCGCTTCGGCGCCACGCCGAAGAGCTTCGACGCCACCGCCGCGAAGGCGGTGAAAGGCGTGAAGGACGTGGTGATGGTGCCGCAGGGCGTCGCCGTGCTGGCCACCACCACCCACGCCGCCATCAAGGGCCGCGACGCCCTCAAGGTGGACTGGGACGAGAGCAAAGCCGAGACCCGCAGCACCGCCGACATCCTCGCCGACTATCGCGGCGCGCTCACCAAGCCCGGCCTGCCGGTGGAGGCCCACGGCGACGTGGAGGCGGCGCTCAAGGCCCCGGGCGTGAAGCTGGTGGAGGCCGAGTTCGAATTCCCCTACCTCGCCCACGCCCCCATGGAGCCCATGAACGCGGCGGCGCAGGTGAAGGACGGGGCGGTCACCATCTGGACCGGCTGCCAGTTCCCCTCGGCGGACCTGCCCAACGCGGCCCGCACCGCCGGCGTCACGCCGGACAAGGTGGAGATCCACACCCTGTGGGCCGGCGGCAGCTTCGGCCGCCGCGCGCTCGCCAGCTCGGACTTCGTGGTGGAGGCGGTGGCCATCGCCAAGGCCCACGGCAAGGGCGTGCCGGTGAAGCTGGTGTGGACCCGAGAGGACGACATGAAGTCCGGTTATTACCGGCCGGTCTATGTCCACAAGGTGCGCGCGGCGGTGGACGCGTCGGGCAAGCCAGTGGCCTGGCATCACCATGTGGTCGGCCAGTCCATCCTCGCCGGGACCTTCTTCGAGCAGGTCATGGTGAAGAATGGCGTCGACGAGACCTCGATCGAGGGCACCCATGGCGCCTACGACATCCCCAACATGAAGGTGGAGCTCACCACCATGAAGGCGGGCGTGCCGGTGCTGTGGTGGCGCTCGGTGGGCCACACCCACACCGCCTATGCGGTGGAGGTGATGATGGACCAGCTCGCCCGCGCGGCGGGACAGGACCCGGTGGCCTTCCGCCTCGCCCATGCCACGGATGAACGGCTGAAGGCCGTCATCCGCCTCGCCGCCGACAAGGCCGGCTGGGGCACGCCGCTGCCCGCGGGCCGCACCCGCGGCATCGCCGCCCACAAGAGCTTCAACACCTATGTGGCGGAGGTGGCGGAGATTTCCCTCGCCGATTCCGGCGTGAAGGTGGAGCGCGTGGTGGCGGCGGTGGATTGCGGCGTGGTGGTCAATCCGGATGTCGTGCGGGCCCAGATCGAGGGCGGCATCGGCTTCGGCCTCGGCGCCGCCCTCCATGATGCCATCACCCTCGAGAAGGGCGCCGTGGAGCAGGCCAACTTCGACACCTATGCGCCCCTGCGCATGTCCGAGATGCCGAAGGTGGAGGTGCATCTGGTCGCATCGGCCGCGGCGCCGACTGGCGTGGGCGAGCCGGGCGTGCCGCCCCTTGCCCCCGCTGTGGCGAACGCCGTGCTCGCCGCCACCGGCCGACCGGTCCATCGCCTGCCCTTCGCCGGGCAGGCGTTCAAGCCGGCCTGATCACCGGCTATCCACGATAGTGGCGCCGGGGCTTGCCCTGCCCCGGCGCCACCACCCATCCTCCGAGCCTGAACACCGCCCGCTCCCGGACTTTGAGCGCCGGGCCGTCTCATGGACGCGCGCCGGCTTGGGCCTTTCGTCCATGGGCATCTCGTCCGGCGGCCGCGCCTGTGCCTGCCGCGTCACCTCGCCAGAAATTCGATTCCAGCCAACCCGCGGCGCGCAAGTCCGCCGCGTGGGAACGAGGCTTTTCGCCTCGCCGGCGTACCTCTTACCTCTGCGCGGGGAAAGGGGCACCATGGGCGCAACACTCAGGATCGCCCCAAGGACAACATGCATGTCGGCAGCCGCGCGCATCCTTGCCTCGCTCAAGGCCTCCATCGGCGACGTGGTGTTCGGCATGGAGGACGGCACCGTCTCAATCTTCGGCCTCGTGTTCGGCGTCGCCATGAGCACCAACGATCCGCATACGGTGCTGATCGCCGGGGCCACGGGTGCGGCGGCCGCGGCGGTCTCCATGATGGCGGGCAGCTATCTGGATGCCGAATCGGTGCGGGATGCCCGCCGGGCCCGGCGCGACGGACCGGTTGATCCCCTCGTCGCGCAGACCGAGGCGCAGGCCATCACCTCGGCGCTCGCCCGCAGCGGCATGGCGCCCCAGGATGTGACGCTGGTGGCCGACGCCTTCGCCCGCGCGCCGCGTGCGGTGGCGGGCCTGCGCACGGAACTCGCCGAGGCCGACGATGGGGCGAGCCCCACGTCCCATGCCTTCTGGATGTTCATTTCAGACCTGTTCGCCGGGTTCACGCCGGTGCTGCCCTTTGCCTTCCTGCCCATGGACAGCGCCCGCGTCGTCTCCCTCGCGCTCACCACCGTGCTGCTGGTGGCGCTCGGCATTGGCCGCGGGCTGGTGGCGAAACGCTCCATTGTGCGCGCCACATTGGAGACTTTGGGGATCGCCGCCGCCGCCGCTCTGGCGGGCATCGCCATGGGCCACTTCCTGTCCTGATGGGACGCCCCGCGCTCAGAAATCGCCGCCGTCGTCGGGCGCGATCACCACGAGCATCTGTTCGAGACCCGGCTCCAGCTTGAGCTGGCAGGACAATCGGGAGCTGAGGGTGCGATAACGGCTCGTCGCCAGCATCCGCGCCTCTGCCGGCCCGACCGGCGGCAGCGCGACCCCTTCGGCCGGCGTCACATAGACATGGCAGGTGGCGCAGGCGCAGCCGCCGCCACACTGGGCGACCACCTCTTCCACACCCGCCTTGCGCATGGCTTTCAGAAGCGTGGCGCCGTCGCGGCCCGTCACCTCCATCTGGTCGCCGTTGCGCATCTGTACGGTGAAGCGTGCCATGTAAAGCGTGCCCTGTCCCAGCTTTCAATCGGTGAAATGCGCCGCGCCCACCGCCATTCGCCCTATCCAATGGTCACCGACGCGAAATCGGCGGCCACCGGATGGTTGCCGCCCCCGCCGCCCTCGCGCGCGATCAGCGCGGTGGCAAGGCCGGCGGCCTTGGCGGCATCCAGCTCATCCTCATTCCCGGACAGCACCAGGATTTCCCCGGCCGGCACGGCCAATTGCTCGGCGATGGCCTTGTAGGATTCCTCCTCCAGCTTCTGGCCGACGCGGGTATCGAAGAAGCCCTCGAACACCTCCGCCCCCGCCGACCCGAGCCACAGCCTCTGCGCCAGCTCGGAGCTGGACGAATAGGTGAACAGGCGGATCCCGGCATTCTTCCAGGCGCCCAGGCTCGGCGCCACATCGGGGAAGATCTCGGCGGTGAAGGCGCCGGCCTCGTAGCCCTGCTGCCAGATCCGGCCCTGGATGATCTTGAGGGGTGTCGGATTGCGGCCCTGCTTCATCCAGCGCTGCAGCAGCGCCTCGGCCTCGTCGGGCTTGAGCGAGAAGCCGCCCATGAGGCGCCCGGCTTCCTCCAGCGCCTCCTCGATGTCGTCATCCTCGGCGTGGGCCGCGATGAAGGCGCCGAGATGCTCCCGGGCATAAGGCAGCAAAATGTCCTTCAGGAAGGACGCGGGACCGGCGGCGCCCTCGATGTCGGTCAGGATGGCCTTTATGGTCATGGACGAGCCCCCACCGGCGCCGGGCGCGACGCGACATGCTCCCCTGATTGTTCGGAAATCGCCATGGACCGGGTGCTCCGTGCCGTGATCAGGCCTTCACCGCAGGCGCAAGCACCGGGCGTGCCAGAGGGGCGGATGGCACGTTGCAGGCAAGGCCTTGGCCCGCGTCGCCGGCCCCGGCAACTCCATATGCGAACATCCGCGCGGCCGCCCTGCCCCTCCCGGCAAGACTGAGGGCAGGCCCAGCTTCACGCGCATGGAGGGGCGGCCCGGGGAGAACTCTCGATGGCGATTGCCGGCACGACGATTGCTTCGTCTCAAGGAATGAACGTGATCTTGTCATTCTCCGACACAGGATTCTCTTCACAGGATTGCCGGAACAGCGGGTTCGCCCTCCATGGCGATCCGCACCAGTTCATGACCGCGCCCCGCCTTCCGGCGGGCAGTGTGCACCGTCCCTTTCAGACCCACCCCTTTTGTGCAGATATCCTCATATGAGCAAGTTCATCTGTGCCCATGCCGGCGATGCCAAATGGGAAATCGCCCTCGGGTCCTGCTGGGGCCAGGTCCGCTTTCAGCTTCAGAATGCGCCCAAGCCCAATCTGGGCTGGTGCTACCTCACCGACCATTACACCCAGGCGGCGGGCAACATCATGGAGGCGCTGCGCGAGCACATGCCGGGGGTCCATTGGGTGGGCACGGTGGGTGTCGGCGTTGGCGCGGAAGGGGTGGAATATTTCGACGAGCCGGCCATGGTGCTCATGCTGGCCGATCTGCCACCGGACTCCTTCAAGCTGTTTTCCAGCCCAAAGCCGCTGCAGGCGCTCCCGGAAGCCGGCTCGAACGGCTTCGAGGCATTCACCGCCCTGGTCCATGCGGACGGCGGAAGCCCCGACCTGCCGATCCAGCTCAAGGACCTGAGCGGGAAGACCACCACCGGCTACCTGTTCGGTGGCCTGTCCTCCGCGCGGAACCAGCCCCTGTGCTTCGCCGACGAGGTGTTCCTCGGCGGGCTCTCCGGGGTGGCTTTCGGCCCTGAGGTTCCGGTGCTGTCCCGGGTGACCCAGGGCTGCCAGCCCGTGGGCCCCCAGCGCACCATCACCCGCGCCGAAGGCAATTATCTGGTGACCCTGGACAAGGCCCGGGCCCTGGACTGCGTGCTGGAGGACCTGGGCCTGAGCCTCGACATCCCCGACCCGGAGCTGCGCAACGAACTGGCCCAGACCCTCGCGGGGCTGATCGCCGCCGACGAGGATGTGTCCGCCAAGCCCGGCCAGTTCGGCACCAATACCGAGGTGCGCCACCTGCTGGGTGTCGGCCGCCAGAGCGGCGTCCTAGTGGTGGCGGAGCAGATCGCGGCGGGCATGAAACTCGCCTTCTGCAAGCGCAACGCGGAGGCGGCGAAGCACGACCTGCTGCGCATCGTCGGCGAGGTCCGGGCCCAGGCGGAAGCCGCAGGCGGCATCAGGGGCGCCCTGTACATCAGCTGTTCCGGGCGGGGCGGCCCCCATTTCGGCCACCGCAACGCGGAATTCCAGATGGTCAGCGAGGCCCTGGGCCCGGTGCCCCTCATCGGCTTCTTCGCCGGCGGCGAGATCGCCCGCCACCATCTCTACGGCTACACCGGGGTGCTGACGGTCTTTACCGGGGCGGCCTGAGAGCGGGGACGCAAATGATGACACCACAGCGGTTTCCAGCAAAACCGACCCCGGTTCTCACGCCCGTGGAGGCCTGAGCATGCCTGCGGCAGATCGAGTCTCGACGGACGGCGGCGAAGACCAGAGCCGCATCGTCTCCGCGCGCGGGGTCGTCATGCCCCGGATCCTCTACGGCACGGCCTGGAAAAAGGAACGCACCGCGGAATTGGTGGAATTGGCCCTGCGTTCGGGCTTTCGCGGCATCGACACCGCCTGTCAGCCCAAGCATTACCATGAGCCGGGCGTGGGCGAGGGACTGGCCGCCGTGTTGGGACCTGGGCTCACCCGCGCGGACATCTATCTGCAAACCAAGTTCACCGCCGTCGCGGGGCAGGACCCCGACGCCATCCCCTACGATCCCAAGGCCACCCTGGGCGAGCAGGTGCGGCAGTCCTTCCAGGCCTCGCTCGCCAACCTGCGCACCGACTATCTCGATGGCCTCGTCCTGCATTCCCCCTATCCCGAAGACAGGGATACGCTGGAGGTGTGGCGGGCCATGGAGGGCCTGTGCGAGCAAGGTCGCGTCCGCCAACTGGGCATCAGCAACTGCTATGACCTGCGGCGGCTCGAAACCCTGTTCCGGCAGGCCCGGATCAAGCCCGCGCTGGTCCAGAACCGCTTTTACGCCAAGACCAAGTACGACCGGCGGCTTCGGGCCTTTTGCGGCACCAACGGCATTCTCTACCAGAGCTTCTGGACCCTGACCGCCAATCCCGAGGTCCTGGCCCAGCCGAGCCTTGTCGCGATGGCCGCCAGACATGGCCGCACCCCGGCCCAGGTGTTCTTCCGCTACCTGACCCAGATGGACATGGTGTGCCTGACCGGCACCACCTCGCAGGACCACATGACCCAGGACCTGGCCATCTTCGAATTTCGCCTGAGCCCCGCCGAATGCGAGACGCTGGACGCCCTGCTGCGCTGACCCCGGCAGAAGCCATGGGGCGCCTATCGCCCGCGCTGGTCCCAGGAGCCGCCCATGGTCTGGACCAGGTGGATATAGTCGAACACGTCGCTCAGCATGAAGTGGCGGTTCTCGACGGTTGTCATGTGCGCGACCGTGTGCGGGTCGCCTTCGAGATAGCGGAAGGCGGTGGTGCGGAATTGCTCGGGCAAGCTGAGATTGAACGCGGAGGGCTGGGTGAGCATGCGGCAGATCTGATCGAACAGCAGCCGGAACCGCTCGTCCTCGGGGTCCATGTAGACATCCCCGAAGTCTTCCTTGTACCGGCTGAAAAGGGCGAGGTAATCGCCGCTGTCAGGCTTGCTCTGCATGGAACCCATCCGTGTGTCCCTGTCGCGTCATGGCGCGGCAATCAAAAACAATGCCACCATGTGGCGACCCGCCCGGCAGGTGATCACGCGCAGCACGGCAGGCAGAATATCCCCATGGGGCAACGGAAGGCATGGCAATGATCGAGGTGCGGCAGAGCGCCGGCGGGGATCCCCTGAAATTCGCGGTGGTGGTGCGCGACGACGCGGGGGAGACCCGCCACGTGGTCACCATGGCGCCGGCCACCTATCAGGAGTTGACGGCGGGTGCGCATAGCCCGGTCAAGTGTATCGAGGCCGCATTCCGCTTCCTCCTGGACCGGGAAGCGAAGGAGCAGATCCTCGGACGGTTCGATATGGGGGTTATCCCGCATTACTACCCGGACTTCCAGCGGAGGTTTCCCGATTACTTGTCGCAGGCGTGACACCCGTCACAGCGTGATCGCTCGCATCACCATCTCATCGAGCGCTTTGGCGACGAGGCGGCGACGACCAAGACCGGGAAGCTGCAACGCAAGATGCCACGCGATTTGGAGGAAGCCCGCGCGGCCGGGAGAACGCTCCCAGATGTCACTCGGGCGTGACCCGGTGCCGGTGGAACCCGCCTTCCGCCGCGTGGCCCGCACCATCGAGGACAAGATCCTGTTGGGCGGGATCGCGCCCGGGACCTGCTGCCCCCCGAGACGGGGCTCACGCAGAAGCCGGGCGTCAAGCGCTCCACCCTTCCCGAGGCCATCCGGGACCATGACGAGAAGCGCGAGTGGGCGTAGATGGAAAAGCACATCCTCGATTTCAAGCGCGGCTACAAGCTCGCCACTCTCCATATGGCAACCCCCGTGGACCTATTCGGAAAATGAACGCACCCCTTTCCCCTCCCGCTGCTTTGGAAGCCTCCGCGCCCACCGCTGAAGAGGCCATCCGCTCGCGCCGCTCGGTGCGCGCCTTCCTGCCGACGCCGGTGCCGGACCAAATCTTGGCCCGCATCCTGGAACTCGGCGCCCGCGCGCCGTCCGGCTCCAACATCCAGCCCTGGCAGGTGGCGGTGCTGCGGGGGGAACCCCTCGCCGCCCTCACACGGGAGCTTCACGCCCTGTCGCTGGCCGGGGATCCCGGCCGTGAGGACTACGCCTACTATCCCCGCCAATGGCGAGAGCCCTATCTTGGACGCCGCCGCAAGGTGGGCTGGGACCTCTACGGCACGCTGGGCATCGCCAAGCGCGACATCGAGCGCATGCGACAGCAGCACGCCCGCAACTTCCTGTTCTTCGATGCCCCGGTGGGGCTCGTCTTCACCATCGATCGGGACCTGGAGCGCGGCTCCTGGCTCGACTACGGCATGTTCCTCCAGAACATCATGATCGCCGCCCGCAGCTTCGGCCTCGACACCTGTCCGCAGGCCGCCTTCAACACCTACGGAGCAGTCATCGCCAGGCGCCTCGCCATTCCGGACACACAGATGGTGGTGTGCGGCATGGCGCTCGGATACGCGGACGCCACCGCCCCTGAGAACCGCCTCGAAACCGAGCGCGAGTCGCTGGAGGGCTTCGTGCGCTTCGTCGATACGCTCGCCTGAGCGAGGAGCCGGCGGCCCGGCCTGCTGCCATTCGAACCCTGACGCGCCTGCCGCCGGCGGTGCGGGGCTTGGCGCGCCATGGCATCGGCGGCGCAGCCGTCGCGCTAAGCCTGTCCAGCGTACTCTATCGAGTAAGCCAAGGGTTGGCGCCTCACCCTCGCCGCCTACTTCTGCGACCGCCTCGCCTTGATGAAGGACGGCATCCTGATCGCCGAGGAGCCGCCCGCCGCCATGCTTACGGCGGAGCGCGGGGAATTCGGCGGCAAGCCCTTCATTCTCACCTGGCGCCGCCACGACCGGGCGCTGGATCTTAAACGGCCCGATGCCTGACATTCCCGCCCTTCGACATCCCGCAGCGCCACGCGTTCGATCCGCGAACCCGCTGAAGCCTGACCGTCCGCAGCGCTCTCATGACCGTCGAAGTGATCTTCATCGAGCAAAATGGTAATGGTCCGGGCGTGCGCCCGAGGGACCGGACATGACAGACGAGGCAGACCGCCAGGAGCCTTCCACGCCCTATCACCCCGAGGAAATGAAGGCGGCGTGGGAGCTGAAAGTCGGCAAGAGCATCACGCTCCAGGCCACGGCCCGCTGGACGCCAGCTGGCGTCGTGACGGCCGGAATTGCCGCATCAGCCGTGCTGCTCTCCATTGCCGCCCTGGTTCGGGCGACGCGGAAGCCGTAATGCACGTCGGCGCCTCTGAGCCGTGCTTTTCTTGGACCGGGACAGGAGCGGCCCTCACGTGCGGCTGAGCGGATGCTCCCTCGCAGCCGAGGAGCCCAGCGAGCCAGAATGGCGGCAGGATGGACGCGCGGTTCGGTGTATAGCGGGCGCGAGATGATGGCTTCGAAAGGGTTTCGGTGATGGTGACGGCAGTTGCGCGGGCCATCCGGCGCGCCCTGGGCGTGGTGGCGGGCGTTGTGGTCGTCGCGGCCAGTGTCTATTTCGGGCTCGCCATCCATTACTGGATCGCCTGGCCGGCTGACGTCCGGCAGGTCGGGAGCTTCGCCTTCCCCCTCGCCGTAATCGCCCTGTGGTTCGCTCCCGGCCTCGGCCGCGGCATCCGCCGGGTGCTGGCGCTCGTCGCCATCGCCACGCTCGGCGTCGCGTTCTTCAGCACGGAGCCGATCGAGCGGGACTGGGTCGCGCTCCAGCAGCACAATCCCACGGCGACGATCGACGGCGACAAGGTCACCATCCGCAATTTCCGCGATGCGCTGCACTGGCCCGGCGCGGAGTCGGTGCCGCGGTGGACCACGGCCACCTTCGACCTGTCGACCCTCACCGGCGCTGACCTCATCATCCAGCCGTTCGGGGACATGAAGGCACTCGCCCACGTCATGCTCTCCTTCGGCTTCGCCGACGGACGGCACGTGGTGGTCTCCATCGAGGCCCGGCAGGCCAAGGGCGTCAGCTTCGATGCCGTCGCCGGCTTCTTCCGCCGGGATCCCATCTATCCGGAACTTGGCAGCGAGCGGGACCTGATCTGGAGCCGCCTCGCGCGCACGCCGCCCGACGAGGTGCAGATCTTTCCGATCCATCGGGACGCGGCGGCGATCCGCCTCTATTTCGAGCGCATCCTCGCCTTCATCAACCGGGTGGACGCGCGCCCGATCTTCTACTCGACCCTGCGCGAGAGCTGCATGACAACGCTCATGAACCTCGCGCCGGAAAGCTTTGCCCAGGTGCCCTGGCACGACATGCGCCGATGGATTCCCGGCTACGCCCTGAGCCTGTTCCAGCAACTCGGACTGGTGGACGACGGCATGTCCCCGGAGGAGATGGCGCGGACCCACGGGGTGCGCGACGGCATCCGCTCGCCGGAGGCGTTTCCGACCGAAGCGGCGTGGAGCGGCTACCTGCGCGCGAAGCTGCCGGTCAGCGCGGCAAGGGCAGCGCTTCCCTCGAGCGCGAACTGAGGCGGGGGCATCCCCGCCGGCATGAGCCCAGACCCCGGAATTTTCCAGTTCCCCATGAACTGGAATGGGGAGAAGGTCCCTCCACATCCAAACATCCGACGGCGCGAGCGGTCGCGCACGTCCCCTGGGCGAATGGCTCGAACTGGCCCTCTACCTACGCCGGGGTGAAATTTGAATCGGAGGATGTGGAAGAACGAGTGAGACGGTTCGCGGGTAAAAGAGGGACAGGGAACGGGCACGCCTCCTTGGGCAAATCCGCGACGCCAACCTAAGCCGCGCCATGGAAAACGCGTGCGATTTCTGCTTCGTAACGGATATCAGCCACTTTGTCCGGCGCTGCACTCTGCGGGAATTGGTGGCGCTCGTGACGTTGGCCCCAGGTTTTGTCCAGCGTCGATTTCGTTCTGGCGGGTGGATTTGGCCTTGTTTGCCGGGTGAGCGGCGGGATCTGGCGCGGAGCTTTTGGCCTAGCGCAGCGGCAGATGCCGTTGCGTGCGGAAGGTGGCGGCGAAGGCGGATGGGGTCTGCCAGCCGATTGCGGAGTGCGGGCGTGATCCGTGTAGTCGGGTCTCCACCTGCTCAAGGCCGCTCTGCCCTGGGTGAGCGTCGAGAACAGCGTCTCGTTGAGCAGTTCGTTGCGCAGGGGCAACGTCACTCTCACTTACAGCGGGCGGAGCGGGCACGTCCGGTAAACAGGGAATCCCATCTTCCTGAGGATTTCCCGACAACCTATTGAGGCTCTCGGGGGGTCTTCGAGCAGGTGGTCGCTACGTCGGACCGCTCTGGAACTATGCCGCCATGAACGCCGTCGAACGGACCGCGGGCAAAGCACCCCGCCCTCCAGACTCCGTCACCCAGCGGTTCCAACACGCTCATGGCCTGCTTACTATCGAGTGCGGTGTGGCGTGGCATTGAAGCTCTTTCGTTTCGCTTCTATTCAATCGTGCCCCAGCGACGGCGGCATCGCGCGAATCGGAAGGCGGTGTCCGTCGAAGCGATAGGGAGGAGCCAGGACAAACCTCAGCGCGCTATCGGCCGCGGCGTGCACCACCATGCCGCTGGACCTCGTCCGGTCCGATGTCAGAGCCTCGTGAAGGCCGAGAACCTCGCCGGCGGGAATACCCTCGGCGCGCAGCTTCGCCAGCAGCTCCCCGCGGCTGTACCGGTGCAACTCGGCGCCGATCTGCGGCAGCAGCTCCGCCCGGTTGCACGAGCGATCGAGATTGGTGGCGAAGCGCGGATCCTCCGCCAGCTCCGGCCGTCCGATCACCGCCGTGCAGAAGCGCCGGAACTGGGCATTGTTGCCCACGGTGATGACGAGCGGCCCGTCTCCCGCCTCGAACACGCCGTAAGGCACGATGGAGGGATGGGCATTGCCGTAGCGCGGCGGGTCCTTGCCCTGCACCAGCGCCTCGAGCCCGTAATAGGAGGTGATGGCGAGACCACAGTCGAACAGCGCCAGCTCCACCCGCCGGCCCCTGCCGGTGCGGGTGCGCTGGTAGAGCGCGGCGAGCACCGCCTGCGCCGCATACTGGCCGGTGAACAGGTCCACGGCGGCCACCCCGAACTTGAGCGGCGGCTGGCCGGCCTCCCCGTTCAGGGCCATCAGCCCCGCCTCGCCCTGCACCAGCAGGTCGTATCCCGGGCGCGTCGCCTCCGGCCCGCCGGAGCCGTAGCCGGTGATGGAGCAGTAAATGAGGCCGGTGTTCTCCGCGCGCAGCGCCTCGTAGCCGAGGCCGAGGCGATCGGCCCCGCCGGTCTTGAAGTTCTCCACCAGCACGTCGCTCTCGCGCGCCATGGCCTTGACCCGGGCGAGACCCTCCGGGGTCGAGAGGTCGATGCTGACCGACGTCTTGTTGCGGTTCACCGCGTCGAAATAGGAGGTGTTGGTGATCCCGGTCCGCAGGCCCCAGTCGCGGGTGTCGTCACCGCGCTCGGGGTGTTCCACCTTCACCACCTCCGCCCCGAGATCGCCCAGCACCTGGGCGCACCATGGCCCGGCGAGGATGCGCGACAGGTCGAGCACGCGCACGCCGGCGAGCGGCAGCTCGTCCTCCCGCAGATCCTCGGTCACGGCAGAAGCGGTTTCACTCATAGACGCAAGCTCCAGCAGGCACACGGTCAGGCCCCCATGACGCCATCGAGCCCGCGCACCATCTCCACGAGGCGCGGGCGCACCTCGTCAAGCAGGAACTGGGGGGCGGTGATGACGGTGGGCGCGCCGCAATTGATGGCCATGGGCGGCAGCCCACGCCCCGGCCGGAAGCCGACTGCGATGGCGCTGACGCTCTCCTGCCACTCGCCGAACGAGCAGCAGCAGCCGAGCGTGGCGTGATCCTCGATCGCCTTCTCAATATTCTCGCGCACCTTGGGCCAGGCGAGCGGATCGAGCATGCGCAGCTCCTCGAACAGGGGCGCGCGCTCAGGCGGCGTCAGGGCGGCGATGAAGGCACGGCCGATGGAGGAGCGCACCATGGACATGCGGACGCCCACCTCGATGTTGAGCGAGATGGCCGCCGGCCCGCGCATGCATTCCACGTAGCGCATGGAGAGGCGGTCGCGCACCGCGAGGCCCACGGTTCCATTGGAGAAATTGGCGAGATCCCGCATGGCCGGCCGGGCGATCTGGCGGACATCGAGCCCCCCCAGCGCCACCGTGCTCAGCGCCATCAGCTGCGTGCCGAGGCGATACTTGCCCATCTCTTCCGAGTAATGCAGGTAGCCGAGCTTAGTGAGGGTGTGGGTGAGACGCGAGACCGTGGAGCGCGGTAGCTTGCAGCGCTCGGTGATCTCGTGGTTGGCGAGGAAGGTCTCACCGCGCTTGAAGCAGGCCAGCACTTCGAGCCCGCGCGCGAGTGCGGTCACGAAGTGGCGGTCGTCCTTGCCGTCGCCTTCGGTCTCGAGATCGGGATCGGTGTGTTTCATGGTCGTGCTCTCGATGGTGTCCGGGGCGCTGCGGCCAAAGCCCCGAACCGCGCCATTATCGGGGATTCGCGGCCGGACGCATCGCCGTCTCTATTTCCTGAAGAAGGCGGCGAATGCAGCCTGCGCTGCCGGCTCCAGACGCAGCGCGTGGAAGTGCTCGGCCTCGGTCGCCAGCGCCTGCGCCACCGGGCCGGCGGTGGCCGTGCGCAGGAGGCGCTTGGTCGTGGCGAGCGAGCGCGGCGGCAGCGCCGCCAGCGCCTGCGCCTTCTCAAGCGCGAGGGCAAGCGCCCCGCCCGCCTTGGTCACGGCATTGACGATGCCGGCCTCCGCCGCCACCTCGGCGCCGAACGCCTCGCCGAGCAGCAGCAGCTCGCTCGCGCGCTTGAGGCCGGCAATGCGCGGCAGCAGGTAGCTCGATGCCCCCTCCGGGCACAGGCCCAGATTCGCGAACGGCAGGCGGAAGCGCGCGCCCGATCCGGCATAGGCGAGATCGAAATGCAGCAGCATGGTGGTGCCGATGCCCACCGCGAACCCCTCGACCGCCGCCACCGCCGGCTTTGGAAAGGCGGTGAGGGCATTCAGGAAGGTGAGGCCGGCGCTCGGCTCCCCCGCATTGGAGGTGTCCTGGAAATCGGCGAGGTCGTTGCCGGCAGTGAAGCAGTTGCCGACCCCGGTCAGCACTACCACCCGCACCGCCTCATCCTCTCCGGCGGCGGCGAAGGCATCGCCCAGCGCGGTGTAGGTGGCGCGATCCAGCGCGTTGCGGCGCTCGGGCCGGGACATGGTGAGAAGGCGCACGCAGGGGTGCGGATCGGTGACGATGAGGCTCTGCGTCATGGCGGCGGCTCCTGATCCCTCTGGCGCTCCCCCGCGATCGGGAGCCGGTGCGGCGGCGACGTTCAGGCGGCGAAGCTGGATGCGGTCGCGGCGAGGCGGGCGCGCGCATCGGCATATTCGCTGGCGAGGCGGGCAACCACCTCGGCCACCGGCGGCGCGTCCGCGATGGTGCCCACGCCCTGCCCCGCGCCCCACACGTCGCGCCACGCCTTCACCTTGCCGGAGCTGAAACTCATGGTGGCTTTGTCGGCGTGGGGCAGGTTGTCCGGGTCGAGGCCCGAGGCGACGACGGACGGCTTGAGATAATTGCCGGGCACGCCGGTGAAGAAGGGCGAATAGAGGATATCGGCGGCCGAGGCGTCGGCGATCATCTCCTTGTAGGGCGGCCCGGCGCGGGATTCCGCGGTGGCGATGAAGCGCGTGCCCATATAGGCGAAGTCCGCGCCCATGGCCTGCGCGGCGAGGATCGCCTCGCCGGTGGTGATGGCGCCGGCGAGGGCAACAGGCCCGTCGTAGAAGCGGCGCACCTCGCCCAGCAGCGCGAACGGGCTCAGCGTGCCGGCATGGCCGCCGGCCCCCGCACACACCAGGATGAGGCCGTCCACACCGGCCTCCAGCGCCTTCTCCGCATGGCGCACGGTGGTGACGTCATGGAAGACGACGCCGCCATACGAGTGGGCCTGCCGCACCACCTCGCCCGGCGCGCGCAGGGAGGTGATGATGAGCGGCACCTCATGGGCGACGCAGGTTTCCATGTCGCGCTCCAACCGGTCATTGGAGGCGTGGACGATCTGGTTCACCGCGAACGGGGCGATGCGCCGCGAGGGATCGGCGGCGCGCGCCGCGGCGAGCTCCGCCTTGATGCGGGTGAGCCAGCCGTCGAGCGTGTCCGGCGCGCGGGCGTTCAGCGCCGGGAAGGCGCCCACCACGCCGGCGAGGCATTCGGCGATGACCAGCTCCGGCCCCGACAGGATGAACATGGGCGAAGCGATCACCGGCAGCGCGAGCGTGCCGCGGAAGGCGGCCGGAAGACGGTCTGACGGCGCGGTCATCGTCCGGCTCCTTCCTTCGCGCCCTCGCGGGCGAAATAGAGATCATGCAGGTGGTCGAGATCGAGGCCCTGCGCTTTCTCGGACAGGATCACCTTGCCCGAGCGCATGAGGTACACGTCGTCCGCCACCGAGAGGGCGATGCGGGTGTTCTGCTCGATGAGGACGATGGTGGTGCCCTCGCCCTTCAGCCGGCGGATGATGTCGAACACCTCGTTGACGATCACCGGGGCGAGGCCCAGCGACGGCTCGTCGATGAGCAGGATGCGGGGCTGCGCCATCAACCCCCGGCCCATGGCGACCATCTGCGCCTCGCCGCCGGAGAGCGAGCCGGCGAGCTGGTGCCGGCGCTCCTTCAGACGCGGGAAGAAGGCGTACATGCGCTCCAGGTTGGCGGAAAGATCGCCCCGGCAGCGCTCGGGATAGGCGCCGAGGCAGAGGTTCTCCTCCACCGACATGTCGCGGAACACGAGGCGCCCTTCCGGCACCATCACCAGCCCCTGAGCGGCGAGGTCCCAGGTCTTCCCCTTCAACGGCGCGCCATCCATCAGGATCTCGCCGCTGTAGGGCAGAAGCCCGGTGAGGGTGCGCAGCAGCGTGGTCTTGCCGGCGCCGTTGGGGCCCACGATGGCGGTGAGCGCGCCGGCGCGGAACGTGAGGTTCACGTCCCACAGCACAGTGATGGCGCCGTAGCCGGAGGAAAGGTTGCGCGTCTCAAGCATGGGCGTTCCCCGTGTAGCTCTCCACCACGGCCGGATTGCTGAACACTTCGGCCGGCGTTCCGTCGGCGAGGAGCTGGCCGAAGTTGAGCACCACCGCCCGCGTGCACAGGCCCGAGATGGTCTCGATGTCGTGCTCGACGATGACGACGGTGAGGCCGAACAGCGCGTGCAGCTCCTTCAGCTTCAGCATGAAGGAGCGCTTCGCGTTGCTCTCTAGGCCGGCCAGCACCTCGTCCAGCAGCAGCAGCTTCGGCTCGGTGGCGAGCGCCTTGGCGATCTCCAGCCGCTTCAGCTCCTGCAGCGCCAGGGCTGTGGCGGCGTCGGCATCGGCCTTGTGGGACAGCTCCATCACCGAGAGGATCTCGTCGATCCGCTTCTCGTCGTACCGCCCGGCGCCGAACACCTGCGCCACCGCCAAATTCTCCCGCACGGTGAGATGGTGCATGGGCTGGGGGATCTGGAAGGTGCGTCCGATGCCCGCCCGCGCCCTTTTGTGCAGCGGCAGGCCTGTGACTTCCCGCCCGTTGAAGCTGATGCGCCCGCGCGCCTTCACGAGGCCGGAGATAGAGTTGAACAGGGTTGTCTTGCCCGCCCCGTTCGGTCCCACGAGGCCGAGGATCTCGCCCTGCGCGATCCGGAACGAGATGCCGGACAATGCGGTGAGGCCGCCGAAGCGGACGGTAACGGCGTCGAGCTCAAGCATGGCCCTTCTCCGCGTTCGAGAGGCTGCGGCCGGCGAGGCGCGGCAGGAAGCGGGCGACGAGGCCGGACAGCCCGTTGGGCGCCAGCAGCACCATGATGGCGAGCACGATGCCGAGCAGGATCTGGTGGCCCACCGGGATCAGGCTTTTCGCGATCACCTGGTCGAACAGATAGATCACCACCGCGCCGAAGATGGGCCCCAGCACGCTGCGGTAGCCGCCGAACACCGCGGCGATGATGGGCATGACGCTCCAGATGCCCGAGAAGGCGTAATCCGGCTCCAGGAAGCCGATGATGTGGGCGTTGAGCGCGCCGAACACCCCGGCGATGAAGGCGGAGAGCAGCAGCATCCAGGTCTTCAGCACGGTGGCGTTGACGCCCACCACGCGGGTGGCGTCCTCGCTGTCGGCGATGGCGCGCAAAGCGGTGCCCACATGGCTGCGCCGGAGCGCCATGTAGACCAGCGCGAACACCACCACGCAGGCGAGCACCAGCACATAGCTGCCCGCCCGGTCCGCGAGATTGAAGCCGAGCACGGTGGGCAGGCCCGGATAACGCTGCAGGCCCGCCGCGCCGCCGGTGAGCCAGTCGAGCTCGGTGGCGAGGATACGGAAGATCTGTGCGTAGGCGAGGATGGCGAGGGCGAAGTACGGCCCGGAGAGCCGCAGCGCCGGCAGCATGGCCAGCGAGAACACCGTGGCGATGAGGCCGCCCAGCGGGATGGCGAGGAGCACCGGCATGCCGAGCTTTCCCGCCAGCAGCGCCGAGCCATAGGCGCCCACCCCGAAGAAGGCGGCGTGGCCGAACGACACCATGCCGCCGAGATTGCCCAGCAGCGCCCACGACAGGGCAAGGCCGGAGAGGATCAGCGCCGAAATCAGCAGGCCCAGCATGTAGGGGCTGGCGCCCGCCACCAGCGGCAGCAGCGCCAGCGCGAGGACGCCCGCGCCGATGAGCGCGCCGCGACCCCGCTGCGATACGGCTGCGGGCGCCGCCTGCGCGGCTGCGTTGGAAGTGACCGGCATGGCTTCGCCTTTCAGCCGCGACGGGCGCGCGCGCCGAACAGGCCGTTCGGCATCAGGAACAGGACGAGCAGGAACAGCACCATGCCGGCGAGCTCCTGCAGGGCGGACGAGGCGAGCGTCACGGTCAGCGCCTCGGTGACGCCGAGCAGCACCGCGCCCAGGAACACGCCCGGAATGGAGCCGACGCCCGCCAGCACGGTGATTATGAAGGCCTTCACTGTCAGCGCATGCCCGGTTGCCGGCTGCACCACGCTCATGGTGTAGAGCGCCACGCCGGCGAACGAAGCGAGCGCCCCAGCCACCAGGAACGACACCGTCTCGATGCGGGTGGGGTTGATGCCCATGAGCTTGGCCGCGCCGCGATTGGAGGAGACGGCGCGCACCGCGCGGCCGTACCAGCTGGACTTCAGCCACCACCACAGCGCGCCCATCAGCACCAGCGAGAGCACGAAGGCGATGATCTCGCTGCGCATGGCGAACAGGTCGCCCAGCGACACCGCATCCTGCAGGAAGGGCGACGCGGTGGTGCGCACGTCGCTGGCGAACACCAGCAGGATGGCGTTGGTGAGGATGATGCCGATGGCGAAGGTGAGGATGAGCGAGTTCAACTCGCGGTGGTCCTTGATGCGGTCCACCAGCAGGAACAGCACGAAGCTCGCCGCCGCCACCACCACCAGCGCGAGCGGGATGGCGAAATAGGGATCGAGCCCCGTCCGCGATTCCACCAGATAGGCCATGTAGGCGGCGAGCAGCACCAGCTCGCCATGGGCGAGGTTGATGATGCGCATGGCGCCGAAAGCGAGGGCGAGGCCGAGGGCCACCAGCGCATAAACGCTGCCGATGAGCACGCCGGAGAACAGCGCCTGCAGGATGAGTTCGGTCATGTCACCTCGGATGGGGCAAGGCGGTCGGGTTCAGGGAACCGGAAGGATGCGGCCCGCAGGCACGAGTGCGCCCTCGGGCCGCTCGCATCAGCCCCGCCTCACCACGGCAGGGCGGGATAGGCGATCTCGCCGGTGGCGGCCGACTTCGGCGACACCAGCACGATCTTGCCGTCGCGGTGCTGGCCCATGGAGAGCGCGAAGTTGGGGTTGTCGCCGGTCTCGTCGAACTGGATGCGGCCGAGCAGGCTGTTGCGGTCGGTCTTGCGCATCTCGGCGGCGAGCCCGCCCTTCTCAAGCGTCCCCGCCTCGGCCGAGCGGACGATGGCCTCGCACAGCGCCATGGTCTCCACGAAGCTCAGGGTGGAGAGATACTCGATCTCTTTATTGTACGACTGCTTGTAAATCTCGGAGAACTTACGCCCCTCCTCGTCCTTCACTTCCACCGGGAACGGCAGGAAGGAGGTGCCGACCACGTTGTTCATCAGGTCGGGGAACTCGGTGTACATCTTCGGAGTGGCGAGGGACCAGGTGCCGACGATCAGCTTCACGTTGGGCTTCAGCACCTTGGCGGCGCGGATGATGCCCACATAGTCGTTCTCGTAGGCCGACATCATGATGATGTCCGGCTTGTCCTGCAACTTGATCTTGTTGATGATCGGCTTGAAATCCGTGATCGCCGGATCGAACTTGTGCACCGTCACCGCGATGCCCTTGGCGGCGAGGTCCTTCTCCAGCCCCTCGGCGAGCAGCGCGGGCGCTTCCTTGGTGGAGGCGATGATGGACACCTTCGCCGGCTTCAGGTCGCCGATGAGGGTGGCGATGCCGCGCTGGTAGCCGGCATTGTTGTTGATGCGGAAGAAGGTCTTTAGCCCGCGCTTGGTCAGCTCGTCGGAGACCGCGCCGGCGGTGATGTACACCTTGCCGAGCTTGTCGGAGGCATCGGACGCCGGGCCGATGATGTTCGAGCCGTAGCCGCCGATGATTGCCACAGCGCCGTCGGAGGCGAGCTTCTCCACCGCAGAGACCGCCTTGGCTGGGGTGCTCTCGTCGTCGATGAGATCCACCTTCACCTGGAACTTCGGTGAGGCGGCGTTGCACATTTTCACCGCCACCTGCATGCCTTCGGTGAAGGCCTGGCCGGAGCGGGCGAGCGAGCCGGTGAGCGGCATATGCGCGCCGATGGTGAAGGTCTTCGGCGCGTCCTGTGCCCCGGCGGCGGCGCCTGCCATGGCGAGGCCGAACGCCAGCGCCACCGACACGATTGTCCTGCCGACCATGTATGTCCTCCCTGAGCGTTTCTTACGCCGGGCGGCCGATCCCATCGGCGCGGCCATCCGGTCGGGCGCAGGCGTGCCGGCTTGCGGACCGGCCGGGGCCGGCCGTCACGCGACCGCCGCTGCGGTGATCTGGCGGGAACGGCCTGCGCGAGACATGTGGCGCCTCCCGCAGCCGGGCCGAGCCCGGACGGCAAAGACCTCCCCTTCCGCGCGGCTTCTCCGCGTTCTGACCCCGTCACGCGACCAGCGCCCGGGGCTCGGGAATGAATGCCATGCCCAGCGGCCGCATGTCAATTATGCAGTCGCCTATTCTGCATAATGGAACATTTTGCCATATCACCTTACCAAAATACCGTTCGCCGCAAAGCACATTCGCTTGACAATCCACGATGAGCAAGGCACGTCTTCCTCGAATTGCAGGCGTTAATTCTGCATTGCAGAACGCAAGGGAGACAACATGGCTCCGGTCCGCACCGAGGTCTCGAACGGCGTCGCCGTCCTCGCCATCGACAATCCGCCCGTCAACGCGCTCGGTGCCGCCGTTCGGAGAGCCATCGCCGAGGGCGTCGCCGCGACCGTGGCAGATCCCGCCGTGAAGGCCATCGTGCTCACCGCCGCAGGCAAGATGTTCGTGGCCGGGGCCGATATCTCCGAGTTCGGCAAGCCGCCCGCCCCCCCCGCCCTGCCCGAGGTACTGGCCGCTATCGAGGACAGCCCCAAGCCGGTGGTCGCCGCCGTGAACGGCATGGCGCTCGGCGGCGGGCTGGAGCTCGCCCTCGCCTGCCATGCGCGGGTGGTGGCGCCCGGCGCGTGGCTCGGCCTGCCCGAGATCAAGCTCGGCATCATTCCCGGCGCCGGCGGAACCCAGCGGCTGCCGCGCCTCATCGGCGCCGCGCCGGCCTTCGCCATGATGGTTTCGGGCGATCCCGTGACGACGCAGAAGGCGCTCAGCCTCGGCCTTGCCGATGCCATCGCAGACGGTGACCTCGTGGCCGCCGCCGCCGATCGCGCGCTCGCTCTCGCGGCAGCGGGCACATGGCCCCGGGCACGGGAGCAGGCCGACAAGCTGACCACCGAGGACCGCGCCGCATTCGAGGCCGCAGCAGCCGAGGCGCAGAAGCGCTCCGCCCGCATCCCCAACGTGCCGGCGCTGATCGATGCGGTGCGTGGCGTCTTCGAGCGCACGTTCGCCGAGGCCCTCGCCGCCGAGCGGGCGCATTTCAAAGCGCTGGTGGCCGACCCGAGCTCCAAGGCCCTACGCCACGTCTTCTTCGCCGAGCGGGAGGCCACGCGCATCCCCGGTATCGGCAAGGAGGTGAAGGCCCGGCCGATCGGCGCTGCGGCGGTCATCGGCGCCGGCACAATGGGTGGCGGCATCGCCATGTGCTTCGCGCAGGCCGGCATCCCCGTCACCCTCACCGAGGTGAAGGCCGAGGCGCTCGACGTGGGCATGGAGCGCATCCGCGCCAATTACGCCACCTCGGTGAAGCGCGGCTCGCTCTCGCAGGAGGCGATGGATGCGCGCATGGCTCTCATCACTCCCAAGGTGGGCCTCGAGGCGGCGGCCGATGCCGACATCGTCGTGGAAGCCGCGTTCGAGGACATGGGCGTGAAGGCCGAGATCTTCCGCACGCTCGATCGGGTGACGAAGCCCGGCACCATCCTCGCCACCAACACCTCCTACCTCGACGTGGACGCCATCGCCGCTACCACCGGCCGGCCGCAGGATGTGGTGGGCCTGCATTTCTTCAGCCCCGCCAACGTGATGCGCCTGCTCGAGGTGGTGCGCGGGGAAAAGACGGCGCCCGACGTGCTGGTGACCGGCCTCGATCTCGGCAGCAAGCTCGGCAAACTGCCGGTGGTGGTGGGCGTGTGCTACGGCTTCGTCGGCAACCGCATTCTGGCCCGCCGCACCGAGGCGGCCGAGCGCCTGCTCCTCGCCGGCGCCCTGCCCCACGAGGTGGATGCGGCTCTGACCGATTTCGGCTTCCGCATGGGTCCGTTCGCCATGGCGGATCTCGCCGGCATCGACATCGGCTGGCGCGCCCGCAAGGCGGCCGGCGACAAGGCGGTGAAGGCCCCGGTGGCGGACGCGCTGGCCGAGCAGGGCCGGTTCGGCCAGAAGACCGGGCGCGGCTTCTATCTCTATCCCGAGGGCGCCCGCGCGGGCGCGCGCGATCCGCAGACCGAGGCGCTGATTGCCGCGCTCTCCGCCGAGCACGGCATCGCCCGCCGCAGCTTCACCACCGAGGAGATCCAGGCGCGCCTGTTCTACCCGATGGTGAACGAGGGCGCGAAGATCCTGGAGGAGGGCATCGCCGCCCGCTCCGGCGACATCGATATCATCTGGCTCAACGGCTACAACTGGCCGTCCTTCACCGGCGGCCCCATGCACTGGGCCGAGGGCGTGGGCCTTGCCCGCATCGTGGCCGGCCTCGAGGAGATGGCCGCCGAGACCGGTGACGACAGCCTGAATCCGGCGGCGCTGATGAAGCGCCTCGCAGCCGGGTCCGGCACGTTCGCGGCAGCGGAGGCGGCGTGATGGTGCAAGGCCACTCCCCTGCGCCGTCTCCCGTGCTGGGTGGCGAAGTGCCGCCCTGGCAGGCGCATTTTCCGAACGTGTGCGACTGGTCCGCGCCGCTGGAGATCACCACCCTTCCGGATCTGCTCGCCGCTGGTGTCGCGGCAGGCGGCGAGCGGCCGGCGTTCGATTTCCGCGATGCCAAGATCAGCTATGACACGCTCCGGCGCGATGTGGAGCGCCTCGCCAGCGGGCTGGCGCAGGACGGGGTGCGGCGCGGCGACAATATCGCCTTGCTGCTGCCCAACACGCCCTGGCACCCCATCGCCTTCTTCGCGCTGACGCGGCTCGGGGCGCGGGTGGTGCACATCAGCGCGCTCGATGCCCGCCGCGAGATCATCCACAAGCTGAAGGCCACCGGCGCAAGCCGCATCATCACGACCAACCTGCCCGGCTTCTTGCCGGGCGCGCTGGAGATGCTGGACACCGGCGTCGTGGACGAGGTGCTGGTGGGCGACGACGCCATGTGGGGCGCCGGTGAAACCGAGCCCCTCCCCCTGCCCGCGCGACCCGGTGTGCGCTCCCTCGCCGCGCTGTTCAGCGATGCCCCGCTCCACGCGCCGATGCCGTCGGTGGACGATATCGCCGTGCTGCAGTTCACCGGCGGCACCACCGGCCTGCCCAAGGCCGCCATGCTCAGCCACGGCAACCTCACCTCGGCGGTGAGCATGTATCGCCTGTGGCGCGACGGCGGCCGCCCGCTGGTGGCCGGCACCGAGAAGGTGGTGGCGGTGCTGCCGCTGTTCCACATCTATGCGCTCACCACCGTGCTGCTGCGCCATGTGCGCGACGGCAACGAGATCCTGCTGCGCCAGCGCTTCGACGTGGAACGGCTGATCTGCGACGTGACCGAGCTGAAGGCCAGCCAGTTCTCCGGCGTGCCCACCATGTGGGTGGCGCTGCTCAACCGGCCGGGGGTGGAGGCGGTGGACTTCTCCCCGCTGAAGTCCTGCGTCTCCGGCGGCGCGCCGCTGCCGTTCGAGGTGCAGGCGCGCATCGAGGCCATCATCGGCACCCAGCTCAACAACGGCTGGGGCATGACCGAAACCGGCCCCGCCGGCTCGCGCGTGCCGTTCCAGGTGCCGCGCCGGCTCGGCCTCATCGGCATTCCGCTGCCGGGCCTTGCCCTGCGGATCGTCGCCATGGACGCGCCCGGCACGGCGCTGCCCCCCGGCGAGGTGGGCGAGATCGCCATCCGCGGCCCCAACGTGTTCAAGGGCTATCTGGGCGACGAGGCCGGCACCGCCGCCGCCTTCCACGACGGCTGGTTCCTCACCGGCGACATGGGCCGCATGGACGAGAGCGGGCTGTTCGAGATCGTTGACCGCCGCAAGAACATGATCATCTCGTCGGGCTTCAACGTCTACCCGGCGACGGTGGAGAGCGCCATCTACGAGCATCCGGCGGTGGAGGAAGTGATCGTCATCGGCGTACCCGATGCCTATCGCGGCCAGTCCGCCAAGGCCTACGTGAAGCTGAAGGCCGTGGCCGAGCCCTTCACCCTCGATGCGCTCACCGACTTCCTCGCCGACCGCCTCGGCCGCCACGAGATGCCCCGCGCGCTGGAATTCCGCGATGAGCTGCCGCGCAGCCCGGTCGGCAAGCTGCTGCCCAAGGTGCTGATGGCGGAAGTCGCCGCTGCCGCTGGCGAAGCCCCTGAAACACACTGAAGATCGGAACGAGGAAGACCCATGGTCGATGCCGTCATCGTCTCCACCGCGCGCACGCCCATCGGCAAGGCGCAGCGCGGCGCGCTCAATATCACCAAGGGCGCCGACATGGCCGCCCACGCGATCCGCCACGCCCTCGCCCGCGGCAAGGTGGACCCCGCCGAGGTGGAGGAGGTGGTGATGGGCTGCGGCTATCCGGAAGGCGCCACGGGCGGCAACGTCGCCCGCCACGGCGCGCTGGTGGCCGGCATTCCGGTGACCGCGACCGGCGTCACCGTCAGCCGCTTCTGCGCCTCGGGGCTGGAGGCGGTGGCCCATGCGGCGCGGCGCATCGCGTTCGACGGCGTGCCGGTTGCGGTGGCCGGCGGGGTGGAATCCATCTCGCTGGTGCAGCCGGTGAACCGCGAGCTGTTCCGCAACGACTGGCTGATGGCGCACAGGCCGGACATCTACGTCACCATGATCGAGACCGGGGACAACGTCGCCCGGCGCTACGGCGTCACCCGGGAGGCGCAGGACGCCTTCTCGCTCGAAAGCCAGCAGCGCACCGCCCGCGCCCAGCAAGCCGGCCTGTTCGACACCGAGATCGTGCCCATCACCGCCGAGAAGGCGGTGACGGACAAGGAGACCGGCGAGACCCGGCACGAGAGCGTCACCCTTTCCCGCGACGAGGGCAACCGCGCCGACACCACGCTGGAGGGCCTCGCCAAGCTGAAGCCGGTACGCGGCGACGACCAGTTCGTCACCGCCGGCAACGCCTCGCAGCTCTCGGACGGCGCCTCCGCCACCGTGCTCATGTCGTCCACCGAGGCGGCGCGGCGGGGGGCCGATGTGCTCGGCATCTTCCGCGGCTATGCCACCGCCGGCTGCGAGCCGGACGAGATGGGCATCGGCCCAGTCTTCGCTGTGCCGCGCCTCCTGGAGCGCAACGGCCTCAAGGTGTCCGACATCGGCCTGTGGGAGCTGAACGAGGCGTTCGCCTCCCAGTCCGTCTACTGCCGCGACACGCTCGGCATCGACCCCGAGATCTGCAACGTCAACGGCGGCGCCATCTCGGTGGGCCATCCGTTCGGCATGAGCGGGGCGCGCCTCGTGGGCCACGCGGTGCTCGAAGGGCGCCGGCGCGGCGTGCGCTATGCGGTCGTCACCATGTGCATCGCCGGCGGCATGGGTGCCGCGGGCCTCATCGAAATCAATCCGGAGGCCTGATCCATGGACCTGCGCTTCACCCCCGAAGAAATGGCCTTCCGCGAGGAGGTCCGCAGCTTCTTCCGCACCGCCATCCCGGCCGAGATCCGCACCAAGGTGTCCGAGGGCCGCAAGCTGGCGCGCGAGGACTACGTGACCTCCCAGCGCCTCCTGAACGACAAGGGCTGGGCCGTGCCCCACTGGCCGGCGGAGCATGGCGGCCAGCCGTGGAGCGCGGTTCAGCGCTACATCTTCATGGAAGAGCTGATGCAGGCGGCGGTGCCGCTTCCGCTGCAGTTCAACTGCTTCATGGTGGGCCCGGTGATCGCCACCTTCGGCAGCGAGGAGCAGAAGCGCCGCTTCCTGCCGCGCATCAAGAGCCTGGAGGACTGGTGGTGCCAGGGCTTCTCCGAGCCCGGCGCCGGCTCCGATCTCGCCTCGCTGAAGACCCGCGCGGTCAAGGACGGCGACCATTACATCGTCGACGGGCAGAAGACCTGGACCACGCTCGGCCAGTATGCCGACTGGATGTTCTGCCTCGTCCGCACCGACCCCGCGGCCAAGAAGCAGGCCGGCATCTCCTTCATCCTCATCGACATGAAGAGCCCAGGCGTCACCGTGCGGCCTATCATCACCATCGACGGCCGGCACGAGGTGAACGAGGTGTTCCTCGACGCAGTGAAGGTACCGGTGGAGAACCTCGTGGGCGAGGAGAACAAGGGCTGGGACTATGCCAAGTTCCTGCTCGCCAACGAGCGCACCGGCATCGCCCGCATCGGCATGTCCAAGGAGCGCATCGCCCGCATCAAGCGCCTCGCCCGCACCACCCCGGCCGGCGCCGGCACCATGTGGGACGACCTCAATTTCCGCTACCGCCTCGCGAGCGTGGAGATCGAGCTGAAGGCGCTGGAGATCACCCAGATGCGCGTGGTGGCGGCGCAGGCGACGCGCGATCCCACCAAGCCCGATCCCGCTTCCTCCATCCTGAAGATCAAGGGCTCCGAGCTGCAGCAGGCCACCACCGAGCTCTTGCTGGAGCTGGCCGGCCCGCAGGCCCTGCCCGCCCTGCGCGACGGCGCCGGCAACAATGATGCCGAAGCCCTGTTCGCCTGGGCCGACGCGGCTGCGCCGGTCTATTTCAACCACCGCAAGGTGTCCATCTACGGCGGATCCAACGAGATCCAGCACAATGTGATCGCCAAGGCGATCCTCGGCCTGTGAGGAGGGCTCCATGGATTTCGACCTGACCGACGAGCAATCGCTCCTCAAGGATACCGTCCAGCGCTGGGCGGCCGACACCTATCCCGGCATCGAGGAATTGGCCGCCGCCCGCGCCGAGCCCCTCGGCTTTCCGAAGACGCGGTGGGCGGAGCTGGCGGAGCTGGGCCTCCTCGGCCTGCCGTTCGCGGAAGAGGACGGCGGCTTCGGCGGCGGTCCGGTGGAAACGCTGGTGGTGATGGAGGCGCTCGGCCGCGCGCTCGCGCCCGAGCCCTATCTCGCCAGCGTCATCCTCGGCGGCGGCACCCTTCGCCTCGCCGGCAGCCCGGCCCAGCGCGCCGCGCTGCTGCCCGGCCTGATGGACGGCACCGCCGGCCTCGCCTTCGCCCATTCCGAGGCGCAAGCGCGCTATGACCTCAACGATGTCGCCACCACCGCCCGCGCCGTGGAGGGCGGCTTCCGCCTTGATGGCCGCAAGAGCGTGGTGCTGAACGCCGATGCCGCCGCGACCCTCGTGGTCAGCGCCCGCACCGCCGGCGACCGGCGCGACGCGGCCGGCATCACCCTGTTCCTGGTGCCAGTGGATGCGGCGGGCGTCAGCCTCATCGCCTATCCCACCCAGGACGGCGGGCGCGCGGCGGACGTGATCCTCTCCGACGTGTTCGTCCCCACCGATGCAGTGCTGGGTCCCGTCGGCGAGGGGCTCGCCATCGTCGAGCGGGTGGTGGAGGGCGCCATCGCCGCCCTGTGCGCCGAGGCGGTGGGCCTGATGGAGGCGCTGCACGAGCTCACCGTGGAGTATCTGAAGACGCGCAAGCAGTTCGGCGTCGCCATCGGCTCGTTCCAGGCGCTGCAGCACCAGGCGGTGGACATGTTCGTCGCGCTGGAGCAGGCTCGCTCCATGGTGCTCTATGCCGCCATGATGGTGGAGGCGGAGGACGCGGCCGAGCGCGCCGTCGCCCTCTCCGCCGCGAAGGTGCAGATCAACCGCGCCGCCCGCTTCGTGGGCCAGACGGCGGTGCAGTTGCACGGCGGCATCGGCATGACCATGGAATATATCGGCGCGCATCACTTCCGCCGCCTCGCCATAATCGAGCTGATGTTCGGCGACACCGCCTATCACCAGCGGCGGGTGACCCTCGCCGGCGGCCTCGTCGGGATAGGTTGAAGCTTCTCCTTGGGTGTAAGAGCGCGGCGGGTTTAGGCGCCCACGCGGTCCACGGGAACAAAGTCAGTGGGGCGTTCGATGATCACTCTGGGAAATTGATATGAGTACGGAGGCCGGACTGCCTGAGCGCGAGGGCATGGATTATGACGTGGTGGTGGAGAAGGGCTCGGAAGTCGGCGCCCACATCCTTTGCGGCGCAGTCGTCGATCCCATCGGCTGTGTTTCGGCATGGAAGATTGCCCCCGTTGTAAGGGGGATCGGCGTGTAATTTTGACCCCCCTCTTGGCTCATA